>NZ_OX267714.1:1200000-1800000 GCF_946151045.1 Mammaliicoccus sp. Marseille-Q6498 | reverse complement strand
TAACCTACCTGTTAACCTCCACGGAGATTTAGGTGCTAAAGTATCATAAGCTGATACTGCTTCTTTATTTGTTGACCGTCCAATGATAAATTCAGATATCAATAATGGTAGTCCAATGAAGAGCGTGAATATAATAAAGAGCAATAAAAAAGCGCCCCCACCAAATTGTCCAGCTACATATGGAAACTTCCAAATTGCTCCGATACCAATAGCAGCTCCTGCAGATGCCATAATAAATCCTAATTTCGAAGACCATTGATCCCGTTGTTTACTCACGTTACCACTCCATTCAAATCATTTATGTCTTTATTGAAGTATAACTTATTATATTAAAGTACACAGTAAATTATTTTACATTCTTCTCAATAAAAATAGACATAAAAAAATACCTATCCCCATGTAGGTATTTTCATTTATATCGATAATGCTTTAGAATTAATTTCATTATTTGTATTTTGAAGCTTATGTAAGCATTCTTTCATTAAATTAATTTCATACTCAAAGTCTATTTCACTATGGTCATTTTTTACTTTTTTAGTAATGAGCTCCGATACAAATAATAAATCATCACTAATATCCTCGTAATATCCCGGATTTTTGTTATAATCGTTCATCATTGATCCCTCCAATCTAACGTAATACCCAGAAATTTAACCTTTAATCATCTTTTATTTGAATTTTATTTTTTATTTTAAAAAATCCGTAAGGTGCCATTAAAAATCAATCCCAATATCTCTTTTAATCATATTTGACTTGTGCAATCTTATAACATTTGTATTATAAAATCAACATATTAAAGTTGTTTTTAAAGTACAAAAGTATTATATACTATATTCACAATATTTCATCAATTAAAATTACACCATTTTGTTTCATATTTTTTAATATTGGTAATAATAAACTAAGCACAGAACGATTTATTCGTATTAAATTGCGTTCATTGGTAAACTATATAAATAATTACATACAGAAAAAGGAGTTCAATATGAAAAATACAGACTTAATTGCACCCGAAACTTATAATATTGTAAACGAAATTGAAAAATATACTTCTGATCCTTCAAAAGAAGCACTTGTTTTTGAAGACGTATCAGGCGAAGTACATAATATAACATATACAGAGCTTATAAAAAATGCTAATAAAATTGGTAATGTTTTTAAAAACAGCGGACTTAAAAAAGGCGATAAAGCTTTAATTTTAATGCCACGTTCTATTAAAACGTATGAAATTTATATTGCAGCATTAAAAATGGGTATCATCATCATTCCAAGTTCTGAAATGTTGCGTACGAAAGACTTACAACATAGAATCTCTCATGGTGAAGTAGATGCCGTCGTTGTAACTTCACAATCTATCGATGAATTTGAAGGCATCAAAGAATACCATGACTTAACTAAATTTATCGTTGGAAGCGAAGAAGAAAATTGGATTTCAATTGATAAAGAACAACCTAAAGCAAGCGACGAATTAGAAGTAGAACCTACAAAAAGAGACGATGTAGCACTTTTATCATACACTTCAGGTACAACAGGACTTCCTAAAGCCGTTATTCATACACATGGTTGGGGATATGCACATATTCAAACTGCACCTAAACATTGGTTGAGCATAAGTGAAACAGATACAGTTTGGGCTACAGCAGCACCAGGTTGGCAAAAATGGATTTGGAGTCCGTTTTTATCTATATTAGGTACTGGCGCAAAAGCTTTTGTTTATAATGGTAAATTTAATGCAGCTAAATATCTAGACTTACTAGAAAAACATAAAATAAATGCGTTATGTTGTACGCCAACTGAATACCGTTTAATGGCAAAACTACCTAATTTATCAGACTACACTTTAGAAAATCTTCACAGCGCTGTTTCAGCAGGTGAACCTTTAAATAAAGAAGTCATCGAACAATTCCAAAACAACTTTAATATCAAAGTTAGAGATGGATACGGTCAAACTGAGAACACTTTACTTATCGCATTTTTAAAAGATACAGAAAGTAGACATGGCGCAATGGGTAAAGCAATCCCAGGAAGTTATGTTGAGATTATTGACGAAGACGGTGAACCAATTACAAACGGAGAAACAGGCGATATTGCCGTTTCACTAGACTCACCATCCCTATTCCAAGGTTACTTCAAAGATGAAGCACGAACACAAGACTCTAAACGCGGTAACTATTATGTAACAGGCGACCGTGCACGACTTGATGAAGACGGATACTTTTGGTTTAAAGGTAGAGAAGACGATATTATCATCAGTTCAGGCTATACAATCGGGCCGTTCGAAGTAGAAGATTCATTAACAAAACACCCTAAAGTACAAGAATGTGCTGTAGTCGCTAGCCCAGACGAAATTCGCGGTAATATCGTAAAAGCATTCGTGATATTGCAAGACGATATAGAAGGTAACGACGAACTCGTAAAAGAATTACAAACTTACGTTAAACAAGACGTCGCTCCATATAAATATCCAAGAGCTATAGAATTCGTTGATTCATTACCAAAAACAAATTCCGGTAAAATTAGACGCGTCGAATTAAGAGAAGCTGAAAAAGAAAAATATAATAAATAAAGGAAAGCGGAAATTCTTAAAACAAGAATTTCCGCTTTTTTCATTTATAATAATGTTGGAGAATGTAGATTTTGTCTTGCTATGTTGCTAGATTTGTTAGTTTAGCAATTTACGATCCCTCTATGTTGCTAGATTCGGCAGTTTAGCAATTTAGACTCGCTCTATGTTGCTAGATTCACCAGTTTAGCAACTTAGACTCACTCTATGTTGCTAGATTCACCAGTTTAGCAATATAGAACAACTCTATGTTGCTAGATTTACCAGTTTAGCAACTTAGGAACGCTCTATGTTGCTAGATTTGTTAGTTTAGCAATTTAGGACAGCTCTATGTTGCTAGATTCACCAGTTTAGCAATTTAGACTCACTCTATGTTGCTAGATTCACCAGTTTAGCAATTTAGAACAACTCTATGTTGCTAGATTCACCAGTTTAGCAAATTAGAACAACTCTATGTTGCTAGATTTGTTAGTTTAGCAATTTAGGACAGCTCTATGTTGCTAGATTCGGCTGTTTAGCAATTTAGACTCGCTCTATGTTGCTAGATTTACTAGTTTAGCAATTTAGACTCGCTCTATGTTGCATGTCGACCCTCACTTGCAACTTAGAACCTCTCTATATTGCATGTCGACCTCCACTTGCAATTTACGACCCCTCTATATTGCATGTCAGCCTCCACTTGCAACTTAGAACCTCTCTATGTTGCATGTCAGCCTCCACTTGCAACTTAGAACCTCCCTATATTGCATGTCGACCCTCACTTGCAACTTACGACCTCCCTATATTGCATGTCAGCCTTCACTTGCAACTTAGAACCTCTCTATATTGCATGTCGGCCTCCACTTGCAACTTACAACGCCCTAACTAACTTTCTAATTCTAGTAGTTTATCAATTTTCCTCCCATCCTAAACGTTAGCACTCCCGCTTTTATCAATTTTCCTACCATCCTAAACGTTAGCACTTCCGCTTCTATTATTTATCTTACAAACTCAAACACGCCTGCTGCTCCCATTCCTACGCCGATACACATTGTGACCATACCGTACTTGGAATCGGGTCTTCTTTTCATTTCGGATAGTAATTTAGCTGTTAACATAGCACCGGTAGCGCCTAGTGGATGTCCTAATGCTATAGCGCCTCCGTTAACGTTGGTCTTGTCTTTATCTAATCCTACTTTGTTAATAGATGCTACCGTTTGTGATGCGAATGCTTCGTTTAGTTCTATTAAATCTATATCTTCTACTGATAATTTTGTAAGTTCTAATACTTCAGGAATAGCATATGCTGGGCCAATTCCCATCAATTTAGGGTCTACACCGACTGATTTAAATCCTACAAATTTCGCAATTGGTTCAACGCCTAATTCTTTCACTTTATCTCCAGACATGAGTACGACAAATCCTGCTCCGTCTGTTAATGGTGCTGATGTACCGGCTGTAACAGTGCCATCTGCTTTAAATACTGTTCTTAATTGAGATAATGACTCTAAATTTGTTTCTGGTCTTATGAGTTCGTCATTCTTAAATTCTTCTTTTGTTACGACTGGTCCATTTTCATCATAGCTCACTTTGTGTACTTCAATCGGAATAATTTCATCCGTAAATTTGCCCGCTTCTTGTGCTTTTTTAGCGCGTTTATGACTTTCAACTGCGTAAGCGTCTTGATCTTCACGTGACACACCGAATTCATCTGCTACCATTTCAGCTGTTAACCCCATTGGATATGATACGCCGGTATCCGCTTCTTGTAATTCTGGATTGTTGGTCGCTTCATTACCGCCCATAGGTACAGCACTCATCAATTCAACGCCGCCTGCTACTAATACGTCTGCTTGATTCGACATGATTTCATTTGCAGCAATCGCAATGGTTTGGAGTCCTGATGAACAGTAACGATTAACCGTTTGTCCTGGTACTTCTTCCGGTAATCCAGCTAGCAATGCGATAGATCGCGCGATATTTTGTCCTTGTAGACCTTCAGGAAAAGCATTCCCTACTATGACATCTTGCACCATACTTGGTTCGAAAGATCCTTTTACTCTAGTTAATACACCTTTTAATACTTGTGCTGCAACATCATCAGGTCTTTCGTGGAATAAAGCGCCTCCTGGTTTAGCTTTGCCAGCTGCAGAACGTCCGTATGCTACTATATATGCTTCTTGCATAGATATTCATCCTCTCTTTAATCGGCTCGTTATTAATTACGTAAAGGTTTTCCTTTTTCTAACATGTGCGTAATTCGATCATACGTTTTTTCATTTTGTAAAAGTGCTAAAAAGCCTTCTCTTTCAAGTTTTTGAAGATATCTTTGGTTAATAAAAGTATTTCTCGGTAAGTCTCCACCAGATAAAATATGTGCAACTTTCAATGTAATTTCATAATCATAATCACTTATAAAATGTCCGATTCGCTGAGCATCTAATTGTGCTTGTGCAAGTGCTTTGAAATCTCGACCTAATGCAGGATATTGTGCTTTAGGCTTAGGCACATAGTTTGTTTCGGATTCGTATCTTGCTTTGTTTAATGCTACTTCTATACGTTTTTCTTTATTGAAAATAATGGAATCCGTATCTCTTAAATAGCCATATCTTTTCGCTTCATAAGCATTAGTCGACACTTTAGCTAACCCAACGTTCATTAATACGTTCGTTATAGATTGTTGTTTGTCATCATTTTTATGATTTGATCTAAGCACTCTATCTGCTAGTTCAGCTAGACCTCCGCCACTCGGCAACAGACCTACACCAGTTTCTACTAAACCAATATACGTTTCGCTCGCTGCTACTATAAAGGGTGAATGTAATACTACTTCACAACCGCCACCTAATGCTCTACCGTGTACAGCCGTTACAATTGGTTTAAGCGCATATTTCATTCTGCCAAAGCTTTCATGCAGTATATCTATCGTTGGTCCAACTGATTCTTCAACACTGTTCATTTCATGTGCTTTTTTCATTAAGTACAAGTTCGCACCTACACTGAAGTTATTACCGTCAGCATATATCACCATACTTGTGTAATCTTCGTTCTCTAGTAAATCGATTGTTTCGATCAAATCTTTTGCAAAGCCGTCAGAAATGATATTGTTTTTACTTTGTAATTTAAGTAACAATTGATCTTTGTTGGCTACTGATAAATTTGAATCTTCTTTATTCCAAATTTTACGATCGATAAATGCTGAAGTTGGCGTTACACGTTCGATTGTTTCGCCTTCTTCGTAAAATGCTTGGTCTTGATTTTCAATCCACTCTGGCAATTCACCTAGTTCTTCTTTCATACGTTTTTTAACACGTTCAAAGCCCATTAAATCCCAAAGTTGGAATGGTCCTTTCTTCCAGTTAAATCCCCAAACAATTGCGCGGTCTATATCTTTGAAATCCGCTGCCGCTTTAGGAACATTGATTGCTGAATAGTAAAAGTTATTTCGTAATGTCTCCCATAAGAACAATCCAGCTTTATCTTCAGCATTAAAAATGACATCCATGTTCTCTTTTAAGTCTTTACTCAATTTCGCTAAAATTTCAAATGTTGGTTGTTCAGGTTGCACATAGTCATTTGATTCAATATCAAATACTAATCTCGTTTTGCCTTCTTTTTTATAGAAGCCTTTTTTCGTTTTACGACCGAGCGCACCATTTTCAACGAGTTTTTCTGCAACTTTCGTACTTTTAAAGTATTCTTGTTCTTCAGGAACTTGTTGAAGTCCATTCGTCACAGTTACCGCGATGTCTAAACCTACTAGATCTGATAATCCATATGTTCCAGTACGTGGTCTACCAATAGCTCGACCTGTTAAAGCATCCACTTCTACTATTGAAAATCCTTGTTCTTCACCACGATACATAATATCGTTCATCGTTTGTGTGCCTACTCTATTGGCTACAAATCCCGGTACATCATTCGCTACAACGACACCTTTTCCTAATATTTCTTCCGCAAAAGTTTGCGTGCGCTGTATCACGGTTTCAGTTGTACTTGAATTTGGAATCACCTCAACTAATTTCATAATGCGAGGTGGATTAAAGAAATGCATGCCTAGAAATCTTTCTTTTTCCTTTGGTTCGAATGCTTTTGAAATAGCTTCTATCGGTATCCCAGAAGTATTAGTAGCAAATATCGCATTGTCTTTTGCGACTTTCGTAACTTGATTCCATACTTTATGCTTAATTTCTAATTCTTCTTTAACTGCTTCGATATAAATATCTGCATCATCGTCATTAGCTAAATCATCTTGAAAATTACCATATGATAAATTAGATGCAAATTCTAAATCAAACAATAAAGGGCGTTTCTTATCTGTAATCATGTCGTATGATTTTTTAGAAATTTTATTTGGGTCACTTTCATCAATTACGATATCTAATATTTTTACTTTTAAACCTGCATTTACTAAAAGTGCAGCAATTTGACTACCCATTGTGCCAGCACCAAGTACAGTTGCTTTTCTTATCGTCATAAAAAGTCCTCCATATTTATATATTCTAAGATTTCTATCTATTACTTAGTTGATTAAATAAATGCTGAATCACCTGTTAATGCTCGTCCTATTACTAATGCATTAATTTCATGTGTACCTTCATAAGTGTAAATTGCTTCAGCATCTGAGAAGAATCTGGCGATATCATATTCAGCTAGAATACCGTTACCACCTGTAATGCCTCTTCCCATTGCGACTGATTCTCTCAATCTCAATGCATTCATCATTTTCGCTGTAGAAGTTGCCACTTCATCATATTCACCATTCGCTTGCATTCTTGCGAGTTGTGCACAAATTGCCATTGAATGTGATAAATTACCTTGCATCATCGCTAATTTTTCTTGAATCAATTGATATTTACTAATTTCTTTACCAAACTGTTTACGTTGTGTCACGTAGTCCAACGTAGCACGCAAGGCACCCGCAAGTGCACCTGTAGCCATATATGCAACACCAGCACGCGTAGAATATAATATTTTCGCTATATCTTTAAATCCATTAATATTTTGTAATCGATCTTCTTCTTTTACTTCTACATTTTTTAAATGGATATTTGTATTTGGTATGATACGTAATGCGATTTTATTTTCTATAACATCGATTTCTACGCCTTCTTGTTCAGGTTTAATAATAAATCCTTTAGGTTTACCTGTATCTACATCAACCGCATAAATTGGAATGACATCAGCTAGATTCGCTCCACCAATCCATTTTTTCGCACCGTTCAAAATCCACTTATCTCCGTCACGTTTCGCTGTAGTTTCTAGACCACCCGCAACATCCGAACCGTGTTCAGGCTCAGTTAAAGCAAAACATGTTCTAAGTTCGTGTGATTGAAGTTTTGGAAGATAGTAAGCAATTTGTTCTTTACTACCTCCAAACAAGAATGAATTATGCCCTAAACCTTGATGTACACCTAATAGCGTCACTAATGAAACGTCAAATCTTGCGACGACATATGACATGAAGAATTGGAACATTTGGCTTGTTGTTTTTTCACCTTCGCGCCCTTCGAATAATAACGGATTTTGAAAATAGTTTAACTTACCCATATCATCGAAAAATTCTTCTGGTACAGTTGCATTTACCCAATGTTCATTAATCGTTGATCGATATTTTTCTTCTAATAAATCGTTTAATTGTTTAAGGAATTTTACTTCACCTTCTGTAAGTTCTTTCGAAATATTTAACATATCTTCAGGAAACAATTCTTTTAATAATTCATTTTTAGTTGTCATAGTTGAGTCCTCCATTTTATAATGATAACGCTTACATTAATACTCAAAAAAATTTATTTATACTAAGTCATCTTCAGCTTTCGATTGGCCAGCTTTTTTATTCATCATTTTTTGAATTTCTAATTTATCTGGTTTCGATGTTGAAGTTAATGGCATTTTTGTAACTTTCAAATACATTTTAGGTACTTTATAGCTCGCTAAGTGTTCTCTCATATGCGCATCTAATTTTGTTTCAAAGTCAGGATCATTTTCGTTAAGCAATACCGCTGCTGATACAGACTCTCCAAACTTTTCACTATCAAATCCAACGACAACGCCTTGTGCTACTAGAGGATGAGATGAGAGTACCGCTTCAACTTCAGATGGCAATACATTCTCGCCACCGGTAATGATTAACTCTTTCTTTCGATCTACAATAAATATGTCGCCATCTTCATCGATTTTTGCAAGATCTCCTGATAAGAAATAACCGTCATGGAATGATTCTTCCGTCGCTTTTTCATTTTTCCAATAACCTGGCGTCACTTGTTTGCCTTTTATAGCTAACTCACCAATTTCGCCTACTTCGACTTCATTAAAATCTTCATCAAATAATCGAACGTCTACAAACATAACTGGTTTCCCGATACTCAAAGGTTTTTCTAGTGAGTTGTGTGGTGTATTCACTAATGCCAATGGTGCTTCTGTTAAGCCGTAACCATTAATGATATTTGCGCCCATGCTAGCAAATTTTTTCTGAACACCAGGTAGTGGGGCTGAACCACCTTGTATAAGAAAATCTATATTATCAAAGTTTTTAATATCGAAATTTGGAGATACTAACATCGCATAGTACATTGTGGGAATAAGTGTTAAATAATTTGGTTTATATTGAGCCATTAAATCATTTAATTGCTCTCCTTCAAAATAGCGATGGATGACGAGTGAACCGCCAGACATTAAAATAGGAATCGTTAAATCATTAAAGCCAAATACATGGAACATTGGTAGAGATACAATAGTAGAGAAGCCGGAATGTACTTTGTACGTAAGAATTGAGTTTATCGCATTTGTTGTAAATGATTCATATGTGAACATGACACCTTTAGGCAATCCAGTTGTACCACTTGTATACATTAATGAAGCTAAGTCGTCACTTTTCACATCAACATTTTTAAATGGTTTATAATTTTTCGGATTTACTAATTCATTATATGTTTCTGAATCAATATCCATATGCAAATAATCATCAGCAATACCTTCTAAACTACTTAAATGTCGTTTAGCATAAAAGATCATTTTCACACCTGAATCTGAAATCACACTTTCTATTTCATTCGTCTTTAACCGCCAATTCATCGGAAAGTATACTGCGCCAAGTTTAAATGATGCGAATAGTAAATCTAGTATCGCTACATCATTTGGAGCAAATACAGCGACGACATCACCTTTCTTTACGCCTTGATCTTGTAAATAATTCGCTAAATTTTCAGCACGTTTGTTTAAATCTTGATATGTCCACTCTGTTCCTTTTAACGGGTCTCTAACTGCTACTTTTTCATCATCAAATTGCGCTCTCGTTTTAATCCAATCGTAATTCATATTAAACTACCCCCTTTAATAGTTTGAACCATTGTCTTTAATACATTGATGCAATCCTCCCCAATTTTCTTTATAAATATCTTGATTGATTACTTTTAAATGATCAGCAATAATTGGGTGAAAATCAATATGCGCGAGTATGTCTCTTTCTAAGTCTAATCCCTTCGCAATTTCAATCAATTTCAGACCCCCGTCTGTCAGTTGAAACACAGCGCGTTCTGTCACATAGTAAACTTCCTGGCCTAACGCTTTAGAATATTCAGCATTAAAATCTAAGTTATGGACATCTTTTACAAACTTATTCGTATGTCCTTCTTGTTCAATAACTAATCCATTATTCTCACAAGTCGTCTTGTTTCCTACTACCATCGTGCCAGAGAATACAATCTTCTTAACCGTTTGGCTAATATCGATGAAGCCACCGCAACCATTCATTCTGTCTCCATATTTAGAAACATTAACATTGCCGTATTGATCCACTTCTGCAAAGCTTAAATATGCAATATCCAATCCACCGTTATATATAAAGTCCCAAGTCATTTCGTGACGCATTTTAGCATCTAAGTTGTAGTTCATACCGAAATTATTTCCGCTTCCAATCATGCCTCCAAAATTACCCGTATCAATATTGAGCTGAACTAAGTCATGTGCATGTTCTTCAACTAACAAATTAGACAATTCATTATTTATACCGAATCCTATACTTACAACTTGACCTTCATGTAAAAATTGAGCAGCACGTCTTAAAATAATTTTACGAATACTTAATGCATTTATTGGTTCTGGCATACTCACAATTCGATATTCACCTGACAATGCAGGGTCATAATAAGATTGCACAATTTGTCTATGGTATTTCGGGTTATCATTCACAACAACATAATCCACTAACTCACTTGGTATAAATACGTCAGATGGTTTGAAGCTGCCAGGTTGCACGATTTCTTTAACTTGTACGATGACTTTTCCACCATTATGATGTGCTGCAGCAGCAACGCCATACCCTTCACCTAAATGCGCTTCGTGATTCATATAAATATTCCCTTCACTGTCAGCGTATGTACCACGAAGTAACGCAATATCTACTTTAGGGAAGTCATACTGCAAATATTCTTCTCCATTAATTTTTAATAATGAAACAATATCTTCTTTTGTGATGTCGTTTACTTTTCCACCTGAATATCTTGGATCAACATTTGTATTTAAGCCTATTTTAGAAATCATGCTCGGGAATTGATGAGATGACATTCTATAATGTGTTGCGATTAGACCTTGAGGAAGAAAATATGCTTCGACTTCATTATTTTTTATAGCATCTAACGATTTAGGAGAAGATATCATAATGCTCATGACTAAACGTTTAATCATCCCTCTACTTACAAATGAATCAATATCATATCCATCTCCACGATGATCACTAATATCATTTGCGACCATCATCGTTAATTCGTCGATATTTCCATATTCATCATGTGCTTCAACTATAGATTTAAGAACATTAACGGGCAAATTAGCTACTGATAATGCACCGAACGCGATAACATCACCACTTTTAACAATATCCTTTATATCCTTGAACGAAATAATTTCCATACGATTATCTCCTATCTTTCTTTAGTCCAGCTTTTTACATAAAAGACCTCCTAAATAAAATGTAAGCCCTTACAAGTTAAATATAACATAGTGTAATTATAAAACAAAAGCGAAAAGATATACGACAATATTATTTAACTTGTAAAATTATTTTTTACAAGTTGTACTTAGCACCTCCTCATATACCGTGTGTATAATCGTGAAGCAAATTTATGTTTATATTTTTGAGACTATAATTTAAGTTCAATATTTTACTTAAAATCTCGAATAACTATACCGATATAACGATTAGCCAATTTAAACGGTAACCACTAACTCAACTATTTATTGTAAAATAACACTTAAAACACCTTATTCTTTATACGCAGAACATCACATTATTAAAAATTTGTTTGATAAATTAAGCAATGTTTATTAAAATTTGATGAAATGCTCTATTTGTTCATATTCAATTCATATTCGTGTGATTAATTATAATTAATGAATCATTCAATTTAAGAAAGAAGGATATTATGAAAAAGTCAAAATTTGATATTGTTACCCTTTTCCTTTTAATCGGTGTATTTATGGCTGCATTAGATAACGGTATTATTAGTGCTGCATTAACAACAATTAATAACTCATTCGACATCACTGCACAAATGGGTTCTTGGGGTATCACAATTTATACTTTAGGTATGGCTGTTACAACGCCAATTGCAGGTAAATTAGCAGATATGTATGGTAGAAAAAAAGTATTTATCGTCGAAGTTATTCTGTTCGGACTTGGTTCTTTACTTGTAGCATTTAGTCCAAACTATACGTTCTTTATATTCGCAAGACTGATTCAGTCATTCGGTGGCGGTGGTCTATTTGTCATCGCAAGTTCTTATATCATTTCTATTTATACAAAAGAAAAACAAGGTTCAATGCTTGGTAGTTTAGGTGCAATGAATGGTATAGCATCTGTACTTGGACCTAATATCGGTAGTTTACTTATCAATGTTACCGGTACATGGCACTGGTTATTCTTAATCAACGTACCCGTCGCTATTATGATCGTCATTTTTGTTTCTCTTAAAATGAAAGAAACACACGAAAAAGTATCTACGAAAATAGATACATACGCAATAGGCCTATTTTCACTTTCAACATTATTACTCATGTTCGCAATTAATAATATTCAAGCTGGACAAATCATGGATAGTATATTCAGTCTATCCGTAATAGGACTTATCGTCTTAGGTATTATCGGTTATGCATTGATGATTTTTGTTGAATATAAAAATGAAAATAAAAACGTCAATTCATTCTTACCATTCAATTTAATAAAAAAACCAACATTTTCAATTACACTTATTATGGGGATTTTCTCAGGCGTATTAATCGGAGCAATTATCTTTATCCCTTCATTTGTAGAAAATGTATTACACGTAAAAGCAGATAACAGTGGATATTGGATGACACCACTCGCATTAGCATCAGGAGTCGGTGCAACAATGGGTGGAAAAATTGTCGATAAAAAAGGACCAATCTTCGCCATAATATTCGCGAGTATCATAAGTATTGTAGGTTACGGAGGACTAGCACTATTCACATATTCAGCCGTCCCATTCTTCATTTACTCAATCATCGCAGGACTAGGATTCGGCTTTACAATCGGCGCACCAATGACCGTACTCGCTACACGCTCAGCAGATGCAAGTAACAATAGTACAGTAATAGGCACATTATCAGTATCTCGACAAATCGGGATCACAATATCACCAACCATATTCTCGACCTTTATACAAATCGGTTACAGTCAAATAGGTGATAAAATTAAAGACAGTCTATCAGAAGCAGGCATCAACTTCGCTAATATACCGCCAGCCATTCTAAAAAAATTACAAGGCGGATCAGGACATATGACTGAAACATTAAACAATGTAAATAACATACAAAACACACCACTTAGAGAAGCAATACTAGAAGGAATCAAAAACGCATCACACTTAGCATACATGCCAATATTCTTAACAGCATCACTAGCATCAGTTGTAATTCTTGTGTTGATTATTATCTTTAGAAACCAATTTAAAGAAAGTTAAACATATTAATTATATAGGAAGAAATGGGGAAAGCCATACGAACAATTTTGATTAAAATTGTTCGTATGGCTTTTGTTGTAGTAAATATAGTTTATGGTGTTTTTAAGGCAGGTTCCGTTATTTACTGTTTGGGTTGATCGTGTTAATAACGACCCTCTTATTTACACTTTTCTCGATTTCTGTTAATAAGGATTTTCTAATAAACTTTCTTCCGACTTTTGTTTTTAAAATTATCTAAGGAAGTGAACCCACTACTTCGATTTTATATTTTCAATCTCCTCATATAACTTTCTAGACTGTTCTACAAGACTATCTTCAAAAATGCCTAAGTCTTTATACCATTTAAATTTATAATTTTCATCTGTATCTTTCATTATGATGTAATCAATCATATGATCATCTTTATTAATCAAACCTTGAGTAATCAATTGAATTCTAAAATTGATAAATATAGACTTCAACAAATTAGACATATTTTCTTTTTTCCTAAAACGGTTTATCTCTTTAGCAGTTGGTTTCTGTTCTTGAGCTAGCCACATCATACGAATACTATCTCCTAAAGACGCTTCGATATCTTTAGCATTATAAATTGATTGAGTATATGCAAATAAAATAATTTTCAACATCATTTTAGGATGATAGAATATACCCAAACTTGTAATATCATTTTCAAGCAATTCATTTGCAGGGATTGATTCAACTATTTGGTCGACAAAACGAACCATATCATTCTTATGAAACAATTTACTTAAATCCATCGGTAATACTACTTGTGACATTTTATTATTTTTATCCATAACACACCTCGTTTATATTCAATAATATAGATATAAATTATTATATATCATATTCAGTATGCTATATAAACTATAATCTCAGTTGCTAGCTACAAATAAAAAACCCCTTTCTGAATTTTAGAAAGAGGAAAAGTAAAATTTTATTTAAAAAACTAAATACAATAATTCTATAATTTAAAGCAAATGAGGGTATAAAAATAAATAAGCGTCGATAAAAGGTTGAGGGAATTACCTTTGTTTATAATTATACGCTTCAAAAAATATATATTCCATTTCAACAGGAAATAAGTAAAAAAATAGTTTAATAAAGTAAAGTTCCATATACCCATAAACTTATTACTAATATTTAATCGATCTTAGAACATAAATCTGAGCTAAATGAAATATTTTTTTATACATAATATAACCAATTTCCCGCTTCATCTTTTAAATCTTCAAATGTGTATGAGATATTACTCTTGCCATATCTAATATGTTTTTCATTTTTTGGATTTTATTTACTATCCGATCAAACTTTTATTTCAATGCACTCTCTAATATATCATTAAATTTAGTTTTGCTAATTTCATTTGCATGTGACTTCTGCTTTGATAAATATTTTTTGAATTGTTTTTGATTCCGATATATACCTTTTAACACTTTTATCAAATCTTTAGCTTGATTGTCTTTTGTAAATAATAATTTTGAATATGTTTTAGTTTTATTATGAGATACCTCTTCGTATCCCATAATTAACATATCATGTTCAAAAGCTCTATTTACAGAATTCAATATTTCGTTACCATCATTAATATCTAAATATACATCACATTTATCAAATAAACTCTTCACTGTCTCATTATCAACCACAGGGAAAAGTTTTACATTTGAGTGTTGATCTAACTTCATTAATTTAGTTGACATTTCAGTAACTGCAGCGATATGGAAAGTTAGGTTTGGACATTTATTCACTATTGATTCAATATGTTCTATTTGATCCGAATTAGTGAGTGTTAAAACGTTATTCGTATACTGATTAATTGAATAATAATAGTGTAAATATCCTCCATTTAATATATTTGTACGTTCTTCTTTATCTATATTTTCTAAGATTGTTTCATATTCATTTAATTCTGGTATTACCATTTTAAACTGACGATAAGGATGTGATTCAAACATAAGTTCCATATTACCTGGAATATTTCCATTGCAATGTTCTTGCCAAAATAGAACGTCTTTCCCATGAGTTTTCATATTATATAATACGGCAAATGGTGTTGACAATGAATTAATGATAAAGTTATTCAAATCTAGATTCAATTTTTCAATATAAAATTGAATAAACTTCACTTTGGAATCGAAAAAATAATTTTTCCCTTTCCATTCTAAAACGATATCCTTAGTAACATAATTTTCATACATAACTTCTTTACCATTTTGATCTATATATTTCTTTAAAATAAATTTCCCCTCTATATCTAACACCGTTTGTGCATAATGAACACCATGCTTAGTATAATGGTCAATAAAACGAACACGTCCTTCTTTGTCCAACCACTCTACTTGGCTGACTATTCTTGACTTGTAATTATTACGATATACTATTTGTCCGCGCTTTACTCCCATGTCTTTAATCCAAGCAGTTTCATTATTTCCTTCAATTTCCCAATAACGAGGAATACTTACCTCATTAAAAAACATTGAGTTATTACTATTTGATGCATAATAATCCGCAAAAAATTTATATGGCGTATTTATATCATCAGGCAAAAATCCATCGTCGTCGGTTACTATAGTGAAATGATTATGTCCAGCTAATTTTAATGATTCATATAACTTTTTAGTATTTAAATCAAATTGTTCAAATAAATTAATCATATAACACCTCATCAATTAATTTTTCCCATTTTGTTAATATACTTTGTGTCATAAATGATTCAGCTATTTCATAAGAATATTTATGTGGATCTTTAGGTCCATCATTAAAAAATTTGATAATGTACTTTGAATAACTATCAATTATATTTTCTAAATCATCATTTTGTAACGATAGAGGTATCAAATAACCATTATGGTTGTCATTAATAAATGTTGGATTACCATAATTTACATCAAACCCCAATAATCCTAGTCCTGATCCAACCGCTTCCATCAATGTTAAACCAAAACCCTCACTAGTAGATGCCGAGACAAATAGCTTATAATTCTTATATTTTTCTTCTAAATTAACATGACCAAGTAGTTGAATATAATCTTGTGCATTATGTTCGTTAATAATATCGTTTATGCGTGATTTTTCATTTCCTTCACCATAAATATCAAGAGTCAACTCCGGTACTCGCTGTTTTGCTTTAATCGTAGCACGTACTAACCAATCAATATGCTTTTCATTAGCTAACCGAGAAGCACTAATCATCGAGTATGCTTTTCGCTTCTCTTGCGGATATTTCAATTTATCTAAGCTACCAACTGGAATTGTATATATTTTTGGCGTGTAATCATAATAGTAATCGAAATGATTCTTTAGAGTCTTGTTCTGTATGTCTGTAGCTGTTACAAAAAAATCAATTTCTTTAGCATTTGAAAATTGATATTCATAATAATTATTCCACAAAATCTGAGAATTGTTAGTCATATTATCACTATAGTGTTCAGCATGTACAATCACACCAACACGACTATGCCCTTTATTTTGTAAAACAGCTTGACCAATACCAGTAGCTCGATCCAATATAATGATATCTTCTGATGTCAATTGTAATTGTTTTATAAAGTAAGCTACAAATTCAGCTTTACTATACAATTTAGCATTCTGAAAAGAATACATACTCGAGTCCCCATCAACATACTCATTGTAAACTATAGATCCATCTTCATTATAAAACTGTCTCATATAAAGTTTAGCTTTATTTTCTGCAGGTGCATAATATTCTGAGAATACACGAACATAACTATAAAAATCTTTCCTAATCAGCATATTATTCACTACAAATTCAGCCCGGTTTACTATGTTCTCATTTTCCTCTTTTAAATAGCATGTAATAAAAGTTTCATTATTATTCAAATATAGACGCTTTATTTTCCCTATATGTTCAACACGTGTCACTGGTTCATTAATATCATTCCTAATATCATCAATAGTATAAGTCGTTGGTGCTATTTTAATATCGGTAAAATACTGATAAATCCAAATGATTTCGTCGTCCTGAAATCCAATATTACTTGTTAACGTTTGTATATTCTCTGATTGAATAAAGTCTAGAAAAACATATCTCTGTGTATGTCTAGATTTACGTAAAAGATTGGCTCGATAAGCTTGTGCGTATTCAACTCCGCTACTTGCCCATCCAATTCCAAAATTAATATTATAAATTGTCAAATTTATTCACCTCTAAATTAAGGGAAATGAATAATTAAATCCCCATCTTTACCGTAAGTAACTATACTTTGACAGATATTTCTTATAATATCTCTTTGAATTTTATATTTCATTTCCTCAAATGATTCTACTGATGCTTTATGAAATTCAAATATGATATTTCGCTTCCCATTCTGTCTATTAGTTACACTTTGTTTTAATTGTTGTAAATAATCTACTTGGTTAATCCAAGCAGCATCAATCGCTTTTAATATCGTTTTTTGCATAAATCTATTATAAAAATGTATTTCAGAAATTTGTTGTTTATGTTCTGAAATTTGTTTATTAAATTGATTAATTAAAAACTGCACTACAATTTCTTTATTACTTACTTCTAAATCTGAAATATCTTCGTTGAACTGGAAACTAATATTTTTATAAATATAATCCACAATTGATGCTTGAGTTACTAACTGTTTTTGGCTAAACTCGCGTTCAAAAACATCTCTAGCTATTTTATCGAATTTAAATGTTTTTAAAAATTCTTTATTTAATACTCGATTACGTTCTTCATAAATTAATTCTCTTTGAATGCTAATACTTTTCTCAAATTCATTTGCTATTTCACGTGCAGTAACACCAGTCTCTTCTGAAACACATTGTGCTTTTGTAACGATACGTTTTACTCGATGTTGGAATAATCTACTTTTCTCAATATGGTTTGTATCCATCATTTTGAGACGTTCATTTTTCCCTAATTGATCATTGCCCCAACGCTTTACAAGATAATCCTCTAAAGAAATATAAATTTCTGATGTCCCAGGATCTCCTTGCCGACCTGCTCTTCCACGTAATTGCCTGTCTACACGACTATTTTCCATATGCTCATTAATAATAACTGCTAATCCCCCTAGTTGTTTAACTTCATCGGGTAATTTAATATCCGTTCCACGTCCTGCCATACTTGTCGCTACTGTTACCGCAGATAGTTGCCCAGCTTCAGAAATCATTTGAGCTTCTTTTGCTATATTTTGTGCAACAAGCAAATTATTAGGTATATTTAATTTGAATAATATAGTTGAAAAATTTTCTGCTGTTTCTGCTGTTCTCGTTATTAACAATATAGGTCTCTTTTGAGAATGTAATTGTTGAACCCGGTTTATTATAGCTTGATTCTTACCCTCTTCATTCACAAAAACCTTATCTTCATAATCTATACGTTGAATCGGTTTATCAGTTGGAATTTGGACTACAATTTTATTATAGAGCTCAAAAAACTCTTTTTCGCCTTGCTTTCCAGTCCCTGTCATACCTGCAAAACCATCAAATTTTTTAAATAAATTCTGAAAAGTTATTGTTGCCATAACGCTGAAATCTAATGACAAGTCTAATTTTTCTTTAGATTCAATTGCTTGATGCAATCCAGATTGTAACTTTGTACCTGGTAACATACGTCCAGTTATTCTATCTATAAGAACTATTTCGCCTTTATAAACAAAATAATCTAAATTTACCTCAAAAAGATAACTTGCTCGTAATGCCAAATTAATATTTCGAACTAAATCAAAATAAGAAGAATCATAAATATTATTCACATTGAAATATTTATTAGCAGCTTTAATTCCATCTTCTGTTAACCATATTTCTTTTTTTATTTTTTGTACTTTAAAGTGAATATCTTCTTGTAATGTTTCAATAAAAGCCCTTACTATAGGAAACAAATTAGATTGAACTCTCGGTGCTCCTGATATAACTAGAGGAGTTTGTGCTGAATCTAAGATTATCGAATCTACTTCGTCAATAATCGCATAGTTCAAATGAGGCAAGAATTTCCCTTCCAGACTATCAGCTAAATTATCAATTAAGTAATCAAAACCAAGTCTCCCATTTGTCGTATATACAATATCATGATTATAGAGAGCTTTCTTTTCACCATTCCTGTATTCATAATTCGGAATATCTACAAACCCTAGAGAAGCTGAAATTCCTAACCATTCAAACAGTGGTTGCATTTCTAAAAAATCACGTTTTGCTAAATAGTCATTAGTAGTGATAAGGTAAGCTCCATTTCCAGTAAGTGCATTTAAATATAAGGGCATAGTTGCAGTTAATGTTTTTCCTTCTCCTGTCTGCATTTCTGCTATATTACCTTCGTGCAAAACAATTGCCCCCAGCACTTGAACTTCTTTTGGGTACATTCCTAATACACGTCGGCTAGCTTCTCTAATCACTGCATACGCCTCAGGTAATAAATCATCTAAAGTGCTCTTTTTTTGTGCCAGCCTTTTTTTGAACTCTTTCGTCATCAGCTGCAAGTCTGCATCTGAATAAGATTCAAATTTTAAACTTAAAGCGTTAACCTTATCTAATTTTTTCTTTAAACGCCGTAATCTAGCGTTATTAATTGCTCTATTGATATTATATTTCATTGAAATAACCCCTATTAATTAACGTAGCATCTAAATATTTAAAATATCGTACCGGATTTAATGTATTTTCTAGATACTGTGGATGAAAACCGTCTGATTCATATCGATATACATAAGGCGTCCTTGCTAGTTTTAATTGATATTTCCCCATAATACTTTCCAATTGCTTAGAAAGTTCTTTAGATTCATGGTATGTTTTAAATACCTGACTTTTAATAATCTGTCCCATCGATTGAGCCATAATATTAGATTTCGGTCCATATCCGATAAAGTGCAACTCGTATTCATTAACAAAGTTTTCAAAAACGCCTTGTAAATGATCAATATTGTCAGACATATCATTTCTATCCCAGTTTATAACTAAAATCACATTGTAAAATTCATTAGCTGCTTTTTTTAATAATTCCAAATCTTGAAATGAAGGTTCAACAAAAATAATATTCCTCACATTTAAATCTGATTGTTTGTTTATAACTTCAGAAATATTCATTTCTAAATTACTATCATTTATTATATTTGATTCTAAAATAGTAATTTCTCTAAAAATTATTCGTTCTGCAGCAGCGTTAATCATTTGTATTTTATATGAATATGCTTCTTCCGGATAAGTAACTTCACAGCTTTTATTTCGAACAATAAGATAATCTAACTCCGTACCATCTTTGCGATAGTAAATAACCTTAAAATATATTGAGGATTCAGGCTCTACATCATAATCAAATTTAAACTGATATATTTCCCCTTTTTCTAATATAGGTAAAGTTGGTGATGACTTGTCTTTAGGATAATAAGACATCATATTCCACTCATTAATAACTATCCCTGAAGGAACTAAGGAGTTTTCAAAATATGTACCTTTTTCTTTAAAAGACAAATAAGTTCCATACATAAAAGTAGATGAATTTATATGCTTCCATTTTATATTAAAATAATTATTCAATGTCATATTCTTAATCTCCCAAATTTACTTTCAAGAATAATGTAATAAAAATTAACAAACCAACTTCCAATAGTTCGGGAATCATCATTATGGCGACCAGGAACACCTCTACTCATTACTCTAGCTTTATGTTTAGTTAATACAGGTAATAAATCTTCAAAAGCATCCGGATCATAATCGTCGTTCTCCATATATGCAATTGCAAATGTTGTGTCACACAAACGAGCGTTTTCCATTACATTCCAAAATTTATTATTTAAATTATCTATATTTAGCTTTTTGATATCATGTTCATTTGCCCTTAGTACATCCAATGATGTTCCAAATTCATATGGCCTTAATAATTTCATGTTATTTGCAATATTACCAACATTAACAAGAGGTTTACCTACTATAATGGCAGATGGATTAAGTTGAGCACCATAATATAGTGCTCCGAATGATCCCATAGATAGACCAGATAAAATCAATTCATCTTTTTTAAAACCCAATTTTTCTAATGATTGGTTAATAACATATTTTATACCTTGTTGATATGACTCAGATCCTAAGTAAAATGCACCACCCTCAATACGAGGATCACTGATTAATAAGAACGGTGCACCTAACTTATTCATCATAAAATATCCTTCAAATCCTTCTGCTGGTCTATAACCACTAAAATAAACGTTTAATGGTGGTTTCATATCACCTGGGTTAAAGTAATACATAAATTCTTCGTTGCATTTATCTACATAACGTTGACCTCCCAATATAAATTGACCCATGTCTAGTCTCGACCAACGTTTATGAATAGTACCAAATTTAATAATACCTTCACCTTTAGCTTTAACAGAAACTGTTATATATGCATTAAAGGGTTTTCTAGAAATCTCTATTGGAACATTATCGTCATTTTGTGTCATGGTATATTCTTCGACAATTCTATCTAGAGTTCCACCTTCTATTACTCGAAATGTGTATTCTAATTCAACATTACCTTCAACAGTAAATTCAGGCCATACTTGAATTACTTTATCTTGATCATAAAAAAGACTGTTTTTCCAAGATACAATTGGCTTTAAATCTTGACCAAAATTACCACTTAATGTCAATGAATAATTACCATTATAGTATGCATTACCTTCAAAATTAGGATTTACATCCGCATACTTAGGCGAAATTTCATCACCATACTGACCTGCAAAAGTGACAGCTTGCAATTTTTCTATACAATCTTTTTCATTCTCATAATGAAATGGTCTTATTAACTTTTGAAATATCAAGTCTTCATTAACAAAAGATTCATCCCAATATTTCTCATCTACATATGTATTATAAGGTTTACTTACTAATTCAAATATTTCCATTAATACCTTTGAATATTTAGTTTGTACAAAAACAAAATCAAATTTCACACTTTTACCTAAATCATTTTTAAATTCTTCAACAAGAGTATTCTCACTATCATCTAAGGTTAAATCTAAATAGAGCCATTCTACTTCTTTTTTACTTTCAAAGATTCTCGTTAAATCTTTACCACCAATTTGCAATACTCTAAATTTCTTTTTTTCCATATATTTCACCTTCAATCAAATTATTTAACTGATTAAGGATATTTTCTGAAGAGTATTCTTCAACTAATTTAAGTGAATACGCATATGAAGTATTCCAATTTTTTAAATTGCATAAAAAGTAATCAAGTGCCTCAATTAGATCGTTTTCATCACCTATAATTTTACCGTTAATACCATCTTTCACATATTCGGTTACTCTCATATTAATTTGAGGTAATCCAGAACTAATGCTAGATATTTGTAAAAATAAATCTGGTTCTTTATTTATATCTATAATAATTCTTAAAGTTGATATTGCTTCAATCAAATCAGTTTCGAATGGTACATGTTTTATACAAATAAATTCCTCATAATCATCTTCTTTTTTTTGTATTTCAATAACATCCAATGATTTCTCAATATTATGATAATAGTTGTTAATATTATCTATTTCATCTTTTAACCAATTAGGCAGATGACTTTTATCCTTTTTCGATAATAATACTAATCTATACGATTTATTAATCTCAATATATGATTGAAGTATTGAAATCATGCTTTGAATTTTGCTTTCTGATAAACCATCAATCCATATACCTATATAAGTTTCATACAACTGACTGCTTATATTCAACACTTTTTGTGTGTCAAATGGCGTAATTCTCATAATATCAGTGGTTAAGTTTTGTTTAACCTTATACTCATTTAATTTAATTTCATTGTCTAGAGTATCAACAATCCAATAGTTGCTCTGCTGAATAGATTCTAATTTATTATCAGTTAGTTCATCATTTCTATTACTAAAAACCGAGAAACAGAAAGTATCTTGAATTAAATTTTTTGTGATAATTCCGTTATGACGTTCATCTGCCGCAACTATAGTTCTATCATCCGTACTAAATTTCAATTTGCAATACTCAGTGAATAATTCTTCAATCAATTGAGACATTTCATTGTAATGTACACGCTTAAAACGATGTTGATATTTTTCACTGATAGTTATATCTCCACTTTTTAAGTTTTCAGTTAAGATAAATTCTCCATCAATAGTTAAATAGTATTGTTCATTAGCTAACCCTTGATTATCATATACTTTTATTGAAGATAACCATCCGCGATCATCAAAAATATATCGTCTTATCTTCTTGTTTTTTTCAAAATCTTCTAACCAAATTAAATATCCTTCTTGATTAAAATGAATATTGGTATATGAATTTGAACCTGTAATACATTTAATTAAGAAAGGTGTAAATACAAACTCTGTTCCTTCTGGCCACTGTAAATCGCGATAATCAATAGCTTGTGGCGCCTTATGATTAAATCCTTGAATCTCATCAAATAATGACCAGTACCTTGCTTCAAATAAATTATTGCGATGTAGAAAAGTCCTCAATCCAGGAAAGTAATTCAACAATATAAAATCAAATTGAACATTATTCTTCTTATATATATTCATTAGGCTGACCATATCATCAAATTCTGTATCAAACCTTTGAGTATAGAACGGTATTCTTCTGTCTTCCCACCAACTGTCATTACTTTTACTATACCAAGCTGGAATAAAATGTTTCATAAAAACCTCCCTACCAATATTTATTCAAAAATAGTTTATACCTATCAAAATAAAAATATGTCCTAATAGTCTCAGTAATATTCATAGCTATATAAGTTAGTACAATTAGTTGTAAAGCAAAATAAATTTGTTGTGATAAATGTGGCACTAACAAAGAGGCATATAGTGGGATACCGATAATTAAAGTAGTAATAATTGTTCCTATCCAGCAAACTCTTCTTGCCATTCTATTTAAATATATTTCTGTTTCTTCCCCGGGTTTTATTCCAATAAAATAATTCCCATTTTTAAGAAAGTCTTTTGATTTTTGCTTCGTATTTAACAATAATCTAGACAATAAATACCCAATTATCATCTGAATCAATATATAGCTTGTAATCCCTATAGGACTTGTAAAATCAAGTGATAAAAAGCCAGATTTCCAACTAGGATTAATAATTCCTAAAATATAAGAAATTATATTTTCAAGTAAAAGAAATACTGAAATACTAATCATAATAGAGATGCTTCCTGATGGGTTAATCTTCCAAGCCAAGTATTTATCACCAGTTTTGACAGCCATATTCATCAAATCACGATAATAAATTCGATATTCTACAAGTTCCATAAATAGTAAAATTAATAAAGCAACAATAAAAATAATAATAATAATTGCTAATATAGAAAAGCTTGTTTGAATTTGAAAGTTCTGTTGAAATATATATTTAATAATACTTATCATCACTATAGGCATTGGCCCAGCAATACCACGACGGCTATTCTGATCAGCTAACCATACAAGTAACATTGTTCCTGTTACTAATACAAGCAGTAAAATATATATATTTTCTGTATGATTACCCTCTGTATTAATATATTCATTAATAATGAATCGCCCTTGTATAATACTTATAAATATAGTTAAGAGTTTTTCCTTATAATTCTTTTCCGCTCGTGTTAACTTCATCAATTTTTCCTTATTTCTATAAGCAAACAAACTAAAAATTATCATTGCCGTTAACCAAGGTCCTAAACCTAGCGTAAAGATATTTAATCTATTTATATCTCCTCCCATATTAGATATTGCTAGATTATAAAAAGAATCAGGTTTTGACTGAACATTCTTATGTGATAGTAAAGGAATATGACTACCTAAAATATATATGAATAATATAAAGCACGTAAAAAATATCCTTTTGTATATAACTTTGTATTCATATTGTATGAAAATACGCTTTAACACATTAAATTTCATGATAACCTCTTTTAATTTAAATATGACCAAAGAGGCTATACACATTATTCAATTTGATATTGAAATTTAATAGTAAATTCCTCCTCAAACGAATAATGTTTTAGCCTCTTCAATTCATATTAACTATTTTAAAAATATGATGTTTTATCCTTGTTGCTTTTCTTCTTTTCTAGTTCTTCTTATTAAACCTAAACCTGCTAACATTGAAATTACTGCTCCAATAATACCTGCTTTATTTTCAACTTCTCCAGTATTTGGTAACGTAGCTGTAATTTTCTTATTATTTTTTATTGATTCAGACTCATTTACTGAAGTTGAATTTGACGCACTTGCTGACTCACTTATTGATGTTGAAGCTGATCCAGATACTGATTCTGACTCACTTACAGACGTTGAGTTTGACGCAGACGCTGACTCTGATTCACTTACTGAAGTCGAATTAGATACAGATGCTGATTCTGACTCGCTTACAGACGTTGATGTTGATCCAGATTCTGATTCTGACTCACTTACAGACGTTGAAGCTGATACAGATAATGATTCTGATTCACTTACAGATGTTGAATTAGATACTAACGCTGATTCTGATTCACTTACTGACGTTGAATTAGATACAGATACTGACTCTGATTCGCTTACTGATGTTGAATTAGACGCAGATACTGATTCTGACTCACTTACTGAAGTCGAATTAGATACAGATGCTGATTCTGATTCGCTTACTGACGTTGAAGTTGATCCAGGCGCTGATTCTGACTCACTCACTGAAGTCGAATTAGACGCAGACGCTGATTCTGACTCACTTACTGATGTTGAATTAGACGCAGATACTGATTCTGACTCACTTACAGACGTTGAGTTTGAAGCAGACGCTGACTCTGATTCGCTCACTGAAGTCGAATTAGATACAGATGCTGATTCTGACTCACTTACTGATGTTGAAGTCGAATTAGATACAGATGCTGACTCTGACTCACTTACTGATGTTGAGTTAGATACTGACGCTGACTCTGATTCACTTACTGATGGTGAGTTAGACGCACTTGCTGATTCTGATTCGCTCACTGATACTGAGTTTGAAGCAGATACTGACTCTGATTCACTCACTGAAGTCGAATTTGACGCAGACGCTGATGCTGACTCACTCACTGATACTGAGTTAGACGCAGATGCTGATTCTGATTCACTTACTGAAGTCGAATTAGATACAGACGCTGACTCTGATTCGCTTACTGAAGTTGAATTAGATACAGACGCTGATGCTGACTCGCTTACAGACGTTGAGTTTGATACAGATGCTGACGCTGATTCGCTTACTGAAGTTGAATTAGATACAGACGCTGATGCTGACTCGCTTACAGACGTTGAGTTTGATACAGATGCTGACGCTGACTCACTTACTGACGTTGAAGTTGATCCAGATACTGATTCTGATTCACTTACTGATGTTGAATTAGATACGCTTGCTGACTCTGATTCGCTTACTGAAGTCGAATTAGACGCACTCGCTGATTCTGACTCACTTACTGACGTTGATGTTGATCCAGGCGCTGACTCTGATTCACTTACTGACGTTGATGTTGATCCAGGCGCTGACTCTGATTCACTTACAGACGTTGATGTTGATCCAGGCGCTGATTCTGACTCACTTACTGAAGTCGAATTAGATACAGATGCTGATTCTGATTCTGATTCACTTACTGATGGTGAGTTTGATACTGATTCTGATTCACTCACTGACGTTGAAGTTGATCCAGGCGCTGATCCTGACTCACTTACTGACGTTGAAGTTGATCCAGGCGCTGATTCTGACTCACTTACTGACGTTGAATTAGATACGCTTGCTGACTCTGATTCGCTTACTGAAGTCGAATTAGACGCACTCGCTGATTCTGACTCACTTACAGATGTCGAATTAGACGCACTTGCCGACTCTGACTCACTTACTGAAACTGAGTTTGACGCACTCGCTGATGTTGAGTTTGAAGCAGACGCTGATTCTGACTCACTCACTGAAGTTGAGTTAGATGCACTTGCCGACTCTGATTCACTTACTGACGTTGAGTTTGATACTGATTCTGATTCACTTACTGAAGTCGAATTAGATACAGGTGATGATTCTGACTCACTTACTGATGGTGAGTTTGATACAGATACTGATTCTGACTCACTCACTGAAGTCGAATTAGATACTGACGCTGATTCCGACTCACTTACTGACGTTGATGTTGATCCAGGCGCTGACTCTGATTCACTTACTGACGTTGAGTTTGATACAGATGTTGACTCTGACTCGCTCACGGAAGTCGAATTAGATACTGACGCTGATTCTGACTCACTTACTGATGGTGAGTTTGATACTGATTCTGATTCTGACTCACTTACTGATGGTGAGTTTGATACAGACTCTGATTCTGATTCACTTACAGATACTGAGTTTGAAGCAGACGCTGACTCTGATTCGCTTACAGACGTTGAGTTAGATACAGATGCTGATTCTGACTCACTCACTGACGTTGAAGTTGATCCAGATAATGATTCTGATTCGCTCACTGATGTTGAATTAGATACAGATAATGATTCTGACTCACTTACTGATGGTGAGTTAGATACAGATGCTGATGTTGATCCAGGCGCTGATTCTGATTCGCTTACTGATGTTGAGTTTGATACAGACGCTGATTCTGATTCACTCACTGACGTTGAGTTTGAAACAGATGCTGATGCTGATTCACTTACTGATGTTGAGTTAGATACTGACGCTGACTCTGATTCACTTACAGACGTTGAAGTTGATCCAGATACTGACTCTGATTCACTTACTGATGGTGAGTTTGATACAGATGCTGACTCTGACTCACTTACTGATGTTGAGTTTGATACAGATGCTGACTCTGATTCACTTACTGAAGTCGAATTAGATACAGATGCTGATTCTGATTCACTTACTGAAGTCGAATTAGATACAGACGCTGATTCCGACTCACTTACTGACGTTGAATTTGAAGCAGACGCTGATTCCGACTCACTTACTGACGTTGAATTTGAAGCAGACGCTGATTCTGACTCACTCACTGAAGTCGAATTAGATACAGGTGATGATTCTGACTCACTTACTGAAACCGAGTTTGACTCACTTACTGATGGTGAATTAGATACTGATTCTGATTCCGACTCACTTACTGATGGTGAGTTAGATACTGATTCTGATTCCGACTCACTTACTGAAGTCGAATTAGACGCTGATTCTGATTCACTTACTGACGTTGATGTTGATCCAGGCGCTGATTCTGATTCACTTACAGATGTTGAGTTTGAAGCAGATACTGATTCTGATTCCGACTCACTTACTGATGGTGAGTTAGATACTGATTCTGATTCCGACTCACTTACTGATGGTGAGTTTGATACAGATGCTGACGCTGATTCGCTTACTGAAGTTGAATTAGATACAGACGCTGATGCTGACTCGCTTACAGACGTTGATGTTGATACAGATGCTGACGCTGACTCACTTACTGACGTTGAAGTTGATCCAGGCGCTGATCCTGACTCACTTACTGACGTTGAAGTTGATCCAGGCGCTGATTCTGACTCACTTACTGACGTTGAATTAGATACGCTTGCTGACTCTGATTCGCTTACTGAAGTCGAATTAGACGCACTCGCTGATTCTGACTCACTTACAGATGTCGAATTAGACGCACTTGCCGACTCTGACTCACTTACTGAAACTGAGTTTGACGCACTCGCTGATGTTGAGTTTGAAGCAGACGCTGATTCTGACTCACTCACTGAAGTTGAGTTAGATGCACTTGCCGACTCTGATTCACTTACTGATGTTGAATTAGATACGCTTGCTGACTCTGATTCGCTTACTGAAGTCGAATTAGACGCACTCGCTGATTCTGACTCACTTACTGACGTTGATGTTGATCCAGGCGCTGACTCTGATTCACTTACAGACGTTGATGTTGATCCAGGCGCTGATTCTGACTCACTTACTGAAGTCGAATTAGATACAGATGCTGATTCTGATTCTGATTCACTTACTGATGGTGAGTTTGATACTGATTCTGATTCACTCACTGACGTTGAAGTTGATCCAGGCGCTGATCCTGACTCACTTACTGACGTTGAAGTTGATCCAGGCGCTGATTCTGACTCACTTACTGACGTTGAATTAGATACGCTTGCTGACTCTGATTCGCTTACTGAAGTCGAATTAGACGCACTCGCTGATTCTGACTCACTTACAGATGTCGAATTAGACGCACTTGCCGACTCTGACTCACTTACTGAAACTGAGTTTGACGCACTCGCTGATGTTGAGTTTGAAGCAGACGCTGATTCTGACTCACTCACTGAAGTTGAGTTAGATGCACTTGCCGACTCTGATTCACTTACTGACGTTGAGTTTGATACTGATTCTGATTCACTTACTGAAGTCGAATTAGATACAGGTGATGATTCTGACTCACTTACTGATGGTGAGTTTGATACAGATACTGATTCTGACTCACTCACTGAAGTCGAATTAGATACTGACGCTGATTCCGACTCACTTACTGACGTTGATGTTGATCCAGGCGCTGACTCTGATTCACTTACTGACGTTGAGTTTGAAGCAGACGCTGATGCTGATGCTGATTCGCTCACTGAAGTCGAATTAGACGCACTCGCTGATTCTGATTCACTCACTGAAGTCGAATTAGACACAGACGCTGATGCTGATTCCGACTCACTTACTGATGTTGAATTAGACGCACTTGCTGACTCTGACTCGCTCACTGATATTGAGTTTGAAGCACTTGCTGACTCTGACTCACTTACTGATGTTGAAATTGACGCACTTGCTGATTCTGATTCACTTACTGATGTTGAATTAGAAGCAGACGCTGATTCTGACTCACTTACTGACGTTGAATTAGATACGCTTGCTGACTCTGATTCACTTACTGACGTTGAAGTTGATCCAGATACTGATTCTGACTCGCTTACTGAAGTCGAATTAGACGTAGACGCTGACTCTGATTCACTTACTGACGTTGAGTTTGATGCACTTGCTGATTCCGACTCACTTACTGACATTGAATTAGACGCTGACTCTGATTCACTTACTGATGTTGAGTTTGACGCTGACGCTGATGCTGATTCGCTCACTGACGTTGAGTTTGATACAGACGCTGATTCTGATTCACTCACAGATGTCGAATTAGACGCACTTGCTGACGCTGACTCACTTACTGACGTTGAATTAGACGCACTTGCTGATTCCGACTCGCTTACTGATGTTGAGTTTGAAGCACTCGCTGATGCTGACTCTGATTCACTCACTGACGTTGAAGTTGAAGCAGACGCAGACGCTGACTCACTTACAGATGTTGAATTAGATACAGAAGCTGATTCTGATTCACTCACTGACGTTGAAGTTGATCCAGATACTGATTCTGACTCGCTTACTGAAGTCGAATTAGACATAGACGCTGATTCTGACTCACTTACTGATGTCGAATTAGACGCACTTGCTGATGCTGACTCGCTTACTGAAGTCGAATTAGATACAGATGTTGACTCTGATTCGCTCACTGATGTTGAGTTTGACGCACTTGCCGACTCTGACTCACTCACTGAAGTTGAGTTAGATGCACTTGCCGACTCTGATTCACTTACTGACGTTGAGTTAGATACAGATGCTGACTCTGATTCGCTCACTGACGTTGAGTTTGAAGCACTTGCTGACGCTGACTCACTTACAGATGTCGAATTGGACGCACTTGCTGATGCTGATTCACTTACTGATACTGAGTTTGACGCACTCGCTGACTCTGATTCACTTACTGATGTTGAGTTTGAAGCTGACGCTGACGCTGATTCGCTTACTGATACTGAATTAGACGCTGACGCTGATTCGCTTACTGATACTGAATTAGACGCTGACGCTGATGCTGATTCACTTACAGATGTTGAAATTGACGCACTTGCTGATTCTGATTCACTTACTGAAGTTGAGTTAGACGCTGATTCGCTCACTGATGTTGAATTAGATACGCTTGCTGATTCTGACTCACTTACTGATGTTGAGTTTGAAGCTGACTCTGATTCTGATTCACTTACAGACGTTGAATTAGATACAGACGCTGATTCTGACTCGCTTACTGAAGTCGAATTAGACGCACTCGCTGACTCTGATTCGCTTACTGAAGTCGAATTAGACGCACTCGCTGACTCTGATTCGCTTACTGAAGTCGAATTAGACGCACTCGCTGACGCTGACTCTGATTCATTCACTGACGTTGAAGTTGAAGCAGATGCTGACTCTGATTCACTTACTGATGTTGAATTAGATACGCTTGCTGACGCTGATTCACTTACTGATACTGAGTTTGAAGCAGATGCTGATTCTGATTCACTCACTGATGTTGAGTTAGATACAGACGCTGATGCTGATTCACTTACTGATACTGAGTTTGACGCACTCGCTGACTCTGATTCACTCACTGACGTTGAGTTAGATACAGACGCTGATTCTGACTCGCTCACTGATGTTGAGTTTGATACAGATGCTGACGCTGATTCACTTACAGATGTTGAGTTTGATACAGATGCTGACTCTGATTCGCTCACTGATGTTGAGTTTGATACAGACGCTGACGCTGATTCACTTACAGATGTTGAGTTTGATACAGATGCTGACTCTGATTCGCTCACTGATGTTGAGTTTGATACAGACGCTGACGCTGATTCACTTACAGATGTTGAGTTTGATACAGATGCTGATTCTGATTCACTCACTGAAGTCGAATTAGACGCTGACGCTGATTCTGATTCGCTTACTGATACTGAATTAGACGCAGACGCTGATGCTGACTCACTTACTGATGTTGAATTTGACGCACTTGCTGATTCTGATTCACTTACAGATGTTGAATTAGATACGCTTGCTGACTCTGATTCACTTACTGATGTTGAATTTGACGCACTTGCTGATTCTGACTCGCTTACTGAAGTAGAATTAGACGTAGACGCTGACTCTGACTCACTCACTGATGTTGAGTTAGATACGCTTGCTGACTCTGACTCACTTACAGACGTTGAATTAGACGCACTCGCTGATTCCGACTCACTTACTGCCGTTGAATTAGATACAGACGCTGATTCTGATTCACTCACTGATGTTGAGTTTGACGCACTTGCTGACTCTGATTCACTTACAGATGTTGAGTTTGACGCACTTGCTGACTCTGATTCACTTACTGACGTTGAATTAGACGCACTTGCTGACCCTGACTCACTTACTGATGTTGAGTTAGATACAGACGCTGATTCTGATTCACTTACAGATGTTGAATTAGATACGCTTGCTGACTCTGACTCGCTTACAGATGTTGAATTAGATACAGAAGCTGATTCTGACTCACTTACTGATGTTGAATTAGATACGCTTGCTGACTCTGATTCACTTACAGACGTTGACTCTGACTCGCTTACTGAAGTCGAATTAGACGCACTCGCTGACTCTGATTCACTTACAGATGTTGAATTAGATACAGACGCTGATGCTGACTCGCTTACAGATGTTGAATTAGATACGCTTGCTGACTCTGATTCACTTACAGACGTTGAATTAGATACAGACGCTGACTCTGACTCGCTTACTGATGTTGAGTTTGACGCACTCGCTGACTCTGACTCACTTACTGATGTTGAATTAGATACAGACGCTGATGCTGACTCGCTCACTGACGTTGAGTTTGACGTACTTGCTGATGCTGACTCACTTACTGATACTGAGTTTGAAGCTGACGCTGATGCTGACTCACTTACTGATACTGAGTTTGAAGCTGACGCTGATTCTGACTCACTTACTGATACTGAGTTTGAAGCTGACGCTGACTCACTCACTGATGTTGAGTTTGAAGCAGACGCTGACTCTGATTCGCTCACTGAAGTCGAATTAGATACAGACGCTGATTCTGACTCACTTACAGATGTTGAAGTTGAAGCAGACGCTGATGCTGATTCACTCACTGATGTTGAGTTTGATACAGACGCTGACTCTGATTCACTTACTGAAGTTGAGTTAGACGCACTTGCTGATGCTGACTCGCTTACTGAAGTCGAATTAGATACAGACGCTGACTCGCTCACTGATGTTGAGTTTGACGCACTTGCTGATTCCGATTCACTCACTGAAGTCGAATTAGACGCAGATGCTGATTCGCTCACTGATGCTGAGTTTGAAGCAGACGCTGACTCTGATTCACTTACTGAAGTTGAGTTAGACGTACTTGCTGATGCTGACTCGCTTACTGAAGTCGAATTAGATACAGACGCTGACTCTGATTCACTCACTGATGTTGAGTTTGAAGCAGACGCTGATTCTGACTCACTTACAGATGTTGAATTAGACGCACTTGCTGACTCTGATTCACTCACTGATGTTGAGTTAGATACAGACGCTGACTCTGATTCACTCACTGACGTTGAGTTAGATACAGATGCTGACTCTGATTCGCTCACTGACGTTGAGTTTGAAGCACTTGCTGACTCTGATTCACTCACTGACGTTGAGTTAGATACAGATGTTGAGTTTGATACAGATGTTGAGTTTGATACAGATGCTGATTCTGACTCACTTACAGATGTCGAATTAGACGCACTTACAGATGTCGAATTAGACGCACTTACCGATGTTGAATTAGACGCACTTGCTGATTCTGACTCGCTCACTGAAGTCGAATTAGATACAGATGTTGATTCTGATTCGCTCACTGACGTTGAGTTTGAAGCTGACGCTGACGCTGATTCACTTACTGACGTTGAATTAGATACAGACGCTGATTCTGACTCGCTCACTGACGTTGAGTTTGACGCACTTGCTGACTCTGATTCGCTTACTGAAGTCGAATTAGATGCACTTGCTGATTCCGACTCACTTACTGACGTCGAATTAGACGCACTTGCTGATTCCGACTCACTTACTGACGTTGAGTTTGATACAGATGCTGATTCTGATTCACTTACAGATGTTGAATTAGATACGCTTGCTGACTCTGATTCACTTACAGATGTTGAATTAGATACGCTTGCTGATTCTGATTCACTTACAGACGTTGAATTAGATACAGACGCTGATTCTGACTCGCTTACTGAAGTCGAATTAGACGCACTCGCTGACTCTGATTCGCTTACTGAAGTCGAATTAGACGCACTCGCTGACTCTGATTCGCTCACTGATGTCGAAGCCGAAGCAAACGCACTCGCTGATTCTGACTCGCTCACTGAAGTCGAATTAGACGCACTTGCCGACTCTGATTCACTTACTGCCGTTGAATTAGACGCAGATGCTGATGCTGATTCACTCACTGATGTTGAGTTTGACGCACTTGCTGATTCTGACTCGCTCACTGAAGTCGAATTAGACGCAGATGCTGACTCGCTCACTGACGTTGAATTAGACGCACTTGCTGATGCTGACTCACTTACAAATGTTGAGTTTGACGCAGACGCAGACGCTGATTCGCTCACTGATGTTGATGTTGATCCAGACGCTGATTCTGACTCGCTCACTGAAGTCGAATTAGACGCACTTGCCGACTCTGATTCACTTACTGCCGTTGAATTAGACGCAGATGCTGATGCTGATTCACTCACTGATGTTGAGTTTGACGCACTTGCTGATTCTGACTCGCTCACTGAAGTCGAATTAGACGCAGATGCTGACTCGCTTACTAATGTTGAGTTTGACGCAGATGCTGACTCGCTCACTGACGTTGAATTAGACGCACTTGCTGATTCTGACTCACTTACAAATGTTGAGTTTGACGCAGACGCTGACGCTGACTCGCTCACTGACGTTGAATTAGATACAGACGCTGATTCTGACTCGCTCACTGAAGTCGAATTAGACGCACTTGCCGACTCTGATTCACTTACTGCCGTTGAATTAGACGCAGATGCTGATGCTGATTCACTCACTGATGTTGAGTTTGACGCACTTGCTGATTCTGACTCGCTCACTAAAGTTGAGTTAGATACGCTTGCTGATGCTGATTTACTTGCTGAAGTCGAATTAGATGCTGATGAAACTTCGCTTTGACTTGCAGATGTAGATAAACTTGTCGACTGTACAGGATCACTACCTGAAATTTCACCTGTGAAATAATTTATTGCTTTGCCATTTTGTGCTGCAAATGGCGTGAATTTAAAAGATAAATCCCCAGTTTTATCTATTATAGGAACAGTAAATTTCGCAGTCAGTCCATTTCCGTCTCGAGACTGTGCAAAATTGAGAAATGGGGCCGGTGACCAGTAATAACCATTTGAATCACCTCCCATTTCTCCAGTTTGTGTCCATTTTGGATTATTTTGATTTCTAGGGGTATCGGGATCGTCTGTTTCAGTGACAGCCACTTCAACACGTGAAGGGTGCCCATAACCACTTCCTACTGTCAACATTTTCTTCCCATTACTGTTAATAATCTCTGAAAATGGGTCAAAGTCATGCCAGTCAAGTGTGCTTGTGCTATCGTTTGGATTCTTATGAGTAATCGTGTAAGTAAATTTGAGATTTTGCCCATCATTTTCAATCTTTAATATATAATATATAGGAATATTTTTATTACGTGTATCCGTACCTTCACCGTAATACGTAGCACTATTTGCCGGTGTTGCTACTGCAGCATTAGCACGAAATAATGTTCCGTTATTTATACCTCTTTTAAACCTTGAATGAAATTTATTTTCTGAATTTGAGACACTAATAGAATCTGATTGCATTATAGACTTATTAGTACCCTCAGAAGTAGCCAAACTTCCATTATATCTAGGATTAAGATTTTCACTCTCTGATGTTAATTCCTCTTTTTGTGATGTAGATTTCTCACTCTCTGATGTTGAATCATCCTTTAGTGATAAACTTTCTGATGTTGAAATACTATTTGATGTTTCACTACTTTGACTTTCAGAATTAGATAATTTTTCACTTCCCGACTCTGAAAGTTCAGTAGTTGTAGAGTCTATAGATGAGTCACTTTGCTGATTTGATTTTAATTCTAATTCTTTATTCGTTTCGCTACTTGATTCAAGTTTGTCAATTGTAGTAGAATTTTGATTCCCTAAAGTCTGACTTTGAGACGATAACTCTGAAACTACCGGAGTTTCAGAAGCAGCAAAAACATGATGATCATTCAACATATTTGTAGTAAATAGCCCACCTAAAACTGCAGTAGTTTTTAGAGCATGACGTTTTACAAAGTTATCTGATGATTTTAAATTATCATCTTCTTTTTTAATAGCAACTTTGCTTAGAGATGGTATTCCCATAATTTTTAATAACTCAATTTCTCTAATACCAGCCTTAACCCAATGCTTTCCCGCTTTATAAAGCTTAACTCGTGCCTTTTCTTGGCTAGAGTATCGTTTTAAATCTTTTTGCTTCTTTGTCATTAACTAAACTCAACTCCTTTAAAATATATTTCACACTTTTTTTGTAATTTTTTTGACTTAATGAGTTTCAAGTTTTAATAAACAAACCCTTAAGACAGATATACTGATTAAAAACAGCAAAATTTAAAGTGAGGCATTCTCATTTCTAAAAAACTATATATTTATCCACTTTAGAACAATATCAATATAGCAATTACTTTTTTAAATTCTTTTACTAAAAACAAGCCATTTATTACTTTCGCATTTTTACTTATCAATACATAAAATCTAATCAAAAAACAGACTGCTAATTCCTTAAGTTTTTAAGGAGCTAGCAGTCTGAAGATATGCTTCTATTGAATTATCATTATTGATATATTATCCATTTAATACACTTACTGTTTATTTTGCACACCAATCTTCTATAAGAACAAGTTGATATAAGTGATCCGAGACTATTTTATAAATATCAGGTGAAACTTTATTTCCCCTCAAACTTTTTTGTTTATATTTCTTTATAAATTCAGTTGGTGAAGAATCAAAAAGGTATTTAAAGTTTTTCAAATACGTTGAATATGATTTATATCCATATTTTTCCCATAAGTCTTTGTCAGTATTTAATATGGTAATTTCTGAAGCTAAATAGTACATCTTTGTTTTTCTAATGTAATCAGATAATGGAATATTAAGTAACTCTGAGAATACTCGAGATAAGTAACTGGCATTAACGTAAAATAATTCTGCTATTTGAGTAACCGTTAAATATTCCTTATAATGAGTATTCACATAATCCATTACATCTAGCACCAAATCATTAGCATATCCTGTTCCATAACCTTCATACTTCACTAAATTTATATAATTAATAAGTTTACTGAGGTGTATACCTGAATTTAAGTAATTGTTTTCATAATTTCCCTTAATTATTTTTAAAAATGTCTTTTTTATTAATAAATCAAGATTTTCATTCTTAATATTGTATTCCTTTATATTGACTAAAGAATATCTATTAAAACTAAGTTGATCTATTGTTAATACTATCAATTTAGCATCGTCACAATTCACTTCCTTCAAAAGTGAATACGGTCTTATAATAAATACATCGTTTTTTTCAAATATTTTACTCGTATGGTGATAATCTAACTTAACTTTCCCTGATAATACAAAACAAACTAAAATATCATTAGAACTCGTTACGAGTTCATAACCATGATCCAACACTTCAATTTTATAGTTCATACCCAGACACCCTTAATTATAGTTTCCCTTAAAATATTTCCCTTTTTACATATCTACTCATTATATACACTAGCATTTTATAAGCATTTGCTTTTTACTTTCTAAATGTAAATACATTACTTTTTTAAATATAATATTACATATATTTTTATCGATAATAAATTTTACTCATTACAGATTGTCGGCAAAGTCTTAGACTTTGCCGACAATTTTTTATGCGCATACTTTCCGCGGGCATGTTCTTAGCCTATAGTCTTCGAATCATTCTTTTTCCGCAGGAGTCAGCGCTAAAAAAATACCAAATTTTAACAAACTATTTTATAATATAGATAAAATTTATTCAGGAGTTGATTCTGGATACAAAACACCATTTAACGCACATTATTCACTTGGAAAATCAATTGTACCTGCAATGCCATATACAAGACCAAAAGGAAAACCTGGAATATTTAAATCTAAAGAATTTATTTATGATGAATATTACGATAGTTATATTTGCCTGAATGATGAATTACTAACTTTTAGAAAAGCAATGCCGACTGGTCATCGATTATATAAATCTAATCCAGTTAAATGTAAATCTTGCCCGTTATTAAGAGACTGTACAAAAAACCAAAACTACACTAGAGTGATTCGAAGACATGTTTAGCAAGACGATCTAGATACAATCAAAGATTTAAGGTTTGTAGATACAATTAAAGAAGTGTATAAACTAAGAAGTCAAACAGTAGAAAGACGATTTGGTAATGCAAAAGAACAGCATGGTATGAGATGGACTAGATATAGAGGTATTAAAAAAGTTTCCATGGACACCGCGCTTATTTGTGCTACCATGAATCTTAAAAAATTGGCAATGTGGCTCGTAAAGGATCCACAAATAGCCTAGTTTAAAACGCAGTTTAAGCTTGTTTTTTAGTATAAAATTCATTTTAAAGCAAAAAATAAACTGAAATGTATACTCTAATACATTTAAATATTATACATATACACTTCAAAACACTCTATATTGTCAAATTTTTTTAATTAATAACTTTGGATTAGCGAGGTAGGATACTATGAATTACACCTTTAATATTCACTCTTATCTAAACTTTGATTTAAATTATGAAGATGTAAATATATTTTTCGTTTTATCAGGAAGTATTCATCTACATATGAATGATGACATCTTTTATTACAAAAAAAATGATTTTTTCGTAATCGATCCTTATTCTATACCCATGGTAATCAAGACATCTGGGAAATTCATCAATTTGTCTATAAATAAATATTACTTTAATAAATTTTCATTACTTCAATTTGAAAAAACTAAACTGGAGTCAATTTATCTAGAGAAAAAAATTAAACAAGCTTTTTTTACAGCAATTTTAGCTCAACAAAATCAAGATTCTTTTAATTCAGATATAAACATCATAAAACTAATTAATTATATTCGAATAGGCGATTATTATAATTCTAAAAATAATCACTTTTCAAACCCTTTAATAGTAGAAGTATTAGATTATGTAAATCAAAATTGCAAAGAAAATTTAACTGTCTCTAAAATAGCTAGTGAATTTTTTGTAAACTCTAGTTATTTATCAAGAGTGTTTTCAGAATCAATCAATATTTCATTGTCACAATATATCAAGAAAGTTAAAATATATCACCTTTCGAAAGAATTACTATTTTCAAATTCTGATCAAAATATTTGGAAAAAATATGGTTATTCATCTTATTGCACATTCTCGAAACACTTTAAGTCGTACTTTTTTATTACACCTGAAGAATTCATCATTGAAAATCAAGATATAATCAGAGTAAATAGTAAAAAAACAGATGAAGTATATTCATATCACTTTGAAGTTAATAATTAAATTAGTTAGTTATTTTACTGTCCTTTTAAAAATAATTAAGTAATATACCTTAAATATTAGTGCAGATGCCAACTATTCGATTTTTTCAGTATTAAGATATCTTTTATAAAAACAACCCGAACTGATGGACGTCAGTTCGGGTTGTTTTGTTCTATTCTTCTAATTGTAAGTCTTTTGCTGTTGCTTTTCTGATTTCTTTCAACAATTTATTGTCTTCTATTAATGATTCTCCGTATGATGGAATCATTTTTTTAATTTTTGGTTCCCAATTGTTAATGTATTCTGGGAAGTTTCTTTCTAACACTTCTAAAGCTACTGATACTGAAGTTGACGCTCCTGGTGATTCTCCAAGTAATGCAATAACAGTATGGTCTTGAGAGTGTACAACTTCTGTACCGAATTGGATATAGCCTCTTCCGTGTTCTTCTGTATCTTTAATAACTTGTACACGTTTACCTGCAATATGGATATCCCAATCTTCGTCTTTAGCGCTTGGTACGAAACGACGTAGTTCTTTCATGCGATCTTCTTTTTTCTGTAATACTTGTTGTATTGAGTATTTTACAAGAGACATGTTTTTCACGCCTGAAGATAACATCGTTACGATATTGCTTGTGTTAATGGATTTAAATAAGTCTAAGTTAGATCCATTTTTTAAGAATTTTGGCCCGATTGCTGCGAATGGTCCGAATAATAAACTTTCTTTACCTTGAATGTAACGTCTATCTAAGTGTGGCACTGTCATTGGCGGTGTGCCTACTGGTTCTTTACCATATGCTTTAGCATTGTGTTCTTTAACAATGTCAGGATTATTACATACTAAAAATGCACCGCTAATTGGGAATCCACCAAGATGTTTACTTTCAGGAATTTTAGTTTTTTGTAATAATGGAATCGCGTTTCCACCTGCACCAATAAAGATGTAGTCTGCAACATGTGTTTGAACTTCTCCAGTTGCTAAGTTGCGTACTTTCACTTCCCATTTGCTATCTTCACGTTGTTTGAAATCTACAACTTCATGACGAAAATGGACTTCCGCATTATCATGTCCTTCGATATTTTTAACTAATTTTCGTGTTAATTCACCGAAGTTAACGTCTGTACCTTCATCAATTTTACTTGCAGCAAGTGGTTCATTAGAATTACGACCTTTCATCATTAAAGGCATCCATTTTGCTAATTCTTTATGATCTTCCGTATAAGTTAACCCTTCGAACATAGGTAATGTTCTTAAAGCTTCATAACGACGTTTTAAGAAATCTACATTTCTCATCCCCATAACAAAACTAATATGAGGTAACGGACGTATAAACTCTTTCGGATTTCCTATTTCATTACTTTTAACTAAGTATGACCAGAACTGTTTAGAAATCTCAAACTGTTCATTGATTTCTTTAGCTCTTTCTACATCTATAGAACCATCTTCTTGCTCTACAGTATAATTTAGCTCACACAATGCTGCATGCCCCGTTCCAGCATTGTTCTTCTCATTTGAACTTTCAATTGCCGGTTGATCTAATCGTTCAAACAATTTAATATTCCAACCCGGCTCGATGTTTTTTAACAATGAACCAAAAGTTGTACTCAAAATACCAGCGCCTATTAAAATGACGTCCTTTGATTGCGTATTATCCATTTCAATCACCTTTCAATATTAAATTCATTTTATAAGTTAATTTTAATAGAATAGGTATAAATTGTAAATTGATAGTTGTGAAAGCGCTGTGATTTTTTGGAAATAAAAAAAAGACAGACAAAGCTGTCATTGTTGAGAGAATTGGTAGTTTAGTAATTTTGGGGCGTGCTATGTTGCTAGATTTGGCAGTTTAGCAATTTTGGGGCGTGCTATGTTGCTAGATTTACCAGTTTAGCAATTTAGAGACGCTCTATGTTGCTAGATTTGCTAGTTTAGCAATTTAGAACAGCCCTATGTTGCTAGATTCGGCTGTTTAGCAATTTTGGGGCGTGCTATGTTGCTAGATTTGCTAGTTTAGCAATTTAGGGGGCGTGCTATGTTGCTAGATTTACCAGTTTAGCAATTTAGACACCCGCTATGTTGCTAGATTTGCTAGTTTAGCAATTTAGGAACGCTCTATGTTGCTAGATTCGCTAGTTTAGCAATTTTGGGGCGTGCTATGTTGCTAGATTCGCTAGTTTAGCAATTTAGGCACTCGCTATGTTGCTAGATTCGCTAGTTTAGCAATTTTGGGGCGCGCTATGTTGCTAGATTCTCCAGTTTAGCAATTTAGACACCCGCTATGTTGCTAGATTCGGCTGTTTAGCAATTTAGGATCAGTCTATATTGCATGTCGGCCCTCACTTGCAACTTAGAACCTCTCTATATTGCATGTCGACCTTCACTTGCAACTTAGAACCTCTCTATATTGCATGTCGACCTCCACTTGCAACTTAGAACTTCTCTATATTGCATGTCGACCTCCACTTGCAACTTACGCCCTCTCTATATTACTATGTCGACCTTCAAATTCCCGAAATTACCATCATAATAGAAGTCAGTAATATTAGGCTGTCATTTTTATTTGAAATTCATGATTTTCAAGCAAACAATTTGTATTTTTACACATGTAATAATACACTAAAAGTAAGTACACATGTCTGTCTCTCGGTAAAAGCTCTGTAATCTAATATTTAGTTTTTAAGGAGGTTTTTGAAATGGTAGTAGACAATAAAAAGCTTATTAAAGTGAATAGATTCAACGAACAAAGATCTTCAGGTATTTCTGATATGATTGAAGAAGGTGGTTTAGGTTCTGATCGTTATTATCAAATTATTAAACAGAACGATAACTACACTGAATCTGAAGAGAATATCTCACAATTTAAAGATGAAGTTAAAGAAAAAAGTAACGAACGACTACTGGATTTGTTAGTGTTAAATGCACAAGAACGAACAGCTGAGAATTATAAAGAAGCCTTAAATGTAATTAAAGCAGAATTGTTAAAACGTTTAGGAAAATAAAAATAGCATATATAAAAAAAGTAGAAATCCAAAAACGGATTTCTACTTTTTTTATCCCTCTCCCTCCCTATTATAAATGTATATTTTTGTAAATTATGGTATAATCTCCTTCAGTTATTATAATTCAGCTATCAATTAAGGAGTAAGAAGGTTATGTCTGTAGAGAATTTAAAACCCAATCCAAACCATAATATTAGATATCTTCATGGTTTGGATGGTTTAAGGGCTATAGCTGTCATAGCGATTATCATTTATCACCTGAATCCTAAATGGTTATCTGGTGGATTTCTAGGTGTTGATACGTTTTTTATTATTTCTGGTTATCTTATAACCAGTTTGTTATTGCATGAATTTCGAGTTACGGGACAGATTGATTTATTAAATTTTTGGAAGAAAAGATTACGAAGGTTATTACCTGCAGTTTTATTTTTAATTTCGGTTGTTTTGATTTATACGTTGTTATTTGAATCTGAAATTATTAAAAATATTAAGCAGGATGCGATTGCAGCGCTCTTATATGTTTCTAATTGGTGGTATATTTTTCACGAAGTGAGTTATTTTGATAGCTTTAAAATGATGCCCCTTAAACATTTATGGAGTTTAGCGATTGAGGAGCAGTTTTATATTTTTTGGCCAATCGTGCTTATTTTATTAACGAAAAGTCAGAAATTAAGACAGAAAGCACCTTTATTTGTGTTTATAGCCTCTATTATTTCTGTTATTTTAATGTTTATCATTGCTCAACCTAACGCAGATAATTCGAGAGTATATTTTGGTACTGACACAAGGTTACAAACTTTATTGCTAGGCGTTTTACTCGCTTACTTATGGCCTCCTTTTAGACTGAAAAATAAAATTAATTCAACTTTAAAATGGAGTATAGAAGGCATTGGTTTCATTTCACTAGCAATATTATTGTTATTTATAATCACAGTGTCATCAAGTGATAATTGGTTTTATTTCGGTGGTATTTATATTATTTCGTTCCTTACATTACCTGCTATAGCGAGTAGTGTTCACCCGAGTACGCTATTATCGAAATCTTTAGGTAACCCAGTTTTTTCTTGGATTGGGAAAAGGTCATATAGCTTATACTTATGGCATTATCCGATTATCACGTTTTTAAATGGCCATTTTGTTCAAGGGCAAATACCTTGGTACATTATCATTTTAGAAATTTTATTAACCTTTCTATTTGCTGAAATGTCTTATCGCTTTGTTGAAACACCTTTTAGAAAATATGGATTACAGTTATTTATTCCTCAAAAAAGAGTATATAAATCAGTGATTATAAGATTATGCATCGTCATCTTATTATTTGGCATTAGTCTTATCACAATATCAGGACATTACGATCATTTACAAAAACAAGAAAAGACAAACCATCAAACAACTTTTAAAGTTTCTGGTAAAGATCACAATAATAAGAGTTTGATTGAACCTATACCAAAAATATTAGTCGATAAACAAGCTAAAAAAGATAATACGCATACAAAAAATCCACCATTATTTATTGGTGATTCGGTTATGGTAGATATTGGTAAAGAATTGAATAATACATACCCGAATGCCATGATAGATGGTAAAGTTGGTAGAAGTTTAAATGATGCTATACCGCTAGTTCAACAAAAATACAGTAATTTTAACAATAAAAATAATAAAGTCGTCTTAGAACTTGGAACAAATGGTGACTTTTCTTATGAAGATTTAAATAAATTAGTTAGTTTATTTGGCAAAGCTAACGTATATTTAGTTAATACTCACGTACCAAGAGACTGGGAAGGCAATGTTAACCAAAAATTGAGACACTTTGCTAATCGTCATAAGAATGTTCATTTAGTAGATTGGTATAGTAAAGCAAAAGGACATCCAGAATACTTTGCATATGATGGTATACATTTAGAACAACAAGGTGTTAAAGCACTCGTTTCAGAAATTAATAAACACTTAAAATAAAAAAATAACCAACAAAATTCACACGAAATTTTGTTGGTTATTTTTCTTTTTTCTTCCTCTTCGCTCTGACTGTTTCTTCTATAATAGAACCTACTATCAGCCCTACTGAGATGACTATTTTCCCTATAAGTAGAATCATTGGAAATCACCTTCCAAACTTCTTATTCTTCTTTCGGAATAAATACTTCATTATAATAGTGCTTGAGCGATTAATCGATACGACTCTATTCTATCTTCTGGTGAAATTGTGTTAGTACTTATCATTATTTCATCACATTGATAATAATCTTGTAACGAAATAAGTTGTGTTTTAACCGTCTCAGGATTCCCAATAATCATATTATCTTTTGAATCTTTAAACATTTCTTTCTCTATATCAGATAACAAATTATATTGTGAAACCCTTTCTTCTTTTTCATCACTTTGAACAGACTTAATCAAACCATTTTCCGCGAGTTTCTCAGCTTTTTCTTCAGTTTCTGCACAAATAACCGACACCGTAACAATCACTTCATCTTGTTGTTCAGTTGATCTTTGTTTAAAATGCTCTCGATAAGTTTGAATAATCTTGTGACCATCTTGATCACTCATAAAATGTCCAAACGTATATGGCATGCCTTTTGTTGCAGCAAGCTTTGCACTCTTCTCGCTCGTACCAAGTAACCAAGGGACTGGTGACGTGTCAGGTTTAGGTGATGCATTTAATTTTTTAAATTCGTGACCTTCTGGAAAACCATCTTCTAAAAATCGAAGCAAGTCATCTAAAAGTTCAGGTAATGCCCATACTTGTTTCAAATACTGCGTTGATAATGCATTCGTCGCTTCTGCAGAACCACCAGGAGCTCTACCAATGCCTAAATCAACCCGATTTGGAAACAATGTTGATAATGTATTAAACACTTCAGCCACTTTATAAGGTCGATAATGAGGTAGCAATATCGCCCCAGCACCAATTCTAATACGATTCGTATGTGAACCAATATACGCTAACAAGACTTCTGGTGCCGAACTCGCTAAGTTTAATAAATCATGATGTTCAGTCAGCCAATACCTTGTATACCCTAACGACTCACCAAGTTGAGCCAACTTCAGTGAAGTATGCAAAGCATCTTGCGCAGTTTGGTTTGGCGCGATTGGAGACTGATCTAGCATACTTAATTTCATAAAATTCAATCCTTTGTATCTTTCGGAATTTCGATTAGTACAAGATTATACTGTGCCACCTGCTCTGACTCATATAAATTCGTTAATGACGTTGCATAATTGAATATCTTACCTCTAAATTCAGTATCTATCTCAGGAATATCAATATCAAACTGTTCTCTATATAATAAAGTCGCTATATCATGATAATCTTCACTCGTTACATCAAACTCTATATAAATTTTGTGCAAACCATTTTCAGTTTGGTCTTTGAAAAAAGTTAACGGAATTAAAGTGTCATCCAAATATATTTCTTTAACCAAGTTATACACCCTCTTAAAATTATTTTATCTATATTAAGTATAATATTTATATAGATAAAATACATTTAATCTGTTTAAAAACGGTGATGAAGAGCTTGTGTAGAGATATGGTGTGTTTACTTTCTAAATCGCCAAAGTCCTCCAGCAATTTTTGGCGATTCTGCCTAAAAAACTCTCAAATTGTATTTTGGGAAGTCGAAATCGCACCATATCTTGGAGATATCGTGCGTTTATTCCGTTATCGCACCATATCCTGAAGATATCGTGCGTTTAGACCAGTATCGCACCATATCTTGGAGATATCGTGCGTTTAGACCGTTATCGCACCATATCCTGGAAGATATCGTGCGTTTAGACCAGTATCGCACCATATCTTGGAGATATCGTGCGTTTGACCCGTTATCGCACCATATCCTGGAGATATCGTGCGTTTAGAGGCTGAAATCCAGCCCAATCGCCAAAGTTCCTCAACGATTTTTGGCGATTCTGCCTAAAAAACTCTCAAATTGTATTTTAAAATCATCACGCTGAACTCCAGATTTAAAATACAGATCTTCTTGTCTTAATCGCTATAAAATATTACAATTAATTCCAGATATAAAGCGGTTATAAATAAATAAAAAGGGGATATTTTTATGAAAATTTTGGCTATTACTTCTTGCCCAAACGGGATAGCTCATACATACATGGCTCAGGAAAAGCTAGAGCAAGTAGCTAAAGAGATGGGTGTGGAAATTAAAGTTGAAACACAAGGAGGAGTCGGTACTGAAAATGCTTTAACTGCTAAAGATATTAAAGAAGCAGACGGTCTAATCATTGCAGCTGATAGACAAATTGATTTATCAAGGTTTGATGGCATTCGAATCATCAACAAAAGTGTACGGGAAGGGATTCATCATCCTAAAGAATTAATTCAAGAAATTATTGATAAAAAAGCGCCAATTCATTATAACGAAAATGGTTCGGGAGCATATGATGAAGATGATAATAAAAAGAGTGGCGTTCAAATGATTTACCAACATTTAATGAACGGGGTATCATTTATGGTTCCTTTCATTGTTGTTGGAGGACTTTTAGTGGCAATTGCATTAACGCTTGGAGGTAAAGCATCTCCTGAGGGATTAAAAATTCCTGATGATTCATTTTGGAAATCTATTGAGAGTATTGGTAGTTTATCGTTTAGATTTATGGTTCCAATTCTTGCTGGGTATATTGCACTTAGTATTGCCGATAAACCTGGTTTAGTACCTGGTGTTATAGGTGGTGCAATCGCTGCAGATGGAAGCTTTTATGGAAGTGAAGCTGGCGCAGGATTCTTAGGGGGAATTGTAGCCGGTTTCGTTGCTGGTTATATTGCTAAATGGATTAAGAATATTAAAGTACCTAAAGCAATGGCACCTATTATGCCGATCATCGTAATACCGATCATATCGTCAGTACTTGTTGGTCTTATATTCATATTCTTAATTGGTGCACCAATAGCTGGCATATTTGAAGGACTAACTTCGTGGTTAAAAGGCATGCAAGGTGCAAATATCATCCTGTTAGCTCTAATTATTGGTGCTATGATTGCATTTGATATGGGTGGACCAGTAAACAAAGTAGCATTCTTATTTGGTTCAGCACTTATTGCAGAAGGTAACTATACAGTTATGGGTATGGTCGCTGTAGCAGTATGTACACCACCTATCGGACTAGGACTTGCAACATTTATAAATAAACGTAAATTCAACAAAAGTGAAATTGAAATGGGTAAAGCATCATTTACGATGGGACTCTTTGGTATAACTGAAGGTGCGATACCTTTCGCCGCACAAGACCCATTGCGAATTATCCCTTCGAACATGATTGGTGCAATGGTTGCTGCAGTTATTGCTGCAATCGGTGGCGTAGGAGATAGAGTTGCTCATGGTGGTCCTATTGTGGCAGTTCTTGGTGGAATTGATCAAATTATATGGTTCTTCATCGCTGTCATTGTCGGTAGTAGCATAACAATGTTTGCAACACTACTACTGAAAAAACAAGAACCAGTAGCTGTTGCATCAAATGGAATAACTGTAGAAAATGAAAATCTAAAATCAAACGAAACAAGTGATAACAATGCTAATTCCGAAAACATTAAAAATGAAAATGAACTAGATGAACAAGAAGTATTTAATGAAAAAATCATTAAACTGTCTGATGAAACTATGACAAGAGATCAAGCTATAGAAACACTTATTGCTGACTTAAAACTGCATGACTATATATCTGACGAACAAAGTTTGAAAGAATCTGTCTTAAAGAGAGAAGCAGAATCTACAACAGCAATAGGAATGAACGTAGCCATCCCGCATGGTAAATCAGATGTCGTTAAACAACCAGTAGTTGCAGTATTAAACAATAAACACGGTATCGAATGGGAAAGCTTAGACGAAACAAAACCTAAAATTGTATTCCTAATCGCAGTACCAAATGACAGTAGTAATTCCCACTTAAAATTACTACAACGATTGTCACGCGCACTTATGAACGACGATACTCGCAACAGTTTAATAGACGCAGCAAACTCAAAAGAAATATATAATATTTTACAAGAAATTTAAGAGATTATAAAAAACAGAGAGAAAGCTTCGTGCTTCCCCTCTGTTTTTTGTTTGCTTGAAAATCGCATGATATCTTGGGGATATCGTGCGTTTAGTCCGTTATCGCACCATATCCTGAAGATATCGTGCGTTTGACCCGGTATCGCACCATATCCTGGAGATATCGTGCGTTTGACCCGGTATCGCACCATATCTTGAAGATATCGTGCGTTTAGACCGGTATCGCACCATATCTTGGAGATATCGTGCGTTTAGACCAGTATCGCACCATATCTTGGAGATATCGTGCGTTTAGACCAGTATCGCACCATATCTTGGAGATATCGTGCGTTTGACCTGTTATCGCACCATATCTTGAAGATATCGTGCGTTTAGAGTCTGAAATCCAGCCCAATCGCCAAAGTTCTCCAACGATTTTTGGCGATTCTACTCCAAACGCCAAAGTTCCCCAACGATTTTTGGCGATTCTACTCCAATCGCCAAAGTTCTCCACAGTTTTTTAGCGATTCTACTCCAAACGCCAAAGTTCCCCAACGATTTTTGGCGATTCTACTCCAAACGCCAAAGTTCCTCAACGATTTTTGGCGATTCTATACCAATCGCCAAAGTCCCCCACAGTTTTTTGGCGATTCCCCCGCCACAAACTCATCTAGAACACAATATGTGATAAATATATAACTATCACAACTGTTACGGCGCTAAACAGTGTTGATAAGAATACTATTTCAGCTGCTAATTCGGGATAGTTGTTGTATTCTTGTGCGATAACTGAGCTGTTTACTGATGTTGGCATGGCTGATGCGATGAAGAGTGTTTGCGCGATAACGCCGTCTAGTCCCATTATTTTTATAATGGCAAATGCTATAATCGGTCCTACAATTAAACGAATAAAAATGTAAAAATATGAATTGGTCCATTTAAAGCTTAGTTTAATATTTGCAATTTGCGCCCCTAATAGTAATAACGCAATTGCTATCATAGCGTCTGATAAATAACTAACTGTTGTCCAAAGAAAATCAGGTATACGGATATTGTTATAATTCAAAATGATGGCTAGTAAAAGTGCGTAAATAATAGGCATTTTGAAGTAGTTTAATAAGGCTTTAAGTTTGCCGATTTGAACAGATTGTATAGCAAAGACACCGTATGTAAAAGTGAATATATTTTGCAGTGTTAATACAATTACTTGTACTGACATTGCGAGAGGATCACTTTTAAATACTAAATCATTCACTGGTGCACCGTAATTTCCGGAATTAAAGAAGAGTACACTATTATTTAAAGTTGTTGCTTTTGCCTTATCCAATTTTTGAAATTTTGAAGTGAAATAGGCAATGATATAAAGTATTGCTATGTATAATATGAAGAAAATAACGATATAAAGTAATATGTTCATAGCTAAGTTTGCTTTATAAAACTTTGTAAATATAAACCCAGGAACGAAAACATTAATATTTAATTTGGCCAAAGTACTCAAATCTAATTTGACACGCTTCTGAAGCACATACCCTAGTGAGATCATAATGAATATGGGCAACAAAACATTTTTTAATATAAATAGCATTTCATTCAAAAAGAAACCCCCTTATACACTAACTTGTATTATTATACTCATAATAACATTCTTAGTAGTGTGTATGGGGGTGTTTTTAATGATAATTATTGTTTTATATATCTAGTTTACGTTCACTAAGTCCTTTAACCATTTCTGGATCTCGATGATCAAAGAATTGACTTGTGTTTGTATTTAATCCTTGAATAATTGCAATATCTTCATCCGTTAACTCAAAATCAAATACGTCTATGTTCTCTTGAATTCTATTTTCATTAACTGATTTTGCTAACACGATGATATCACGTTGTACTAACCATCTTGTTATAACTTGGGCAACTGATTTATTGTATTTTTCACCAATTCCTTTTAGTAAGGCATTGTTAAAGAGTCCATTTTTACCTTCAGCAAATGGAGCCCATGCTTCTGTATAAACTTCATTGTCTTTGTTAAATTGATCAAGTTCTTCTTGTTGTTGAAATACATTTACTTCGACTTGATTGACCATTGGCTTAATTTCATTGTGTACGATAAGGTCTATCAATCTATCCGGAGCAAAATTGGAAACACCGATTGCTTTAATTTTACCTTCGTTATAAAGTTCTTCCATTGCTCTCCAACTACCGTGAACGTCTCCATAAGGTTGGTGTATTAAATATAAATCTAAATATTCAAGTCCTAATCTTTCTAAAGAACGATTAAAAGCTTTTTTAGTATTTTCATAACCTGTATCTTGAACCCAAAGTTTTGTTGTAATAAACAAATCTTCTCTGTTCACGCCCGATTCTTTAATGGCTTGACCTACTTCTTCTTCATTTAAATAAGCAGCAGCTGTATCAATATGTGTATAACCATTTTTTATAGCTTTTTTAACACTATCAATCGCTTCTTCTGAATCTGTAATTTGATAAACACCAAATCCTAATTGTGGCATTGAAACGCCGTTATTTAATGTTATATTTTTCATGATATTTCTCCTTTTTGTTTTCTATATTTTAAAAATGAGATTCATCAATATCTAATTCATCTATTTTTTTATTTATTCGTTTCATATCCGCTTCACTTAACTCAACTTCTGCACTTGCTAAGTTTTCTTTTAGTCTATGCAATTTTGTCGTACCTGGTATTGGAACGATAAATGGTTTTTGATTTATTTCCCAGGAAAGTACGATTTGAGCTGGTGTAGCACCTTTTTCATTTGCTATTAATCCAATTTCATCTAAAACACCTTGGTTTTGTTCCATTACTTTAGGGTCAAATCTTTTCATTGTGCTTCTAAAATCATTTTCAGCAAATGTTTCATTACTAGAATATTTACCACTTAAAAATCCGTTACCTAGTGGGCTGTATGCAACTAGTGTCACTTCATTTTGTTCACAAAAATCAAACAGTTCTTTTTCAGGTTGTCTGTAAACCATTGAATATTGATTTTCGACAGCTGATATAGGACATACACTATGTGCACGTTTAATATAATCTAATGGTGCTTCAGATACACCCCATGATTTAATTTTGCCTTCATCTATTAATGATTGCATCGTTTTAGCGACTTCTTCTGGCTCTATTTCTGGGTCAACACGGTGTTGAAAGTATAAATCAATATAGTCTGTTTGTAATCTATTTAAAGATTCTTCAACTTGTTGACGAATACTTTCTGGACGGCTATCTACTATATTTTTAGGTTGATCATTTACAATTTCTTGACCAACAATTCCGAATTTAGTAGCAATGACCACTTTCTCTCTCATCCCTTTAAAAGCATTACCTAACAGTTTTTCATTTTCTTCACCGTATATAGGTGCTGTATCAAAGAAATTACATCCTAATTCTACTGCTTCTTTAAGTAATGATTTCATTTCTTCTCTATCTGCTTGATCACCATACGCATGATCCATACCCATAGCACCTAGTCCTATAGCTGAAATTTCAATATTAGATTGTCCTAATTGTCTCGTTTGCATATAAATGTCTCCTTTTTATTTTTCTGGTTGTAACGGGCCATAATAATAAAAAGCTGTAGCGCCACCATCTATTAAAAAGTCACTTCCTGTAATAAATGAGCCTCTATCTGTCATAACTAATTCTGCTAAATCTGCAACTTCATCAGCTATACCCACTCTTTTAGCAGGAATATTATTTAACATATTATTATAAAAATCTGCTCTTTCGCCAGTTAATTCGTCTTTAGCTAATGGTGTCATAATAATACCTGGGCTAATTGAATTTAATCTTGCGCCACGCTCAGCCCAATGATTTGATTCAGCTTTCACTCTTAATCCATTACCTCTTTTAGATATTTGATAAGCACGCAATGTATCATCTACTTCTTTAACGATTGGTAAATCTAATAATTCATCAACAGGTGTTGTCGCAAGTTGACGATCAATTTCATCACCTAGTGCAGGTAATCTATATCCAGATTGAGATGAAATCACTACGCCGCTTCCGTTTTCAGCAATAACTTCACCAAATGCTTCTAATATCACTGCTGTTCCATAAAGATCTACTCTTAAAATATCTTCAACAGCACTTTGTGAAGGTGAAACACCAGCTGCTTGAATTAAATGTTTAACTTCACCTTTTGAAGTAGCAAATTCTACTAAATCATGAATTGAACTTTTAGAAGATATATCCACATTAGTTTGAGAAGTGATATATCCAGCTTCTTCTAATGTTTGAGCAACTTTTTTAACATTTTCATCGTTTCTATCTGCTATAACGATATGTTTCCCTACACTTATACGTCTTGCTATTGCTAAACCGATTGATCCAGCACCTATGAGTACGACTACTTCTTTTTTATTCATATTTAACATCTCCATATTTTTTAATAAAAACTTGGTTTATCAAAATCAGTATTTGGTTCGTTAACGCCTATACTTTCTTTTGAATGCAACGTTGGATCTTTAATTATTTCTAAAATTAATTGCGCAACTGCTTGTCTTGTAACTTGAGCACCTGTAAAAGGTTCTCCTTTTTGAGTTGTTTCATACGCTTTATTTTCTTGATTATAAAGCCAAGTTAATCTAAGCAATGTATAGTCTAATGGTGATTCTTCGATAACTTTTGCTGCAGCGGCTCTATCTGGTGTGCCACCACCGACCATCATTTTATTCCATTTTGCAAAAGGTCCTACTACTTCGCCATATATGTCTAATACACTTGCAGCAACCAATCTTTGAACGCCTGCTGATTCCATTGCTTCTACAATTGGTTCAGATTGTGATGTGTTGCTTAAAGTGTTTGCATATACAAAGCTTACGCCTTCCATTGCTTGCGTTAACAATGGAACATCCGTTAAATCTCCATCTATTAACGTTACGTTGTCTTGATTATATTGCTCCAATCTTCTTGTAGCGTTTCTAGCAAATAATACGAGTTCATGATTTTCTTCTATTAATTGTGGGATTAAATACTGTGGAATTTGTCCAGCTGCTCCAATGATAAGTATTTTTGACATACTAACATCTCCTTTTTAAAATGAATAATCGATTTATTTTAATACTATTTCTTTCGGCTTTAAGACCGTTTCGTAATTTTTTATTTTTTTATTTAATAGTGACAATGTACTTTCCATTTGTTGAATGTTTTGAGTTAATGTTTCTTTTTCTTTATTTAAAATATCAAGTCGTCGTGCTTCTGTCTTTTCACCTTGTTGGTATAGTCTTACGTATTGCGCTAAAGATTCAATAGATAAACCAGACTGTCTCATACATTTTGCTAAGTTTATCCAGTTCAAATCATCTTGACTGTAATTCCTTATACCTCCAGCTGTTCGTTCAATTTCAGGAATGATACCGATTTTCTCATAATAACGAAGTGTGTCCATCGTAATATTCATCTTTTGACTTACCTCTGATATAATCAACCAATTCACATCCTTTTCACTTAATAATTTAACTTTACAACCTTGAGTTCACTCCAAGTCAAACTTAAAACTTGATGCACCCATACAAACTTATGCTGTATGCAAGTGCATCATATTATTTTTTAAATTATAGTTTGTTATATTCTTCATCAGATACAGGTTCTAACCATTCGTTCCAAGCACCTTCTGCTGGTACTTCTATCGCTAAATGTGTAAACCAACTATCTTTTGTTGCGCCATGCCAATGTTTCACTTCAGGTGGAATATTCACAACATCACCAGCTTTTAATTTTTGAGCTGGTTCACCCCATGCTTGATAATAACCTTCACCATCAGTAACAAGTAATATTTGACCACCTTCATGATGAATGTGCCAGTTGTTACGGCACGCTGGTTCAAATGTAACGTTCCCAACAGGTACACGTTCAGTTGTTAACATATTCAAATAACTTTGACCTATAAAGTACTCTGCAAATTTATCGTTTTTTTCACCAATTCCAAAAAGTGCTTCGTGTTGATTATTCATAATTTATCTCTCCTCTTATTGCTATCTCTTCAACCAATTTTCGATTGCTTTATCTGCACAATCTACTTTTGAACCGTATATCGCTAATCCTTGTTCAATTTGGGCAGAAGGACATGCTTTTTTCAAATCAAATAAACTTGTCCCTAATCCACTTCCTTCATGCGTACAGAAAGGATAGATTTTCTTATTTGATAAATCATGGTCTTCTAAAAATTTACTCACGACCATTGGATATGTTCCCCACCAATTTGGATAACCGATAATCATTTCATCATATGCTTCTAAATCGAAAGGGTTCATCGTATATTCTGGATGTATTAAATTCATTTTTTCATTTTTTGATACGCTTAGACATAAGTCATATGCTTGTGGATACTGTTTAACCGGTATAATTTCAACTAAGTCCGCACTTAAATATTGTGCGATCTTTTTTGCAATAACGGCCGTATTCCCAATTTCTAGATTAACCATTTCTCCGTTTACTAAGTTTTCATCTGTTCTAGAAAAATAAATAACGAGTCTCACTAATAAATTTCACCTTCTTAAAAATCCTTTGCGGTGTACATTTACTATTATAAGACTCGTTACATAATATGACTAATACCTATTCAATTAACGTTCTATGCTTCGAAAGCATACTTCATTCTATTTATAAATTCATTCACTGCTGGAGACAAGGAACGACTTTTCTTCCATGCCACGACACATTGCGTTTCTATTGATGGGGATAATGGAATAAATTCAACACTTTTATTATACCAATCTGCACCTGCCCCTTTAATTGTCAGTGCATTTCCTAAACGATTTTCAACTAATGGTATAACATTAAAAATCAAATTAAATGTGCCTACAATATTCATCTCGCTAAATGGTATCCCTATCCAATTGGACAACATTTTTTGTATTTCTGTTCTACCTGAACACATTAATGGAACGCCGATTAAGTCTTCAGGTTCAATTTCGTCTTTTTCTGATAAAAATGATTCTTTTGATACGAGAATGCCCCATTTTTCACTTCTCGGTAGAACAATTTTTTCGTATTTTAAAGTATTGGTAGGTTCAAGCAAAATGGCTAAATCTATGATGCCTTTATCCAATCTTTCTGTAATATCATCACTCGTACCACTAAATATGTTAAACGTAATTTGCGGATAATCTCTTACCATTTCTTCAAGCATCATGGCTAAAGTATCCGAATTATCAGCTTCTACACAACCAATTGAAATATGACCACTAAACAGTTCCTTTTTCTGATCCAAAAAGTCTTTTTCTGTTTGAGATGTTAAATACAGTATTTCTTCAGCACGGTTTTTCAAAAAAATACCCGCTTCTGTTAAAAACATTTGTTTCTTCTCTCTATAAAAAAGTGCTGTACCAAGTTCATCTTCGAGTTCTTTCAATTGTCGACTTAACGTAGGTTGTGTAATATGTAGCACATTTGCTGCTTGCGAAATGCTTTTTTCATCCGCTATCGTGCAGAAATATTTTAGTATTCTTATATCCATAGCGCACCCCTTCATGATTTATCAAAACGTTACACGTGAAACATTATTTATATTTACGCATCATTGATTTTGGAATATGACAATAATCATTTGGAAATTTGTCTAATCTATCTTGATGCTCTTCAGCACTTTTCACATAATTCGTAAGAGGCTTTACTTCAACAGCAATTTTATTTGCATCAGACCTTTTACTAATAAATAACTTTGCAGCTTCTAAATGTTCAGGAACTTCACTATAAACACCTGTTCTATATTTCAAACCAACATCTTCACCTTGTTTATTCACACTATAAGGATCAATTACTTCGAACAAATGATTCATTAAATCATCAATCGAAATCATATCCGGATCAAATACTGTCTTCACACACTCCGCATAACCATCGTACGGACCATCTAAATCACTACTTTCACCATTTGCTCTACCCGCTTCAGTCTCAACTACACCAGGCAAGGTTTTAATAAAAGCTTGAACACCCCATAAACATCCACCAGCTAAATATATCGTTTCCATATAACCGCTCCTAAATTATTGATACATATATTGTACACTTTTCGAGAAAAAATTTATTCTAAAAAACATTGCTGAACATAGCATGTTGATACTTTTTAATGTGATATCAAACACTTATAAAAATTTAACAAAATCATTTAATTGAAAAAAGCAACTTTTTTGATACAATATAATGAGGCAGAAATTACGAGCGTATTTAAAAAAGATGAAAGAAATATATAGAGGAGATTAAAAAATGGATTATAGAGTTTTGTTATATTACAAATATACAACGATTAATGACCCCGAAACTTTTGCAACTGAGCATTTAGATTTTTGTAAAGACCTTGAACTAAAAGGTCGTATTTTAGTAGCATCAGAAGGTATTAACGGTACGCTTTCTGGTACGAAAGAAGCGACTGATAAATATATGGAAGAAATGAAAGCTGACAGTAGATTTGAAGGTATTACTTTTAAAGTAGACGAAGCTGAAGGTCACACTTTCAAAAAGATGCACGTTAGACCTAGACAAGAAATTGTTGCCCTAGATCTAGAAGATGATGTTGACCCAAGAGATACGACTGGTAATTATTTATCACCTTCAGAATTTAAAGAAGCTTTAATGTCAGATGACACAATCGTTATCGATGCAAGAAATGACTACGAATATGACTTAGGTCACTTCCGTGGTGCTGTTCGTCCAAACATTACAAGATTTAGAGACTTACCCGATTGGATTAAAGAAAATAAAGAACAATTTATGGATAAAAAAATCGTTACTTATTGTACTGGCGGCATCCGTTGTGAAAAATTCTCAGGTTTCTTATTAAAAGAAGGCTTTGAAGATGTAAGTCAACTTGAAGGCGGCATCGCAACTTACGGTAAAGACCCTGAAACTAAAGGCGAATACTGGGACGGTAAAATGTATGTATTCGATGAACGAATCAGTGTAGAAGTTAACCAAGTCGACAAAACTGTTGTAGGTAAAGAGTGGTTCGACGGAACACCATGCGAAAGATACATCAACTGTAGTAACCCAGAATGTAACCGTCAATTTCTAGTAAATGAAGAAAATGAACACAAATACCTAGGCGCATGTTCACACGACTGTGCAGAACACGAAAATAACCGTTACGTAAAAGCACATAACATTAGTGAAGACGAAAAAGAAAGACGCTTAGAAAACTTTAAAGCACTAGTATAGAAAAAAGACGCTCAGTTGAGCGTCTTTTTGTCTATCTATCGCACGATATCTTGGAGATATGGTGCGTTTTTGGGTAGAATCGCCAAAAATCTTTCGAGAACTTTGGCGTTTTGAGTAGAATCGCCAAAAATCGCCGACGAACTTTGGCGTTTTGGGTGAAATCGCCAAAAAACTCCTGAGAACTTTGGCGTTTTCGGTCCGATAATTATTTTTATCGGACTGTATTTCTATTTTTCGGTCCGGTAATTTTATTTATCGGACTGTATTTCCGTTTTTCGGTCCGGTAATTTTTATTATCGGACTGTATTTCTGTTTTTCGGTCCGGTAATTATTTTTATCGGACTGTATTTCCGTTTTTCGGTCCGGTAATTTTTATTATCGGACTGTATTTCTGTTTTTCGGTCCGGTAATTTTTATTATCGGACTGTATTTCTGTTTTTCGGTCCGGTAATTTTTATTATCGGACTGTATTTCCGTTTTTCGGTCCGGTAATTATTTTTATCGGACTGTATTTCCGTTTTTCGGTCCGGTAATTATTTTTATCGGACTGTATTTCTGTTTTTCGGTCCGTATTTAGATTCACTTGCAACTTAGAGACGCGCTATATTGCATGTCAGGCTCCACTTGCAACTTAGGGGCGCGCTATATTGCTAGATTCATCAGTTTAGCAACTTAGAACTTCCCTATGTTGCTAGATTCGTCAGTTTAGCAACTTAGAACTTCTCTATATTGGTAGATTCTCCAGTTTAGCAATTTAGAACAACTCTATGTTGCTAGATTTACTAGTTTAGCAACTAAGAACAACTCTATATTGCTAGATTCATCAGTTTAGCAACTTAGAACTTCCCTATGTTGCTAGATTCGTCAGTTTAGCAATTTAGAACATCCCTATGTTGCTAGATTCCCCTGTTTAGCAACTTAGAACTTCTCTATGTTGCTAGATTCGTCAGTTTAGCAATTTAGAACCTCCCTATATTGCTAGATTCCCCAGTTTAGCAATTTGGCGGTTTCCTATCGAACTCTTCTTCCAACTTGTGTTCGTTAGACCCCTTTATCAAACACTTCTCCCGACTTTTGTTTGTTAGAAAACTCGAATTCGCTCATTATTATTGCTAGCTTCACCAACTTAGCAACTTAGAACAACTTTAATTCATTTTTACAGCCTATATTCCTACCTTTCATTTCCTACAAACACAGTTGTTCGTTTACTTTTTTTCATTTTCCCGTTTTGGTCTACAAATCTATAGTTGGTTAGTACGGTGTCTGCTGTTTTTATAAGGTTTATATTATTAATGCTAGATATTTTTTCTGTATAGGCATAAAAGTTAAAGGTGTATTTATATTTACCTGTTTCGTTTTCGAATTTTGTATATCTTTTTTTATGATCTTTAACTTTAAATGCTGCTATGACTCTTCCGTCATGTGGGTGAATGCCTATTATATATTTTACTTTCTTTGCTATTTGTTCGCTCGTTTCTATATGGCTGACGAGTGCTTTTTTGACAACTTTAGATGTTGTGGAATATGCTCTCATCGCTGGCACACTATTACCCGTTGTATCTATCGCGAGTTTCACAATTAGTATATTTTGTTTTCCTAACTTTTCAATATTGATATATTGAGTTTGTATATGATGTTGTATCATATTTTGATTGCCGTAAATTTTCGAGCTGATTTCACTATTTTTTGTTTGATAGTCGTTTGCATAATTGTACATTTGATTAAATGATACGACGTCCCCAAAATTAGCCGGATTCAATATTCGATATTGGTTAATAAGTGCTTTTGTGGCTATTTGTGCCTCTTGTTCGCTTATATCAGTCATAAATATGACTGGTGAAATGAGTGTGTTATTGATCAATATTTTTTCATTATGTTTATAATCTTTTATGACTGGAATTTCTTCTAAATCTTCCACGTTTAAATTTCCTAGGTGATAACCGATATGTATGAGTTCTTTATTTTCATTATTTACAAGTCCATATACGTAATATTGGTTGAACGCTTTAATGTCTTCCATCTTTAAGATGATTTTGTTATCCGTTTCAACTATTTGTTCAACACTATCAGGCACTTTAAAATCTTGATAAATTTCTTCTGAAAAATCATCTTCATACTGTTTATAATATAATGAATGAAAATGATCCAACATCTTAATGCCTAATGATGGCACATATACTGGTGACTTTCTCGTATGCCTATAAATTTCGCTCGTAAGCATATCTTGCACATACAAAGAGCGCATAATATTATTTGTTTTTTCTTCTATATCTTTCATGCTTACTAATATTTTACCTTCATTAACTTCTTGTTCAAACGTCACTTTATGACTAATATGCTTGTAATCGCCTTTAGGTATTTTTAACAAAATTTTCCCTTTGTATTTAGACATATCTTTGATCGTTTTTAAAATGAAATAGTGTTTATAACTAAAAGTACACCACGACGTTTTTTCTAAATATTCTTCAATGATTTTCATCATACTTTCAACATCTTGATAATGATCATAATAGACTGTGTAAAGAGACTTTAGACTTCCCTTTCTCTTATGATCACTAATTCTAAAAGTAATCCACTGATGTAAATCTGTATTCAGTAACGTAATATAATAAGAATTTTTATTATTAGAAAAGGCAAAAGAAAATATCATTTCGCTAGGTTTTAACAACTTTGAAACTTCAGTTTGTAATACTTCACCAAACTCCTTACTGTGCGTATTAACAAAATCCTTTCCATATAACATATCATCCATCCCCTAAATTAAATAATTATATTATAAGATTTATTTTTTACTATACTTATCTATAATATCATTTTTCACGCCCTTTTTTATAGCTATATTGAACTTTATTTATAGATAAAAAAAAGCCTGTGTTCTGAATGAATTCAGAACACAAGATTTTTTGTCATATCATTTAGAACGAAATTACCCCTATAATACCTGCCACTAATATCATAAATAATGATGAGCCAATTGCCCATTTCATTACGACTTTTTGGTTTGTACCATAGTCTATTCCGAGCATACCTACTAATAAATAACCTGCTGCATATAATGGACTTAATACGTGTAGTGGTTGTCCTAATATTGATGCTCTAGCCATCTCTGCTTTTGATACGCCAAATTGTTGTGCAGATTCAGCAAGTATTGGTAATATGCCGTAATAGAATGGGTCGTTAGCCATGAAGTAAGTAAATGGCATACTCAATACTGCTGTAATTAAAGCAAAGTGATTACCCATAGATTCTGGAACAACATTCACTAATGCTTTCGCCATCTCGTCTACCATTTCAGTTCCGTTCATTACGCCTGTAAATATACCTGAAGCGAATACTAAACTTACAACGGCTAATACGTTTCCTGCGTGTCTCTTAATTAAATCTGATTGAACTTCCAATTTCGGATAATTAATAAGTAACGCAATTGAAAAACCTATCATGAATAAAACTGGAATCGGTAAGAAATTCGTTATTAATGCTACTAGTAATATAATCGTTAATAAAGCATTGATAATAACGATTTTTGGTCTTAGTAATGCTTTTTCATCTTCGTCAGTTCCATTTGAATTGTGCATTTCATCTAAAGTTAAAGAAAGATGATCTTGCACGCCAATACGTTTTCTTTCTTTTATACCTAATATATATGCTGCAAACACTGCAAATAAAATACCTGCAACCATAACTGGGATGATTGGTGTAAATACTTCTTCAGTTGTTAATTGTAATGCTGATATTGCTCTTGCTGTCGGTCCGCCCCATGGTGTCATATTCATTACACCGATCGATAGTAAAGCTAAAGTAGATAATATGTATAAATTCATACCCATCTTTTTATATAAAGGAAGCATAGCAGTCACTGTAATAATGAAAGTAGTCGTACCGTCACCATCTAAAGCAACTAATGAGGCTAATGCTACCGTTCCTATTGTAATTTTAACTGGATCCCCTTTTACAACTTTCATAATCATTTCGATAACAGGATTAAAAAGACCTGCATCAATCATGACACCAAAGTATAAAATCGCAAATACAAGCATGATACCTGTAGGTGCAACTGTTAATAGCCCGTCAACCATGTACTTACCTAGATTTGAATAAAATCCTCCGAGTAAACCAAACACAGTCGGTACTATAATTAATGCCGCTAATGCTGACATTCTCTTAGTCATGATAAGAATCATAAATATAATAACCATAATAAACCCTAAAAGTGCTAAACTCATTTTCTTATCCCCCTCTTTCCTATTCCATTATTGTAAGCGTTTTATCAAGTTTGTACAATAGTATATCGGAATATTTTCTGAATATTCTAAAGTTTATAGAAAATAATTTGTATTCATTTTTTGACATAAAAAAGTCTGGAACACCTCATGTAGGTGTTTCCAGACTTCAGACTGTCGACAAAATCACTTAAAGTGAAATTGTTAGCAGTTTTTACCGCTTACTAGATTGTTTGCTCAAGTCTTTCGAGTTAGAGCCGAAAATCAATGAAATTAGTGTGATATTACATATTTTTATAAGAAAAATAGCTCTTACTAGATTGTTTTAAAATTCTTTCTAGTTAGAAATTCTAACTAGATTGTTTGCTCAAGTCTTTCGAGTTAGAGCCGAAAATCAATGAAATTAGTGTGATATTACATATTTTTATAAGAAAAATAGCTCTTACTAGATTGTTTTAGAATTCTTTCTAGTTAGAAATTCTAACTAGATTGTTCTCAAAGTCTTTCTAGTAAGAATAAAAACCGATTAAAAACGAGACGCCTGAGGGAATAGTACAAGTCGAAGACTACAGGCTGAGACTGTACCCTAGGCAAGCGAGTTTTTAATCGGTTAAGTTTATCTACAAATAAAAAAGTCTGGAACACCTCATGTAGGTGTTTCCAGACTTTTATTTGAACTTTGTTAATTTGAAATATTTATTTTTCCTACTGTATTATCTTTACTCTTCGCTGAAACTTCAAATTTTAATCCGTTTTTCGGCAATAATACACCGGCATCTGGTTGTCCTTTATTTGAGTAGTCATTGCTATCATCGAATAATGGATTTTTCTTAATTTTATTATCGTGAAGTTTGTAACCTTCTTCATTAATTAATTTTAATTGAGGTTGATGATCTAAACTAAATGCTGCATCTCTAATTTGGAATTGAGTTGTAGCTGGATCGTCTTTAAGTCCTTTTTTCGTCCAGTTTAATGCGTTTTGATCTGCATCAACTATACTGATAAATCCTTGTCCTGGGTGGTCTTTTACATTGTTGTCAGAAAAACTTTTATCTACATACCATACTGTTAAACCTGTGTTATATGATACTGTTCCGCCACCGCGTTTAATATTCTTCAATCCTAAATCAGGTCCAGTATAATTTCTCCATTGTAATAAATAATAATTTTCATCATAACGGTTTCCATCACTTTGTTTAAATCCTTGTAAATCAAATTTAGAATCACTTTCGGCATCGTCACTTAAGATTTCTTTTCCACCGTCTGACGTTACTTTAATTTGGTCTACAAACCAACCTGGATTTGTTTGTGCCATATCCGTTACATATGAGAAGCGTAGTTTCACTTTTTTACCATCATATTTTGAAAGGTCAAAGTCACCATCTACATATTGATTAGATTTTCCATCTATACCGTTACCTTGGTTTTGACCGCTTCCTGATGGGTCATCATTATTCGTAATATTTCCTTTTACATTCTCCCAATTTTTACCGTCATCTGTTGATACTTGTACATATCCATAATCGAAGCCTTTTTCAATGTCGTACCAAGTTTTAAAGTTTAATTTACTTTTTTTAGATGAAGATAAATCTAAAGCCGTTTCCATAGAATATTGTGAAGCATCATCTGCGCCACTCCAATAAGCTTTCTTACCTTGTATTGGTTTTTGAACAAGCGTTGATTTGTCTGGTAATTTAACTTTTATAGCATCATTATTTGTTCCTTTTGTTGCTGCTTCATCAATGAGTTCAGAAGTATTACCTTTGAATTGGTTTGAATCAATTTCAGTTCCTGTTTGCCAGTTACCACCGTGCTTTTGTTGAAGCATTTCTTTCATATACGGATCAAATCCTGTAGGTTCAGTACCAGGAATCGCACCTGCCCAACTACCAGAGGACATGATAGACCAGAATGATACTGGCTCACCTTTACCTGTATATTTAGTGTCATATTCATCTGGTAAGCCTAAATCATGTCCATATTCATGCGCGAACACACCTGCTGCTCCATCTTCTGGTTGAACAGTATAATCAATCGCCGCTAATTTACCGCCAAACTGATCTAAACCTGAATCTGTGCCAGGAATTGTATAAGGTTCACCTTTCTGATCAAAATCAAGTGACCATCTATGAGACCAAATAGCGTCTGTACCTAACTTACCGCCACCAGCTTCTTCGCCTACACCAGAATGCACAATCATCAAGTGATCTATAATACCATCTTTCTCATTATAAACACCGTCACCATCGATATCATCACGATCCCATTGATCATAATCATTTAAATTAATATTAGGATCTTTTGCTGCTTGTTCTAAAGCTTCTTTAATCAATTCTTTCGGCTTGCCATCACTGCCACCTGCATCTGGTACGTTGCCTCCATAGTATTTTGCTGGATGTTTCGCTTTGTACCAACCATGAACTTGACCGTCTACATCATAACTACCGCCAGATTGATTTTTGTAATATTGCTTCATACTCATTAAATTTTTACCATTCGGACCTTTATAACCATTTTCACCAAACACCATATCTTGAAAATGTGAAATAGGATAATCATCATAGTACATATCCGACTCATCTTTTGTAATAGAGCTATTCGGATAATCTGGAAATTCCATAGCCAATACTAATACTTTATCTTTACGAACTTTTCCAGTATATTGTTCCTTTTCAACCTTATCTATGCGTTTACCATTGTTCTTTTTCTTATACATTTCTTTTTCGTTTTTATTCATTTGACCTAACCGCTTACCGTTGTTCCCTTTGTTATAATGCTTATCAAACTGCCCTTTGTTAGGTATGTATTTCTGTTGATACTGTTCACCTTTACCATCCATATACTGCTTTAATTTAGCCTCTTTTTGTTCCGGTGTATTTGACGACTCAATTACACCTTCCTTTTCCAAAGTTTCAAGCAACCTATCTTCATTTGGTGACACTTCATTCGCTGAAGCATCAGGCGCTAAAAACGGAATCGCAATTGCTGCACTTAACGACGCTACTGATAATTTCTTAAATAATTTATTCACTTTATAGAAATCCCCCTTTGTGTAATATAATTTTATTATATACAATTACCAATAAAATGGTAAGGTTTATTCAAAAAATTCAAAAAACTTATTTTGTTATATCAAAATAATTGTGTGTTAGGAAAAATGAAGACACAAAAAAAACGCCAAAGTTCTCAACAGTTTTTTGGCGTTTCCATCCGGTCTCTATCTAATTCCATACCTAAATCCTAACTCGTCTATTATTCCACAATAAAATGATGGTCTTTTAAATCTCTGACAGCATTATCTAATATTTTTTCTGTGTGGGCAGATAGAGTATGTAAATGCACATTGTCTGTTAAATGCGCTAACATTTGTCCTTGGAATTTTTTCATAGCACTTATAAATTTATCTAAGTCATCTTGTGTTTCTATCATAAGGTTTGCTTTTATATTGCCATATACAGGATGGTCGATTGCTACGTCATCTATCATTGCTCCGTTATCTATAATGATTTGTAATTCTTCTTCCATTCGTTCATTGTCATGTTGGCATACGATGACACGTTTATATGTTTTTCCTTTAAATTCCTTATTTATTACGTAACCTCTGCTCGTTGAATTAATCATATGACCTTGTGACTTCAAAATAGATATGTCTTTAACGATGATTTGTCTTGAAACTTCAAATTGTTTACTAAGTTGACTTCCGCTAATAGGTTCTGTTGATGATTCAAGTAAATGTAGAATCTGTTCTCTTCGATTAAAAGCGTTATTCATTACATCGATCTCCTCTAATGATTGTTTTTAAATGTTTAAAACAAGTATCAATATCTGCTTTTGTCGTATTTTTACTCAGTGATAAACGTATGTATTGATCATAAGTTTTATGTTCTATTGTATCTATTTTAACCTGTAAACCTTTACTTAACAATGCACCATGACCACATGCTGTACCAGTTGATATACAAACATTTCTATTTGAAAGATATTGCATTAAATATTGTCCTTCATATTTTGGTGATAATAATGCAAGTATGTGTGGTGCTTCTTCACTGTAAACAATAGGTGTAAAACCTAGTTCTATTGCTTGATCACTCATATATTGTTTTAATGATTTTAATTTTTGAAAATCCATATCAAAAGATAATGCTGTTGTCATTGCGATGATACTTGGTGAATCTATTGTACCATTTTGCGTATACATTTCATGAAAGTAATAATTGTTTAAAGGTTTTACAAATTCATGATTCATTAGTAATGCACCCGCGCCTTTCGTACCGTGAAATTTATGACCTGAAAATGCATACGAAGTAAATCGTTTAATATTGAAATGTTCTAATTTATGTACAGCTTGAACCCCATCAACATGTATTGGAATGTTTTTCTCACTTGCTAATTGACTCAGTTTATTTACCGGCAAAATATATCCACTTTCTGAGTTAACGTGCTGTGCAATGATAACAATCACTTCGCTCGTCATCCGTTTTTCAGTTTCTTCTATATCAATTTCCCCCGTACCGTCTAAAGGTAAGTCTAAAATTTCAAATTTTGAACGGAACGGTTCTATTGCCGCGTGAATGGATGGATGTTCATATGGTGAAACGAGTATCGTTCCTTCTGTTTTATCTTGCAAGTAACTTCTAATCGCAATTTCATTAGCATGTGACCCACTTCTCGTAAAAATAACTTCTGAATCAGTATCAAAATACCCTTTAATATATTGTTTACTCGATTCTATTAATTGTCTTGTATGGAGTCCACCAACATGTAAACTCTCGCTATTATAAAATACTTTTCTCTGTGTATCATGAAATACGTTTAAAACTTCGTCGTCAGGTTGCGTTGTTGATGCATTATCCAAATAAATCATATTAAACACCTCTTGTTATTTATCTTTCTATATGTCAATATATATGTATATAAAATATAACATATATGTAAAGTAAGGTGTAAACTTGAAAAAAGTTATCGTTATCGGTTCAGGCATTGCAGCTTTGTCTGCTATCCATGCATTAGACGTTGAAACAGAAATCATTTGTATAACAAAAGATAAATTAAAAAAGCATAATAGTTTTCTCGCTCAAGGTGGCATTTGTTTTTCTAAATATGAGCATGATGAAGGTCAATCACATATTGAAGATACATTTTTAGCAGGCAATGAGCTTGGTGATAGAAAAGTTATTCAATCTATCATTCAACATAGCCACGACATGATTCAACAAATGATGGATGACGGCATGGAATTTGATAAAAATCCTCAAAATCATGCGCTTGATTTTGCGATGGAGGGTGCACATTCTAAAGCACGAATATTACATGCTGGTGGAGATCAAACTGGTGCTCGCATAACACAATATTTATTGAAGAATTTACCTACAAATAAAATTACATTCTACGAAAATAGTGAAGTCATAGATTTGTTGTGTGACGATTCCAATCAGGTTTTTGGTGTTATCGCGCTTGATGATGCTCACAACCAAATCACTATAGAAGCGCATGATGTCATTTTAGCTACAGGTGGTTATAGTAATTTATTCCCAACACATTCCGGTGCATCCAATTCAATGAGTTCTGGTCACATGATTGGTTATCATCATCATTTACCTTTACAACATATGGAGATGATTCAATTTCACCCTACTTTATTAGGAACAAACAGTCATACATTTGGACTCGTATCTGAAGCAGTAAGAGGTCATGGCGGGATATTAGTTAATGAACTGAATCAACCATTTATGGACGACATCCACCCTTTAGGTAGCTTAGCGCCTAGAGATATTACAAGTAGAGCATTATTTACACAACAACAACTCGGACATCAATGCTTTATTAATATAGAAGAAATTGATAACTTTCCGAACCGTTTTCCAACAATATATAAAAATGTCATTCAACACTTTCCACACTTTTATAAGAAACATCGTATTCCAGTTACACCTGGCGCGCATTATACGATGGGTGGCATTAAATCGAACATAGACGGGTCTACTGACTTACAACATTTTTATGTCATTGGCGAAGCGAGTAGTACAAACTTTCATGGCGCTAATCGACTTGCGAGCAATTCATTGTTAGAAGCTTTAGTTATGGGGAATCTATGCGGGAAGTCTATTAATCAATCTTCAGTGCGACCGTTACAAACAGTTGATTATAAGCCACTCTGTATTCCAAAAATAAAGACAAATGACCTAAACAAACTTAGTCAATCAACTTTTCATATTTTAGGTATCGAACGAAATGGACACTGCATGTCGCAATACCTTAAAGATATACGAAATTGCATAAAAAATGCGACTTACACTGAAGACTGGACGAAAGAAGATTGGCAACGTTATGTAAGAATAAAGACTTTAGAAATCGTCTGTTTATCCGCTTTAAGTCGAGAGGAATCTAGAGGTGTTCATTACAGAACTGACTTTCCAAATAGCCAAAGTCACTTACAAAATACGGATATAGAGATCAAAATGGAGGATAAGTTTAATGCTAAACAAGTTACAAGTACAAGAGAAACTGAAACAATTTTACCTTGAAGATAACCATTATGGAGATATATCTTCAAGTGTATTTGGCTCAGAAACACAAGGTGAATTAACACTTTTGAGTAAAGACGATGGTATCTTTTGTGGCAGTATGATTATTCAAGAAAGCTTTAATTTAATAGATGATAAGACGGAAGTCACACTGCACGTTCAAGATGGCGAACCCATAACTAAAGGACAAAAGCTCTCAACGATTAAAGGAGCTGTTGTGACACTTCTTTCGATGGAGCGCATCGCTTTAAATTTAATACAGCGCATGTCAGGTATTGCGACATCTACGCATCATATTGTCAACAAAGTGCAAGATACAGAAGTGAAAATAATAGATACTCGAAAAACAACGCCTGGACTAGGTATGTTTGAAAAACACGCGGTTCAAGTCGGCGGTGGGTTTAATCATCGAAGAACTTTAAATGATGGACTCATGTTGAAAGACAATCATTTAAGCTTTAGTCAATCTATCCAACAAGTTGTTTCTAAAGCAAAAACACTTGTCGGTCCAATGGATAAAATTGAAATCGAAATTGAAGACGAACAAGCACTTCAAGAAGCAATAAAAGCAGACGTAGATATTATTATGTTCGACAATTGTACGCCAGAATGGATTTCAGAACATATAAACAAAGTTCCTGATCATATTAAAACTGAAGCATCAGGAAACATTAACTCTGACAATGTAGCATCATACGCCAAAACTGGTGTGGATTACATATCTATCGGTTCATTATTTTATGCTCAACGTGCATTAGATATCTCAGCAAAGGTGGTTATTTAATTGTTTAATCCTACAATAGAACATGCTCAATCGATTCCTGATAAATATCTTCAAATGAGTACACACGAACTTGAAGAAAAAATTAGAACAATCAAATCTGAATTAGGCGATTCACTTTTTATGCCTACTCACCATTACCAAAAAGATGAAGTTGCCCAATTCGCTGACATAATGGGTGACTCTCTCGAACTCGCTAGAATCTGTAAAGAAAATACAAAAGCTAAGTACTTCGTATTTAACGGCGTTCATTTTATGGCGGAGACTGCAGATATATTAACTAACGAAAATCAAAACATTTATTTACCCGATTTATCAGCCGGTTGCTCTATGGCTGACATGGCCAATATCGACCAAGCACTTCATGGTTACAAAGTATTAACAGACAGACTTGGCGATAATATTTTACCTTTAACTTACGTCAATTCCACAGCATCTATTAAAAAATTCGTAGGAGAAAACGGTGGTTCATGCGTTACAAGTGGTAATGCCGATAGTGTTATTCAATGGGCATTAGACCAAGGGAAAAGAATTTTATTCCTTCCAGATCAACACCTAGGTCGAAACACAGCATATAAATTAGGTATTAATCTTGATGAAATGGCTGTTTGGGATCCGATTCAAAAAAACTTAGAATTCGACGGCAATGATGACGATATTCGTATTATTCTATGGAAAGGTCATTGTTCAGTACATGAAAAATTTTATCCAATCCATATCGAACAAGCTCGTAAAAAAGACCCTAACGTTAATGTTATTGTTCATCCAGAATGTCAATTTGAGATCGTTGAAATGGCAGATTACGCAGGATCAACAAAGTATATAATCGACATGATTAAAAACGCACCAAAAGGCTCTAAATGGGTTATCGGAACTGAAATGAATCTTGTAAATCGTTTAAAGGCCACATATACAGACGTTACAATCCATTCACTTAACCCACTCATGTGTTCATGCTTAACAATGAACAGAATCGATTTACCACATTTAGCATGGTGTCTAGATAAAATACAAGAAGGCAATCTTGAAAACATTATAAAAGTAGACAAAGAAACAGCCTACTACGCTAAACAATCATTAGAACGTATGTTAAGTATTGTATAAGAAAAGGACAAACCTTAATTTTTGAGGTTTGTCTTAGTTTGTTGATAAAATTAATCGATTAAAAACTCGCTTGCCTAGGGTACAGTCTCAGCCTGTAGTCTTCGACTCGTACTATTCCCTCAGGCGTCTTCGTTTTTAATCGATTTTTGTGTTCTAACTAGAAAGACTTGAGCAAACAATCTAGTTACAATTTCTAACTAGAAAGAATTTGTAAACAATCTAGTAAGAGCTATTTCTCTTTAAAAATAGTGTAATATCACATTAATTTCAGTGGTTTTTAGCTCTAACTAGAAAGACTTGCATAAACAATCTAGTTAGGATTTCTAACTAGAAAGAATATATAAAGAATCTAGTAAGAGCTATAAAACTGCCAACAAGTCCACTTTAAGTGACTTTGTCCTTTTTCCTACTATTATATTAAAATGGATTTCTATTTAACCACTGTCCGCCATCCATCGTTATACAGTCTCCATTAATATATGCCGCTTCTTCAGAAAATAAGAATCTCGCTAAACCTGCAATATCTTCAGGTTGCCCCATTCTTCCTAAAGGCACACTGTCTATCGTTTGTTGACGGGCATCTTCAGATAGTGATAATTTTTTAGCACCACCCGTATTATCAATAGGACCGGGGGCTATAGCATTTACAGTAATACCATATTTCGTTCCCCACTCTACAGCGAGCGTTCGCGTCATCGCAAGTACACCGGCTTTAGCACTTGCTGAATGAATAACGCCAGCACCTGCAGTCCATGAGTATGTAGCGACTATATTTAATATACGCCCTTTATATCCAGTCTTAATCCACTCTTTACCTACAGCTTGACTACAATACCACGTTCCATTTAATACGATATCTACAACAGAATTCCAACCATTTATAGATAAATCTTCAGCAGCACATATAAAATTACCAGCCGCATTATTTACTAGACCATCAATTTTTCCAAATGTCTTAATGGTTTCATCCACTGTATACTGCACTCTCTCAGGATCTCTAACATCCATATCGATACAAAGTACTTGTCCAGAATACTGTTCTATATCTTTCTTTGCCTCTTCAAGTCTATCTAAAGAACGACCAGTAATCACTACTTTTGCACCATCACGAGCAAACCGAGTAGCCATTGCCTTACCCATGCCACTACTTCCACCTGTAACAATCATGACTTTATCCTTCATATTAAAATCTCCTTAGTGATACTACATTTGTATAGTAAGCGCTTACATATAGTGTACATTAAGTTAGAAGAAAGGACAATTGATGAGAATTATAGGATATGTGTAGATTTTATTTACACTTCTCGCGTTTCTTGTTAATAACGCCCCTCTTACTAACGCATTCAACAAATTCTGTTAGTCACTACATCCTTATTAACTAGAAATTAATCTCTAAAAAAGGTAGTATATACTGTAACGTTTATTTACATTCGTTAAATAATATTTACAAAATAATTATACGTCTGTGTGAGTAATGCGTTGTATCACAAAACTTACAGAAATTTTTAGAGGTGCACAATTATGAGAGTTTATACATCCGTTATTTTTTGGATGCGAGCTATAGCTTGTTTAAGTATCGTTTTAATTCACTCAATAACAACCACTTTTTATAAAATAGATATGCCAAATGAAGGTTATCTATTAAGAAGTTTACAATTATTAATATTATACGCTACACCAATTTTCGTATTCATTTCAGAATTTTTATTAGCTAAACAATATAAAACCAATGTTAAAGAAGGCTTTGTTAAACAAAAATTATTAACTTTAGGGATACCTTATATCGTAATCAATTTGGGGCTAGCATATGTTTATGGTTATCCAAAGAATATTAGTGAATATTGGGATTCTGTAAAATTTATGATGTTCCATGGCGGAACACTTACTTACTTCATTGTCATTATTTTTCAGTTTTATGCCTTGCATATGCTTTTTGCAAAATACTTAGTAAGACTAAATCCAATAAAAATAGTCTGTTATTCGTTAATAGTAACGAGTTTATATTGGGCAATGAGAACATTTATAGACGCCCCTGATGCTGTTTATTTAAATTGGATGTGGCAAAGAGAAGGTTGGATGATCTTTACAGGATGGCTAAGTTACTTTTTACTAGGCTTTTATACTGGATATCATTATGAAGCATTTATGAGAAACATAAAACATTATACACCACATATTTTAATAGGGACTGTTCTAGTTACACTCATAACATTAACGAATTATTTAACGGGTTGGTTAACTTTAGTTGATTCAAAACGTATAGATACGCCTATATATGTTACTATGATTATTCTAGCGTTCTTCTTATTATCATCTTACACTAAATATGTACCTAGATTTTTTATATTTATCAGTAATTATTCCTTTTCTATTTATTTGATACACTATTTTATTGTTCATAGATTAGGACAATTGCATGATCACCCATTATTTAATGTGTTATTTACTTTCACTTTAACAATTGTATTTTCTATATGTATTGCTTATATTTTCAACTTATTTAAGTTTGGCAAGTATATAGTCGGGGGTATTGGTAAAGTGAGTTACAAATCTTTTCATGAAAGTTATATGAATAATCAAGTAGATTAAAGGGGAAAATAAATGGATAAGTTAATTTCAATAGTAATACCTGTTTATAATAAGGAATCTTATATCGAGAAGTGTCTATCATCGCTTATAAATTTAAATATAGACCACTCCAAGATTGAAGCAATCTTTGTAGATGATTGTTCTACAGATAACTCTTTAGACATCATTAAAAAATATGCTGAAGATTATGCGTTTATTCAAGTTTATAAACTAGACGAAAACACAGGCAGCCCGTCTGCTCCACGAAATTTTGGTATTCAAAAGGCAAAAGGTACTTATATTACGCTTTTAGATGCCGATGATTGGTTAGATACAGAAGGATTGCCTAAATTTATTTATAAAGTTATAGAAGACGATGCAGACTTTGGACTAGCTCAAAGTTTCAAACATACTAATAAGTCCATTTCATATCACGGTAAGTTCGTATCGTACAAGAATGAATCAAACTTGAAACCTTCTGATATTAAAAAAATATTTAGAGCAGTAGGTCCTCCAGGTAAAGTTTTCAAACGTAGTCTTGTAATTGAAAATAACATTGAATTTGAACATATGAAATACGGTGAAGATAAACTATTTTTCATTGCGCTTATAGCAAAATCAAAAAATATTACAATGTCCACTATACCTTTCTATCATGTAAACAGATTTGACGAAAATGCTTCACTTATTAAAGAAACTTCAGTAATTGAAAAAGCTATTATTAATAAAGACATTACAAAAAGAATTTGTAATATGAATATACCTGAAGTTGAGAAAAAGTTAGCCTTGTCACGAATGGTAGAAGTAGATTTCTTTAGACGTTTTTTACACACAAAAACATTTCTTAAATCAAACAAGAAACAAGAATTTTATGATGTTTTCGAAGAAGTTAAATCTATTTTAGAAGAGCACGGCTATACTGTTAAGGAACTTTTGACAAATGAAATTTTTATTATCATGAATAACCTCTACGAAACAGCTAATAAAGAGGAATTTATACAATATACAAAAGACGTCGTACATGGACACTGGCATTTTTACATTGAAAATGATGTTGTATATAAAAAATTAGAACAAGATTATAATGTTATGAATCCTATTCCAGTGGATTGTTACCCTATTTATGAAGGTACTCAATCTATTAATGGCGAGATGTATGAAGTAATCAGAACTTTAAAACGCCCTGACGTGAATATAAAATCCGTTAGTTTCAAACAAGTAAATAATGTATTATATGAAAAGTTTGTTGATTTCCAATATGAAAATGGCAGAATTTATATTAACCATAATAATATAGAAAAAATGAAGAATGCAGATGTGAATTTATGTGTGAATTATGATGAAATGGGCTCAGCGCTCGTATATGCATCTTACCCAAGCAACAACGAAACATACAAAATGAAACGTCAAAGCTTCAAAGTAGAGTTTGTTGATAAAGCTAATAAGCAACATCAAAATAAACAACATCAAAACAAATACTTTTCAAAAATTGATGGACCTATCATTACTTTGAAAAAAATAAAGTTATATCAAGATGTCGAATTTAATGATGTGATTGAAGAAATTGCGCCAGGTACTAAAATCATACCAAAAACAATACAATATTCTATCAACGGGACACCTAGAATTATTTTAGATAATGGCTATGTCATTACAGCAAACAAAGATTTTGTGACTACATTCGACGCTACAAAATCACAAAAATATATTACTACTATACCTAATGAAATAAAAGTAATAAAAACATGTAAACTTTATGATTCTCGATCATTTAAAGATGATCCAATTAGAACGCTAAAACCTGATGAAAGAATCAATATAAAAAATATAATTTATACTAATAATTCTACACCTCGTTTAGTAACTGAGGAAGGATATTACTTAACTTCAAATAAAGATTTTGTAGAAGTAATAAGATAAAAGAGTAAAGCCACTTAAGTGTGATGAAAGCATATAATGCTTACATCAACCTTAAGTGGCTTTTTTCTAATTCACCTATTTATTCTCTATCTTCTTATATACATCAATAAGTTCTTTTGCTAAGTCTTTAAATGTCATTGCAGTCATTAAGTGGTCTTGGCTATGAACCATAAGTAAGCTTATATCACTTTTCTCGCCTTGTGCTTCTTTTGTTAAAAGTGATGTTTGGGCGTTATGCGCTTCGTTTAAAGATATTTCGGCTTGTTCGATTTTTTCATCCGCTTCATCAAATTTACCTTCTTTTGCTTTGTATATTGCTTCCATTGCATTACTTTTAGCGTCTCCACCGAAAGTAATTAATTTCATAGCAACTTCCATAATTTCATCCATTGTATTATTCCCCTTTACGCTGTTAAGTCTTCAGCTAATTTTAATACGTTCGCGCCGTTCATTGTGCCATAGTCCATGTTTGGAATAACTTCAACAGGTATATTTTTATCTGCCGTTTTTTGTGTAAATTCGTCTTTTAAAAATCTAACTTGTGGACCTAACAATAATACGTCGATTGATCCTTCTTTAATTTTGCTATCAGCTTCTGAACTTGCAATAGCATAAATCTCTCTATCTAACCCTTGATCATTTGCTGCATCTTGCATTTTCTTCACTAACATACTTGTGCTCATACCCGCTGCACATACTAATACGATTGTTTTTTCTGCCATAATAAATTCCTCCATTATTTCACTTCTAATGTTACGCGTTTTCTGTCTATTTTTGTATTGAAATCGTTTGGTGATTCATTTTTATTGAATGCACTGTAATAAAGATGATATTTCCCGGGTTTTAAATTTGCGATTTTCGCTTTATTTGCAACGCTATCTACTAATAAATTCACTTTCGTGTTACCACCTGCTGATTGGAACATTGGTGCATCGTTTATTGAGTAATCTATAGTATTGCCTTCTTGTGTTGAAACATCTTTCAATAAATCTGGAACTTCGCCTTGATTGATTGTGATATCTTTAGCGCCTTCAATTTTTGGTGCTGTTTGATAATATGCATCGGCGTCAGCTTGTTGTTCTGCATTTCTTGAATATTTTACATAATCAATATCATATTCTGTATTATTCAAGTTATCTCCAACAGGGCCTGGCCAATCGCCACCCATCGCTAAATTCAATTGCATATATTGCGGTTTATTGAAAATCGTTTTAGCCATTTCATCGTCAGCGTAATTAACGGTACGAACTACTTGTCCATCGACTAACCATTTCATACTATCTTTAGACCAGTCTAAAGAAAATGTATGATAATCGTCATTAAACACGCCACTTCCAAGTTTGTATTCCGTACCATTTCCTGCATATTTTCCGTTATCTTCTCCATTTAAACCATAATGTAACGTTTGATATACACCGTTATTACCAGCAATTTCAGTTTCAGCTTTACCAACTAATTCCATAATGTCTATTTCGCCAGTTGATGGCCATCCTTGACCTTGAGCGCCATTTATTGCCCCATCTTGTGTAAAGCCACTACCTAAAGTCCAAAATGCTGGAAATACACCTTGTCCTTTTGGTAATTTGGCACGAATTTCAAGATTCCCATATAAAAATTCTTTATTACCATTTGTTTGAACACTACCAGAATTATATTTAACAGTTCTCGTCGTATCCCTAGGGTTTTGATATTGATCAGCAGCAGGTCTATCTGTTGCTTTTAATACTAAATTCCCATTTTGAAGATATACATTTTCTTTATTATTTACATAATGTTGTTGTTCAAAACCTCTAATTGATCCAAGTTCATAATTCCAATTTGAAGTGTCTAACTCTGTTCCATCAAAGTTATCTTCCCAAATTGTTGTATTGCCTGTTTCATCGCCAGCAGCTTTAGCTTGTTGACCTGTTAATCCAAATGTCGAAGTGATGATTGCTAAAATAACAAAGTAATTAAACGACTGTTTCATTTTCATAATCGGTAGCCCCTTTTATCGATTTATAGATCGCGCTATCATTGAAACGGTATGTCTTTGACCTCTTATTGCTTTGCTCATTGCTAAAATATTTTCTACTGGTGCAACGCCGCCATAACCAGCGTCACCAATATGTTGAATATCTACACCACATATTTTGTTTTGTATGCTAATTTGTTTAATAGTATCTGCATCGGCACTTTCTTGACTTGTACCAATTGCTGATAATACTAATCCCCCATGACTGTGCACACTTTCTGTAATTCTTGTTAATTGTTCTGCATTGAATCCTGGAACTGTTCCGACAGCTGGTACTAAAATGATATCAGCGCCGGCATTAATAAATTTAGAAACTGTTTCATCATCTATAATCGGTCCACTTACGCCTGCTCCATGCATTTTCCCTGCTATAATCAATCCTGAAAATCTAGATTTCGCTAGTTTAATCGCGTTTTCAATTTCAGTATTTGTTACGCCTGTTCCTGGGTTTCCTGTGAAACATACGAAGTCTAATTTTAATTTTTCAATTTCTTCGATAGTTTCTATATTCGCTTCTCTACCTTTAGAGATGTTTAATTTGTTTTCAGCCATTTCTGCATTGTTATCAACTGGCTCTAAGTTAACCCCAATCGGTCTACCTACTAAATGATGTAACGTTTCGACAAAATTTTCACTATTGTCTAAACCATGAATTTTAGGATTTAATACATCTACACCATTTAGTAAAATTAAATCTGCACCAAAAGCGCGTGCAATTTCAGCGTTCGTTATATCTTCAATGTACGCTTCTCTTGGCGCAACATTTTCTGACAAAATCGTTCTACCTTCACTTGCTTTAATACTTTGTTTAAGTTCTTCTGCATTCATTTTTAATAAATCTGATGTATTACTGCTTATCAATCTTTTAACCATTTTAAGTGCTCCCTTATTCGTTTATTGTTTTTGATTTTGTTCTGATTCGTGTTCAATTTGTGCGTTATATTTATCCATTGCTTTATAGAAAGGATAGTAAAGCAACATATCTATGATGATTAAAACAACTTGTAATATTGAACCACTAATATGGTTTGTTGATAAGAAACCACTAATAATTGGTGGTGTTGTCCATGCTGGTAAATTCATTGTGAGATGTACTAAACCACTCGACATTGCAAAGTAAGAAATAACCGCATTTACCATTGGTGCAATAACAAAAGGTGCAATTAATCGAATATTTAATACGATTGGTAAACCAAACATTGCTGGTTCATTAATGTTGAAGATACCTGGCATTAACGTTAATGGTGAAATCACTTTCGTTTGTTTACTTGATCCTTTTTTAAGCGCTAAAATCGCTATTACAATAACTAAACCAAGCGTAGCACCACCGCCACCAAGATAAACAAAGTTCTCCATGAATGGTTGCGTAATAATATGAGGTAAGTTAGCAGCATGATCTTTTTGATATGCAGCTGTATTTTCACCTAAGTTCTTTAACCAAACTGGTAACATAACGCTGTTGATAATATTTTGACCATGAATACCTACGAACCAAAGTGCACTGTTTAAACCAACCATTAAGATTGTACCTAATAATGTGCCACCTACGATTCCAAGTGGTACGCCTAATACTTTTGTTAATACTTCGTGAATGTTTCCGATGTGAAATTCTTTTAAAAATACGTAAACAAGAATCCAAACGACAACGATTACAAATCCAGGAATAATTGCGCTGAAACTTCTTGAAACTGCTGGAGGAACTGTATCTGGCATTTTAATTTGTATATTTTTATTAATAAACCATTGGAAGATAAGTGCAGTAAAGATACCAACTACAATTGCTACGAATAAACCTTGGCTCCCCATTAAAGCTAAAGGTATACCTGCTTCTGGCTCTTTACCACCTGTTGTGATATTAGGTGTAACAAGTAAAAATGACGCTAATGATAAAAGACCTGCTGACACCCCGTCTGTCTTATGTTGGTTTGCTAAACTATAAGCAACACCAAAACTTGTCGCTAATCCCATTAAACCGAACGTACCATTTATACCTATATTTAAATACTCACTAATCCCCGTTTTCTCTAACCACTTCAACCATGGATCAATTGCTAAGTTGTTAATCGTTAATAACAAAGCACCGATTATGATCAATGGCATCGCTAGAGCAATTCCATCCCTAATTGAAGTTAAAACTTTATTCGAACCTATCTTTGAAGCGATTGGCATTAATTTCTTCTCTAACATTTGATCTACTTTACCCATGTTAATCCCCCTTATAATAATTCTATTTTATAACTTACAATAAAAGAAAGCGTTTCATTTACTTAAAGTTGATTATATTTTATAATTAATATAAAGTCAACATACGTTCTATAAATTTGTTATAATTAATAATTAATAGAAATGTTTTACGGAAAAGAGGCACACGAATGTCGAGAATAAAGACAAAAAAACAAATACAAATATTAGAGAAAATATTAACAGAAATATATACAAAAGGACCTATATCAAGAGTAGATATATCTAGAAACACTGGCATCACAGCAGCAACTGTGACAGAAACAACTTCTCAATTAATTGAAGAAAAATTAATCGAAGAAGTGGGTACTTATAATCAGTGCGAAAAAAAGTCTGGAAGAAAAAAGATATTACTTACAATTTGTAATAAACATAGTTACTATATTGGCCTTGAATTCGCAAGAGACGCGATTACTTTTTCACTTACAGATAATTTAGGAGAAGTTGTCACAACTAAAAGCATTCCTTTAGACAGTCTATATGACGAGTCATCACAAGACGTTGTTATGATAAGTGACGCCATTAACGCTTTCATAGATGAGCACGCATCATATAATCCAAGATGTATCGGTATCGCTGTACCCGGACACTATGATTCTCAAAAACAACAAATCGCAACAAACAACGAATACTGGAATCGTTTCAATTTAAAAAAATTATTAGATACCATTAACTTACCTGTTTATCTAGAAAATAATGTTCATTGTATGAGTTTGTACGTTCAATATATTAATAAAAATCCAGAAAATCATAACTTTGTCTTTTTCCATGCTTCAAAAGGAATATTCGCTTCAAACTTTTATAACGGAAATTTATACGGACAGCAGAACTTTACAGTAGGAGAAGTTGGACATACCATCATTCAACCCGATGGCGCATTATGCAAATGTGGTAGACGTGGTTGTTTACAAACGTATTTAGGCGAAGATCAATTACTAGAAAAAGCCAAACTACTATACTTTAGTTCAACTACAAACTATCTCCACCATCTCGTATCACGCGAAGAAGACATTCAACTTTCAACAATAATCAATGCTTATTTATTAGGAGACGAAGGTTGCATCAAAATAATAAAAGACGCATTCCGAGGTTTAGCAATCACACTAAACAACCTCATTATGATGATGGATACAGAAAAGATTTATATACACGGACCGTTAATAAGTAATAGCACCGTCAATTACTTATTAGACGAATATATGGATTACGAAAATCTATTCTCAGACAGCAACGAATACAATATAGAAATCAAACCATTCTCTAAACAAAACGGTTCGCTCGGCGCATGCGCCCTAGCAATTCGAAATCACTTGATTATGTCGTTAGATATAAATAACTAATTAAAAAATAACACGCCTTGCGACTGCAGGGCGTGTTATTTCTATTTATTGATTCTTATTTTTATTATATTGATTTAACTGATTTAATGAAATTAACTTTGAAAGACAACAAAAATGTATAACTTATTCGCAATTCAATTTTCAGAAAATATTGACTTTTGTTAAAAAAAGTTGTATTTTTAGTTTCTAAAAGGGGTATTTACCATGAGCGCTAAAATTTGTTTGAACTATAATTCTTCTCTAATTTAATGCAAATTTAGAGAAGAATTATTTATATTATGGGTGGGGGGAATTATTTATGAGTCATAAATTAAATATCATTGCTTTAGAAATATTTGAAGGTTGTAGATGTAGAGCAAATGGTGTGCACAATGATTTGTTTGCAGAAGATCCATATTGCCCTATTGTATTAGATTCAAATTTTAAAGAAAAGATTAATACCCGTGTATAAAATGCTAAGCTATACTGTTCCTATTTGGTTGACTATGATAGTCAATACGCTTTTAGGTATTACAGACACTATAATTTTAAGTACTATAAACAAAGATTATATTTCTTATTTAGGTATTGCGTACATTCCTTTTACATTAATTAGTACTTTAATAATTGGTATAGGTATAGAAAGTAATAAATATAATTCACAAAACAAACCTTTTAATTTCTACAAAATATTAATATATACTTTTTTAACATCACTAGTATTGAGTTTATTATTTTTCTTTCTTAGAGATAGCGTTTTATTTTGGGCCAGATTCAAAGCTAATTATGAATTTATACAAACTTACTTTTCTATAATTATATTTTCGTTAGCTCCTACCTCTGTATTATTTCTATGTACTGGTTTATTTAGAGGTAGAAATAAAAGCCGTATAACTTTATATTTTAGTATTTTGTGTGTAATTTTAAATGCTATATTTGATATTATACTAATTTATTTTCTATCAAATGAACTTTACGCAGTGGCAATTGCCACGTTATTAGCCGATACTTTAACAGCTTTAATTTATATATATGTAACTTTAAAACAAAAAGATATTTCATCAAATGAAATGGACGTATGGTCTTTTTTAAAAGGTGCTTTTAAAAATTCGATTGAAAAACTTCTATCTTCAGGAACCTTAGAATTAATATCAGTTATATTTATAGTAAAACTGTCATTAACAGAATCTAATATATATTTTTTATTAGATAAATTGTTTTTACCATTTCAAATGTTTAGTTTTGCTTATATGGAGTGGGTTCTATTTACTGAGGGTAAAAATATAAAACGTTCAATTTCTATATTTCCATTGTATTTTATAATTCTCCTAATTTATGGACTGGTCGTAGTATATGTATCGTTTGATAATATTATTCCTTATATATACTTATCATTGCTTTGTGTGTATTTTTTATTTTTCCTATTACAACGTAATATAGTTGGTAAATTCTTTGTGTATGATTATCAAAATACTGTGAATTTCATTACACTACTAAGAAATATAGCTTTAATAATAATTTTATATACATTAGTAGTAACACATTTATTCTCTCTAATTACTTATATGTTTGTCAGTTTGATTCTACTTTTAACTGAAAATATAATATTATCAATTATATTTAAAAAGAAAAAACGAAAGCTTAAATTGTATGCTCATAATTGATTAGCTTTATAGTAGCGGCAAAGTCACTTAAAGTGAACTTGTTGGCAGTTTTTTTGCTCTAACGGGATTGTTTCAAATTTCTTTCCCGTTAGAATTTCTAAGGGGATTGTTTTCTCAGTCTTTCACGTTAGAACTAAAAACCACCTGTTTTCGATGTGATTTTACACTTTTTAATAACCAAAATTGCTCTAACGGGATTGTTTCAGATTTCTTTCCCGTTAGAATTTCTAAGGGGATTGTTTTCTCAGTCTTTCACGTTAGAACTAAAAACCACCTGTTTTCGATGTGATTTTACACTTTTTAATAACCAAAATTGCTCTAACGGGATTGTTTCAGATTTCTTTCCCGTTAGAATTTCTAAGGGGATTGTTTTCTCAGTCTTTCACGTTAGAACACAAAAATAACACGCCTTGCGACTGCAGGGCGTGTTATTTCTATTTATTGATTCTTATTTTTATTATATTGATTTAAAGCTTTTTGAACTTTTGTAGTATCTGGTTTTAGTTTGTTACCAGTATCTACAAGTGGTGTTACAACTGACGCTGCATTTTTCTTATCATGATGATAGAACACTTTAAATTGTTCTTGGTTTATTGAATATAACAATGCTCGGCGTAAGTCAGTTTGATTTTGGAATTTTTTATTTTTCATATTGATGTTGAGATAAGTTACTGAATTACTATCATTTTCTAAGCGTTTCAGTTTTTTATCGTCATCTACAATCATAAATTTATCTTCAGTCAATTCATCTAACATATCTAATTCGCCGTTACGTAATTTAGATAGTGCACTGTCTGGATCGTCTGAGAAGTTTACATTAATATTTGAAATGTTTGGTTCATATTGTGTACCTTTTAAATAGTTAGGATTTTTAGCAAATTGTGCTTTGTAATTTGATTTTTCTGTCATAATATATGGCCCACTAGCATAAATGTCGGGGCTGTAAGATTTACCTTTGTTCTCCTTAACAGCATCTCCGTATCGCTTTCCACTTGCAGGATTATGAGCATTCACTTTAGATACTTGTTCTTTAGAAACAATTCCAGCTGATTGGTGTGCTAAATAATTAAGTACTTGCGGGAACGCTCTTTTCGTATCAATTTTAACGACTTGATATTTACCTTTATCATTATCTACTTCTTTAGAATTGCTTACGACTTGGTCTACAGATAAAGCGTCTTTGATTGATTGCCCTTTTGATGTTTGAACGTTTTCTAATTCATTCACATTTTTAACTTTATCAACTTTATCTATACTTTCATATAGGTTGTACGTTTGATGTTCTGGAACAGCGTTTTTATCTTTAGCTCTATTTAAAGAATAAATAACATCATCTGCAGTAACTTTTTTACCTGTATCTACAGCTTTTTTGTTTTTCACTTTTGTAAAGTTTACATCATCTCTAAGTTTGAAATAAAATGATTTATTGTCTTTACTTGTCGCAAAATTTCTACTTAATGAACCATCAGCAACGGGTTTGTCTTTATCCGTTAAATTCACAAGACGAATGTACATATTTGTATTTAATGTATTAACAGAACCATCATTTGCTTTAATAGGATCTAATGAAGTTAACTCATTTTCAGTTTGGGATAGATTTAAAGTTCTCTTATTAGAATCTGTCTTTTTATTGTATTCTAATGTTTCCCATGGAATTGCTCGAGCTTTCGGTAATCTTACAGAATCTTTATTTAATACGTTTTGGTTAAATGTTCTATTCTTTTTATTTTGATAAAGCGGTATAGAATATGCTTTTTTGAAAATTAAATAGTTCTCTAACTCTTTATAAGTTTGTTTAGCATCGGACGAATTTTCTCGTGCTGCTTTATTAATGAGATTATCGACTTTATTATCATTAATTGTACTTACAGTGCCGCCACCAATATATGTATCCCTTACGGCGTAGTCTGGATTACCTGTTACCGTAGTCCAATTAATATAAGCGATATCATAATTACCTTTAGTACGTAAGTTACGATACGTACCAAAATCAGGTGCAATATCTAGTTTGACTTTAAAACCGTTTTGTTGGAGCTGGTCTCGTATAATGTTTAAATCATCTTCATTCGTACTTTCTCCAAGTATTGTAATTACAGGAGCATGATTATTTTTGATTTTATCTTGAGTTTGGTTAACTTCAGATTTTGTTGGAATGCCACATCCACTTAAAAATAAGGCAGTTAATAATATGATTCCTAGCTTTTTCAACGTTTTCACTCTCCTTTTAATTAATTTTTGGATCGAGAGCATCTCTTAATGCGTCACCAATAAAGTTAAATGATAGAACTAATAACATAATGGCAAGTCCCGGATATATTGCTAAGTAACTGTTTGTTTCTATATAAGTACTACCTATTCTTAAAATGTTCCCCCATTCTGGAACTTGAGGATCGATACCTAAACCTAAATAACTCATCCCACTAACAGCGATAACTGTCGTACCAATGTTTAATGAGAATTTTACTATCATAGGAGATAAAGAATTAGGAATAATGTATTTTGATAAAATATGGCGATGTGATTCACCTATAGCATGCGCGGCAAGTATATATTCTTGTCCTTGAATTTCCATGACATTGGCGCGCATCGTTCTTGCGAAAGTAGGAATACTACCTATACTTAAAGCGATAATTAAATTAGTCGCACTTGGACCAAACGCTGCTACTACTGCGATGGCTAATAAAAATCCTGGAATTGCATAGAGTACATCTAATATTCTCATAATAATATTGTCTGTATAACTTTTGAAATATCCAGATATTGCACCTAATAGACCACCAAGCACCGCCGAAATAAGTGTTGATACAACTGCGATAGATATAGATAATCTGGAACCAAGAACTACTCTTGTGAATATATCTCTACCAAAATTATCCGTACCAAATGGATAAATGAGACTTGGTGATTGCAATATTTTGTTGTAATCATTTTTCAATCCAAGGTCCGCATCAAATGTGAAGTAACTCATAATAGATGCAAGTATCATGACACCTAAAAATACAATCCCTAAATATGATAACGGTATAGAAACAACTTTATTTAAGATGATAGAAAATTGATCAATCGCATTTCTTTTAATAGCGACATTACTTTTCCAAAGAGAAATAGCTAATATTAAATTCACAATATTGCCTGTCAAAACAGTAATTAATAATAATATTGTAAATGTGTTTACCAACTTGTCATTTCCTATTATTTTGTCTTTTAATAAGATAGTTGCAAGTGTAATGATAATGGAGACGATTAATATCGCGATACCATAATAGAATAAGTCTGAAACGTATCCTTTAAAACCATTGATATATGAAATAAATATGACTGCAAGGCTGATAATGATAGACAGCCAGCCAAATTTATTGATATTACTTTTTAAAATATCTTCTTGATTCAATATGCTCACCTACTTAATTTGTTCTCGTATTTTTGGATCAATAAATGTATAAATCAAATCGACTATAAGGTTGATTAAAGAAATAACAACTGCAATGTAGACAACCCCGGCCATTACTGCAGGTATATCAGGAATAAATTGTTTATCAACGATATATGAACCTATCCCATCTACACCAAATACCTTTTCAGTTACAGCTACACCGCCAAGAAGTCCACTGAACATTAAGCCGATCAACGTGATGATAGGTATGAGTGCATTTCTTAAAATATGTTTACGAATAATGTACGATTTTGATAATCCTTTACTTCTTGCTGTTACAATATAATCTTCTTCTAATACTTCGAGTACAGATGACCTTGTCATTCTAGCAATCGAAGCTGTCAATCCAGTCCCTAATACGATAATAGGTAGAATAATCGATGCATAATTTTCCGGTGCATACGAAGCAGGGAAGATATTCCATTTAATTGAGAAATTAATAATTAATAAAATACCAAACCAGAAATTTGGGATAGATAAGCCGATTAATGCTAATGACATTAAGATGCCATCTAAAAGTGTATTGCGTTTCACTGCACTAATCACACCAATTGGAATTGCGATGACTACCGCAATGATTAATGAACTAATCGTGAGTAACAACGTAATTGGAAAACGAGACGAAACACTTTGGAATACGTCTTCTCCACCTTTAAATGATTGACCTAAATCAAAAGTGAATATGTTGACGATATTATGATAAAGCTGTACGAGATATGAATCGTTTAATCCATAAGTTTGTTTGAAACTGTTGATTTGTTCTTGTGTGGCAGTATCGCCTAAAATATTTGAAGCGGGATCTGTAGGAGATAAATAAAGCAAAGTGAATACTGTAAAAATGACACCTACTACAACAAATAAAAACATGATAATACGTTCGAATATATATTTAGCATAAGGATAATGATAAATATATAAAAACCCCCATAATAAGAAACTAAAAATAAACTTAACCGCTAGAGGTTTTTTGAATAGCGTGTCTTTCAATACGGTTCTATATGTATAATTTTCACTTTCCCGACCGTATATTTCATTAGAAGTTTTCTGCTCTTCTTTTAGGAGATATTTTGCTTCTGCTTGAAGTTTAGATTGTGTTACGTTTTTCCCGATGTAACGATATTTCGTTTCAAGTTGATGATATACAGCATCAAATCTTGATTGATCTATTGAGTTAGTATTTTGGTTTCTAACTTTTAAATATTTTAGCCAAGCAAAAATAGCTAACGGCAAAGCTAATAACATCATAACTATTCTGTAAAATATATTATGATATAAAATATCAAATTGATATTTTATATTGTTTAACATTATAACCCCTCCTAATATTGATAATTCCGATAAAAATAGTATACTATAGAAAGTAAAGTATTTTAAGAGTATTTTATTTAAAATCGAAAAAGTTTGGTGATAAAAATGAATGCAATTTTAGAAATAAAGGATTTATCAATTAATTTTATTCATAAAAAGACAACTCAGAAAATATTAGATGACGTCACATTACACGTAAAACCTAAGCAAATTGTGAGCATTGTCGGAGAATCCGGTTCAGGGAAAAGTATGACAGCAAAAGCGATTATGCAATTATTACCAAAGTTTCCTAAATCAAATGTTACAGGTGAAATTTTTTATAATGAAAAAGATTTATTAAAAGAAAGTGATGAATCATTACAAAAAATTAGAGGGTCAAAAATTAGCATGATATTTCAAGACCCAATGTCATCATTAAATCCTCGATTAACTATTGGACAACAAATAAGAGAAGTCTTAGAAGTACATCAAGACATTTCAAAAACAGATGCGATAAGTAAAACGAAAGATATATTATCTAAAGTTGGCATACATAACGTAGAAAAAAGAATCAATCAATACCCCCATGAATTTTCAGGAGGTATGCGCCAACGTGTCATGATTGCTATAGCATTAATAAGTAACCCTGATATCTTGATTGCAGACGAACCAACAACTGCTCTTGATACAACCATACAGGCGCAAATTCTAAATTTAATTAAAGCATTACAGTCAGAAATAGACACGAGCGTAATCTTTATTACCCACGATTTAAGCTTAGCCTATAATTATTCTGATTATATTTATGTCATGCAAAGCGGTAAAGTAATAGAAGCAAATGACATTGAACAACTGTTTCATCACCCACAACACGAATATACAAAAAAATTAATCGATGCTATCCCTAGATTAAATAGCCAGAAAGAACATAAGAACATATCAAACGATAAAATATTAGAAGTTAAAAATATCTATCAATCATTCGAGAAAAATGATATCGCTACAAACGCTGTATTAAAAGACATTTCATTTAATGTTTATAAAGGAGAAACACTAGGCATTATCGGAGAATCAGGATCCGGTAAAACAACATTAGGTAGAGCTATACAAGGCATATATAAACCTGACTTTGGAGAGATATTGTTTGAAGGCGTACCTATACATTTGATGAATACAAAAGAACTTAGAATATTGACTAAAGATATTCAAACCATATTCCAAGACCCTATGTCCTCCCTAAACCCTAGATTTAAAATAATAGACATTTTAGAAAGACCATTTTTAATTCATGAAAAATCTTTAAACAGAGAACAACGAATTAAAAAAATCATTACACTATTAGAACAAGTAGATTTAAACGAACAATTCTTATACAGATACCCTCACGAATTATCCGGTGGCGAGAAACAACGAATCGGTATCGCAAGAGCAATAGCATTAAATCCTAAATTAATAATTTGTGACGAAGCGGTATCCGCACTTGATGTATCCATACAAAAAGAAGTCATAACACTATTAAAGAAAATCCAAAAAGAATACGGCATAACACTATTATTTATCGGACATGATATAGCTGTAATACAAGATATAAGCGATAGAATAGCCGTCATAAATGAAGGTAAAATTGCTGAAATAGCTAATAGTAATGAAATAATTAACCAACCACAACACGAATACACAAAAGAACTATTAGCCAGCATTCCTGTTATAGATTAAAAAAGAAATCCTGCTTTTTTACAAGCGGGATTTCTTTTTTGTCGGCATTTTTTGCGGTAAGGGGATTGTTTTCTCAGTCTTTCCCGTTAGAGCTGAAAGGAACCTATTTTCGATGAATTATTACACTTTCATAAAACTAAAATTGCTCTAACGGGATTGTTTTAGATTTCTTTCACGTTAGAATTTCTAAGGGGATTGTTTTCTGATTCTTTCCCGTTAGAGCTGAAAAAGACCTGTTTTAGATGTGATATTACACTTTTATATAGCCAAAATAGCTCTAACGGGATTGTTTCAGATTTCTTTCACGTTAGAATTTCTAACGGGATTGTTTCAGATTTCTTTCACGTTAGAATTTCTAACGGGATTGTTTTCTGATTCTTTCCCGTTAGAGCTGAAAGGAACCTATTTTTGATGAATTATTACACTTTTGTAAAGCTAAAATTGCTCTAACGGGATTGTTTCAGATTTCTTTCACGTTAGAATTTCTAACGGGATTGTTTTCTCAGTCTTTCCCCTTAGAACACAAAAACCGCTTAAAAACGAAGACGCCTGAGGGCATAGTACAAGTCGAAGACTACAGGCTGAGACTGTACCCTAGGCAAGCGAGTTTTTAAGCGGTTAAGTTAACATCTATATCTTCTTATATCACAATTCACTCTTCTAGAAATTCATCAACTTTTATTAAAACTTTACCATTAGTGTGATGATTAAATGTGTAGTCTAAGGCTTTATCAATCTCATCTATTGTAAATACTTGATCATCTACACTTGGATTTATATTATCTCTTTCAATAATTTCGCTTAACGTTTTTAATTGTTCACCATCTGAACGTACAAAAATGAATCGATAGTCTATTGATTTTTGTTTCGCTTTTTTATCGAATTTTTTACCGGCAAGTGCAAATAGCGTCTTTTTGACTGTTGAATAATTATTCTTTTCGGCAAAATGTTTATTTGGAACATTAACTAAACTTACGATTGTACCTCCAGGCTTCATTACTGACAGTTCTTTTTCAAATTCTTGTGCACCTAAAGTATCAATTACATAATCTACATTTGATAAAGTTTCCCAATAGTTTTCAGTTTTATAGTCTATATAACGATCCACACCTTTTGCGATGAATTCGTCTTTTAGTCTTGGGCTACCGGATACAATCACTTTTAGTCCTAAATATTTTGCTATTGGAACAGCCATTTGTCCGAAACTTCCAGATCCTCCTGGAATAAATAATGTCTTTCCAGCTTCGGCTTGTAACTCTTCTGTCATTGCTTGATATGCCGTTAAACCTGTTAATGGTGCTGCTGCTCCATTTTTAAGATTTAAATTGTTTGGTAATTTTGCGATAGCACTTTCATCAACTGCGACATAATCTGCAAAAGCTCCAATCTTATCAATTGGCAATCTTGTGTAAATTTTATCTCCTGTTTGAAAATCAGTTACGTTATTACCAATTTTAGTAATAACCCCTGTTAGTTCATTCCCTAAAGTAACCGGCATTTTATAGTCTTGGATTAACTTTACGCTTCCAGTTATAATCAGCTTTTCTAAAGGGTTTATAGCAGCATAAGCAACTTTAACCAATACTTCATTAGGCATAATTTCTGGAACATCTATATCTCTAACTTGTACTTCTAAATTTTTATTATATTTATCAATTTGTACAGCTTTCATCAATTTACACCTCTCCAAAATATCAATTTTTGTGATATTATTATGATTATGGAAAAACAAAAAATTACTAAACGTTTAATTATTGACACAGCACATGCACTTATTCGAGAAACACAACAATCTGAAATTTCATTAACTAAAATTGCTTCTGCTCTTCAAATTACACACGCAGCAATTTATAAACATTTCAAAAATAAAAATGAATTGTGGACTGCCGTTTGTACTGATTGGTTCAATGAACATATCATTAACAATATCGATATTGACGACACTCAATATGCTGACCATCAATTATGGTTACATGATTATCTTTGGGAATTTGTAAATGCTAAAAAATATGCATATAATCATGACCCCTTGATGTTCAAGTTAAATACTTACTATGTCGAAAAAGACCCTTATGTCTTGCGAGAAATTTTGAATCCTTGTTTTAAGCGAATTCAAAATAAAATGGGCTATCAACCAGATAATTTGTACAAACCAGAAGCTATTCTCTCAGCATTTTCGACTTTTACACTTCCAATGTTTAAAGACACTTGGAATCAACCAGACTATGAATTGAGATTTGAAACAATCTGGGATTTAATTAAATCTAATGTTTAAATTAAGGCTGGGACATAAATGTCCTGGCCATAATTTATTGGGTTAGATGTATGAAGACGCAGTAGGTGTCTGTTTTCTAAATGCGCTTGTACCAAGCTTTTTAGATTTCTGTCTCACTCCCTTTATTCATTTAAAAATGTATTAACATGACTCGCGAATCTTAATGGATGTTGGAATAAGTGTCCATGTCCCGCATTAGGATAAATGATTAACTGCGCATCTGAAATATGTTCACTTAACATAAAACTATTTTTTATAGGTACCATTATATCATCGTCCCCATTAATCACTAACGTTGGAATAGATATTTGGCCTAATTGTTCTTTATAACTATTGAAATCCTCATTTAACCATTTAGCAAGTGCAGCTAATTGAGCATCCCTTACTTGTAGCGTACTGTCTTTCGTTTTTTGAGAAAATATTCTACTTAATGATTGTTTACCCAATTCACGACCTTTTTCTGTTTCAGGATAGAAAAGGAATAAAAATGTCTCGATCGCATCTTCTTGTGAACCCTCTGATTTATACATCATTTCTTCCATTTTAGGATGTGTTGGCGCAATACCACCCGCAGGACCAGTGCCAGATAAAATCAATTTTCTAACTAAATCCGGATGATGAATGGCTAGAGATTGTGCAACCATTCCTCCAATTGAAAATCCTAAAATATCCACCTGTTCATAGCCTAAACTATTAATAAACTTGAAAGTATCCTCAGCCATTTCCTCAACTGAAACTGGTGTTTCTCCGTTTGTATAACCTACACCAACGTTATCAAACAAGATAACCGGACGTTCTTTAGCAATATTTTCTAACATTAAAGGATCCCAATTTTCCATTGTTCCTCTAAAATGCATGATAAAAACTAAAGGTATACCACTTTCATTTCCAAATTTTTTATATGCAAATTCAATATTTCCGTCTTTTACATATCTATTCTCCGGTAATTTTAAATATTCCATACTCATTCTCCTTTTTGGTTACAAAATTATTAATTTGTAACCAAATGTTATCATAGCTTTAAAAAAATTACTATCATATAACCTCAAAACAGGAGGACGGAGTTGTAGGATTAGATTCTGAAAAAAATATGGACCGATAAAAAAAATTATAGGTCCAGAAATGATTGGGTGCGGGTCCCCAAATAAAAAACGCCAAAATTCGTCGGCGATTTTTGGCGATTCCACTCAAAACGCCAAAATTCGTCGGCGATTTTTGGCGATTTGACCTAAATATCGCACCATATCTTCAAGATATCGTGCGTTTAGACCCTTATCGCACCAAGTCGTCAGCGATATCGTGCGTTTGACCCAGTATCGCACCAAGTCGTCAGCGATATCGTGCGTTTGTACCCATATCGCACCAAGTCGTCAGCGATATCGTGCGTTTGTACCCATATCGCACCATATCTTCAAGATATCGTGCGTTTGACCCAGTATCGCACCATATCTTCAAGATATCGTGCGTTTAGACCCTTATCGCACCAAGTCGCCAGCGATATCGTGCGTTTCCAACCAACTTGATAAATTCATCTGATCAGAAGCAAAAAATTCGGGCCACAAAACTAAATTAGTGGTCCGAAAATGCAAAATTCGGTCCACAAAAATAAATTAGTGGCCCGAAAATCAAAGTAATACTGATCTATAAACGGTATCTAACCTTTTCTCTACGTGCTTTTCCCTAAAATATAATCAGCGTTAAATATAATCCTAATAGCGTGATAAATAGTACTGGAATTGTAATCACGATACCTGTCTTAAAGTAAGTTCCCCAAGATATTTTCACGCCTTTTTGGCTTAATACGTGTAACCATAACAACGTTGCTAATGAACCGATTGGTGTAATCTTCGGTCCTAAGTCTGCACCGATTACATTTGCGTAAACCATTCCTTCTTGCATAAGACCTGATAAATTAGTTTGTTTAATTGCAATCGCATCTATCAATACTGTAGGCATATTATTCATAATGGATGAAAGTATTGCTGAAATGAATCCCATTCCCATCACATTAGCAAATAGCCCTTGGTCTGCTATAGAGGATAATACATTTGCTAGTAATACTGTAATACCAGCATTTTTTAATCCATACACGACAATGTACATACCAATTGAGAAGAATACAATATTCCATGGTGCGCCTTTTAAAACTGCCGTAATATTAACTGCACTTGATCTTCTTGCTAAGTATAAGAATATAACGGCAATCGCTCCAGCAATAAATGAAACTGGAACAGCGATAAATTCACTAATTAAGTAACCTATTAATAAAATTGCCAATACAATCCAAGAATATTTAAATAATACGCGGTCTTTTATTGCGTCTTCAGGCAATTTTAACATCGTATCGTCGAACGTTTTCGGAATTGATTTTCTGAAATATAACCAAAGCACAACTATACTCGCTACTAATGAAAATATGTTCGGTATGATCATTCTTAAAAAGTATTCCAAGAAACCTATATTGAAATAATCAGCCGAAACTATATTAACTAAATTACTCACAATTAAAGGTAATGACGTTGTATCCGCAATAAATCCACTTGCTATTACAAAAGGAAAAATGACTTTTTCTTCAAAGTTCAAGTTCCTTACCATCGCTAATACAATTGGCGTTAAAATCAGTGCCGCACCATCATTTGCAAATAGCGCAGATACAACCGCACCTAAGATTGAAATGTATACAAACATTTTAATGCCGTTACCCTTTGATGCCTTTACCATATGTCTTGCTGACCACTCAAAGAAGCCAATTTCATCTAAAATTAAAGAAATAATAATGACCGCTACAAAAGTTAATGTCGCATTCCATACAATACCCGTCACTTCTACAACATCACTTAAAGAAACCACACCTGTGACAATCGCAATGAGTGCCCCAACTATAGCTGTAATACCTATATCTAACCCTTTCGGTTGCCATATAACAAACAAAAGCGTTAATAAAAAAATAATAATGGCTAAAGCTACCATTACTCACACGCACCTTTCTCAACTGTTTCACAAATACACGGAACTGTATTTGAACTTAATAGAGAAAGTTGTTCAGTAACTTTATTAAACACTTCATTATTCAATTGATACATATTTTTAGTACCTTCTTTTCTATATGTAATAAGATGATTATCCTTTAAAACTTTCATATGATGACTTAAAGTCGGTTGCGAAAATGAAAAATGCTCTAACAAATCACATGCACACAATTCACCACAAGAAAGTAAATCTAATATTTCAAGCCGATTACTATCAGCAATGACTTTAAGATACTTTGATAATTCTTTGTAATCCAAAATATTCACCTCTGTTATTAATTGCTAAATTTTAATTTTTAACACCAACATATATTATCATCTATATAGATAGCTGTCTATGTATACTATAAAAAGGTTACCATCGAAATTAATTTAATAATTTCGATGGTAACCTTTTGTTTTACCTTATATAATTTGATAGAAAAACTACGTTTCAGAGTATTTTTCAGTACTATATATTAAATAAATAAATTGTGACCGGAATTTTCAGTGTCGCCAATATAAGTACCGACGCCACCATATTCAACTTCGTCTCTTAATTCTTCTTTCGTAATGCCCATTATTCCCATACTCATTGTGCATGCAATCAGTTTAATGTCTTGTTCGATAGCTTGATTAATAAGTTTAGGCAATGAATCAACATTTTTCTTCTTCATTACATAACGCATCATAATATTACCTAAACCAAACATATTCATTTTTGATAAAGGCATGCGAACAGGAGATTTTGGTAACATCATATCAAACATTTTAGAAATACCTTTTTTCTGAACTTTAACATTTTCTTCTTTCTTCAATGCATTTAAACCCCAGAACGTGAAGAAAATGGATACATCTCTACCAGCAGCTTTCGCACCGTTCGCAATAATCATAGCTGCCAATGCTTTATCCAATTCACCACTAAATAACACAATTGTAGTACCTTTTGCACTATGCGTTACATCGATATCTTTAGGTTTCTCCTTTTGAATAATCGCTTTAATTTCATTCTCATCTTCTTTGAGCTTTACTAAAGTTTGTCCAGTTTGTTTTGCCCAACTTTTAATGTCGCTACTGAAACCAAAGTCTGTAACAGTAACTTCAATTTGATCACCAAACTGAACATTTTTTATTTCTTTACTCAAGTTTACGATAGGACCTGGACACTGCAATCCACTGTAATCGAATTTTTTTCGATCAGATTTAATTTCAACATCTCTATTTATCTCTGCTAAATCCTCATCATTACCATATTGATCTTCGTAAGCTTTATAACCACCAACTAAATTGACAACATCATACCCGTGTTGAGACAAATACTCACTAGCGATTGTACTTCTATCACCTTTCTTACAATGAATATAATATGTTTTATTTTTATCCATATTAAAATGCTCAATTTCATCTACAGGATGTAAATGAGCACCTTTAATACTTCCAAGTTCATACTCTTCATTCGTTCTAACATCAATAAGCTGGCCACGAGAACCTAAATCCTCTAACTCCCTTTTGCTAAAATCAGTTAAAGACTTCTCTTTATAATTTTTCATCATAACCTCCCCTGAATACTTAATGGTATGGTACGACTCTAAACATCTATTGTCAAAAACCATGATTGAGCGTGTGGACATTATTTTCAAACCACCCATCATTACACGCTATTAAATTACAATTTTATATTTAATTACATTTTTTAGGATATGTGCTAAAATAAAATTATTCCTAGGAGGTGTAAAAATGCAATTTTCAACTTTAAACGCTTCGGAGTACGAAGCTTTTGTGAATAATCATTTTTCACATTACACACAATCTAAAGCGCAATTTGAATTCCGTAATCAAAATCATCAAGACGTTCATCTTGTAGGCGTTAAGGACAATAACAATCATATTATTGCTGCCTGTTTATTAACCGAAGCGAGATCAATGCGATTTTTTAAGTATTTTTATACGCATCGTGGTCCTGTAATGGATTTTTCTAATGATGAATTAGTATCGTTCTTCTTTAAAAATTTAACACGTTATTTAAAAAAGAAAAATTGTTTATTCGTATTAGTCGACCCTTATGTCATACATAACATTAGAGACCACAGTGGGAATATATTAGAATCTAAAGACAATTCTAAACTCTTCTCTACAATGAAAAAGTTAGGCTATCATCACGGTGGATTCACTGTTGGTTATTCTGACAAGAGCCAAATTAGATGGTTGTCTGTCCTAGATTTAAAAGACAAATCACTGGAAGACATACTGAATAATATGGAATATAAAACGAGAAGAAACATTAAAAAAACAGATGAGATGGGTGTGAAAGTTAGAACTTTAGACATTTCAGAAACGTCATTATTCTATAACTTATTCCATATGGCAGAAGAAAAACATGGCTTTTCTTTTAGAGACGAAGCTTATTTCAAACAAATTCAACGCATGTATGAAGATCAATCCTGTCTGAAACTTGCATATATTGAATTAGACACATATTTAAATACGTTACTTAAATCATACGAACAAGAACAATTAGTACATCAACATTTAAAAACTTCCCTTGAAAGTAACCCTAATTCTAAAAAAACAAAAACAAAAGTAAATGAAAGTACGAGAAAATTAGCAAGTATCCAATCCAAAATAGACGAAGCGAGACATATGATTGAAGAACACGGAAATGTATTAAACTTAGCTTCAGCACTATACATATATAACAATCACGAAGTTTACTACCTATCCAGCGGTTCTGACCCTAGATACAATCGTTTTATGGGTGCATACAAACTTCAATGGGAAATGATCAAATTTGCTAAAGAACATCATATTGATAGATATAACTTCTATGGTATTACCGGAGACTTTAGCGAAGATGCTGAAGATGCTGGTGTTATTAAATTTAAAAAAGGCTTTAACGCACACGTTGAAGAACTCGTTGGAGACTTCACGAAACCAGTTAAACCGTTTATGTATAAAATTTATAAGATTATAAATAGGTAGAGAAGTATAGTAATATAAAATCCCTTCAAGTTAGAAAACCCCCTTACTAGTAGCGTAGTAAGGGGGTTCGGTGTTACCGATGAAAATTGTATTTTATGAGTATATTATACAATATGGTTGCATGGTTGTAAATAAGGAAATAAATGGGTTTTAGGGGTTTACAATGATCATCTATTAAAAAATTCTTTAAACTCCATTTCACTTATAACACCTGCATGTTTCTTTTGAAATTCTAATTTTTGTGTTTTAACTGCTTCGTCGTTTTCAATTTGTTTTAAAACTTTATATAGTTTTTCGCCGTCATTTAGTAAAAATTGATTGTTTCGTGCAACATAGGCTTCATTGTGCAATGTCTCTTCGTAACCTAAGATTAACATTTGGTGTTCAAATGCTGTTTTAACTGCATCCAAAATTTCATTTCCTTTATTAATATCTAAATAAATGTCACATTTGTTATATAATAAACTAATAGTGTGTCTCATTGCTTTAGGATATAAGTTTACATTGCGGAAATCATTTAACCCCATCAAAATATGAGACATTTCAGTTACAGAGACGATATGAAATTGATAGTTTGGAAGTGTTATAATTAAATCTTCTAAATGAGGAATTTGATCAGAGTTTGTTAGTATCAATATATTATTTTTCTCATGCTGGCAATCTACCAAGTCATATACATAACCTGATTTTATAATTTTATATTCTTTTGATTCTTCTACTAATTCTATTATTTTTTGATATTCTTGTTCTGATGGGACAATAACACGACTATTTCGATGTTTATTAGATAACATGACTGTCATATTCCCTGGTAATTGTCCATTTGTTTTTTCTTGCCAAAACAAGTAATCATGACCTGGTATTTGTAATTCGTGCAATACGGCGTATGGAATAGATAATCTATTAATTAAAAAACTATCCAATGGTATATTCGCTTCTTTCAAGAAAAAGACTACAAATTGAACTTTAGATTGAAATATATATTCTTTACCACACCAATATAAAATAATATCATTTGTTATAAAATTCTCATATATAATTTCTTTATTTTCAGCATTAAACCACCGTTTAAGAATTCTTTTTTGGTGCTCATCAAATACTAATTGCGCATATTTAACGCCATATTGATTATAATAATCTATAAATTGAATTTGACCGTTCTTATGCAGCCATTCTACACGGGCAACAATTCTAAAACCATGATCTTTTTTATAAAAAATTCTCGCTTTAGTTTCACCCATGTTTTTAACTACTGCTGAATGATTATCACCTTCTATTTCCCAAAATTGAGGAATTTCAACTTCATTAAAAAATAGTGGTTTTGACATTTTATCTATATGACCTGAAAAAAATTGGTAAGGTGATAATACATGTTCAGGTAAAAATCCATCTTCTTCGATTATGATTGTTTGATTATCAACACCAACATTTTCCAAAGTATTATAAAGTTTTTTCGTATTTTCATCGAATGTTTCAAATAGATTAATCATGTAGCACCTCTTCAATTAAGTTAAACCATTTTTGTTGAATTTGTTCTTTCTTAAAATTTTCAGCAATAGCGTATGATTGCTTTTGGTACGACCCGATTTCATATTTAAAAAATTGTATGATTGAATTTGCTAAATTATTAACAATTTGTTCTTCACTATCTATGCCTAATTCTATTGGTACGACATATCCATTTTTATTGTGATTAATAAAGGTTGTATTGCCATAGTCAACATCGAATCCTATCATACCTAACCCTGAACCAACAGCTTCCATTAAAGTTAAACCAAATCCTTCACTTGTGGATCCCGATAAGAACAATTCATAGTTAGCGTAAATTTTTTTTAAATTTACATGGCCATAAAGTGAAATAAAATGACTAGCTTCCTTCTCTGATATGATGCGAGTCAATTCGTCTCTTTTTCCACCTTCACCATAAATATCAAATTTAAGTTCTGGTATAGATTGTTGCGCAATTACAACTGCTTTAATTAGCCAATCGATATGTTTTTCAGACGCTAATCTGGATGCTGTCATAATGGAATATGGTCGGCGTTTGGCAGGTTTTATTAGCTCATCAATACTGCCAACTGGAATCGTATAAATGAATGGAACTTTGCCATTATATTTTTTAAATTGCTTACTCAGTACATCACGTTGTCGCTCAGTCGCTGTTATATAAAAATCAATTTCTTTTGCATTTGAGAAGACATATTCATAATGGTTATTCCATAAAATATAATCATCATTTGTTATATTCTCACTATAGTGTTCAGCATGAACTACTATTCCTAGCTTTGCTTGACCTTTATGTTTAATAACTGGCTGACCATATCCTTTAGAACGGTCAACAATTACAATGTCTTTATTTGTTAATGCTAGTTTCTCCATAAAATAACCTATTAATTCATACTTTGAATATATAATTTTGTCTTTAAACTTATATAAGTTACCTTCTCCATTAATATATTCATTATATGCAATAGAACCATCTTCATTATAAAACTGTCGCATATAAAGTTTGGCGCGGTTATCACATGGCCCATAGTATTCTGAACATACTCGAGTATATGAATAGAAATCTTTCCTATATAACTTACCTCTTGATACAAATTCCGCTCTATCAACGTAAGGTTTTCCCTTTTCTTTTAAATAACAGACGATATAAGTTTGATTGTCATTAATAATTAATTTAACTCTTTTATCTTCTTCAACTTTCCTTATGATTTCCATATCAATGAACTCAATCAAATCATCTACAGTATAAGAGGTTGGCGCAATTTTTATATCAGTAAAATATTGATATAGCCAAATAATTTCATCATCATAAAATCCCATATTACTTGTTAAAGTTTGAATGTTTTCCTGAGAAATAAAATCTAAAAATACAAATTTTGAAGGCTCTTTATGTGCTCTTAACATTTCTGCTCTATACATTTGTGCATATTCAACACCACTGCTTGCCCAACCTATACCATAATTAATATTATAAATTGTCATAAAAAGCTCCTTCTTTATTTCTAATCATTATTGGAAAAATACATGAAACATATTAATAAGCATTAATATAACAAGCATCAACGTGATTAAAAATTTCATAGACATATATGCCTTCTTATCCTTAGTTTCTCTATGAGATACTTGATACTGAGCTAACTCTTCTTCAATTTGTCTATTCGCTTCTTCTAACTCTTTTTTATATTCCATAACTAATCCCTTCTTTATTAAATCATTAACTTTATAACCGAAATGTATGAGTGAAAAAACAAGCTAAGCGTAATCACTTAGCTTGTTAAACAAACCAATTCATTCTTGATTATTGGTTATCTTCACTATTTTTACGACGATTTCTAAATAACAAGAAACCTCCTAAACCAGCTAACAATCCACTGAACAGTGTCATATTCGCTTCTTTTTCACCAGTGTCTGGTAACTTATTATCTTTTGATTTTTCAACAGCATGATGATCTTTAGCGTCTTTTAACTCATGAGCGACCATTTGTATAGCGGCATAATTTGAATCCATGTTACTCATCGAATCAGATGTACTTGTTGAAGTTGATTCTGACTCTGATGTTGATTCACTTTCTGTTTCTGACGCACTCATTGACTCTGATGTTGACTCACTTTCTGTTTCTGATCCGCTCATTGACTCTGATGTCGACTCACTTTCTGTTTCTGATGTACTCATTGACTCTGATGCTGATTCACTTTCTGTTTCTGATGTGCTCACTGACTCTGATGCTGATTCACTTTCTGTTTCTGACGTGCTGACTGACTCTGATGTTGATTCACTTCCCGTTTCTGATGTGCTGACTGACTCTGATGTTGACTCACTTTCTGTTTCTGACGCGCTATCTGACTCTGATTGTGATTCACTTCCTGTTTCTGATCCGCTCATTGACTCTGATGTTGATTCACTTCCTGTTTCTGACGCACTCATCGAATCTGATGTTGACTCACTTTCTGTTTCTGACGTGCTCGTTGACTCTGATGTTGATTCACTTTCTGTTTCTGATGTACTCATTGACTCTGATGTTGATTCACTTTCTGTTTCTGATGTGCTGACTGAATCTGATGTTGATTCACTTTCTGTTTCTGATGTGCTGACTGACTCTGATGTTGATTCACTTTCTGTTTCTGACGTGCTTATAGATTCACTTGTACTCATCGATGTTGATTCAGCTTCCTGTGCTTTTGAAACAATCGAATCTATTCCACTAAGTATTCTATTAAACATCGCAAAGTTCGCACTAAATTTTCTTTTCTTGTATAGCTCACTTATTTTTTCATTTAATTCTGGATGGCTAAAGTCACCATTATATATTTTATCCATTGCTTCATTATCTTTAAGCATATTATCTAAAACCGTTGGACCCCAATAATTATTATTATTTCTTAATCCAGAAATTAATTGACGTTGGTATTTACGATAATCTGCTTCACTAAAATATTTTTTACGCTTTTCTAATTCTTTCAAATAATAAGCCATTGTTTCAGTTTGCTTTGCGTTTCCTATTTTCGGAAGTTTATCAGTTTGTGAGCTTGATTCTGATGTGCTGTTTGATTCTGATGCTGACTCACTTTCTGTTTCTGATGTACTAACTGACTCTGATGTTGATCCACTTTCTGATTCTGATGTACTAACTGACTCTGATGTTGATTCAGCTTCCTGAGCTTTTGAAACAATCGAATCTATTCCACTAAGTGTTCTATTAAACATCGCAAAGTTCGCACTAAATTTTCTTTTCTTGTATAGCTCACTTATTTTTTCATTTAATTCCGGATGGCTAAAGTCACCATTATATATTTTTTCCATTGCTTCTTTATCTTTAAGCATATTATCTAAAACCGTTGGACCCCAATAATTATTATTATTTCTTAATCCAGAAATTAATTGACGTTGGTATTTACGATAATCAGCTTCACTAAAATATTTTTTACGCTTTTCTAATTCTTTCAAATAATAAGCCATTGTTTCAGTTTGCTTTGCGTTTCCTATTTTCGGAAGTTTAACAGTTTGTGAGCTTGATTCTGACGCGCTGTTCGATTCTGATGCTGATTCACTTTCTGTTTCTGATGTGCTAACTGATTCTGATGTTGATTCACTTCCTATTTCTGATGTGCTGTTTGATTCTGATGTTGATTCACTTCCTGTTTCTGATGTGCTGACTGAATCTGATGCTGATTCACTTTCTTTTTCTGATGTGCTGTTTGATTCTGATGTTGATTCACTTCCTGTTTCTGATGCGCTGACTGAATCTGATGCTGACTCACTTTCTTTTTCTGATGTGCTGTTTGATTCTGATGTTGATTCACTTTCTTTTTCTGACGCGCTGTTTGATTCTGATTGTGATTCACTTCCTGTTTCTGATGTGCTGACTGAATCTGATGCTGATTCACTTTCTTTTTCTGATGTGCTGTTTGAATCTGATGTGGATTCACTTTCTGATGTGCTGACTGAATCTGATGTTGATCCTGAATCAATAACTGTTCCTGAATCGCTCGTTGTATCAATTAATGCAGCATCTTTAACTGTATTATCTGTTTCACTAGAATCTCGTGTTGTATCATTATTTATTACTTTTTCTTCAGGTACTTCCATTTTTTCTGAAGTTTGATTATTTACTTCTAAAGCTTCTGTTTTCGATGTTTGTTCAGATACTTCAGGTGTTTTTGTTTCTTCAGATGCTAATGCAGGGATGTCCCCAACAGCTATAATTCCTACGCCTAAAAACACTGACGCCACTCCGATTTTAAATTTTCGAATTGAGAATTTCTGATGCTTATTAAACATATTTATACCATCCTTTCTACATTCATTTATCGTTAAATATATTTAACGATAAGAAATCAACAATGTATGACTGCTTATCCTTTCAACAAACGAGTACACAGTTTTTATCAATTGTTTTAAGGGGAAAGATACTGTACTGGGAGTACACATAAAGTCAAAAAAATAAGCAATCAACAATGTTGAAATATTACAAGTGCATAATACAATAGGACTGTACCTATAGTCAACTAAAATATTGTAAATTTTTATTAAATACTATATATCTCCTTTAAATCACACTATTTTCTTTGATGAAACAATATTTATTGAGGCGTTACTATGGATGTTAATTTATAGTATATTTAAAAATATTCAGTCCTTTTAATTCGATAAAAGCTTTAATATAAGTGTTTTAACCTCTTTTTATTTTTAACTTCATCAACATAATTATGATCCTTCTTTAAAGATATTGTAAATTTCATTGACCATAAGTACAGTTTTTCGTATACTCTTTTTAAAAATGAATTATAGGAGAATTTTTATGAAAAAGATACAAGCCATAATATGCTCAACTATACTTTTAAGTACTTTGTCCGCTTCACCTGTATATGCTGAAAGTAATCAATCTAAAATAACAGCAAGCAATTACAAAGTAGATAAGATTAAATCCATTAACAATTTAAAATCTAATAAAAAAACAGAGTGAATTCGTAGAAAAAGATCAGAATTCACTCTGTTATACATTAAATTGCTTCAATCATATTTATTACACTTCTATAAAGGATTTCTTTTTTTCTTTCTAAAGTTACAGTATCAACTGTAATATTTTTACCTAAAATTTCTTCATTACCAAATTGCATAATAATCGATAAAATTAATCGCGTCTTGTAAACCGTCTCATCTGTCACTTCACCATAAATACAATTACTTATTTGTTTAAGTATTTTCTGCTGACTTTCATTCAATAATTTCATACGGTCATTAATTTCCATCTGTTTTAACATTTCCACAATTAAATCTTTTTCTTTAATAAGTACTTCAATACAAAAATCTATGAATTTATAGATTCTTTCTTGTTTAGAAATATGTTCATTACTTAATTTATCAATTTGTTCTCCTGTATAATCATTTAACTCCTTAGTTAATAAAATGAGCAAATCTGTTTTACTATTAAAGTAATGATAGAAAGTACCCTTACTACTAACATTAGCTTCCTTGCAAATATCTAATACAGTAAATTTATCATGGTCTTTAGAATTTAATAATTTCTTATACGCCTTTATAATCTTATCCTTAGTATCCATTACCTAGCCCCTTAAAACTTATTCCGTTATTTTATGTATTTCATTACTTTTATCTATTGAAATGTCTTTCTCTTATCTTAATTCTTATACGCCATTTTATCAATGGACCCACAGTATATTATTTCCAAATATAATAAAAGCCACGATGAAATTTCATTTGCGTCACTTTAGAGAAATTTCATTGTGGCTTTTATATACAGTTCTTGCGTTGTAATCTTACTGGTTGCAAAACCGTAAGAATAGGAGGACAACACCTAACCAATACTAATAAATACATTACTCATCTCATAGTAAGGATTCGGTGTTTACCGATGAATATTGTATTTGCAAATGAATTATACAATTTGGAAATATAATTGTAAATAAGGCAACTATTAGGTTTCACAATGTAAATTTTACGTTTTTCAAAAATGAATAACCAAGTGTTTTTTAAGAATTCTCAGCTACTAAACGGTATAATTCACTATATCTAAATGAATCAATATTTTTTGTAATACTAAATTAAATGAGGAGGCGTATTATGAAAGCAATTGTTGTAAATCAACCTGGATCTGCCAATGCACTAGAATATCAAGAAATACCAAAGCCTCAAACTAAATCTGGTTGGTCTTTAATTAAAATTAAAGGATTTGGCATCAATCACTCTGAAATTTTTACACGTCAAGGTGTTTCACCGTCTGTTAAATTTCCGAGAATATTAGGAATTGAATGTGTAGGTATAATAGAAGAAACGACAGAACCCGACAGATTACCTATAGGCCAAAAAGTTGTTTCAATCATGGGAGAAATGGGACGTGATTTTGATGGCAGTTACGCAGAATATGCATTATTACCTAATGACCAAATTTATCCTATCCAAACCAATTTATCTTGGCCAATATTAGCATCACTTCCAGAAACGTACTATACAGCATATGGTTCATTTCTATCACTCGAAATAAATGAACAAGACTCAATCTTAGTGAGAGGTGCTACAAGTGGCGTTGGCGTCGCATTTTTAAAAATTGTTAAAGGCCTATTTCCACAAATAAAAGTAACCGGCACAACCCGAAATCCAAATAAAAAAGAAACACTATTAAACACAGGATTTGATGAAGTTATCATCGATCAAAACGGTGAATTAGATACAACAAACACCTTCTCTAAAACAATAGATCTCATAGGACCAAAATCCATTAAAAATTCAATCAACCATTTAGACAAACACGGTATCATTTGCAGCGTAGGACAATTAGGAAACGAATGGTACTTAGAAGACTTTGATCCTATCTTTGAATTAAGAGATTTTAAAAAGTTAACATCCTTTTACTCAGGAGATGTTGATGACACACTGCTAAACGAAATTATAACAATGGTAGAAGACGGAAAAATACAAGACGTTAAACCAGAAAAAGTATTTAAACTAGAAGAAATCCAACAAGCACATCAATACTTAGAAGATGAGAAAAACAGTTTCGGAAAAGTAGTCGTAATAAACGAGTAGATTGTAGGACTATTGAATGATTTAGAGTTAGAAGTTGAAATAAAAGAATAAATAATACACAGAAAACCCCCTCACTATTCGCAGTAGTGAGGGGGTTAGTGCGTCTATGGTAAACACTTTGTAAAATGATTTTACCACCGTATAAAGTTAAAATACAAAGAGAAATTATGAGTATATTTATACAGATAATATCTTCAGCTTACTATGTCTTTATTAAAATATGGGCTATTATTTTTATTTTCTAAATATGAAGATTTGAAATTTCTATTTTCTTGATTTATACGTGCAGTTAAAAAAATCTGAATAACCATCGCATACGAAGTGATTAAAGTTAATAAAATAATGATATAATATTCATTTGTTATCCAGTTCAAACTTAGTATAAAAATCGAATAAATTACAATTGGTAAACTACCTAGAATTGAATACTTCCAAGCATTTATTTTAAACCAAGTACGAATAGGATTTTTCCGTTCCAAGACAATGAAATCTATATATTTATCAATTTTATTAAACATAGTTATTTTATTTTCAAAATATCTACTCTCAAGTTTTTCATCTTTATTTATAATATCAAACCCCTCTCGATTTTCATAAAAATTTTGAGGAGCTATTTCTATAAAATCTTTTTTAAGTTCTCTATATCCTTTTACTATAAATTTATATTTGTTGTCATTACTCTCTTTATATATGTAAAATTTATTTTTTAACATAATAAAATTCCTGAAATTTGCGAAAATTAAGGCTATAGGTAAAACAATTATAATCAGGGCGAACATCGATATTAATAGCTGTAAGATTATGTCATTTGTGAAAATAATATCTTTTATAAGTTTTATATTTATTAGTTCTACAAAGAGATAAATTAAAATCACCGGTGAAATAGCAAAAGAAACGGTAGACCAGTCTATAATAAAATCAATAGACTTTATTTTATTTAAAATTAAAATTGTAACCCATTTAACAACGATTAAACTTATAACACCAAGCACTGATTTAATTATATCTATATAAGATTCTATATCATTATTAATAGAGTTGTAAACTTCTCCCCACATGAATAGATCCCCTTTCTGTAATCTTATTGTTTTTCTTTTTCTAAATTTCTAAATTCTGCTCGAATAGCTTAAATTGTGGCTAATAAAGATATTATCTCACCAACTAGAGTAACAAAATATCCACTTATAAAATCCACCCCTCTATTTATAGTCTTTAATTGTATTATCACATATATTTAAATGCTTTTGTTATTACATTCAAAAAAATTAAATGCAATCATTAAAAACATAACGGATTATAATTCAAAAAAGCATGTCCCCTAATTCCAACTAGAGGACATGCTTTTTCATTTTGAACTTTATTTTTCTATTTTGATTTCATCGATGTTTTTTTCGTCTAAGTCGTTTACTTAATTGATAATTACTCGCAATGAATATATTCCATAAAATAACCATGCCTACTAAAAACCCCACTATTCTTAGTAGTGAGGGGGTTTTAATAACTATATTGAATTCTTTATAAAAATACTACAGCTTCTTATTTAACATCCATTTTTAAATGTATTCGCCTTTGAACATGTTTTTCATGATTTTTAATTTGGTCATGGATTTTACACTCTATTTTATCAATTTCAGAGAACACATTTATCGATCTATATGCATATGTTATAAAGTTTCCAGAAATCTTTTTGTTATAATCATATTTTATAGAAGTGAACTTTCCTTTTATTGTATATTTTGAATATATTTTTCGTTTATATTTCAACCTATCACTGCCGATAGATTTCTGTTTAGCTTTATCTATATATCGATATGCACTTCTATAATATTTATAAACACTTTTTTGACGTACGTTTAAATTATAACCATCAAATACAAATCCTAAATAATCAAGCGTTGTATCTTCTCCGGTTTTAATGTCTTTAATAACTTGATTATCCTTTAAAAGACACTTTGATTTTGATTTCTGTATCTTTAGTTTATCCGCTTTAATTTCAGTATAAATTCTTTCACAGAGCTGTGAGAATTCATTGTCTTTCATTTTGTTTTTAGGTATAACTACTATAAAATCATCAGAATACCTTCTATAAAGACCATCATATTTTGATACCATATCATAAAATTTCTCATCTAAATGTATCATATAAATATTAGCTAGTATTCCACTCATAGCTGTACCTTGAGGTATCCCATAACTTTTTTCATTTCTCAATAAATGTTCTTTTTTAAATTCCTTTAAATCACTTGTATTTTGAAAATACTTATACTTTAATTTATTTCTACTAATTTGTTTCTTTATTCTTATGTCTGATCCTAACTTTTTATTGATATCATCTTTATTTACATATGAATACTTAGTTACAGATAAAAATACTTTATACCAATCCAAATCTAATCTATTAGTACCTAGCACTTCCTTAAGTCTTTCTTTTAAATTGTCATGGTTTAAATTGTCAAAGAAGCCTTCATAATCACCAACAAATATATAACAATTGTCTAATTCAGATATGAATTTTATAACTTCAGCTGCAAAATAGATATTATTTTTTCCTTTTTTGTTTGTTCTATATGCAGTAACAACTTCATCAATAGGTCTATCAGATAAATACTTGTTATATTTCTCGTTTAATAAATCACTATAAAAACGATATATAAACCCGTCAATATGGGCTGTGTAATTTATATTTCTTTTTTTTTCATCTTTGATTCCATTTTTGTATATTTTAAATATTATTTCATAATGTATAAATGGAAAAAAACCATGACTTGCTACTCTATTAGGATCTTCTATAATTTTTTTTACACTTCTATAATTTTTTCTTGTATCCAGGTGCAAATAATTTTTCGTGACATATTTACTATTCATTCTCTCTCCTATATATAAAAAGAGCACCATTGATACAAAGCAGTCTTTTGCTATCGAATGATTTATCAATGGTGTTCTATTTCCCCTTTTTCAAGGGCTACTAATATTGGACTGCAAATTACAACATATAGTTTATACTATAATTGAAGGTGTAATATCTCAAAGAAAGGACTGTGCTATGTTTCAACAGCAATCTTATTCATCAACTTACACTGCATTGTTTAAATATGGTATCAACATCGTATTAACAACATTAATGATATATTATTTAACAGAGTGCAATTTAGAAGTATTTCTTATTGACATTATTCAACAAAATTCCCTTAAGTCTATTTCAACCTAAGGCAATTATATTATAACACATTCTATTAAACATAGAATACTACTTCACACTATTATATTGTTTGTAATTAATAAAACTCAATTAACGTTTAATCATTACTCTGATTTCTATATTTATTCATCCCTACAGCCATATTCAAAACTCTTAAATTTATAATGCTCACACAAACATTTTTTGCAAATATCCGTTTTTACGATTCTTTAATAAATCTAATTTCATTCTTTGACTTTCTATGCTTTCATCAATTAATTTCAAAAAATCACCTATTTTATTTTGTTCACTTTCACAGCAAATTTTTATTTTAATATCTTTTAATTGCTTATATTTTAAATTCCATGTATCTGATGTTAACCCTTGTGAATTTATCCTAAACAAATGTATTAATATATATGTTTTAAAATAATATGATATAAACAAAGAACTTACATTAGGAATTGGATAGACAACTGTATATGCAGGACTAACTATCCCATCATATTCAGACCTCCCGCTTGCTCCCTGCCACATTCTCATAGAATTATATGCAATATCATTTTTATATACCTGTTTGTAATTAGCCTTATCTTTACTAGAATTATCTTTTCTACTTTGATTATCAAACTTTCTTATTCCACTATTTATTGTTACAGACAATAATTGCCCTTCTGAATTTCGTTCATTTCTTTCTTTTAAAACTTCACCTATTTTAACTTCTTCCCACTCTGGATACTCGTTCCCATTCTCATCTTTAAATCGCAGTTCTTGTGAGAATATCTTCTGCATATATCCCTTTTTCTGCTTTTCCAACAAAGCTAATTTCTTCTCTTCTAACTCAATCTGCTGATCAAGTTTGCTAAAAAAGTCACCAATTTTTTGTTGTTCATCTAAAGTAGGTAATTTTAAAATAACTTTCTTTAATACATCTTGACTTATATTAAATCGTGTACTTCCTCCAGCCAATGACCCAATTTCATATCTCATTTTAGAATTATTTAAATACAATTTAATAAACATCGGGTTATATTTGGATTTCTTTTTCCCCCTAATAACAAATCCTCCAAATAAGGCAAATTCATTATCTAAATATATATTACTTATACCAACATCTTCTCTAGTTTCTGAACTTCGTAAAAATAATATATCACCATATTCAACTTTATTATTTTGCTCTACTTTTTCAGTAACAGATACTCTACCAACAATTTTACTGTAGTTAATAAAATTGTTATTTAACACATCCAATACATTAATAAATTTTCTTCCTGTACCGTACTGATCTTTTTTTGCATTAATTCCATTACTAAAATCACATAGGTCGCCAAGTAACCAATTGACCCATTCTCCTTCAAACCCCGGAAATCTCAATTCTGGCACGTTCTTTGTCTCATTAGTCATGTGTTACCACTCCTAATTCTTTTAGGTATCCTTCTATTTCTTTCTCTAATCCTGCTATCTCACTATCTATTTCTTGTATTTCTTTCTGAACCGCTTCTAAATCCACAGGCTCCTCTTCTTCAAATGTGTCTACATATCTTGGTATATTCAAATTGTATTCATTTTCTTTAATTTCTTCTAATGTTGCTACATGACTATATTTCTCAATTTCTGTTCTATTTTTATATGTTTCTACTATCTTCTCTACGTCTTCATCTGTTAAATGGTTTTGATTTTTTCCTTTTTCAAATGATTGTGATGCGTCGATAAATAGTACATTCTCTTCTTTTTCTCGGCATTTTTTAAATACTAATATACTCGTCGGAATACTTGTACCAAAGAATAGGTTTGCTGGTAATCCTATAATTGCGTCTAAGTAGTTCTTATCTTCTATTAAGTACTTTCTAATTACACCCTCTGCTGCGCCACGGAATAGTACACCGTGTGGTAAGACTACGGCCATTGTTCCGTTATCGTCTAAGTGGTATATCATATGTTGTATAAAGGCGAAGTCTGCTTTTGATTTTGGTGCTAATTTACCGTAATTACTAAATCTTTCATCGTCTAGAAAAGATGGGTCTGCGCTCCATTTAGCACTATATGGTGGATTGGCAACGACTGCTTCGAATTTTTCTTCTACGATTGCTGGGTGTTCTAATGTGTCGCCATTTTCTATTGAGAAGTTATTATAGTTCACATCGTGTAATAACATATTCATTCGGGCTAAGTTGAATGTTGTGTTGTTATATTCTTGTCCAAAATAATGTCTCACGTTTGCTTCTCTACCAACTCTTAATAGTAATGAACCTGATCCACATGTTGGGTCATATACATTTTTTAAGTCTTTTTTATTTGCTGTTACGATTTTAGCTAATATTTTAGATACTTGTTGTGGTGTATAGAATTCTCCTGCTTTTTTACCTGCAGTAGCGGCAAATTGTCCGATTAAGTATTCGTATGCGTCACCTAGCATATCTATTTCAATATCACTATGCACAAATGGTAATGTTGATAAATTAACCATGACTTTGGCGATGAGTTTTGTACGTGCTGCGTTTGTATTTCCTAATCGTGATGAGTTTAAATCCATATCGTCGAATAAATGGTTAAAGTCATCTTCACTTTCTTGTCCTCTTGTTGAATTTTCTATTTTATTAATTGCTTTATGTAAATCTTGTATTTCAAATGATTGTGTTTCTATTTTCTTAATGAACGTACTAAATAAATCTTGTGGTTCAATTACAAAGCCAATTCTTTCTAATAATTCTACTTCTATTGCTTCTTTATAGTCTTTATCTTGCCATGCTTGTTCGTATGTTAAATTTTCATCTTCATTAAGTAAATGTTCAACTTGTACTTCTGTCTTTTCTGATAAGAATCTATAGAAGATTAATCCAAGAATATAATTTCTAAATTCACTTGCATCCATATTTCCTCTTAAATCGTTTGCGATACTCCATAATTTCTTCTGTAGTTCTGCTTGTTGTTGACGTTGTTTTTCTGTAATTGACATTGTAACTTATTCCTCCCTAAGTAATTGTTCTGATAAATATAAGTCCATTAAATTTTCACGTTTTTCTTGTAGATATTTAAGTTTCTTTCTTTTATAAGCTAAATCGCCTATCTGAATCTGTCTTTCCATAGAAGGTAAAGTGATTTTCATATTCTGAAGTTGCTTATGTGTTACTTTCTTAATCAAACTTCCACCTTGTTTATATTGATTTAATTGATTCAATGCTTCTGGTGAATGATTAAACCAATAAACTAGATAACGAGGATAAACTTTACGATCATCTATTTCTATATGTGTATAGTTATAAGGTAATATCGCACCTGAGTGTTTATTACCAATCATGACACACTCTCCAGTAATCATATTAAATACGATTTGTCCTTTATAAATATACTTCGCATTGTTATCTTCTTTAAGAATGATTGTTTTTGGTTCTGGATAGTCATATTTAAATTTTCCTAAATCATAGTCCATCGTATTCTGATCATAAATCGTATATTGTTTCCCTAATTCTTTATCAACGGGTTTCAAGCGATTTATAATTGAGCCACTATGATACTTTATTAAAGGATTTATAGCACTCATCTCCTTGAAGTTTTATATTACTACAAGTAGTGTAACATATAAAAACACTGTAGTAAATTAAAACTACAGTGTTTTTATCTATTCTTCGTTTCCATATTTTTTAGCTGTTTCTAATATGAAGCTTTTGATTTTATCTGCGATTTTCTTTCGTTCGATTAACTTACCTTTACCTTTCAGACCTTTATCTATAGTGTTTTTATTGATATTACCACTAAATTCATATTCATCAATAATACTCTCTAATAGTTCAGGTGGATAAGATTTATCATTGGCAAATTCGTTAATTTCTCTCAGTTTAGCATTTGCTTCATATTTATAATATTCTTCTATGATGTTCGTACCATTTTCTAAAGTAGGTACAACTTCATCTATAAACGTTCGCAGCATGCCAGATTTACGACGTAATTGATCATCATCTGCTTTATCAAGATATGCATGAATCTCTTTCAAATCTCTTTCTCTTGCTTCTTTATCTCTTAAATTGATTTGTCCAATGAGTTCCATAATATATTGTACATTAATCAAATCATTTCTAAGCATTTCTATACGGAAGTCAATATCATCTAAAACCGTTTCTTCTTCGCCGTCAGTTTTCTCTCTATTCCGTACTTTGTCATATAAGTTTAAGTATTTACCTTTATAGTCTTCATAAGTTTGTTCGGAAATACCTAATGCATCTTCTGTAAATTCAAATTCTTCAAAAGTCTTCAGTTTAAGAAGTATATTGGCTAAACTTCTAAATGCTAGCACAAACTCTTTTTGTTCATCTTCTCTTTCTAATTGATCAACATCATATGGTGTTTTTGCGATTTTAAGTAACTGTTCTAAAGCTCGTTTGAATTCTGCTAAATATTCATCATAAGATGCACTTAACACGGTATCCGTATTATCCGTTTGAGAAAAGATTTCTATCGCTTCATCCGTAGCTTCTTTTAAATCTCTATAACATACAATATTTCCGTATGGCTTTCTTTCCTTTTCAACTCGATTTGTTCTTGAATATGCTTGAATTAAATCATGATGTTTTAAATTTTTATCTACATATAAAGTATTCAATTTTTTACTATCGAATCCAGTTAAGAACATATTTACAACGATCAGAATGTCTATCTTCTTATTTGGATCTACCTTTTTCATTTTCTTAGATACATCTGAGAAATATCCGTCAAAGTAATCAGTAGAATGATTTGTTCCAAACGTCTCATTATAGTCAGCCATTATACTATCCAATACAACTCTAGAGTGCACGAAGTCTTCGTCCTCGTTAGCATCTTCATTTGGTTTCAGTGAAAATATCGTCGTTACATTTAAATTATGTTTCCCTTCAGCTTTAGCCTTTTTAAACAAATTATAATATTGTATAGCGACTGGTATACTTTGAACAGTTAACATAGAAGTATATTCGCCATTTCTTGTTTTCTTATTATAATGTTCAATAATATGATCAACGATGAGTTCTAGTCTTTTCTCAGACTTCCATACTCCTTGCGTATTCATATTACTCGAACTTATGTCATGAGTTTGGGCATAATCAACTGAGAAACCAAGCACATTGCCATCTCTTATAGCATCTTTAATTAAATAATGATGTAAACATTTATCAAAGATGTCAGCAGTTGCTCTGCCGTCTGAGCTTTTATTCTCTTCAAATCTTGGTGTACCTGTAAAACCAAAGTATTGTGCATTCTTAAAGTGTTGTTTAATTTGTCTATGCATCCCACCAAATTGAGACCTATGACATTCATCTATAATAAATATCACCTTGTCATGTTTATATTGATCCATAACAGGATTACCAGATTTAATTGCATTAGACATCTTTTGTATTGTCGTCACAATTAAAGGTATCGTTGCGTCTCCTAACTGATCCAATAACTTCTTAGTGTTGTCGGTCAAATCGACTGAATCATCTTGGAACTTATTAAATTCTGATAGTGTCTGGTTATCCAAATCTTTACGGTCGACTAAGAATATCACTTTCTTAATATCCTTTTGTTGAGATAAAATTTGGCTCGCTTTAAATGATGTTAAAGTCTTACCGCTTCCTGTCGTGTGCCATACATAACCGTTATTATTTGTTTCTAACGCACGTTCAATAATTTTCTCAACAGCGTACACTTGATAAGGTCTAAGCGCCATTAACAATTTATCTGTTTCATTTACAACCATATAGCGACTAATCATTTTTGCTAAATGACATGGTTCTAAGAAATCATCAATGAAATCTTTTAAATAATTAATACGCTCGTTCTTTTCATCACTCCAATAGAACATACTACTCTTTAATATCGTTTTATCACTATTAGCGTAATAGCGTGTTTCCATCTTATTACTCACAACAAATAATTGAATGAATTTAAACAAACCAGTGAAATTTTGTTTTCGATATCGCTCTACTTGATTAAACGCTTCGGAAATAGCAACACCACTACGTTTCAGTTCAACTTGTACTAAGGGTAAACCATTAATTAATATCGTCACATCATAACGACTTCTATATGTATCTTTCACACTCACTTGATTTGTAACTTGAAACTTATTTTGACACCATTTTTCTTGATCTAATAACTCAATGTAACTCACAGATTCATCATCACGCGTTAACACATATTTATCTCTTAATAAAACCGAGCTATCAAATACAGTCTTACCATTTATATCTGTTATCAACCTATTAAACTCTCTATCAGAAAGTGGTTTATTATTTAATTCCTTCATATGACGTTCATTAATAATATTTCTGAAATTATTAATCAACTCATCCTGTGTTCGAAGCTGCACTCTTTCATAGCCAAGATTATCCAACTGATTCAACACTTCATTTTCTAACGCTAACTCACTTTGGTATCCCATGAAACTCCTCCAATACAATACACTTTATTTCAATATATCATAATTTAAATGATTTTTAGAATTTTGAATGGAATTTATAGATTTATATCTACTTTTAAATATATAAGATGATATACAATTTGATATTTACTTCCTTCTCATATTAACGCACACATGTATTTTTACTAATTTTGCAACGGTTGTTGACTTTAATATCCAGTTAAATATAAGATAGTAGCAATGAATAAACAGAGTTTGTGCTTTGTATTTTTATGAATTTTAGAATTTGAGGAGAAGAATGACAACATGAAGAATAAATTAACTTTAAAGGAAAACTTTTTTATAGGATCTATGTTGTTTGGTTTATTTTTTGGAGCAGGAAATTTAATCTTTCCTATTCATTTAGGTCAAACAGCAGGTTCGAATGTTTTTATAGCTAATCTAGGGTTTTTAATCACAGCTATTGGGTTACCTTTCTTAGGTATTATTGCTGTTGGTGTTTCTAAGACGAATGGTTTGTTCGAGATTTCTTCTAGAGTAAGTAAATCTTATGCATACATCTTTACGATTGCGCTTTATCTTGTAATCGGTCCGTTTTTCGCTTTACCAAGACTTGCGACGACTTCATTTGAAATTGCGTTTACACCGTTTATTTCTGAAAAGTCCGTAACGTTATTCTTAGCGATTTTTAGTATTATATTCTTTTTCGTTGCGTGGTTTTATTCAAGAAAACCTTCAAAGATTTTAGATTATATTGGTAAATTTTTAAATCCGGTATTTTTAATTTTATTAGGATTAATTATCGTGTTAGCTTTCATCCATCCTATGGGCAATATTTCAGATGCTGCTGTTGATGCAAGTTATCAAAAGAATGGCTTATTAAAAGGCTTCATAGATGGTTATAATACGTTAGATGCTTTAGCTTCACTTGCTTTTGGTATTATTATCGTTTCTACTATTAAAAAGTTAGGTATAACAAATCCTACGACTATTGCTAAAGAAACGGTGAAATCAGGAACAATCAGTATTGTGTTAATGGGACTTATTTATAGTTTATTAGCACTTATGGGTACGATGAGTTTAGGTCACTTTAAAGTAAGTGAAAATGGCGGTATAGCTTTAGCTCAAATTGCTAAATTCTATCTTGGTGATTATGGTACGATTCTTTTATCACTCATTATTATTGTGGCATGTTTAAAAACAGCAATCGGACTTATCACTGCATTTTCAGAAACGTTTAGCGAGCTGTTTCCAAAGAGAAATTATTTAATGTTCGCTACAGTTGTAAGTATTTTCTCATGTTTATTTGCAAATGTAGGCTTAACTAAGATCATTCAATACTCTACACCAGTATTAATGTTCTTATATCCACTAGCTATTACATTAATTTTATTAACATTATTTAGTTCAACATTTAACCATTCAAAAATTGTTTATAGATTTACGACATTCTTTACGATGATTGCCTCTTTCGTAGACGGTGTTCAAGCTAGCCCGGACATCTTATTAAATACGAAATTTGCAAAATTAGTCATCACTTTTGGCGAAAAATTCTTACCATTATTCGAAATGGGTATGGGTTGGGTACTACCAGCTATCATCGGTTTCGTAATAGGATTTATTGTTTATTTAATCAAAGGCAAAAAGAAAGAAGCTATCGTTTAGTATTGACGGTTAACTAAAAAAGACTATTTTTCTCTATATTATATATAGGTTAAATAGTCTTTTTTGTTTACACTTTTAATGATTCTTGTTATGAACGACCTCCTTATTTACACATCATCAATCAGAAGAAAAAAATGCAATATGAGTTTCTGAGTACAATAATTTAAAAATGTATATTAAAATAAAGAGATATTAAACAAAAAATAAAAAGAGGTACTAACATGAAATTTGATGAATTTTCAATCGGGGACACATTCACAACTAAGCCACACAAAGTCACAGAAGCAGATATTTATAGATTTGCTAACGAATTTGACCCGCAATATATGCACATAGATAAAGAAAAAGCAGAAAAAGGACGCTTTAACAGCATCATCGCATCAGGCATCCATACCCTTGCGATATCATTCAAACTTTGGGTCGAAGAAGGAAAATATGAAGAAGACGTTATCGCAGGAACACAATTAAACAACGTTAAATTCAAGAAACCAGTTTACCCAGACGACCAACTACACGTCGAAGTAGAAGTTATAGATAAACGATCAATAAAATCAGACAGTGGCATACTAACCGTACTACTATCAACATATAACGACGCCAACGAACTCGTATTCACAGGAGAACTAGCCGCGTTGGTGGAGAAATAGGTATAATAAAAACACTTTCGCATAATGCGCGAAAGTGTTTTTTGGTGATTTCCTGGGAAATTGGGAGGAGTAGTAAGCACCTCGAATTTGAGAAATGGCTCTTTCTCCTATTTCATAATCAATCCTTATTTCTACATTTAATAACATCTTAGAAAACTACTCATACGGATTTCCATACTTCTCACAGTATTCATAAAATCCGTACTTATTCATATACGTTACCTTTTCAACATTCTCGTCTGTATCGAATTGGACAAGTTTCAGTACTAAATCAGTAAATTCCACTGCCCCTGTACCGTTTGCTGTTACTAGGTTTTGATCTGATACTGCTTGTTTTTCTGTAAATTTATACTTCGGTTGATAGTTTTCGTATTCTTTCAATACATATTCTGAATTACCAGTATGTTGGTAATCGTTTAGGAACCCATTTTTGCCTAAATAACCCACTGCTGCACAAATGGCACCAATAAATTTATTGTTATGAAATGCAGATTTCACGAATTGATCAAGTTTTTCATCGTTAACGCCCCAACTATTTCCACCAATCAAGACTAGTAAATCATAATCTGGAGCTTCATCTATCGTATAATCAACGATTGTTGTAAATCCTCCTATTGATTTAATTGTCTTCTCAGTCGAAATCGTTTTAACTTCCCATTGTTCACTTGGATTTAAGGCAGTAGATAAATAACTCCCTTCCCAATCAGCATATTGGTCGAGCACTAAAAATAAAGCAGTTTTCATAAGAAATCCTCCTTAAAATAGTGATTTATCACTTTATATCTTCTTTTATTCTAACACTCAACTCTCCGAAATCACTTCATTATTCTCTACCTTACTTTTCTTTTTACTATACAATAATATGAATACTGTAATTACAAACATAAAGACACTTCCAAATATCACAGTGAATCTAATATTTATCATTTCTGAAATCGTACCGAATAATAGTACTAATACTATATTCATCACTGGCCTTAATTATATACTTAAATTTATAGGGATTACGTAGGCTACTTAGCTTACGTATCCCTATAAATAAGGTTAATATGTTTATTCCTCCAAAGCTTTTTTCAAATCTTCCATAGTATTATAAGATACAACAGATTCATCACGAGAGATTTTTTTAGCTTCTATCATAGCTTCAAGTGTTTTATCATTATACTTCGGTAATACTACATTAAAAGGAAGCCCCTCACTTAGAAGACATTGACGAAGGAATATATTAACAGCCGTATTCATATCTATTCCTAAGTCATTAAATAAAGTATTTGCTTGATTTTTTACATTTTCATCAATATGAATTTGAGTTGGTACTGTTGCCATAAACTTCACCACCTTTTAATTTTTATTATAATACATGCATCATATTTTATGATTTAAAATTCCTGAATCATTTAACTTTTGAAAATAAAAAGTGTGTTTTCGCCATAGTATTAAATCTGATTTACACCTCAAAAACCAACGATTAAAAACTGATATTAATTTACCCTAATTCTTTCTTCAAATGTTCTAAAAAATATTGTGATGCTTCAGATAGTGGTTTGTCTTTTTTCCAAATGATACTAAGTGAAGATTTTATTGGAGGATCGAATGGAATAAAGGTTAAGTTGTTTTCGTCTGTATTAATCAGTCCATCTATACATATGGCATGACCGACGCCCGCTTCAACTAGCAATGAAGCATTATATAATAAATTATATTTTACAACTACGTTTAAATCCGCTTCTTTAATATTTAATAAACTTGCTAGCATTGTTTTAACACCGTTTTGACTTGATATCATAAATTGCTTTCCTGGAATCATGTCTGATGTTATTTTGTCTACATTTTTAAATTCTGAATCTTGTCTAGTCAGTATGCCCCATTCGTCAAAAGAATCTAGTGATAATGAACTATATTCTATTTTATTGATTGGTTCTATCACTACACCAAAATCTAACAACCCGCTTTCTAGTTGTTCTATTATTTGTTCTGCGTTACCACTGTATAAATCAAAGTGAATTTTACTATGTTCTTCTCTTATATTTTTGATGGCTTGGCCTATCTTTTTAATTGATTGGGATTCTGCCATTCCAATCATGATTTCGCCATATATTTCATTAGATTTATTGATATTAGTCGTTGTTTTATCTACTAATCTCACAATATCTCTAGCTTGTTCTGCTAAATAAATGCCTTCTTTCGTTAATTCCAGGTATTTACCTTTTCTCAAAAAAAGTTGAACGCCAAGCTCTTCTTCTAAATCTTTAATTTGTCTAGATAATGTAGGTTGCGTAATGTGTAATAATTTTGCTGCTGAACTTATATTGCCTTCTGACACTACTGCTAAATAATATCTTAATACTCTCGTTTCCATGTTTACTCCTTTATGCCTAAAATGTATAGTAAGTCATTCAATATAGGTATTTGTAATAACTTTTAATACATAATAACATGAATAGTGTAATAATTAATTATAATTTAATTTTTGGAAGTGAATGAGCAATGGTGCAAAATGTATTAAGCGAAAATATTAATAATAGAATTGTTAGCATGACTGAAGATGTTTTCAAAGAAATTGATGAGATTGTAGAAACGAATACAAAGTTATTAATTAAATTGAATAATTTTTATCAAAATCATGACGAAGCAAATGAATTATTATCTGAAATCACAGGACAACATATCGACCAATCAGTGACGGTTAATCTACCTTTTTATACTGATTTTGGGAGACATATTCAATTCGGAAAGCATGTTTTTCTAAATAGTAATGTCATGTTAACAGATCTAGGTGGTATTACTTTAGAGGATCATGTATTAATCGGGCCTAGAGCGAACTTACTTTCTGTCAATCATCCTACTGACCCTAGCAATAGACGTAGCATTTTCGTAAAACCTATCGTCATTAAAAGAAATGCATGGATAGGCGGTGCTGCCACAATTTTACCAGGTGTCACAGTTGGAGAGAATGCGATAGTCGGTGCGAATGCCGTTGTAACAAAAGATGTACCTGCTAATACAATCGTTGCAGGTAATCCGGCAAAGTCCGTTAAAAATATAGATACAAATAAAATATAAAAGGAGAGAATTTATTATGACAATCGAAAATAAAGTCGTTATTATTACAGGTGCATCAAGTGGTATCGGAGAAGCAACTGCTAACGGTCACAATTCCGAATAATGGTCGTTAGAACTCTCTAACGGTCAGAATTCCGAATAATGGTCGTTAGAACTCTCTAACGGTCAGAATTCCGAATAATGGTCGTTAGAACTCGCTAACGGTCAGAATTCTGAATAATGGTCGTTAGAACCCGCTAACGGTCAGAATTCCGAATAATGGTCGTTAGAATTCCGTAACAATCAAAAAAACTGCCAACAACTTCACTTTAAGTGAAGTTGTCGACAGTCTGAAGCAGTAAAGAAGTCACTTTGATTTCTTTACTGCTTTTTTAAATAAATATCTCCATTTGTTTGTTTAGATGTCCAGTAATTACCAATTAATCTATTCTCCTCAAACACAATTCTTGCTGTTGCTCTGTTTACTGGGAATTCTTCGCTAAATTCAATTTCCGGATCTGTAATATAACTATAGTATAAGATGTATTTTCCATACTCATACACTATTTCCCCGGTAATACTTCTGCTCGTAGTTTCGTTATTTTCAAGTTGTATATTTAAAGTTAAATACGTTTGTTTAATATGTAATTTAATTTCTTTAACGACTTTGAAATCACTTTTAAAAATCGCGATATATTTACCATTTATGTTTGGGAAGTCTGAGAAGTATTTCCATAAATATTTCTCATAAATTAAAGTAATTAATAATGAAAAAGCTACTGAAATGATGATTACATACATCCAATTTATGTGAGGGGTTTTTGTAGAAACAATATACGTCACTATAAAACAGAATATTAAAGTGTATATTAAAATTTTTATTAAATGATTTACTCTATCTTTCATAACGAACTCCTCTATTTTTGAAATGTTCCTGTTAATTGTATAATTTTAATATCATAACATAATTTCTCTCTGTTCATGCAAAAAAGAGTAGTCACAATGACTACTCTTCATAACTTTTTTGGCTCCAACTTAACGGCATGGACTCTCCTCTTTTTTAGCTCCAACTTAACGGCATGGACTCTCCTCTTTTTTAGCTCCAACTTGACGGCATGGACTCTCCAACTTTTTTGGCTCCAACTTGACGGCATGGACTCTCCTCTTTTTTCAATTATATTATAAAATATCTCCTATTAATTTACAATTACTTTTTTCAAAAAAATTCCATTATTTTTTCAATACATCGTTCTATTATTTCTCTCCTCAGTTTTCTTTATTGAATTGTCATTTTCTCTGTGTTAAATTTATTTGACTGATTGGTCAAGTAGTAATAAAGGAGTTGTCTAATGAATAACGAGAAGAGGGCATTTATTTTAAAAGAAACGGCAGAGTTATTCCGTAAGCAAGGTTATTACGGTACGAGTTTGTCTCAAATTATGAAAAATACTCAAACTCAAAAAGGCACAATTTATCATTATTTTCCTAATGGTAAAGAACAATTGGCTTTAGAGGCAATTGAGCAAACGGGCAAGATGAGAGAGGAATTTATACAAGATCATTTTTCTAAAGAAGATGATGCTGCTTTAGCTATTTATAATCACATTAACGAATTAGGTAATCATTCAATTGAATTGCTAGATTATTATCATTCAAATCATACGAACATTTCTTTAGTGTCATTGTCTAGTGAGGTTTGGTCTTCAAATGATACTTTGAGAAAAGCGTGTTTAGACGTTTATTTGAAATGGCAGGAATTATACTATGACAAATTGATCGCAAGTGGTTTTGATGAAGAAACGGCGAAGTCATTGAGTATAACGATACAATCTTCTATTGAAGGTGCGTTTATACTTTCTATCACGACTAAAGACTTTCAACCAATGAAAGTAGTAGCAGATTCACTTTATAAATTGATTACAAACAGTAAATAAAGATAGGAGGAATCATTTTATTATGGAACAACCGCAAGGAAGTATTAGTAAACAGAATTGGACCATCATCATCATATTTATGATAGCCAATTTTTTATGTATTGTAAGTGAAACTGTTATGAACGTAGCTTTACCAAATATTATGAATGATTTTGGTGTTACGACTAGTACTGCACAATGGTTAACTACCGGTTACATGCTTGTTATAGGTGTATCTATCCCTGTTTCAGCATATCTTATGGAAAGATTCACATTGAGACAGTTATTTATTAGTGCTATGACTTTCTATACTATAGGATCATTGATTGCATTTTTATCACCAACATTCGCTATTTTATTATCAGGTAGATTGATACAAGCTGTAGGTACAGGTATTATCATGCCTTTAATTATGAATATCATTTTAATTGTTACACCTATTAATAAAAGAGGAACAATTATTGGCTTCTATACTTTAGTTATCTTATTTGCTCCAGCAATAGGACCAGTTATTTCTGGTATTGCGATTAACATTTCTTCATGGAGACTCATTTTTATTATCATTATGATTTTAGGTGTTATCACATTAATTACAGGTATTTTAAAATTAATTAATATCACTGAACAAAAAGAAACACAAATTGATGTATTTTCTATTATATTATCAACACTCGGTTTCGGAGGTATTGTGTTTGGGTTTAGCACTGCCGGAGAAGGATCTGGTTGGGGTAATCCGCTTGTTTGGGTTGGACTAGCTGTTGGCGTTATCGCGCTGACTTGGTTTGTACGTAGACAAACGAAACTTAAAGCGCCAATTCTCAAAATGGCACCATTTAAATCTTCTGTATTTTCTAGATCTATGATTTTAATGTTACTTATTATGACATTACAATTTTCAATGATGCTTATCATACCTTTATATTTCCAAATAGCTAGAGGACTTTCACCTTTAGAATCAGGATTTATTATGTTACCTGGTAGTGTCGTATTAGCACTATCTTCATTTGTAGCAGGAAACCTTTTTGATAAAATTGGTTTTAAACCAATCGTTCTTTCAGGACTTGGCGTAATGCTGTTTATATTATTCTTCTTTACGCGACTTTCAGAAGACACAACATTGTTATCAGGCATGATACTTTATGCAGTATTCTGTCTAGGACTCGGTTTTGCACTTCCACCAGTTCAAACATTATCTTTAAACCAATTAGATAAAGATTTATATACACACGGTTCTGCAATCGCAAATACGACAAATCAAGTTTCAGGCGCAATTGGCCCAGCGTTATATACAAGTATTATGACAATGGCTTCTAATAGCTTTGTAGCCCAGTCTAATATAACTGATAAAAAAGCACTAGAAGTAGCAAGTATGACGCACGGTGTTCACGTTTCTTACACTGTCGCTATCGTAGTCGCTTGTATAGCATTTATTGTTGCTTTTACCTTGAAGAAAAAACATCAAACTGCCAACGAAGTTACTTAAAGTAACCTTATGTTGGCAGTTTTTTTGTGTAGACTTTGCTAGGTAATATCTTTTTTATTGAATTAATCATAATTATTTATTAAATATATATTTCATTGACAAATGACTCAAACAATTTATAATTGAGAATGTTTCTCAATACAATATAAATAAATTGAAAAGGAAGTTGATTTTTTGGAGACTTTATTTAATGAATTTACAGAAGATATACATAACCATTTTCAAGATATAGCAGAGAAAGATATCGATCGTCTTTTCCAAAAGGCGCAGCAGGAAGTGTTCAACCGTATTAATCAACTTGCTGAGTTTGAACAAATTGATAAAGATTTAATTTTCCAAGATGAACGAATGATGAGGGAGATTAATGATTCTATTCGTAATTTAACATTGAGTTATATTCAATTTGAACATGATCAACTTCAATATGCTGATCAATATGAAAATATATTTGAATTTGTAGAACGTGAAAATTTATCAGATACATTCTTTGAACAAAGTGTTACTGAAGGTCACCCTTTCCACCCCATGACGAAGACGAAGTTGGGTTTTAATATAAATGATGTTATTCAATATTCTCCTGAATTTAGGAATTCCGTTAAAATTATTCCTGTTTTGTGTGAATCTGATTTAGTGCAAGAAGTCCAATTAAATGAAACGCATCAAATTGATAAGTTTGAACAAAAAATTATCAATTATTGTCATCAACATGAACTTAATTATGATGATTATTCCATACTTTTTATACATGAATGGCAATTCGAACATTTCATGGTGCCACATTTTAAAAATTTATTGGATCGCCAACAAATTATCCCATTGTATGACTTAGCTATTGAAAGTAGTCCTCTATTATCATTTAGAACGTTAGATTCTGAAGAACTAGACTGCATTGTGAAAACAGCAGTTAACGTTCAAGCGACGAGTGCTGTTAGAAATGTTTCTCCGGCGTCTATTAAGAACGGATTAATATTGAGTGAAGTTGTTGAACGTGTGTATCGTATTCGTGGTTACAACAACAGCTTTATTCAACAAGATTTAGCTGGTGGATACTTGAACGCTTTAGATGAGCACGCTAATAAATGTAGTTTTATGCTGAGGGCACGCTTACCTCAGCATGAGGGTAGTCATAATTTAGTATGTGGCAGTTTAATCACAAGAAGCTTTATTACAAATAAACATATATTGATAGAGTGTATTGAGACCATTATGAAGACGCAAGAAATGACTTTTGAAAGAGCCGCTTCTCTATTCTTAACAGAGTATGCGCACAACTTATTGGAAGCGACTTATAAATTAATATTAGAAGAAGGTATTAGTCTAGAAGCTCATATGCAAAATAGTACAACAGTCATTAAAAACGGACTGCCTATCGCGATTTATGTTAGAGATTTTGGTGGTGTAAGGTTATTTGACAAAGGTATAGATATTGATGCGTCAACTGGATTAATTACTGAAGATTTTGCTGATTTATTATCTGTATTTTCACATGCTGTGTTATACAATCACCTATTCCAATTAATTCAAGTATTAGAGGCATACGGATATGATGCTCAAGAAGGCTACGACATTATTCAAAAAATCATCACGTCTTATCACGAATCTCATACGCCAGAAATCAACATTTTAGAACAACCGACTTTTAAAATTAAATCTTTACTAAAAATGAGAATTTACGCTGAAGGTTACGACTATCAATATACAGAAATAAATAACCCTTTATACATGGAGGTCACAGAAGATGAGTTGGACTAAAGAGGTATTTGCGCATTCAGAAAAATACGAACGTCATTATATAGAACATTATATTCAAGAAAGTATAAATATTACTTTCAAAAAATTCATGACATGTTTATACGAAGAAAAAACACATCCGATTAATCGAGTAGAAACAGTCAGAGGGCTATCTTACCTTTATATCCATAATGAAACTTACATTGAATATGATCCATCCAATCAAAGTATTCATATTAACGAAGGTCAGTCTAAACGTCTTGTAACAGACCCACTCGAACTAATCGATTGGTTAGATCATCATAGCGACGAAACTGTTAATTACAACCCATTAAATATAGAAATAGAGAATCACCTCATCAATCAAGCATTGAGCTATATTCATTGCTCATCCACACCTAAGAGTGACCATCCATTGTTACATAGCGAGCAATATGTGGTTACAGGTCACAATATTCATCCATGTGCTAAGACTAAGTTAGGACTGACTTTCGAAGAGGTCATGCAGTATTCCCCCGAGTATAATCAGCCATTTAAATTGAACTGGTTAATGATTAAAGAAGGATTTCTGTACAATAATTTAGAAGCTTCAGAAATGAAAGCAATCGCAGAATTTAGTGGATTTAAAGGCAATGTGCCCGATGGATATGACTTAATCCCTGTTCATCCATATCAATTTGAACATGTTATTCCAAATATATATCGTGAAGAAATTTCTTCTAAAGAGATTATGCCTTTACAACATAAAGGTGGCTTAGTTAAAAGTACTTCATCATTTAGAACGGTATGTCCATTAGATGATGTGACACCAATATTAAAATTACCTGTGAATTCTCAAATGACATCAACCATTCGATCAATTAGCAATAATAGTATTATCAATTCTAAAAAAATTGGTGAATACTTTAAATATATTTATAAAAATGACGAACGTTTAAACGCGATAAGCTTACCTGTATTAGAATACGGTGGCATGACATATATACACGAATTAGAAGAAAAACAACGTAACTTGTCATTTATATTGCGTGAAAATAATACAAAATACATTCCCATTCACGCATCATTGTATACTGCTACATGCTTATTTGAATTTAATGAACAAGGCAAAAAAATATACAAAGATATGATTGAATCTGCAACAGACCTTCAAACACCGATTGAATGGTTTAATCGTTATGCATCCATATTAATCGAGACAGCCCTTACATTGATGACGAAATATGGCATTGGTTTAGAAGCACATCTTCAAAATATGTCATTTGAATTTGTTAGCGGTGTTCCTGTACGTTTACATGTACGTGATTTTGGTGGACTTAGAATTGACGCTTCACGCATACCAGCATGGGTTGGTTTGAGCAATGCATTAACGAGCGCCTCAACTGAAGGCATGTATGAAAAAGTACAAAACACATTAATTAGTAATCATTTAAATACACTGGTCAACCACTTTAGTGATGATTACCATTTCGATAAAAGTTTGTTATCGCGTAAGGTAGATCAAATATTTACAGACGTATTTGAACATTTAAACGACCAAAACATTCCGCATGCAAAAGCAGACAAGAAATCATTTTACACTGAGACTATAAATGAAAAAGCACTTTTAACGATGCGCGTATCAAAAGACAAACAAGATATTTACGTACAAAGAGCAAATCCTCTTTTGATTAATGATGAAATCAAAGTTTAATCCGTATCATCGATTTGTAAGTTCTCAGTTTTTAGCGCGCACCATAGATTGGGTAGATATTATAGCTTTAAATTGGATTACATTGCAGCTTACAGATAGCGCGATTTATATCGCATATATTAATTTTGCGAGGTTAATGCCTCAGTTATTATTTGCATTTGTAATAGGAAAATTGATTGATACTGTAAGTTCTACGAAATTGATGTATATCATTCACACATTCAACATTTTATTAACGATGTGTGTTGTCTTTTCATTCTTACATGAGTGGCATATTTATATCATTCTCGTCATCATTATGGCACGATCATTTTTCCAAGCTATAGATACGATACAACGAAACACGCTCATCCAAAGTTTCGTGACGCCTGATCAATTGCATAAAGCAATCAGTTTAAATGCTTTAATATTAAATATTTCAAGACTGCTCGGACCTTTCATCGGCGGTTTATTGTTAGCACAACTCAATTCAAATTACGTATTGTCATTACCGATTTTAGGAAGCATTGTCGTCATCATACTGAATCAAACTTTACCTGAAGCGCATCATGAGAAAAAGGAAAAGCACAATATATGGTCGTATTTGAAACAACAACCTATCATCGTCATGCTCATGTTATCGAGTGTTTGTTCAATGTTGTTTGGCTTTTCGTATACGATTATTTTACCGAGTATAGTAGATGAACAATTTGGTAGAGAGACGATGATATATTCGTTATTTACTGCAATGATTGCAGCAGGTTCCATCATCATATTAATGATTTTCATGCGTTCAAATAGACCATCAAGCATAAAAAGTTTAAAAGTGTGGACATTAATATTTATCGCGTCAATATTGTTACTCATGTTCATTCACAATACTTACTTGTACGCAGCAGCCTTACTACTAATGGGATTTGCATCTCAAGCTTTTAGGACGACGAATAGAATTCTCGTACAACAACATGTCGAAGCTAAATACAGAGGATCCGTATTATCTATTTCTATGATGGATAAAGGATTTATCCCACTTGGTGGTATCATGTTAAGCTTTATATTCGAACATTTCGGATTACAATTTGTTTATATCACCATGATCATTGGACTAGTTGCCACGTTACTTTGTGTCATGTTCATGCTAAATAAGGAGAATCAATATGGATAGAATAAAATCACAACTACAAGACCGTAACCATGATTATTATATATATGATTTAACTGAATTAAAGAATAGAATCTCTTGGATAAGAACTGTTACAACCCATGATATTTATTACGCTGTAAAAGCAAATTCAAATTTAAAAATACTTGAAACTTTAACGCAATATGTTTCTGGATTCGAAGTCGCCTCTCCAGGTGAAATCGAGAAAGTCAGATCTATTTCGAAAGACGTCCCTATTATTTATGGAGGTCCCGTCAAATCAAAAAGTCATTTAGCATACGCCATAAAAGAAAATGTTAAATCTATTCAAGTAGAAAGTTTGTTTGAATTAGATAGTTTAAAAGATTTATTACAAGATACAAAACAAACAATTGAAGTTATGATTCGCATCAATTTAAGTGATATCAAATCTACTGCAAAATTAAAAATGGCCGGTGTACCAACTCAGTTTGGTATGCCTTATAGCGACATTAATGAAGCTATTCAAATATGCGATGCAACAGATCATTTAACTTTAATCGGTTTCCACTTCCATTCAATGAGTAATAATTTAGATGAAGATGCACATGTTGAATTTATAAATCGCACCATTGAATTCACAAATGAATATAAAAAATACTTACCCGAAGACTATTGTATAAACGTTGGTGGCGGTATCGGTATAGATTACGATGAGCAAAAGTTATTTGATTTTGATTATTTTGCAACGAGAATTCAACATCTCCCCCACTTAACCTTTGAATTAGGAAGATTTATTACAGGTCCGATTGGCTATTATGCAGCGAATGTGTTTGATATTAAATCAATGCATGATAAGACATTTGTCCTTTTAAACGGTGGAACAAATCATTTTAGATTCCCAAAAGCATGGAATCATAACCAACCTTATGAAATAATAGAATCTGAAGAAACATCTGCAAGAATAAAATATGTTACGAATGATACGGTCGTATTCGCAGGTAAACTTTGCACACCTAATGATGTATTCGGTCAACCTTACGACATTAAACGTGTTCAAACTGGAGATTGGATTGTATTTAAATATGCCGGCAGTTACGGTTACGATATTAGCCATTTGCAGTTTTTATCTCATGAACTTCCAATCATTCAATATATATAAAATATCATCATATTGTATTGACATAATAAGGTAAGATTGTAATAATTGTGTTAATTGATAATGAATATCATTTACATATTATGAAATATATCAGAAAGAGGTCATATTCAAATGAAAAAGCTTTTATCAGTATTATTAATCATGGTTGTAATGCTTGCCGCTTGTGGAAATAAAGATGATCAAACTTCTAAAAAAGACACGCGTGAAGTGAAACACGCTATGGGTACAACAAAAGTTCCTAAACATCCTAAACGTGTTGTCGTATTAACAAACGAAGGTACGGAAGCTGTTGTTTCAATGGGCGTTAAACCGGTTGGCGCAGCAAATTCATTTAAAGGTAATCCTTGGTATAAACATTTAGCTAAAAAATACGAAGGTATTGAACCAGTTGGCGGAGAAAGTGAAATTAACTTAGAAAAAATTGCTAAATTGAAACCAGATTTAATCATCGGTAATAAATTTAGACAAGAAGCACAATATAAAAAATTATCAGAAATTGCACCAACAGTATATTCAAAAGAATTACGAGGCGATTGGAAAAATAACTTCAAATTATATGCTAATGCATTAAATAAAGAAGACAAAGGTAAAGAAGTATTATCTAATTATGATAAACACATAGAGAAAACGAAAAAAGAACTAGGCGACAAGAAGAACAATAAAGTATCAATGGTTCGATTTATGCCTGGTGACGTAAGAATTTATCATAAAAACACATTCTCAGGTGTTATATTAGATGAATTAGGCATTAAACGCCCTAAAGGCCAAGACAAAAATGATTTTGCTGAAAAAGGCGTTACAAAAGAAAGAATTAAAGCAATGGATGGAGACTACTTATTCTACTTCACATTCCAAGAAGACAATAAGAAAGTTTCAAATTTAGAAAAAGAATGGGTAAACGACCCAGCTTTCAAAGATTTAAATGCATCTAAAAAAGGTCACGTATATAAAGTAGATGACTCTGTTTGGAACACTTCAGGTGGTGTGTTATCTGCAAATCAAATGATAGATGAATTAAAGGAAAAGTTAAGTGAAAAATAAATATATTTGGTGGATTGTCGGATTTACTGGCTTGTTTATCCTTTTGTTCTTCTTGAGTATGATGTTAGGTTATAAACATTTCTCATTTTTAGATATGTGGAAACACTATGTGTCTGGCGAAACCATCAAAGATCAACGTGTATTAACACAATTAAGACTACCTCGCGCAATTTTGGGCGGGGTTGTCGGTGTTTTAATGGGTATTAGTGGTGTAATGATCCAAACCATTACACGTAATCCTTTTGCAAGTCCTGGTATTATGGGCGTTAACAGTGGTGCAAGCTTGATGGTTGTCATTGCAACAGTCGGATTTGGTATTAACGGTGGACTTCAATTAGCTATTATGGCTTTTATCGGTACAATCATCATTGCAACTTTAATTATTCTTGCAACGACATTACCGTTCAAACCATTTAACGCTATGGAATTTACTTTATTCGGTGCTAGCATTAGTGCTTTTTGTATGGCTGTTACACAAGGATTGTTAATATATAACGAATCTGCTATAGAAGAAATTATTTATTGGTTAAATGGCTCGGTTGCTAATAAAAGCATTAACATTTTAGTCTATTTATGGCCATTCATTCTCATAGGGCTAGTATTATCTATCTTTATGTCTAAGTCACTCAATTTATATATGTTAAGTGATGATGCTTTAAAAGGACTCGGTGCGAAAATATTATCCATCAAAATATTCACAATGATTGCTGTTGTATTATTAAGTGGTTCTGCAGTAGCATTAGCTGGACCTATCGCATTTATAGGGCTTATTACACCGCATGTTGCGAAATTAATTTGCAAATCACACAATCACTTCATCGTCATTCCATTGTCAGGTATTTTAGGTGGTTGTCTACTATTACTAAGTGATATTTTAAGTCGTTATTTACTTATGCCAAGAGAACTCCCTGTAGGTATAACGACAGCGTTAATCGGAACGCCAATATTCATTTATTTAATTCTTAAGCGTAAGGAGTTAACAGAATGAAAAAACTCATCATACTCATCATCATGCTTATGTTAACAACTTTAATTACGCTCATCTGTGGGGATAGTATTATTGCGCCACAAGATGTGTTAAGTGGTCTCTTTAAATTAGGCGATCCTTATACAAATCTCGTTGTAAATACATTAAGACTACCGAGAGTCTTACTCGCTATCGTAACAGGCGCTGCCCTAGGAATTGCTGGGTGTGTGTTACAATTCATCACGAAAAATCCTTTAGCCTCTCCAGATGTTATCGGTATATCACAAGGGGCAAATGTAGGGTCATTGTTCTTCTTGATTATATTAACAACAAGCTCAGAAGCACTATTATTACCAATGGCATATCAACCTATATTTTCAATGTTAGGTGCATTTATTGTCACGTTTCTACTATATATATTAGCGTTAAGAAAAAATTACAAACGTGACCGTCTCATATTAATAGGTATTAGCTTTAATATACTATGCCACGCGGTTGTAATGTTCTTAATCTTAACTTCAAATAAACGAAGCACACAAGCACAAATTTGGATTACAGGTTCAGTACATCAAGCAGAATATAACCAAGTTATCATCATTGGCATCGTACTATTAATTGTCATGTCTCTACTACTATATTACGCACGTTCATTTGATATACATTACTTAGGCAGAAACCTATCTTACGCATTAGGTAACCAATACCAATACATATCAATTATTGCATTGGTATCCATGAGTATCCTAATCGGAATATCTATGAGTTACGTAGGCGGTATACAATTCGTCGGCTTAATCGCACCACACATCGCCATGAAAATGGGCGCACAACAATTCAGATATAGAATGTTATACAGTTCCATGATCGGTGCTATGATTTTACTATATAGCGATTTAATAGGAAGAACACTATTCCTACCAAAAGAAATCCCAGCAGGTATATTCACCGCACTAATAGGCTCACCATTCTTCTTATATTTATTGTTGAAAAGTAGAAGATAAAAAATGAAGTATGTAAATAAACACTAGAAACCATGACTTTTTAGCTCTAACTAGCAAGAAATAAAAAACAAGCTAGTTAGAATCTGTAACTAGCAAGAGTTTGAAAACAAGCTAGTTAGCGCTATTTTGATTGCAAAATAGTGTAAATAAACACTAGAAATCATGACTTTTTAGCTCTAACTAGCAAGAAATAAAAAACAAGCTAGTTAGAATCTGTAACTAGCAAGAATTTGAAAACAAGCTAGTTAGCGCTGTTTTGGTTGCAAAATATTATAAATAAACACTAGAAATCCGAAACGAAGCGCCGTCTTTTAAAAGATGGCGCTTCGTTTTTATTTGATAACATTCTTTTTAATTACCCCGGTAATATTTTACTGAATTCTGCTACTTGTTTGTATCCTATTTCTTTATAAATTTTGTTTGAAGTTGGGTTGTTCAAATCTGTATAAAGTGTTGTGTATTCGAATTTTTCTAGTAGTTTTTTGGTTAGTAGTGCTACGTTTCGTGCTGCGTAGCCGTTTTTTCTATATTCTTTTGGTGTGTATACGTTTCCTATGTGTGAGAAGTAATCACCGACCTTTGCGTATTTAACGAAAGATACTGGAACGTCATTGTAAATTAGAAATTGACCCGCTTCTTTTTCTATCCATTCATTGATCATGTCATTTTTTTCTTTTTCAGTTTTATGGTTAAGTTCGATTTCTAAGTTCATTTCAATCGTGGATTTTTGATACCAATCTTTTAATAAAGAAAAATGTTCTTGCTGTGGAATTTCTGGTTGGCCATGTACTTGTTGAAATTCATTGGTGACTTCATGACATACGAATACGCCTTCTCTATCTTTTTCAAACCATTTGTCATAAAGTTTGCTCGCAATTTGTTTTGTTGTATTTTGTTCACCGGCAATGCCCATGTTTATATTTTCGTATTCTCGAAAGTGATCTGCTATAAAATGGATGATTGCTTGATCGTTTTCCAATACAGCTATTTGAATAGGAAATGGAGGTGTGTGTACAATGTGTGCTACTATTTTTCTATTTTTGTAAACTGCTGCTATGTAATATGATTCGTAAATACCTTCCTTTATATATGAAGTTAATCGTTCCATTAAGTTATACTTTCCATGTTCATTTTTCAAACTTTCAGTAAATGCTTTTGGTAGTTGTTGTTTATTATATTCTTTCCACTCCAAAAAAAATCACGCCCCTTTTTACTATTTACACAATTATTCTATAAACGTCCTATTTTATCAATATACTTTTCACAAAATTGTATGATTTTAAAATTTTCCTTATAATTTTCTGAAAATTTTGTTTATTTAATCGCATGATTAGTATATAATAATAAAATCTTAATATTTGGGGGTAAGATTTATGGATCTATTAAGGAAAAAAGATATTCATTCTTTAATGAATACGAACAGTTCTTTACGTAAAGAACTTAAAACTTTCGACCTAACAATGTTAGGTATTGGTGCCATTATTGGTACTGGGATATTTGTTTTAACTGGAACGGGTGCTTTAACAGCTGGACCGGGACTCATGATTTCTTTCGTCATTGCTGCTTTAGCGTGTGCGTTTGCTGCTTTATGCTATGCTGAATTTGCATCTATGGTTCCTGTGGCTGGTTCTGCATATACTTATTCTTATGCAACGCTAGGAGAACTTATTGCTTTTATTATTGGATGGGATTTGATTTTAGAATATTTATTAGCAGTAAGTACCGTTTCTGTTGGTTGGTCGGGATATTTCCAATCGCTATTATCTGGTTTTGGTATTCATATTCCAACGGTTTTAACAAGCGCACCGGGAACGCATGTTGGTGGAGAAACGACTATATTCAATTTACCAGCTTTTATTATCGTTTTGATTATTACAGCTTTATTATCAATCGGGATTAAAGAAACAAAGCGTGTTAATAATTTAATGGTTGTGATTAAAACAGCTGTCGTATTGTTATTTATTGTTGTAGCTATTTTTTACGTAAAACCTGATAACTGGTCACCATTTATGCCATATGGTTTTTCTGGAATATTTACAGCTGCAGCTACAGTGTTCTTTGCATTTATAGGATTTGATGCGGTTGCTTCAAGTGCCGAGGAAACAGTTGATCCTTCTAAGAATTTACCAAGGGGTATTTTATTTTCATTAGGTATTTGTACGGTTCTATATGTCATTGTATCGGGAATTATGACTGGCGTTGTGCCGTTCAAACAATTTTCAAATTACATTGATCACCCAGTGTCTGCTGTTTTAAAAGTTTCAGGACAAAATTGGGTTTCTGGCATTATAGATTTAGGTGCTATTTTAGGTATGACAACAGTTATGTTAGTTATGTTATATGGTCAAACAAGAATCATGTTTGCGATGTCTAGAGATGGATTAATTCCTCCAGTATTCTCAAAAGTAAATAAAAAATTCGATACACCTTTCATCGCGACATGGATTTTCGGATTGATAGCTGCTATTTTAGGTGGCCTTGTTCCATTAGATCATTTAGCAGAACTTGTAAACATCGGTACACTAAGTGCATTTATATTAGTTTCCGTATCGGTTATTGTTTTAAGAAAAACGAAACCAGATATTAAAAGAGTATTCAAATGCCCTGCTGTTCCATTAGTACCTATATTAGCTATTCTATTCTGTGGATTTTTAATCTTAAATTTAAATCCGCATACTTGGTGGAGATTCGCCGTTTGGTTAATCATCGGTTTTGCTGTTTACTTTGGTTACTCTCGTAAGAAATCTAAATTAGAACATTAATGTAAGAAAAGTTCACATTGGATCGTTTTATTTAAAAATTAAATACGTATTAAAATCATATGCTTCCTGCAAAATTCGCACATTTTTAGTGTTAATTTGTAGGAAGCATATTTGTTTTTATTGAGTTTTTTGCAATATTAAAATATTAATTTGATTTTATATTCTAATATAGGTTATAATTCATCCATGTTTGTTATCAATTTTTAAAAACAAAGGGGATCAACTATGAGAATTATAAAGAAAATTAGTTTGCCTATGCAAATTATTATTGCATTAATATTAGGTATTATTCTCGGAAGTATTTTGCACGGTAATGATAAAGCAATCAACTACATTCAACCGTTTGGGGATATATTTTTAAATTTAATCAAAATGATTATTGCACCAATTATATTCTGTTCATTGTCATTAGCTATATCTAATGTAGGTGACACAAAAACAATTGGTAGATATGGTTGGAAAACATTACTTTACTTCATTATTATGACGAGTTTCGCAGTATTTTTAGGTTTATTATTTGGTAACATTTTCAAACCTGGTCAAGGTTTAAATCCAGATCTTTTACCTAAAGGGGATATTTCAAAATACGAACAAACTGCGAATCAAGCAGAACATACTACATACGGAAATCATATAATCGATACAATCGTAAACATTGTACCAACAAATATATTTAACGCACTGGCTCAAGGAGAGTTATTACCAATCATCTTCTTCTCAGTATTCTTTGGACTAGCACTTGCTTCTTTAGGAGATACTGCTAAACCTGTTAAAAGTGTATTATCAGCTACATTAGATGCTGTATTCTGGATGATCAGTAAAATTCTTAAACTTGCACCAATAGGCGTTTTTGCTTTTATTACAGTAACAATTATTACATTTGGTTTAACAGCGCTTATTCCATTACTTAAATTATGTATAGTCGTGATCATAGCAATGTTCTTCTTTATCATTGTTGTTTTAGGATTAGTATCACGTTACTGTGGTATAAGAATTACTCAAATTATTAAATTGCTTAAAAATGAATTATTACTTGCCTTCTCAACAGCAAGTTCTGAATCAGTATTGCCGATTGTTATGAAGAAAATGGAACACTTTGGTGTACCTAAAGAAATATCATCTTTCGTTATACCAACTGGTTATTCATTTAATTTAGACGGTGCAGCGATGTACCAATCAATCGCTGCATTATTCGTAGCACAACTTTACGGTGTTCATTTAAGCATCGGTGAACAAATTATATTAATGATTACATTAATGTTAACTTCTAAAGGTATGGCAGGCGTACCAGGCGCTTCAATAGTTGTATTATTATCTACACTCGGTTCTATGGGATTAAACCCAGAAGGACTAGCTTTAATTATTGGTGTAGATAGACTATTAGAAATGTTAAGAACATGCGTTAACGTATTAGGTAACTCAGTTGCTACAGTATTTATAGCAAAATGGGAAAAAGTATACGATAAACAAAAAGGTATTGAATATTTAAGTAAGTTATAACTAAAAAAACGGCCACTGGATTTTAAAATCCGGTGGCTTTTTTTAGTTAAATATAAGCTCATACATTTCGGTCAACTTGATTTAAAGCCGATATTTGTGTACAATTAATAATGTTTTTCAAAAAAAGATGTATAGAAATATAAAAAATTCGGCGATTATTACACTAGTAAAGACTGTTACAAACATTCCTTACTATCTCGTAATATTACCAAAAATTAGTTTATTAAAATTCGAAAGGTGTTTTTATGAGTAATCAAAACAAGAAAATCAACCTTACACAACTCGTACTATTAGGACTTGGTTCCCTAATTGGTTCAGGATGGCTATTCGGTGCTTGGGAAGCGTCTGCTTTAGCAGGACCAGCAGCTATTATTTCTTGGATCATTGGTTTTATCGTTATAGGATCTATTGCATATAATTATATAGAAATCGGTACAATGTTCCCACAATCAGGTGGCATGAGTAACTATGCTCAATATACGCACGGTTCACTTTTAGGTTTCATTGCAGCGTGGGCTAACTGGGTATCATTAGTAACAATCATCCCTATTGAAGCTGTATCAGCAGTTCAATACATTAGTTCATGGCCATGGGAATGGGCAAAACCAACAGGACAACTTATGCACGATGGTAGTATAAGTAACCTTGGTTTAATGGCAGTATTCGTCATTATTATCATTTTCTCATTATTAAATTATTGGTCAGTTAAACTTTTAACTTCATTCACAAGTTTAATTTCATTCTTTAAACTAGGTGTTCCGTTAATCACAATTATTATGTTAATGATTTCTGGATTTGATACAGGAAATTATGGTTCATCTATCGGCGAATTCATGCCATACGGAAGTGCACCAATATTTGCTGCTACAACAGCTTCAGGTATTATATTCTCATTTAACGCGTTCCAAACAATCATCAACATGGGATCTGAAATTCAGAAACCTGAAAAAAATATTTATCGTGGTATTTTAATATCATTAACATTAAGTGCCGCATTATACATCGTATTGCAAAGTACTTTTATCACTTCAATGCCAGCAGATATGCTTTCTAAAAATGGTGGCTGGAGCGGAATCAACTTTGATTCACCATTCGCTAACTTAGCAATCTTACTAGGCTTAAACTGGTTATCTATTCTATTATACTTAGAAGCCGTTGTTTCACCATTTGGTACAGGCGTATCATTCGTAGCCATTACAGGTCGTATTTTACGTGCAATGGAGAAAAACGGACATATTCCTAAATTCTTAGGTTCAATGAATTCTAAATACAACATTCCACGTGTGGCTATTGTATTTAACGCAATCGTAAGTATGATCATGGTATCATTATTCCGAGATTGGGCTGTACTCGCAAGTGTTATTTCAACAGCTACACTTGTTGCTTATTTAACAGGACCAACAACCGTAATCTCATTACGTAAAATGGCACCTAATATGCACAGACCATTCCGTGCAAAAATGTTAGGATTCATGGCGCCATTCTCATTCGTATTAGCTTCACTCGCTATATATTGGGCAATGTGGCCAACAACAGCAGAAGTGATATTCATTATTATTCTAGGTTTACCAATTTACTTCTTCTATGAATATAAACAAAATTGGAAAAATACTAAAAAACAAATCGGCGGAAGTATTTGGATTATCGTTTACCTCATTGTTTTAGCATTCTTATCCTTTATAGGAAGTAAAGAATTCAATGGTATGAACTGGATCCATTATCCATATGACTTTATCGTAATAGCTGTAATCGCACTTGTCTTTTATAAACTTGGAACAACAAGCTACTTCGAAGGCATTTACTTTAAACGCGCTAAAAAGATAAACTCAAATATGGAAGAAAAACTACAACGAGAAGCAAAAGAAGAAGCATAAATACAAAAGCACTTACTAACCCATCGCGGTTTAGTAAGTGCTTTTTACTGTATCTAATCTAATGAAAATCTTTTTAATAAATGTAATCCTATAATTAATACAACTATAGTTAACGATAATATAATCGTTTCTACTGCATTATAGTGTTCTACTATTATAAATCTGATCACTGCTGTAATACCTACATATATAAAGAACTGTAGGGAAAAGTGATAATTCTTTCTAAAATATTGAATAATCAACAATATAAATTCTATATGCATAAATGCTACTAACATTTTTTCAACAACATAATTGTATTTCACTGTCTTATTACTTATAAAAGCTTCTATCATTTCAATACATTCTTTAAATAAAAAGACTAATAAAATTAATGATAATAAAGCTATACAAATGTTCAAACAGAAAAATAAAAATTTCGTAAAGACCTCTATTAGTTTTTGATTATAGTTTGCCAAATTAGCGACCATCTCCCCCTTACTTTTAGTATAAAGACTTAAATACCCGTATTTCTGTTTATGGAAACAATCGTAAAGTATTAAATATTAGTACTACCTCCTAGAGTGTGCTATATTTTGATGATAAAAAATTAAATTATAAACTTTTAAAGAAGGTAAAAAAATGAAAATATTAGACGAGTACTTTATTCTGTTTGATGAATCTAGAAATAGTGAAGAAAGTTTTGAGAAACTCAATGATTTATTTAGTGAGGATATAGAGTTTGTATTAAATAAGAAGTCTTTTAAAGGCAAAGCAGCATGGAAACAATTTGTTAAAAGCGTATTTCAGTCAAATAAAGATTTGAAACATATGCATAACGGTTGGGAACAAAATGCTGACGGATCATACGAAACTCACTGGGCTATATGTGGAAACAGATATGATACAGGTGTTTATACACAAGAAGGTAAAGATATTGCGCGTTTAGATGACAGTGGCAAAATTGTATATTTAGAAAACCAACCTACAGACGAGAACTTATTCTCTAATCAGTAAAACGCCAAAGTTCTCAAGCGATTTTTGGCGATTACACACAAAACGCCAAAGTTCCACAACGTTTTTTGGCGATTCCATCCAAAACGCCAAAGTTCTCGGAAGTTTTTTGGCGATTCTTCCTAAAAAAACGCACGATATCTTCAGGATATGGTGCGATACTGGGCGAAACGCACGATATCTTCAAGATATGGTGCGATACTGGGCGAAACGCACGATATCTCCAAGATATGGTGCGATACTGGGGCAAACGCACGATATTTCCAAGATATGGTGCGATACTGGGGCAAACGCACGATATCTCCAAGATATGGTGCGATACTGGGGCAAACGCACGATATTTCCAAGATATGGTGCGATACTGGGGCAAACGCACGATATCTCCAAGATATGGTGCGTTGCCACACAAGAAAGCACTTACTAACGCCCCCGTTAGTAAGTGCTTTTTCTTTTATACTGGTTGTTCTTCCGGTGTTTCTTGTGTATATAATTCTTCGTTTATTTTTCTTTGGTATTGTTGTTTTAATGTATTTTCATATTTTTTGCTCCATTGTTTCACTCCAATATAATAACAAGTTGCGACTATAACAAATAATACAATTGTCGCTGGCCAGAACCATGGTGATACGATGCCTTTTTGTGATGCTAAACCGATTGGCGAGAATAATACGAATGTGAACACCATTGTGCCTAGTAAAAGTACTGTGACTGGAATGGTATATTTCCATGGTGTCATGTCTACTTTTGGATTAGGTTTAAATACAAATGGTTGTTCTAATGGTTTGACCACTCCGATTATGAGCATTACCAATACTTCGACAACAAACATCATACCTTGGATATAGATGAAATTAACCGTCATTTCGAAGTTAAAGAACATTGGTAATCCCCATAACAATAAATAATAGATGATTACATGGGAAATAATGATGATTTTCGGTCCTATTGCAGGTACTCTTTTTGAAAAAATGCCGACCAATACAATGGCTATAATTGGAATGTTAAAGAATCCTGTAAATTGTCGGATAATCGTCCATAGTCCTTGAGGTGCGTTCATCAACATTGGTGAAATGAAAAATGTCGCTAATGCTAAAATAACGCCAAACCACTGACTGACTCTGATCATCTGTTTATCCGTCGCATTTTTGTTAATGAGCACTTTATAAATATCGTAAACAAATAATGTTGAAGCACTATTTAATAATGCGTTGAAGCTGGAAAAGACTGCCCCTAGTAACACAGCTAGGAAAAATCCGTCTAAAAATGTTGGGAAAACATCTTTTGTTAAAGTAGGATAAGCTAAATCCATATTTTTTAAATTTGAACCATATAAATGAAAAGCAATTACGCCGGGGATCATCATGAGAAATGGCACCAATACTTTAAGAAAGCCTGTAAATAACGCCCCTTTTTGACCTTCTGCTAAACTTTTCGCGCCAAGCGTTCTTTGGATAACGTATTGATTCGTCCCCCAATAGAATAAGTTAGCAAATATCATCCCGGTAAATATAGAGCCAAATGGAACATCATCTTTATTAGAACCGATAGAATTTAATTTTTCCGGATGCTCTGTTGCGATTGTCTTCATACCTTCTAACATGCTACCGTTACCTAAAGTTATGAAACCAAGTATTGGAACTAACAGTCCTACAATCAATAGACCAATACCATTTAATGTGTCTGAAATTGCGATGGCTTTCAAACCACCTAAAATTGCATATAACATGCCAATAATACCAATAATCCATACAATGACCCATATAGATTGTTCATATGTAATACCGAACATTTCAGGTATATCAAATATTTGTAATACGGCTAATGAACCTGAATAAAGTACAGAAGGAATCGTAATAAATCCATATCCGACCATAAACAATAGAACGATTAAAAATCGCGTCTGTTGGTCAAAACGATTATTAATAAACTGTGGAAGTGTTGTAAATGCTCCGCCCAAATATTTAGGAAGTAGGATTGTTGCTAAAATAATAACAGAAAATCCAGCAGTTACTTCCCACCCCATACTTGATAAGTTATTCTTGTAACCTTGACCGTTCAAGCCAATCAACTGTTCAGCTGATAAATTCGTTAAAATTAAAGCACCAGCGATAAATCCACCAGTTAAACCTCTTCCTCCTAAGAAGAATCCTCCTGAACTACTCAAAGTATTTTTCGTTTTATAATATGAATACCAAGCTACGATACCTATAAAAAATGCACATGATATTAAAGTAAATGCTATATACATTGACGAGCCTCCCTTTGATGTTAATAACCGTATGATTTATTAAGAATTTTACTGTTATCTAGCCCTAACTTTTCTCTCAATGTTCCTTCGCTATAATCTGTTTGAATTAATCCTCTATCCTGCAAAATTGGAATTACTTTGTTAACGAACAAATCAAATTGAGTAGGATTTAATGGCGGCATAATGTTAAACCCATCTGCTGCACCTTGAGTAAACCATTCTTCCATTCTATCGGCTACATCTTTCGCCGTTCCAACTACAATATGATGTCCTCTTGCACCAGCAACGTGTTTCATCACATCTTCTAACGTTAAATGATCTTTTTTAGCTGTTTCTCTAATAAGATCCACTCGACTTTGAATATTATTACCATTACGATTTAATTCAACATTTTCAAATGGTGTATTTAACTCATATCCACTTAAATCTGTATCACCTAAATAAGAAGACAATAATTGTAATCCCATTTCAGGTACAATCAAATCTTGTAACGCTTTATAATTCGCATCCGCTTCTTCTTGCGTCTCACCTATAACTGGGAAAATTCCTGGCATAATAGCAATTTCTTGCTCTGGACCTCTAATTTCTTTAACTTGTTTCTTTAAATTTTCAGCAAAAGCTACCGCATCACGAATATCATTTTGAGCAGTAAAAACAACTTCGGCATTTTTTGAAGCAAATTCAGTACCCTTTTTAGATGACCCTGCTTGAACTAACAACGGATGCCCTTGTGGAGATTTCTCAATATTCAACGGACCTCTAACACTGTAGAACTCACCTTCATAGTCAATCGGTTTAGGCTCATTATCCTCTAAAAACACACCTTCTGAATGTAAACGCTCAGGATTTACTTGACCCCACGAATCCCATAATTTTTTAGATATATCTATAAACTCATAAGCTTGGTCGTATCTCTTATCATGATCCACATTTGTTGTACCATTAAAATTTTTAGCCGTATCACTAATACCAGACGTCACAATATTCCAACCCGCTCTACCATTACTATAATGATCCAATGAAGAAAACGTTCTAGCTAAATTAAACGGCTCTGAAAATGAAGTAGACGCTGTCACTACTAGACCTAAATGTTCAGTTTGCGTCGCTATAATAGACATTAAACTAAGTGGTTCGAAACTTGTATAAGTATCAGGATGTGTCTTTTTATCAAGATATAAACTATCTGATAGAAACAGAAAATCAAACTTCGCCTGTTCCGCAATTTTCGCTTGCTCAATCACTTTATTTAAATTCATACTTCCATCCTTTTGCGCTTTTGGATGTCTAGAACTTGCTACATGGTGCCCATAACCGCTATAAAAAAGACCTAATTTCATTCTCTCCATTTCAATCCCTCCACAAAGTTTATTATTCCGATTGATTTAATATGATTTATACTAACATTGTATAATTGTTGCGTCAATTTAAAATTCAGAAAAATAAAAAAACAATTTTTGATAATAAAAAAAAGAAGCAGCCCCGGCTGCTTCTTTTGCTTATTTTTATCCTATATTTCACTGTATTCCCTATTTTATAAACAAACTTAATATCATTACTACAGCAAATCCTACAAATCCGATTATTGTTTCCATTACTGTCCATGTTTTAAGTGTTTGCTTTTCTGTCATTCCGAAGAATCTATTTACTAACCAGAATCCTGAATCATTTACGTGTGATACTGCTGTGGATCCTGCTGCAATTGCGATTGTTATAAGTCCTAACACTGGTTGTGATACTGACATATCAGCAATTATTGGAGATACGAGTCCGGCTCCTGTTACCATTGCTACTGTTGCAGAACCTTGTGCTACACGAACGAACAATGCGATTAAGAATGCGACCATCACTATTGGTAAGCTCGTTTGTGCCATATATTCACCCATTACTTTACCTACACCACTATCAATTAAAGTTTGTTTGAATACACCACCAGCACCAGTAATCAGAATAATAATACCTGCTGGCTCCAATGCTTTAGTTGCAATTTCTTGTAATTCGTCTTTAGTGTAACCTCTTCTAGTACCTAATAACCAAAATGTTAATAAGACAGTAATGATCAATGCTATAAAAGGATGACCAACAAATGTAAGAACATCTTTAACCATACCGTCTGGCAATACGACACCTGATACAGTATTAATTAATATTAAAATTAAAGGAATTAAAATCAAGCTTACTACTAAAGCAAAACTAGGTAGGTCTTTTTCTGATTTAATATCCTTTACTTCTCCATGCAGTTTTGCGATATCTGGCATTTCGATATGTACTTTCTTACTAATAAATGTACCGAAAATTGGTCCGGCTATAATCATTGCAGGTATACCAGCAATGACACCAAATAGTATAACCCATCCTAAATCTACTCCTAACATTTTAGCAACTGTAATAGGTCCAGGTGTTGGTGGAACAAATGCATGTGTTACAGCTAAACCTGCTAATAAAGGAATACCATAAAATAGTATAGGCTTCTTAGATTTTTGAGCTAAACTATAAACTATTGGGATTAAAATAACTAGGGCAACATCTAGAAATACAGGAATAGACACAATAAAACCAGTTATACCAAGTGCCCATTGCGCTTTATTTTCACCAAATTTATTAACCATAGTTAAAGCTAGTCTCTCCGCACCACCAGAAACTTTTAACACTTCACCAAACATGGCACCAAGACCAACAACGACAGCTATAAACCCTAAAGTACCACCCATTCCACTTTCAACTGTTTCAACTATCTTGTTTAAATCCATACCTGAAGCTAAGCCAATAAGAACACTTGAAATAAGTAGTGCAACAAAGGCTTGTAATTTAGATACCATGACTAAATATAGAAGTACACCGATACCTATTACTGCAATCAATATTAAATATAAATCACCATTCATATTACCCCTCCTCAGTTTATTTATCTCTTGATTTGGAACCCATTCCATATGGATCTTTTTCAATATAATAAAGCGCTTACATATATTATTACAATTTTATCTTTTAATATTACTTTTTTCAATACTTTTGTTGAGTATTGTAATATAATCGGCATAACGAGTAGGTATTTTATAAAAAATAAATATTAGATTTGAGGAATATTTTTATTGTTTTGACATAATAAATTCTTAAAGAGAGATTACATTGGCAGTTTTTTGCGCTGACGAGATTGTTTTAAATTTCTTTCCCGTTAGAATTTCTAAGGGGATTGTTTTCTCAGTCTTTCACGTTAGAGCTTAAAAAGGCCTCTTTCCGATGTGATATTACACTTTTTTATAGCCGAAATAACGCTAACGGGATTGTTTTAAATTTCTTTCCCGTTAGAATTTCTAAAGGGATTGTTTTCTCAGTCTTTCACGTTAGAGCTGAAAAAAAGAAGCAGCCCGGCTGCTTCTTTTTCATCCTATATTTCACTGCATCAATACTTTTTCGTCTTTTGTAACTGAATTTTTAACTGCTTCTGCGACTTGATCTACTACTCTTGTATCTAAAGATTTTGGTATGACGTAGTTTTCATTTAGTTCGTCTTCTTCAATAGTAGAAGCGATTGCTTTTGCTGCGGCTATTTTCATTTCGGTTGTGATATGTTTTGTTTGTGAGTCTAACACGCCTCTAAAAATGCCTGGGAATGCTAATAAATTATTTATTTGGTTAGGGTAGTCTGAACGTCCTGTTCCAATTACAGCTGCGCCTGCTTCTACCGCTTCTTCTGGATATATTTCTGGCGTCGGGTTAGCTAATGCAAATATAATTGGGTTATCGCTCATTGTTTTAACGTGTTCTTTTGTTAATGCTTTTGGTCCAGAGACACCGATAAATACATCGGCGTTTTGTATAACGTCTTCTAATGTTCCTCTTACATTGTCTGGATTTGTGTGCTCTGAGATTGCTCGTTGTGCGTTATTCATCCAAGGTTCTGCTTTATTTAAGACGCCTTCTAGACTGACCAGCGTAATATCTGTATATCCTGCTTCTAATAGTAATTTAGCAATCGCGATACCTGCTGAACCTGCACCGTTAATGATGATTTTCGCATTGTAGTCTTCTTTTTGAACGACTTTTAGTGAATTGATCAAAGCTGCAAGTACAACAATGGCTGTTCCGTGTTGGTCGTCATGAAAGACTGGAATGTCTAACGTTTCAATTAATCTCTTTTCAATTTCAAAACAACGTGGTGCTGATATATCTTCTAAATTAATGCCAGAGAAATTCGGTTGTAATGCTTTAATAATGGAGATAATTTCTTCAGTATCTTTTGTATCTAAAGATAAAGGAAATGCATCAACGTTTGCTAATTGCTTAAATAAAATGCTTTTCCCTTCCATAACGGGTATCGCAGCTTTTGGTCCAATATCCCCTAAACCAAGTACAGCTGTTCCATCTGTAATAACCGCTATCATGTTACCTCTTGATGTTAATGTATTCACTTTCGTTTCGTCTGCTTCGATTGCTTTACATACTTCAGATACGCCAGGTGTATAAACGACACTCAAGTCTTTTTCTGTATTTACGTCTACTTTACTGATGATTTCTATTTTACCTGCGTGTTTATGGTGCAAGTTAATTGAATCCGTGCTTTCATTTTTCTCTGACATTTTAATAGCTCCTTATATTGTATGATTTATTTTTTAACTTAATAATTTTAATAACAATGATGCTAATATAACGGTAGATACGCCACCGATTCTTGTAGCTACTTGAGCAAAAGGCATAAGCGCCATACGTTTAGATGCAGATAATATGGCTACATCCCCTGTGCCACCTAAACCACTATGACAACCTGTAACAATTGCAGAATCTACTGGATACATTTTCATCAGTTTACCTACGAAATAACCAGATGATATCATCGTCAATACGACAGCTGCACATACAACAATATATGCCGGCGTTACAATTTTAACGACATCTTCTAAAGGTATATAAAGCATGCCAAGACCGACCATTAACGGCCATGTAAGACTTGTAGATACAAATTTATATAAATTGTGCGCACCGTCTTCCATCTTATGTGGCATTACTTTCAAACATTTAATAATTGTCGCAAATAAAATCATAATAACTGGTCCAGGTATACCGATAAATTTCTGTCCAAGTGTACCAACAATAAAGAAACTACATGCTATAAGTAAGCCTGCCCCCATAAGAGAAAAATCAATCGTTTTCTTTTCTTTTTCACCAGCAATTTCTTCAATATTTTCAGATTTAACTAACGTTCCATTCCCTGAAAGATGCTTTTTCTTCTTACCTAATCGCATCATTAAACCTGCACAAACGACCGCAAATATATTACCTAATACAGCGGCTGGAATCATTTGAGAAACGAACGACTCCGCAGATCCTCCTAATATAGAAGAATAAGCAATGGATAATGGTAAGATTCCTTCACCGATACCGCCACCGATAATTGGCACAACGATATAGAAGAAAGTATGTTTTACGTCATAGCCGAGTATGAAACCAACTAATAACCCTGCTGATACTGCTAAGACTGTTCCGACTACTAAAGGAACGAACATACGTGTAAATCCTTGAATCAATACTTTACTATTCATACCTAAAATACTACCTACAACAAGGCACGAAATATAAAAATATAAAAAATTCGAAGTCTTCATTAAAGTTGTAACCGCTTCCATTGATGACGAATTAATAAGGTCAAAAAAGACTAAAATAGAAGGTACAAGTAATGCCAATATAGCAGGACCACCTATTTCTTTTAAAACCGGAATTTTTTGACCGAGATCTCCTAGTAAAATACCTAAAATCATGATGACAGCAAAACCGCCAATCATATCAGGTGGTAATGTTTTATATACGGATGCAGCTAATATAATTCCAGCTAAAATTATATAAAGCGGTAATGGCAGCACCCCAACTTTAATGTTTATAAATTTGTTTATTAACCTTTTTAAATTATTTTCAAGCGGCATCTCTTTTTGAGTAAGCGCTTTCAAATTAGTTTGTGAATTCATGCTTATCCCCCTCAATTGATATAAACTCATTTTATTCATCCGAGGGGGAAAATTATAGGTTATGAAATTTTAATTATCTTTTTGTAATTAAAAAAAGCAGTGAAAAAGTGTAATTATATTTTTATTGTGTTGATAACAAGCCTTTTATTCTATATATCCATTTAAATATTCCAAGTTGTCTTTTTTTACTTTATAGAAATATATCGGGCGTCCTATCCCATATGTTAATGATTCTTCTAATACTTCTATATCTGTTAAAAATCTCAAATATTTACGTACAGAGACTCTAGAAATATTTACGATTTTGGAGATATCATCTGTAGAAAATTCGTTTTCTTCAAAGTATTTCATTTTTTCTATAATTACTTGTAACGTTTCTTTTGTCACGCCTTTTGGTAGTTTAAGATTCGGATTTTGATCATTCATTTCTTTGTTTAAAAATTCAGTATCTATGTCTGCTTGGTTAATATGACGATTGTTATTAAAGAAACTTAATCCTTTTTTATATTTTAATAATGATTTTTTGAAGCGTTCGAATTCGAAAGGTTTAATCAAGTAATCTACAGCACCATATCGAAATGCTGTTTGTATGTCTTCTACGTCCGAGGCTGCTGTAATTAAAATGGCGTCTATTTTATAACCTTGCTCTCTAATATGTTGAAGGAATGTTAATCCATTTTCTTCTGGCATATATATGTCTAGTAATAATAAATCTATTTCTTTTTCTTCTATTATAACCATCGCTTCTTTTACATTTGGTGCAATGTCTACGGACGCTTGGTTATCAACCTTCTCAATAAAATGCCTATTTATTTGTGCTACCATTGGATCGTCTTCAACAATTAATATATTCAACATTTATCTTCTTCCTTTTTTGGATAATTTATAACGACTGAAAATTTCACATTTCCTGCTACATTAGAAGCTAATTTTATTGTACCGTTGAGTTTTTCAACACTTTGTTGGACTAAGTATAACCCGTAACCTCTATTTTCTCCTTTAGAAGAGTAGCCTTTTTCAAAAATTTGATAATCTGCTTCGTTTTTAAGCCCTAATCCTGAATCTACCGTATCAATCATTAAATCGTGATGTTCATATTTTAAATGTACTTCGATTGTTTTATTTTTGACAGCTGAAGAGTTTAAAGAGTCTATACTATTATCAATTAAATTACCTATAATCGTAATGATTTCATGTGTAACGTGCGAATCATGAGGTTCCGGAACAGTCGTATGGTTCATAATCGATAGTTTAATATTCTGTTCTCTTGCAAGACTTAACTTACCTATTAAGAATCCGGCTAACACTGGGTCTTTAATATTCGACGTGATATTGCCATTCTCTTGGCTACCATGCTTCACGATTTCATTAATATATTGTTTTAAATCATCGTAATGTTCCATTTGTAACAAACCAGAAATAACGTGCAGCCTATTACTAAATTCATGAGATTGCGCACGTAAAGTGTCAGCGTATGTCTTAACCCCAACTAATTGTTCTGAAAGTTTATTCACTTCCGTCTTATCTCTGAACGTTGAAATCGCACCTACTATCTCATTGTTCACAAAAAGCGGTACTCTATTAACTAAAATTTTCACGCCATTAATATTTTGTTCTTCATCAAGTTCAGACTTCCCGTACTCAACTACATTTGGTAATTGAGTAGACGCCATATAATCGTCAATCTTCATTCCAATAGGATCATTGTTCAAACCAGCTTTTTTAAAAATATCCATTGCTGACTTATTCACAACATTAATCTTACCTTCTTTATCTACAGCTACGATACCTTCATGAACAGATTGTAACATCGTGTTCCGCTCAACCAATATTTTAGCAATGTGAGAAGGCTCTAACCCTAGCAAAATTTTCTTAATATATCTTGAAAGTAAGTATGCACCAATAGCACCAACAATAAGACCAATAATTGATCCTATAATAATTTTTTTATTACCATCCGCAAGCGCTTCGTAAACACTTTTCATCGGAACACCTACAGCAACAACACCTACTTGTTTCCCCTTATAATAAACAGGTGTAAACGATCTTAACGACTCACCAAGCGTCCCTTTAGAAATAGAAGAACTTACCTTACCATGCAGCGACGCTTTCTCATCGCCACCTTGGAAATGCTTACCTATCAAATCTTCATTAGGATGCGACTTTCTAATCCCCTTCATATCCATCACAACGATAAAACTCACATCCGTTGTACGTTGAATTTCTGAAGTATACTCTTGAATTTTATGATCATTCTTTTTATCCTTTAAATCCGATTGAACCGTCTCTGATTGCGCAATAGACTTCCCGATAACCTCAGCCTTTTCCTCAGTCGTTTTATGAATTGTACTTTCTACCGTATTACTGATCAATACACTTGTAATAAGTAGAGAAAATAACACCACAATACACACAACGATAATAATTAACGTACTTAACTTTAATCTACGTTTCCCCAAAACCCAAACCACCTTAAGTTTAGTCTCTTATACTTAAACATATGAATTTAATTATTAAAATATATCATACTTCTGTATTTATTTTGGGGAAATTGAAGAAATGAGTTGTTGGAAATAATAAAAGCAAAATTATTTCCTGGGAAAAGAAGAAAAACCAAAATATAAAAGTGAAAATATATTAATTAAAAACACCTTTGCATTTGGATTTTAAAGTCCTAATGCAAAGGTGTTTTATAGCTATTTATTCCTCTTTTAACACTATCCATTGTTTTTCGTCAGTTTTACTGCAATAAAATTGTTCCACTACTCTTCAACTTCTTTATAAGCTTCATCTTCAATTAAATCCAGAAATAAACCAAAGCTAAAATATGGCGATAACATGAATAAATGAGACGTAAATAAAAAAATCAAACTGATCCAAATAAACTTATTAGATTCGTCATCGATACCATAAAAATAAATGATATGATCATTGAAATAATCCCTTTATATTTAGCTGCTTCTATAATAATTGTAAGACTCTCTATATTTTCATATTGCTCTTCTGAAATTGATCCTTGCGTTTTTTTAATAAGTTTTTCTCTTTTTAATTTTAATGGTTTCGTCCAGAATCCTTTAATAGCCATCCAAGCATATCCACCTACACCCATATTTAAAATTATCATATAATTTTGCATACTGTAGTAGTCTTCTTTCATAAAAAGGAAAGGTATTAAATATAAAATAAAAACCGCTGCATAAACTATTAGCTGTAATACTTTTAAACCTTCTGAGTATATAACAGAAGTAAAATAAACAACATAGTATAATCCACACACTATAACTAATAAAAAAAATCCCATAACTGCTCCTCTTAGTTTTCTATTATTTTTACTTTTTATATTTTATTATTCATTCAAAACATGTATTTTGAAGTTTGCATATTTTCTAACCCATTCAATTGTTGCTACATAAATGCCTAATAAGACCAACATAGAACCTGCTACAGCAAATTTAGAATCTGCAATATTTGGAACTAATATATATTCAATAATTTTCTCTATATAAATAAATTGTGAAATAAGCAATAAACCAATACCAATAAATGATTTAGTTTTACCACTTATATATTTTTGTAATCTTGGTAATTCTATCCATATTAATATCGAACCTAAACTCCATAATGCAAAGCTAATAACCATTGTTATGACATATAACAACCAATAACCATATAAGTCTACGTGATGTTGTATAGCCATAAAGTAAAAAAGATTACTAAATGCAAAACACGCATTGTATGGAGCGACAACATTAATAATGGTTAAGAACTTTGCATAATTTTTTAACTTTCTTTTGTTCACTAAGTCACCGTTACTAAATCTAATAAACCGAATGAATTGTAATAAACTGACTACAATTATTATCAACTCAATAATCGTTATACCTTTTAAATAAAATGGTAATCTATCATAGTCAAGCCCATTAAAGAATGTTAAACAGGTGAATAATATCATAAATAAAGCAAATAAACTTACTATTTGTGTCGCTGGTTTTCTTAATTCATCAATTTCATTATTTATATTCATATCTAAGCTCCTATTCTATGAAATAGTTCGGCATCATTAGTACGTCTAATTCCATTTTTTATTTTTCCTTTAAAACTAGAATTTTGAAGTCTGTATATTTCAGAAGCCAAAGGAAGCTTATATAATAAATTATTATTAAGATTATTATTGAACCGCCTATAATAAATTTAGAGTCTGCAATATTGGGAACTAATATATATTCAATAATTCTTTCTATATATATGAATTGTGAAATAAACATTAAACCAAACCCAATAAATGTTTTAGTTTTACCACTTATATATTTTTGTAAATTCGGTAACTTTATACATACTAAAATCGAACCTAAAGTCCATAATACGAAACTAATAATCATAGATATCATATTTAACAACCAATAATTGTATAAATCTACATGCTGTTGTATGGCCATAAAGTAAAATACATTACTCAATGCAAATCCTAAATTATATGTTGCGACAACATTAATAATGGTTAAGAATTTTGCATAATTTTTTACTTCTCTTTTGTTCACTAAATCACTTTTACTAAATCTAATAAACCGAATGAATTGTAATAAACTGATTACAATTATTAACAACTCAATAACCGTTATACCTTTTAAATAAAATGGTAATTTATCATAGTCAAGCCCATTAAAAAATGCTAAACAAGAAAAAAGAATTGCAAATAAAGCAATTAAACTTACTACTTGAGTTGCTGGTTTTCTTAATTCATCAATTTTATTATTTATATTCATATCTATTCTCCTTAAAATATTGATCCTAAAGTTTTGATACATTAATAATATAAATTAATGTTATGTATTTATCGAAGTTATATAAAATTACACTTCCTATATAACAATGATTTTTAATTTGTTGGTATGTACTCTTTAATTAATTTTAATACAAATCTTTCAAATTATATCACATATGAGTATAATAATATCATAAAAGATTATAAATTTATTATTAAATGCTGATTTTTGTATTAAACTTTAATAGTATAAATACTTTTGTATCAATACATAAAACCTATGATTTATGAAAGAAACACATCTATCAATGTTCCAACAAATGATTCAAATACAGAATGGTTAGAAACGTTGATATGGACGAACTGAATGATGAAATTAAAATTGCTGATACCAGTAACTTTATTCATTAATCTTTATATTCAAGTTTGAAGAAAGCTACAGACATTAAATACATTTAAGAGGTGCACTATGAAAAAAATATTTAGTTCGATCATGATTTCAACACTACTATTAGGAGGTTGTTCACAAATGAATCAAGTTTCAAATTCTAAATCTGAAAATGAATCTAAATCTATACCAGAAGAAATGCCTGCGGATAAATATAAAGGGCAAGGTTTCCAACCAAAAGCCGAAGATGACGCAATTGAATACGCAAAAAAACACCGTAAAGCATTTGAAAAGAAAGGCGAACAGTTTTTTAAAGACAATTTCAGCTTAAATGTGAAGGCAACGAATGTTGTTGGTAGCGGAGACGGTGTCGAAGTATTTGTACATTGCGACGATCACGACATCGTATTTAATGCCAGTATTCCATTGGAAAAAGACTCTATTCACTCAAAAGGCTCCATGCGTAGTACAGATGATGGGGATTCCATGTCAAATATGGTCGGAACTATACTAAGTGGGTTTGAGTATAGAGCAGAGAAAGAAAAATTTGATAATTTAACGCAATTTCTTGAAAATAATAAAAATAAATATCAATATACAGGATATACAAAAGAAGCTATTAACAAAACCCAAGAAGGTGGTTATCAGAACAAGTATTTCTACTTAGTCGCCAACAATACGACTATAGATAACTATAGAAAATATTATGAACCCCTTATACACAAAAATGATAATGATTTTAAAAATGGAATGAAAAAAGCTAGAAAAAGTTTAGAATACACTGCAAAAAATGATGCTGTTACTACTTTATTTAGTACACAAAAAAATTATTCTAAAAAGAAGAATTCACCGAATGTATTTGCTATTGCTGATAAATTAGAAAAACGAAAAGACATGCCAACTCGTACATATTTAACATTACTATTTTCTGATATAAATATAAATACTAAATCACCTGGATTAGATCAGAAAGACACCACTGAATTTGGGGTTTTTGAAGATGAAAACTAAAATAAATGATAGTGACTTAACTGAATTTAGTAGTTTCTAGGTAATCAAAGCTACAGTAAATTCAAACACAATAATCCCCAACGAAAAGTTTTGCTTTTAAAACTTTTCGTTGGGGGTTATTTTATTTCTTCATTTCATAAACTAAACCTAAAGCTCCTGAACCGAAAGCTTTATGATTTTTAAGGTTTAAATCGATTTTATTATTTATATTTTTAAATAAAGGTAAGCCGCCACCTATTAAAGTTGGTGAAACGGTAATCTTAAATTCATCAACTACATTTAAGTCCATCAGATGGTGCGCAAATCGTGGACTTCCTAATACAACAATGTCATTTCCATCTTGCTGTTTAAGTTGATTAATCACCTCTTCAACGTTGTCATTTACAAGTGTCGTATTGTTCCATTCAACTGAATCCAAAGTCTTAGAAAACACAACTTTTTCAACATTTTCAATCCATTTTGCATGATTTAGTTCATAATCAGTAGCATTAGGGTCAGACGGAACGGATGGCCAATAATCGTGCATCATTTCATAAGTATTTCGTCCCCACACAATTGTATCAGCATGCGTTAGTACATCATTCGCAAATGTTTCCAATTCAGAATCATATGCAACCCAACCTATATCCATTGCTCCATTCGGGCCTTCAACAAACCCATCTAAAGTACTATGCAAAAACACAACTAATTTTCTCATAACGATTAACCTCTTCCTGTCACAATGACATTTTAAGTAGCTTAATAAGGATATACCCGTATGGAAGATAAATAACACGTCGGGATTATTTCCCAGTAAATATTTATAATAATAAACATTATATCCTTAAATGAACTAATCCAATATATAACTTTTTATTTTTCCCACAAGAAATTAATGATCTTATTAGCAACTTCACGATTTTCATGTAATTGACTGTGTTGTGCTTCTTTGCCTTCATATTTCGCTTCTTGATAACTTTTAGGACTATTTCCTAGTAAATATTTTAATGATTTTGATGAGCTGTTTGATACACGACCGTCTGAATGTGTGCCGTCTTCTATATCTCCATATATATTCAACACTTCAATATTTTTCTCTTTATAAATATCTTTAAGTTGAAGTAAATCTGGATACGGTGGGTTCATGCGACTAGGTTTACCGTCAGCATCTACACTGATTTCATTTACTTGTTCATTCATATTTAATACGCCGTTGAATGTTCCAGCAATATTCACTTGTTTATTTAATTGTGGTAACGTTTGATCTTTACCATTAGCCAACATATATTTTGCGAATGATAAATTCCCCATTGAATGTCCTACGAAATTAAACTTTTTAATTTTATACTCTTGTTGTAATTGGATTAATACGTTTTTAAACCATCTAGCATTTTCATCAAGATCGCCTTGTTGATTATTTTCAAGCTCAATCTGAACAATTGGGTTAGTTGAGTCTTTCGGTAGTTTCCCTTTAAGTTCAACTTCACCATTTTGAGATACAACGGCTTTAATAACATCTTTCGTGACACCTTTTTTCTTAGCCTGATTAACCATAAATTTTTCAGAATTTGCACTACCACCATAGCCATGTAAAAATAACGTCGGCGTATGATTACGATCTGCCTTTGAGTGCGCTGTATGTTTTTTAACGTCAGATTGTTTTTGACTATTCGCTGTTGTGAAAATATAACCAATAGTGATCGCAACAACTACTAATAATCCAATTCCTAAAATCCATAATTTTTTCACGATGTTACCCTCTATTCTCAAGTTTTATGTTAAGTATAAAAGAAATGGGTAAAAACCTCCATTACTTAAGATACGCTTATACCTTACTTTCGTGAGCAATCATTCATTTCGATTTTCAAACAAAAAAAGGGAGTGAGACGACGTAATCTAAATAAGCGCTTTAGATTCATGCCTCATTCCCTATTAACTCAAATTAATTATTACTCATCATTTTCACTTCTGAAGTGGCTTGTTCTCTTATCGAATGTTCATGTTTTCTTTTCCAACTTGGAATTAAAAATGCATCTATAATAAGCCAAATTAACACTATAATTCCAAAAGTCCACCACGATGTAAATAAAGTTAACAAAAGTATTACGATTGCAGAACCTGTCTTACCATAATAAAATCTATGTGCTCCAATTGCACCTAGAAAAAACCATAATAAATAAGATACTCCTAGTGATTTAGAACGATTAGCAACTTGCGTTTCAACGTACGTTTTCTCATCTAAATTCATTACATTGTCCCCTGTTCTTTTTATTTTATACAACAATATTAACATACTAATATTACAATTATAACTTTGATTACAAAAAACATTTCAAAAAATTATAAAGTGCTTTTGAGTTAAAATTATAGTTCGATTAAAATTTTTGAATGTTTTTTCCTTCTTTAATTGTCTCAAAATAATAAAATTTACTTAAACCCACAATAATGTTTCAAAATAAAAAGATTTTTAGCAACTAATTCTGTATAATAATTTGTAACAATAATATTTATTATAAAAGGAGGATTTTTATGAAATTAAAATACTTAGGCATTGGTGTTATTTTAGCTACAATGACCCTATCAGCATGTGATATCAATATTAATACAGGTTCTGGTAGTGATACTAAAGACTCTAAGGACTCAAACAAACAATCACAAAATAGTAACGACAACAATAATGACGATAACCAGTCATCGTCAAATAACAATACATCATCAGATAATAATGACCGTAAAAGTAACAGCAATAACAATAATAATAATAATAACGATGATGATAATAGTGTTGTAACGCGAGGAAATGTAATCGACTTTGTTGAATCTTACGAAGGTCATAGTTTAGATACTGATCAATATACTTACAAAGAACCTGAAAAAAATGATAAAGGTAATTGGGGATTCTCATTCACTGACAACGATGGTGATTTAGCTGGTTCTTACATTATTGATAAATATGGTAACGTAACGAAATATGATGAAGATGGCGAAATTGATAACGGTAGTGATGACGACGATAGTACGAGTGTCACTCGTGGAAATGTAATTGATTTTGTTGAATCTTACGAAGGTCATAGTTTAGATACTGATCAATATACTTACAAAGAACCCGAACAAAGTAATAACGGAGACTGGGGATTCTCATTCACAGATAAAGATGGTAATTTAGCAGGTTCTTACATTGTTGATGAAGACGGCGATGTAACGAAATATGATGAAAATGGAGATCCAGAATAAAGAAATATATAATAATATTAAGCAAAGTGCTTCTAGGAGAATGTTAGCGCACGATATCTTGGTCGATGTGGCGAGATTTTGAAGCGTCCAAAATACTATTGAGCGGTTTTTAGGAAGAATCGCCAAAAATCGCTGGGGAACTTTGGCGTTTTGGGCGGAATCGACAAAAATCTTTGGAGAACTTTGGCGTTTTGCCTGGAATCGACAAAAATCGCTGGAGAACTTTGGCGTTTTTGGGATCCAAACGCACGATATCTTGAAAATATGGTGCGATATTGGGCTAAACGCACGATATCTTGAAGATATGGTGCGATAATGGGTCAAACGCACGATATCTCGAAGATATGGTGCGATAATGGGTCAAACGCACGATATCTTGAAAATATGGTGCGATAATGGGCTAAACGCACGATATCTCGAAGATATGGTGCGATAATGGGCTAAACGCACGATATCTTGAAAATATGGTGCGATAATGGGCTAAACGCACGATATCTCGAAGATATGGTGCGATAATGGGCTAAACGCATGATTAATATCTCTATGTGAACATTGAACCCCTTTAACTTTTCTAGTTAAAGGGGTTTTTTATATGAGAATCCTTGTTTATTTTTTGCGGTTTCATTTAATTCCAAAAATAAATTTACCATATATTGTAGGTTATACATCACTTGGTACATACGCTGCAATTTCCCACTTAATATATATAAATACCAACTCGATAATTAATTTGAACACTTTTTTGTTTAGTGCAATCTAAAAATTGATATTTACAGTTAACACCCATTCACTTCTTTTGTACTTAATTTATATTCATGTGGTAGTACGTATGCATATTTAAGAATATATAATGCTGATAATAATATAATATATGTACCAATAAAAATAAAATTGAATACGTCAAATAACGTTGTGTATAGCAACATTATTGAGAGGATAAAAATCAGCATAAACATTAGAGAATATTTTATAATAAATACTACCTTTAACCCTCTAGTTTTAGGTAATACTTTAATATATTTCACTTTACTCCCTGTATACTCACTATCTATTTCCTTTTTCCATTTATTACTTTTGAATTTAATGAAACCAATTATTGAAAGTGTGAGCATTATCGAAACGATAATATTTGATATTTGACTAAGCCATATAGAATAGTTCATAACATCTCCAATCCATTTTGATAACAACATAGTCAATGGATAAAAAGCATAAAAAGTTCCTATACCTGATTTCTTCGGTTTGTGTAGACCTTGAATTTTATCGAACTCTCCTTGATCCAAGACATATGCTTTATTCCATAACAGACATGAATTTTGCCAATATAAAGGACTTAATGGATTTGAAGCACTATCTACAAAATAATAAGTCGTTCCTTCTTGTAATATTTTATAACGCAAATTTCCTTTTACTAAATATTTATCTTGTGTATTTTCTTCATTGTTGCAAGTCAATATTACGGCCACCTTTTATCCTATGAGTACGAACTAATACTCACTCACTTCTTTTGTACTTAATTTATATTCATGTGGTAGTACGTATGCATACTTAAAGATATTTAATACTGCTAATACTAAAATATACGTACCTATAAAAATAAAATTGAATACGCCAAATAACATTACGTATAGAGCGGTAAATAATAAGATAAAAAGTACTAGTAATATTAGAGAATATTTAATAATAAATACTCCCTTTATCCATCTAGTTTTAGGTAGTACTTTAATATATTTCACTTTGCTTCCCATATACTCACTATCTATTTCTTTTTGCCATTTATTACTTTTGAATTTAATGAAACCGATTATTGAAAGGGTAAGCATTATCGAAATGATAATATTCGTTAGTTGACTAAAACCCATAGAATAGTTCACCACTTTTTCAGTCCACTTTGATAACACCATAGTCAATGGATAAAAAACAAAAAAACTACCTATACCTGATTTCTTCTGTTTGTGTAGACCTTGAATTTCATCGAACTCTGCTTGATCCAAGACGTATGCTTTATTCCATAACAGACATGAATTTTGCCAATATAATGAACTTAATGGATTTGAAACACTATCTACTAAATAATAAGTCGTTCCTTCTTGTATTATTTTATAACGTAAATTTCCTTTTACTAAATATTTATCTTGTGTATTTTCTTCATTGTTGCAAGTCAAAACAATGTCCACCTTTTACTGAAATATCATATAGATTCGTTATTTTATCACACATTCGTTGATGAATATCTTATATATATTATAACTTAAAAACAAAATTAAAAAAATATCAATTACAGATATGACAAATGCCACAAAAGTAATATTTATATTTTTAATGGATACATTTGCAATTAAAATTGATTAGTGTTAACTTTAAGTCAGAATTTAATACCAATTGCTAGGGGTGCTTTCAATAGCTGAAAGAGACAGTGGTCTCAACCCTTTGAACCTGATCTGGTTAATACCAGCGTAGGGAAGCATAACGAAATGGTTTCAAAGTGTTTTTTTGATGCTGTTTGTTATTTAACTTCACTATATATGCGATTTCTTACCAGGTCTCCTAGCAATAATAAATGCTAAGGAGTTTTTTTATGGAACAAAATAAGATTGAGTTAAAGAAACAATTTCCAGCCAGTAAACGTTTATGGGTTAGCGGTGAGGATCCGGACATTCAAGTGCCTTTTAGATCGATTAAGTTATCTCCTACCGTGACAGAACAAGCGTCAAAGCCTAATGATCCAGTGATAGTTTATGATACTGCTGGACCATATCACGATGATGATTATGAAGTGAATGTTCAAAAAGGTATTCCTAAATTACGTGAAAAATGGATTGAGGAACGTGGTGATACGGTTCATTATGAAGGTCGTAAAGTCGTTTCATTAGATAATGGTTTTAAAAACGATAATCATAAAAAATTCGTTCAAACACCTTTTAAATATCAACCACGTAAAGCAAAATCCGGAAAAAATGTAACGCAAATGCATTATGCAAGACAAGGTATCATTACAAAAGAGATGAAATTTGTAGCAACGAGAGAAGATGTATCACCTGAGTTTGTACGTTCTGAAATTGCGCGTGGTCGTGCGATTATTCCTAATAACGTGAATCATCCAGAATCAGAACCTATGATTATCGGGAAAAACTTTCAAGTGAAAATCAATGCTAATATCGGTAATTCTGCAGTGAGTTCTTCAATAGAAGCAGAAATCGAAAAATTAGTATGGGCGATTCACTGGGGTGCTGATACAATTATGGATCTGTCTACTGGTAAAAATATTCATGCAACACGTGAATTTTTATTGCGTAATTCACCCGTACCAGTTGGGACAGTTCCAATATATCAAGCATTGGAAAAAGTAGACGGTAAAGCTGAAGATCTGACTTGGGAAATTTATAGAGATACATTAATCGAACAAGCCGAGCAAGGTGTAGACTATTTTACAATTCATGCAGGTGTTCTATTAAGATACGTACCTACTACAGTGAATCGTTTAACAGGTATCGTTTCTAGAGGCGGTTCAATTATGGCGCAATGGTGTTTAGCGCATCATGAAGAAAGTTTCTTATATACACACTTTGGCGAAATTTGTGAAATTTTGAGAGAATATGATATTGCGGTATCTTTAGGAGATGGTTTAAGACCTGGATCAATTTATGACGCAAATGACGAAAGCCAAATTTTAGAATTAAAAACATTAGGCGAACTTACAGCGATTGCTTGGGAGTATGATGTTCAAGTAATGGTTGAAGGTCCTGGACATGTGCCTATGCATAAAATTAAAGAAAATCAGGAGCTTGAAGATTTCTATTGTCAAGAAGCACCTTTTTACACATTAGGACCACTTACAACTGATATTGCACCAGCTTATGATCATATTACTTCTGCAATAGGAGCAGCACAAATCGCAAGCCATGGAACGGCCATGTTGTGTTACGTTACACCTAAAGAACATCTCGGATTGCCTAACAAAGATGACGTAAGAGAAGGTGTCGTTACATATAAAATAGCAGCACACGCAGCAGACTTAGCAAAAGGAATGAAAGGTGCACAAAAACGGGACGATGAAATTAGTCGAGCACGTTTTGAATTTAGATGGTATGACCAATTTAACCTTTCCCTAGACCCAGATAAAGCAAGATCATTTCATGACGAAACATTACCAGCAGAGTCAGCAAAAGTTGCCCATTTCTGTAGTATGTGTGGACCTAAATTCTGTTCAATGCGCATCTCACACGACTTACGCAATAACCCAGCATTGAAAGAAGAAGGATTAAAACAAAAATCAGAAGAATTCCTATCTGAAGGCGGTAAAATATATCATTAAATATAGATGTTTCAGGCTACAAATTTATTTTTGTAGCCTGATTTTAGTTTGTAGATAAACTTAACGGTCACAATTCTGAATAATGGTCGTTAGAACCCGCTAACGGTCACAATTCTGAATAATGGTCGTTAGAATCCGCTAACGGTCACAATTCCGAATAATGGTCGTTAGAATCCGCTAACGGTCACAATTCCGAATAATGGTCGTTAGAACCCGCTAACGGTCACAATTCCGAATAATGGTCGTTAGAACTCGCTAACGGTCACAATTCCGAATAATGGTCGTTAGAATCCGCTAACGGTCACAATTCTGAATAATGGTCGTTAGAACTCGCTAACGGTCACAATTCCGAATAATGGTCGTTAAAACTCTCTAACGGTCAAAATTCTGAATAATGGTCGTTAGAACCCGCTAACGGTCACAATTCCGAATAATGGTCGTTAGAACTCTCTAACGGTCAAAATTCCGAATAATGGTCGTTAGAATCCGCTAACGGTCACAATTCTGAATAATGGTCGTTAGAATCCGCTAACGGTCACAATTCTGAATAATGGTCGTTAGAATTCGCTAACGGTCAAAATTCCGAATAATGGTCGTTAAAACTCTCTAACGGTCAGAATTCCGAATAATGGTCGTTAAAACCCGCTAACGGTCAGAATTCCGAATAATGGTCGTTAAAACTCTCTAACGGTCACAATTCTGAATAATGGTCGTTAGAATCCGCTAACGGTCACAATTCTGAATAATGGTCGTTAGAATCCGCTAACGGTCACAATTCTGAATAATGGTCGTTAGAACTCCGCAACAATCAAAAAACCGACCACATTATTAAATAAGACGTCTTTCCTTTAAGGAGTGTCTTGTTTAATAGAGCAGTCGGGTTTCACATTCAACCTTCTCATTTTATAAATTTCAAAATTTCTTTGCGTAACTTTCCTCTTAGTTCTGCCATTGTGTTCAGGTGATATTTTTTAAAGTCTCCTGAGTCAATTCTGAATGCGTGTACGCCTAATATTTCGTTTTTATTGTTTAATATTGCGCCGCCTGAAGATCCTGGTTCGGCCATCATTTGATAATAACCGATTGGATTGACGTTACGTGCCATGAGTGAATACTTCCCTTTTGAGTAGTACATTGTGCCCATAGGATCTTTTTTGTATTTGCCTGTTGGTAAGCCGTAATGATACATGTGAATGGGTGTGTTGGCTTTGATATTTGTAATTGATTTTTCGGGAGCGATTTTACGTATTTTCATATATTTTGAGATGTCTTCTTTTACGTATAATAACGCAACGTCTCCATATTTCATCATTTTGACTCCTGTAACATTGAGTGAACGTACGGCTTTTAATCCTTGTTGTAGTAAGTTTATTTGTAGATTTTTAACTGATGATGGTGTCATTGGTTTGTGTGCTTGTGGATCGTTGATGACATGGTTTGCTGTTAGTATAGTATGTTTGCCGATCGCTGTTCCTGTACCGTAAGTTAATACTTTAGCTTTAGGATTCCAATTAAATACTGTTGCAATATTAGCTGCTTTTGGCGTTGTATGGTTTATTGTAACGCCTTTATTGCCAGAAGCTTTCATGATTTTTAATGCATCGTTGATACCTGATGCATTTGTTGTTTGACCAAAGTCACGTACGTTATCACTACCTGGTATCTTAGATGACCATGCTTTTGGGGCTTTATTATAGTAACTTGTTTTTGTCTTTTTAGTTGTCTTTTTCTTAGTTACTTTTGGCTTAACTTTTGGTTTTATATTTTTAGTTGGTTTTGCTACAGTTTTTGCTTTTTTAACGACTGTTTTTGTGGTTTTACTTTTTGTTGTTGCTGATAATGTTTGAGGCTTTTTCTTTTTGACAGGTACTGCTTTTGGTTTAGGTTTTGTGGTTTTTGTTGTTGTTTTTACTTTTTTAGGTTGAGCTACTTTCTTTGTTGTTTTGGCTACTGTTTTTGTTGGCTTAATTTGTTTTGCTTTTGGCGTAATTGTAGCTTTTTTATTTATGACTGCTTGTGGAGAAGTTTTTGTGTTGCGGTTTGTCACTGCTTTTGGTGTATTTTGCGGTTTCTTATTTTGTACAATTGTTGGAGCTGATTGTACTTTTTTAGTTGTTGTTACTTGTGGTTTTGGTTGTGCTTTTTGATTTAAAACTACTTTTGAAGTGACTTGTGTAGTATCTTTTTTAACTGTACTTTGTGGAATTGAAGTCTTGTTGTTTTGTTCTAATACTTTATTTTCTTTAGGAAGCTGTGTTTCATTCGCATGTGCCGTTTTGACTTGAAACGTAAACGATAAACAAAAAACCATTAATATCGTTACGATACTATAAATATATTTCCCCATTCATACCCCTTCTTTCTCTATATAAAAAGCAAACGCACAATTATTTCATCAATATTATATACTTTTCCATTTATTTATAGCAAGACATTTTTCATTAAACTCAATTTTATTTTACACTTTTCAAATTTAGTACTATCGGTATACATAAGATATAGGGAATCCCCTCGTTTACTACAACAGGGAATTCCCTATTTTTTTAGATATTGAGAAAAAATTCACAAACTATAAAGTATTTCATTTAGAATACAGGTGTAGGGGGTGATTGTTATGCGTAAGACTATTTTAGTCGTTCATGGCATGCGAAAAGGAAAATTAAATGAAACATTATTACAGTTTATTAATCAGACATTTGAGCATGAATCGCTCGACTATAAGGTCGCATTTTTAGAAAGCGAAGTCATTCGATTAGAAGAAGTGATTCAACATACAATTGATGCAGGGTATCAGCGCATTCAACTTGTACCATTATTATTGTTTACCGCTTCTCACTATTACGAAGATATTGAAGCGTTACATGAATCATTTCAACGAGCGCATCCAGAAATCCAATTTATACTCAGTAAACCACTCGGCACACATCCAAAAATGACAAATTGGGTAGCGTCTCAAATTGCGTCGCATCAAAATGAAATTGATGAAGAAACGGGTATCGTCGTGTTGGCACATGGTAATGCGCGTTTTGATGAACCGGACGTAGCGTTAACTAAAATTTGCGATGAATTATCGACTGTATCTCACCCATGTTACCCAAGTATGGTATATGGTGCGCTTCGTTTTAAAGAAACTTTACCTAAAATAGCCAAACAACATCAAAAATTGTTAATCATTCCGTTTTTCTTTTACGACGGTTACCTTGTGAACAAGACTAAGCGACAAATTGAAGAATTGGCGTTGCCGAACATTATCACATATACGACTGCGATCAATTTCCATCCATTATTAAAGGAAATAATACGTTTTAGAATTGCGGAATGTGAGGAGATAGATGATGTATCCGGTACAACTTAATCTTAAAAATAAGCATGTCGTCATTATCGGTGGTGGCAAAATAGCTTGGCGTAAGTTTTCTAAATTAGTGACTGAACCTTGTTCGATAGATGTCGTCAGCATTGAATTTAATGAAGCTTTTAACACCATTCAACCATCTAACCGTATTCGATTGATTGAAGCAGCTTATAAATCAGAACATATTGTGGATGCAGACTTAATTATCGTCGCAACGAATCATCCCGAAACGAATAATCAAGTGACGCAAGATGCTTCGCCTACTCAATGGGTGAATCATACTGGAAACCGCACACAATCTGATTTTTTCAACACTTTAGACATAGAGCACACTGGCCTCACAATAAGTATTAGCTCACAAGGCCAAAATATACAACGAACGAAACGCTATGCAGCTAAAATCAAAGCGTTTTTAGATTCGATTGAGGAGGATTCAAATGAGTAAAACTAAACTTTTAATGATAGGAAACGGTATGGCAGGTGTACGTACAATAGAAGAAATTCTTGAGCGCGATCCTGAACGTTTTGACATTACGATAATTGGTAAAGAACCTTATCCAAACTATAACCGTATTATGCTATCGAATATTTTACAAAATAAAATGACAATAGAAGAAACCATTATGAACCCATATGAATGGTATGAAGAACATGGCATTCGTTTAATTACAGGCGATAAAGTTGTGAAGATTGACCGTGAAACGAAACATGTTGAAACAGAACAAGGTCAAGTTGTCGCATACGATCAAATGATCATTGCGACTGGTTCAGATTCCTTCATTTTACCAATTGATGGATCACGTCTTAAAGGTGTAGTAGGATTCAGAACAATTGATGACACGGAGAAAATGTTAGAAACAGCAAAAACGAAAAAGCGTGCCATTGTTATAGGTGGCGGCTTGCTCGGATTAGAATGTGCACGTGGTCTAGTCGACCAAGGTATGGACGTCACTGTTGTACACTTAGCAAAATGGCTGATGGAAGTACAACTCGACCGTAAAGCTGGCGAACTTTTAAAAGCAGACCTAGAAAAACAAGGTATCAAATTTGAATTACAAGCGAATACTCAAGAAATTCTTGGTGAACAATATGTTGAAGGTATTCGTTTATCAGATGGACGCGTCTTAGAAACAGACATGGTCGTTATGGCAGTCGGTATTCGCCCCGTTACAAAAGAAGCACGTGCTGCTGGATTAGAAATTGGCCGTGGTATTGTCGTTGATGACTTTATGAGAACAAGTGACCCTAACATTTATGCCGTGGGTGAATGTGTAGAACACCGTTCAAAAGTATATGGCCTCGTTGCACCTTTATATGACCAAGGTAAAGTACTTGCCGATCATATTACAGGTATACCAACTGAAGGCTATAAAGGTTCAACAACATTTACATCACTTAAAGTATCTGGCTGTGATTTGTTCAGTGCAGGTTGGATTACAGAAAGTGAAGGCGTTCGTGGTATCGAAACATTTAATGGTGTCGATAATATTTATAAAAAAGTGTTCGTCAAAGATAAAACCATTGTCGGTGCCGTACTTTACGGTGACACTGAAGAAGGTAACCGCTTCTACAATATGATGAAAAAAGGCGACACAATTGATGACTATACACTCGTCTCTATTCTGCATAAAGCTGGCGAAGTAGATGCGGTCAGTGTAGCCGATATGGAAAATGATGAAACAATTTGTGGTTGTAACGGTATTTCAAAAGGTGTCATCGTAGAAGCAATCCAAGATCAAGGTTTAACATCGGTTGCTGACGTAACAAAAGTGACGAAAGCTGGTAACTCATGTGGTAAGTGTAAAGGTCAAATCGCAGAACTTTTAGAATATACACTTGGTGATGACTTCGTTGCATCTGCACCAACAGGTATTTGTGCATGTACGGATCTTTCAAGAGATCAAATCGTAACACAAATTCGTGCAAAAGGATTAAAAACATCTAAAGAAGTACGCTATGCTTTAGACTTTAAAGACAAAGGTGGTTGTCCGAAATGTCGCCCTGCCATCAACTATTACTTAAACATGGTTTATCCTCATGAGCATGAAGATGAAAAAGCATCACGCTTTGCGAACGAACGTTATCACGCGAATATACAAAAAGACGGCACGTTCTCAGTGATTCCGCAAATGCGTGGAGGTGTAACAGATGCCGATCAACTCATTCGTCTCGGTGAAGTTGCGAAAAAATATAATATTCCTTTAGTGAAAATTACAGGTGCACAACGTATCGGATTATATGGCGTGAAGAAAGAAGAATTACCTCAAATTTGGGAAGACCTTGGTATGCGCTCAGCATCTGCTTATGGTAAGAAAACACGTTCAGTTAAAAGTTGTGTTGGTAAAGCATTTTGTCGATTCGGTACGCAATATACGACGAAACTTGGTATTCGTTTAGAAAAGACATTTGAATATATTGATACACCGCACAAATTTAAAATGGGTGTCTCAGGATGTCCACGTAGTTGTGTAGAATCTGGTGTTAAAGACTTTGGTGTTATCGGCGTTGAAAATGGCTTCCAAATATACGTTGGCGGTAATGGTGGTACAGATGTAGTCGCAGGAGAATTACTGACAACGGTTAAGACAGAAGACGAAGTAGTGAAATTATGTGGTGCGTTCATGCAGTATTACCGTGAAACAGGTATTTACGCAGAACGAACTGCGCCTTGGTTAGCAAGACTCGGTTTTGATCAAGTGAAATCAGTAGTCCTTGATCCTGAAAAACAAGATGAACTTTACGAAAGCATTATGACTGCGAAACGTGCGTACGAAACTGAACCTTGGAATGAAGTCGTACAAGATAAACGTAAACGTACTATTTTTGAAGTGGAGAAGGTGTAATGATGGCAACAACAAATGAAAAAATAAGAATCGCTCACATCTCAGAACTAGAACCTTTAATAGGTAAAAAAGTCATTGTAGGCGATATTCAAATAGGTTTATTTTTAACTGAAGATGGCGACATTCGTGCAATTAACAATATATGTCCTCATAAACAAGGACCTTTATCAGAAGGAACAGTGAGTGGTCATTACGTATATTGTCCATTACATGACCGCAAGATTGACTTACAAACAGGACAAGTTCAAGAACCAGATGACGGTTGTGTATCAACGTATCCAGTAGAAGTCATTAACGGAGACATATACGTATGTCTATAAATGAAAGACCACAAGTATACTTAGTCGGTGCAGGGCCTGGTAATCCATTGCTACTTTCTAAAAAAGCAGAATGGTGTATTAAACGTGCAGATGTGATTTTATACGATCAATTAGTTAACCCATTTGTACTTCAATATTCATCACCTGAAACAGAATGGATTCATGTCGGTAAAACACCATATACGCGTTGTATGAAGCAAGAAGAAATCAATACATTACTCATTGAAAAAACACGCACTCATCAAACTGTAATCCGTCTTAAAGGTGGCGACCCAGCCATCTTTGGACGTCTTGCTGATGAAGTTGAAGTCTTAAAATCAAATAACATTACTTTTGAAGTTGTACCTGGTATTACAGCCGCAAGTGCCGCCATGAGTCAACTTAATCGTGGTTTAACAGAGCGTAACGTATCAACGAATATTACATTTACAACTGGGCATTTTAAAGACAATAAAGAACATGCCATTGATGTTACTACCCTTAAACTGGGCGGTACCCTTGCCATATATATGGGCGTGAAACGTTTACCCACATTAATGAAAGAAATCAAAGATACCGTTACGGACAATTTGCCAGTAGCTGTTATATTTAATGCGACGAGACCAGATCAAATGGTCATTACAGGTCATGTGTCTAATATTGCACAGAAAGTACATGCATTAGAACAACCACCTGGTCCTGGCATTACAATTGTAGGTCACGTTGTAAGAGACTTGTTAGACGACCTTCCCACTAAACAACATATAGAATACGTGCGAATCAATGGGAATCGATTGCAGCATATGGATGACGCACTCATGATTTATGAAACAGGTGGATGGGCAATTATTGATGATCGTGATAATCCAAACTTACACCCTACCCAACACCAAATATTAACCGAACTTATTAACAACTCGACATTCACAAAAGTTGTGTAAAAATCAAAAAGACCACATTCATTATTTCAAACTTCAATATTAAGCTAAGTCATTTCCATTGACTTAAAGTATACTCCAAGGTCTATTATAAAGTAGAATATCATTAGAGATATTCCACTTTATATATAATGGAGGAATTAATTTATGGTAAATGCCAAAGCTAGAGCTGTAAACAGTCCAGATTCTAATTTTTACGCTACAGAAATTAAACGACGCGATTTAGATACACACGATATTTTAATAGAAATTAAATATGCAGGTATATGTCATTCTGATATTCATACTGCACATGGAGAATGGGGTCCAGTTCATTACCCATTAGTACCAGGACATGAAATAGCAGGTATCGTTAAAGAAGTCGGTCCTGAAGTTAGTAAATATCAAGTAGATGACCGTGTCGGTGTTGGCTGCATGGTAGACTCTTGTGGTGAATGTGAACATTGCCAAAACGGCGAAGAACAGTATTGTCTAAAAGGAAATGTCGGTACTTATGCAGGTACGGATAGATATGGTGAACCAACTCAAGGTGGGTACTCAACACATATAGTCGTACACGAAGATTTTGTACTAAGCATTCCTGATAATATCGGTTTAGACGCTGCCGCACCTTTACTTTGTGCTGGTATCACAACTTATTCACCTTTAAACCATTGGAAAGCATACGAAGGTAAAAATGTAGCCATTATAGGTATGGGCGGACTTGGACACATGGCTGTTCAAATTGCAAATGCTATGGGCGCTGAAGTAACAGTATTATCACGTACATTAAATAAAAAAGAAGACGGCTTAAAATTAGGCGCTTCACATTATTATGCAACAAGTGATGAATCAACATTCGAAGAACTAGCAAGTTCATTTGATTTAATCATAAATACAGTAAGTGCTAACCTAAAACTAGACGATTACCTAGGCTTATTAACACTAGATGGTACAATCGTTAACGTTGGTGCACCAGCAGAACCAATATCATTACGCGTGTTCAACTTAATCAGTCACCGTAGATCATTCGCTGGTTCAGCAATCGGTGGTATAAGAGAAACTCAAGAAATGTTAGACTTCTGTTCAAAACACAACATTGAACCACAAATCGAAGTCATTTCAGCAGACGAAATTGACGAAGCATACGAAAGAGTATTAGCTTCAAAAGTTAAATATCGTTTCGTAATTGATATTAGTACAATGTAATAAGGTTATTAAAAAAGATGCCCATGTGAATTGGGCATCTTTTTTTAATTATATTTCCAATGGAATTCGTGAGCTACGATTCTCTTAATCTGTATCCTTTATTTTAGTGACGATGGTAATTCTTGATAGCCTTCTCTAACATTCACAACATGTTTAAATCCTTTATATTCTAAAATACCTACTGCGATAGAACTTCTAACTCCTGATTGACAATGAACATATACTTTGTCATTTTTATCAAAAGGAACGTCTTCATTTAATAATTTACCGTGTGGAATATGAACTGCTTGATCAAGATGTCCACTTTTCCATTCTTCATCATTTCGTACATCTAATACTTGTTTTTCTTTTCCGCTCATACCTGTGCTATGAATAGATGATGTCATTACATTACTTTGTGGCAAACGGTAACCTACTACATTTTCAAACCCTATTAATTGTAAAATATACGTTGCTTCTTCAACGATAGTTTTTTCACCAATCAAATCTATATCCTGATCATAATCTAAATACCATCCAATTTGATTAATAAAGTTTTTATTGAAAGGAATATTAATCGTTCCTTGTGCATGACCGCCATGGAAAGCTTCTTTACTACGAAGATCAAAAGCTATTCTTTCATTATCTATACTAGGATAAACATTGTATGGTCTATACAAGTTCATACCAAATTGATTAATTTTTTTCATTTGAGCAAAATGATGTGGTGGTGCAGGTTGCTCAGAAGTAAGTTTATCTATAAACACTGCTTCATCATCCTCATTAAACGCCCAATTATTTTGTCTTTCATAACCTAAAGTTGACGTAGGAACTGCACCTAGAGATTTACCGCAAGGACTTCCCGCTCCATGACCTGGCCAAATTTGAATAAAATCTGGTAATTCCTTAATTTCTTTTATAGATTGATACATTTGTTTTGCACCAATTTCTGTAGAACCCTTCATTTGAACAGATTTTTCTAATAAATCTGGTCTGCCTATATCTCCAACAAATATAAAGTCACCACTAAATAAACCCATAGGTACACGAGAGCCTCCTCCTTCATCAGTGAGTAAGAAACTAATACTCTCGGGGGTATGACCTGGTGTATGCAATACCTCTAATTTTATATTCCCTACATAAATAACATCGTGGTGTTTAACAAAGTATGTTTGTTCAGGCATATTTTTATAACTTAATTCATCGTTGCCTTCATCCGATACATATATACTTGCATTCAATCGTTCAGCAACATCTCTAATACCTGAGGCAAAGTCAGCATGAATATGCGTTTCAGCAGCTTTAGTAATTGTAAATCCTTCGTTATTTGCAACTTCAATATATTTTGTTAAATCTCGGATTGGATCAATTATCATTGCTTCTCCCGTACGTTGACATCCTATTAAATAAGACGCTTGAGATAAATGATTATCGTAAAATTGTTTAAAAAACATAAAAATTCTCCTTTTTATTTATATAGTATTAAATGAATAAGTTATGACTTGATTGTTCAGTATCACCAATATACGTTCCAACTCCCCCGTATTCTACTTCATCTCGTAACTCTTCTTTTGTAATTCCCATAACATCCATACTCATCGTACACGCAATTAATTTAATATCTTGCTCGATAGCTTGATTAATGAGTGATGGCAAGGAATCAACATTCTTCTTTTTCATCACATAGCGCATCATCATATTCCCTAAACCAAACATATTCATTTTAGACAATGGCATGCGTACAGCTGATTTGGGTAACATTAAATCAAACATTTTTTCAATGCCTTTCTTTTTCACTGCAACTTTTTCAGTTTTTTTCAATGCGTTAAGACCCCAGAAAGTAAAGAAGATAGTTACATCTCTTCCTACAGCCTTAGCACCATTAGCAATAATCATAGCTGCAACAGCTTTGTCTAATTCGCCACTAAATAAAACAATAGTCGTACCTTTAGAAGTATGGCTTACCTCTAGTTCCTTTATCTTTTCTTTTTGGATTACTGCGTTAATGCCATTATTATTTTCATCAAGTTTAACCAGTGTATGTCCTGTTTGTTTCACCCAACTTTTTATATCACTAAGAAAACCAGGATCTGTTACCGTAACTTCTATTTGATCCCCAATTTCAGTGTTTTTTATTTCTTTACTAATGTTCACGATAGGACCAGGACATTGTAATCCACTGTAATTAAATTTTTTGCGGGCTGATTTAACTTCTACTTTATGATTAGCTTCTACCTCTACTTCATTATTTACATTTTTACTTTCATATGCTTTGTACCCACCATCTAAATTAACGATGTCATATCCTTTCTTAGCTAAATAATCACTCGCTTTAGCACTTCTGCCACCGCTTTTACAATGAATATAGTAGGTTTTGTCTTTATTCTTATCAAATCCTTCTATTTCTTCTACAGGATGTAATATCGAACCCTTAATATGACCTAATTCATATTCATCTTGGCTTCTCACATCAATTAATTGTCCTCTGTTTGCCAATTTCTCTAATTCTGATTTACTTAATTCGTTTATGTGCTTTTCACTATATTTTTTCATAATTTCCTCCTCAAAATACCTATATGGGTATATTAGCAAAATAAAATCCATCCGTCAAATACCCCATAGCGTATTTGACAGTTTGTTTTTATTTGAGTATGATTAAATTAATAAATTAAAATCGGAGGAAATTATGATGAATTATGATAAAAAAATGATTAATCGAATTAATAGAATACAAGGACAATTAAATGGCGTTGTGAAAATGATGGAAGAAGATAAAGATTGCAAAGATGTCATAACGCAACTTAGCGCGTCAAAAAGTTCAATTCAACGTCTAATGGGAATCATTATTAGTGAAAATTTAATCGAATGTGTAAAACTAGCTGAAGAAAACAATGAAAGCTCTCAAGAAATGATTAATGAAGCTGTTAATTTATTGGTGAAAAGTAAATAATGGACTTAATAAGCATTGTTGTTATGTTGTTCATTGGCGTTTTTGGAGGATTCCTATCTGGTTTAGTTGGTATAGGTGGCGCAATTATCATTTATCCTGCTATCTTAATACTACCCCCATTATTTGGAGCACCTAACTATAGTGCATATATAGCCTCAGGACTTACTTCTAGTCAAGTTTTTTTCAGTACGCTCAGCGGGTCATTGAAAGCTAGGAAAAAACCTGAATTCTCTCCTAAACTTGTCATTAATATGGGAGGAGGAATGATTGTTGGAAGTGTGTTAGGTGCATTTTCTGCTAATTTATTTAACGGTTTATTTATAAACACTGTATATATTATCATTGCTTTACTTGCATTAATATTGCTGTTTATCAAAGTTAAACCTTCACCCAAAAACGATAAAAACAAACCTCTGTTACTCATTATTATAGGTTTTATAATAGGAATTATTTCAGGTATTGTTGGTGCAGGTGGCGCTTTTATTATTATTCCCATACTATTAGTTGTGTTCAAACTACCAATGAATAAAGTTGTAGCTAACAGTATCGTTATTGCTTTTCTATCTTCAATTGGCGCCTTTACTATTAAACTTATACAAGGTTATGTCCCTATTGAAGATGCATTATTTTTAATTATAGGAAGTATCATTTTTGCGCCTCTTGGTTTAAAATTTGGTCGCAAAATACCTGACAATATTCAAAAGTGGATCATAAGTATTTTAATAATTTTAGCAGTAATTAAACTGCTTATATAAAATAAAACAAATATACGTAGAGTGACATGATACAGACATTTAAGTAAAAAATTAAAGGCGATCGTTTGTTGCAGTTTACATGGGTATAATCGTCATAGACCTTATATGCATTTTAGACTACTGTCAGACATCCCTTCATTAAAGCTGTGAATGGTAAAAATCCTTTTGTGTAAGTTCACAATTTATGGTAATATCATCATGGATAAAAATTCGAGATATTAAAAGAAAAGAAGGTTTAAATATATTATGAAAGAAAATTTTTGGCGTGAATTACCACGTCCGTTTTTTATTTTGGCGCCAATGGAAGACGTTACAGATATCGTCTTTCGCCATGTTGTGAGTGAAGCAGGTAGACCTGATGTATTTTTCACTGAATTTACAAATACTGAAAGCTTTTGTCATCCAGAAGGTATTCACAGTGTTCGCGGACGCTTAACATTCAGTGAAGACGAACAGCCTATGGTCGCTCATATTTGGGGTGACAAGCCAGAGCATTTCCGTGAAATGAGTATCGGTATGGCAGAGATGGGCTTTAAAGGCATCGATTTAAATATGGGTTGCCCAGTAGCTAATGTTGCAAGCAAAGGTAAAGGTTCCGGCTTGATTTTGAGACCTGAAAGAGCAGCTGAAATTATTCAAGCAGCTAAAGCAGGCGGACTACCGGTAAGTGTTAAAACGCGACTCGGTTATTATGAAATAGACGAATGGAAAGATTGGTTAAAACACGTCTTCGAACAAGACATTGCAAACTTATCTATCCATCTCCGTACACGTAAAGAGATGAGTAAAGTAGACGCACACTGGGAGTTAATCGAAGCTGTTAAACAATTACGTGACGAAATCGCACCAAATACATTGTTAACTATTAACGGTGATATTCCAGACAGAAAAACAGGACTTGAACTTGCAGAAAAATATGGCATTGATGGAATAATGATAGGTAGAGGCATTTTCCATAATCCATATGCATTTGAAAAAGAACCACGCGAACATACAAGTAAAGAACTATTAGGCCTGTTGAGATTACATTTAGCATTGTTCGACAAATATTCAAAAGAAGAATCACGAGCATACAAACCATTACACAGATTCTTTAAAATATACGTACGTGGCTTTAGAGGCGCTAGCGAACTACGAAACCAATTAATGAACACACACGCCACAGACGAAGCTATCGCATTGCTCGATACCTTCGAAGCACAAGTAGAAGAAGATATAGAAGTATAACAATTTTAAAACATAAAAAGATCACATCACTAGGTTATAGCCTAATGATGTGATCTTTTGTTTTGAGAATGGGCGTTTATGTTCTAGAGTTTTTATAATTTAAAGTTTGTTAATAATGATTAACAGTATTCCTATATTTAGAAAACACTATACCAATTAAACAAGTGATAACTCCTGAAATTGTATAGATATAATTCACTTCAATCAATTCAGTTATATAACCTACTATTAATATAGAAAATAAAAATGAAATCTGTACTAAAGCATTTTTTAATCCTGTTATTTTAATCAATTCTTTTTCATTTATATTATTTATAAAGAATGATTCTTGGATAATATCTTTAATTTGTAAGACTGGTCCTACTAAAATAACTAATAATAATGCCAAAACGTCAATTGTATTAAAAGAATATAAAATTAATAATATGCCATATATCGACATAAAAATAATGATTTTTTGGATAGGTTTCTTATTAAAAGCTTCAGAATATTTCATAACCAAAACAGCACCTAATATTGTACCTAAATAATAACTAGCATTAATATATCCCCACCACGTTACATCGTGATTTAAATGTACTTGAACGAATTTTAATGTTACTGATCCAATCCAAATAGAACCTATCAGAACTTCTATACACTTTATAATTATTAGATTTCTAATCATCGGCTTACTATTAAGCAACGTGAAAGAATTGAAAATTGTAGCAATTGGATTCTTGCTTTGTAATTCTTCTTTTACATTTTTTATTTTTATATTAATCACTGCAATTAACGATATTAAAAGTAAAACTAAAGAAATTAATAAAAGATTATTATTACCAATTAGAGAAATAATCCAAGCGCCTAATACCCATCCAGAAAAAAGCAATATCTGGTCTAAACTAGTAATAACTGATAGTCCCTTCGCCATATTGTCATTATCGAGACTTTCTTTAAGTATTCTTGATTTGAGCGGCGTAAATATTCCATTAACAAAAGATAATGCTGATATAACTATGTATATTACAACTAGATTAATATTATAGGTAATGCATATAACTAAAATTATCATACATAAAATTTGAAATATATTATTAAATATCAACAGATTTTTCACTTTAATTCTTTCAGTTATACTAGAAATAGCTAATCCTGAGATTATCTTAGATCCAACACTAATAAATGTTATAAGACTTGAATAAAAGACCGAGTTAGTTAAACTATATACATAATAAGTCATTGCCATCGTATAGAAAGAAAACGCCAAGTTAGTAGAGAGTTGGGTCATTAAAAGTGAAAAGAAATTTAAATTAAAAATCATTAGTATACTCCTTAGTTTCTTATAACCTAGTTTAAACCTTTTAATTTTAATTTCAATTTCATCTGTAAACTTATTTCCTGAAAAATCTTCTCCTTGTACCTTTACTAGCAGCTGGACTCACTATATAGCCAAACTGATAGAAATGAGTTTCATAACTTAATTCATTTGTTATGCTGGTTAGAAGATGATTTTCTTTAGAAACTCCTTTTATTTTCATTAGCTTTGTATGCATATTGAAAGTCATTTCTGAATAGATTACGTTTGTAATATATAGGAGGAATAGATTTGAAGAAGTTAATAATTTAATCGTGTTACCATTGATTTTAAGTGCTTGTAATAGTAACAATTCAACTGATAAGAAACAAAAAGAGAGGACCGAGTTAAAGAAACTATAAATGTACTACTCTACATTATTGAAGCATTTTTTAAAACATTCATTTCCTAATTACATATTACTCAATATACTTTCTAAAAAAACACATAATATGGCAGTCATATTTTGTAATATATAAATTAAAGATGCTCACGATTGGAATCGAGCATTTAGGATATTTGCTATATATACCTAAAATTACAGAGTACTAAAACTAAACGCTTGGGAGGTGGAAATATTGACGGATATACCTTATACCTAAAATTACAGAGTACTAAAACAAGTTAGAGATTACATATAATAAAAAAAGAATATACCTTATACCTAAAATTACAGAGTACTAAAACCATAAGCAGTCAGTACAGGCGCAGTCATAAATATACCTTATACCTAAAATTACAGAGTACTAAAACTATCGCCTTCGTATATTTCCACGCCGTGCTATATACCTTATACCTAAAATTACAGAGTACTAAAACACTAAACGAGGCGTTGATACAATTGTTATTATATACCTTATACCTAAAATTACAGAGTACTAAAACGAACGGTATATTTGATACGCGTTACGATTTATATACCTTATACCTAAAATTACAGAGTACTAAAACACAGTCCATTCAACATTCTTAGCATCTCTTATATACCTTATACCTAAAATTACAGAGTACTAAAACTCTGGACACCTAAAAGCGTTTGTAAATTTAATATACCTTATACCTAAAATTACAGAGTACTAAAACCGTTCGAACAACTTATCTATGCAAATGCACATATACCTTATACCTAAAATTACAGAGTACTAAAACGTATATTCGATAAACACGGTGTCGAGATATATATACCTTATACCTAAAATTACAGAGTACTAAAACTCGAAACTATATTCAAAACTGGCACCAACTATATACCTTATACCTAAAATTACAGAGTACTAAAACTATAGAAAATGGCTTTATTGCTGGCTTTAGATATACCTTATACCTAAAATTACAGAGTACTAAAACTAAAACAAGCAATGGTTAAATTAACTAAAAATATACCTTATACCTAAAATTACAGAGTACTAAAACTAGTAACGCCCTAAGATTCCCCAAAATGTTGATATACCTTATACCTAAAATTACAGAGTACTAAAACTACTTAAATCTAAACTTGAGGAAAGAAATAATATACCTTATACCTAAAATTACAGAGTACTAAAACGACGTACCCGCACACTTAATCGTCACTTTTATATACCTTATACCTAAAATTACAGAGTACTAAAACGTAACTGTCTTGTTGCAGTCATGACAACAAATATACCTTATACCTAAAATTACAGAGTACTAAAACTAATGCTCGTTATGGTTCTAGTTTGCTAGGATATACCTTATACCTAAAATTACAGAGTACTAAAACCTCAATTTTTAACGCTTTAGTGCTTCCTAGTATACCTTATACCTAAAATTACAGAGTACTAAAACCTAAAGGCGACATTTCAGGCAAAACAATCGGTATACCTTATACCTAAAATTACAGAGTACTAAAACCATGTGCATAAATAGCCTTGTATTGACCACATATACCTTATACCTAAAATTACAGAGTACTAAAACCTGAAAGATACACAATTCTCCATGCCAAAATTTAATCACCCTTTTATTATCATTTGAGGATGTTGTTTACTTTTCACTTCATAAAGATTGCCTAAAATATCTGTAGAATATTTCTTAATAGATTGTGTCTTACTTGCTATGGTTTTAAATATTCTAGGTGATCTTTTATCATTCATATTCTCTAAGTATTCTCTATATGTGATGTCTACCATATTTACTTCAATTACGTTACGCAAACCATTATTTCCACCTATGACTCTATATAATTCACCATCAATCTTAATCAAGTCATTATTGTAAAAGCTTGCGATAAATTCTGCTTGATCACTAATTTTCTTTAGTTTTTTTGCTTTTTCATAACACTCCGAATCAACTTCATAGTAGTTTTCCTTTTTGATAACTTCTAAATGTTTAACTGTCACAAATTTATATACGCCATTATCTAAGTAAACATCAAAGCGATACGGTTTTAATGATAGTTTTACTACTTTATTTCTGCTCTTTGGATAATCCTTCGTAATATCTAAGTGCACGTTTAGCTTGTTACCATAATATTTAATTTTTTTGATGACTGGTCCATTATCTTTTTTACTATATTTCGTTAAGTAATTGCCAGTTTCTTCATGATATTTATAAAGAGGATTTTTCTCATCGCTATATTGTTCCATGATCAATTTTAACTTTTGATACGTTTGCGGATCATGATGATACATCAATAATTTTTCAGGTGATTTATTAATTATTTTTTTTATTTTATCATTATCTTTATCGTATAACCCATTTAAGTTATTAACGATTAATGTATTGCCTTTGTCATCTTTTCTCGTAGAATATAATGTATCATTTACTAACTCTCTATTCGGCTTTTTATCAACTCTATGTGAATACTTATAACCTTTAAAATCCTTAATGTGTTGGATTTGGTGAGGCGTTATAAAAATGTCTTTATACTCTTGCTCAGTCTCAATTTCAGGCATACTTTCAGCTTGTTTTTCTTCGACCGTTTGATTTTCCATCACTTTTTTAGCTTTATCTAGTTTTTTCCATTCCTTGAAAATAAAATCAGCGTTCGCAATAATCAGTGCATCTTCAGCATGGTGTTTGTAGCCCTTATTTCTTTCTTTTTTGAACTCCCATTTCCTTCTTAAGAAACTTGTAAATCCGCCATTAATCGATTTCACTTTGACATCTAAGTCATTCACTCTAAAATACGATCTTAATAAGTTCATTAACTCTCTTGTCGCATAACGTGTATCTACTAAGTTACGGTTAATAAAATCTTTTTGGACACTGAAGCGGTTGATATCTCGTTCTTCTAACAAATATTCTTTTTTCTTCTTAGAGATTCTGCCTTTGCCTTTAGCAAGATTTAAAATATGCTTTTTGAATGTCTCATAACTTATTTTAGAATCTGAAGAACTTAAATATTGAAATGGCGTTCTATTACCTTTTTTACTATTTTCCTCTTGTTTTACCAACACTTTATTATTGAAAGAGTTATCAAAAGAAACAGAACGTGGAATAATATGGTCTACTTCGTAATTGAATGGATTATTAAGTAAATCTTCTAGAGGGATTGCTTCTAACGAGTATAAACATTTCCCTTCTTGTATATCGTGCAGCTTAATTTTTTCAATTAAATATTTAGCATTTTCTTTACCTGTTGTTCTTATAATTTCCTCAATACGTTCATTCGTTTGACGATTTTTCTTCTGCATTTCATTAATCATTTTTTGTGCATCTTTAGAATTCTTTTCTCTCGCAAGTTCAATAATAATATCATTTGGCAAACCGTATTTTTTAATAATAGCGTTAATTACTTTAATAGACTGTATAAATGAACGTTTCACAACTGGAGACAATATAAAATCATCAACTAAAGTAGTAGGAATTTCTTTTTGTTGGCTTAAATCCACCTTTTTAGGTACAAGTTTCAAACGATTGAAGATTGCCATTTGATTATCGTTCGTATGCCACAATTCATCTAACATTAAATTTATTGCCTTTAGAGAAAGACTATGAGTTCCTGTATAACCTGTCAATTTTGAAATTTGTTCAATCTCTTCTTGTGTCAATTCTGAATTTAGGTTTGCTAATTCTTCTTTAATATCTTCTGATGACTGGTAAATGGTTAATATTTCAGCGATTTGATCGAGTAGCTCTGCATTCTCAAGAATTTCTTTTCTTGCTGTGATATCTTTTATATCGTGATAAACTTTGAAGTTTGTAAATTCTGGTTTACCTGTACTTGTGACACGATAGCCTTTGATGTCTTCTTCATTCACCAAAATTTCCTTCGCGATTTGTTTAAGCGTCGGCTTTTTCTTTTGTTTAAAGACATTCTCGATAATATGGAATTTTTCATAATACTCTAGCTTCTCATTCTCATCTCGTGCAATAATCAAGTTGTTCAAATCATTCAGCGCATTATATAAATCAGCATTATAGGCATATTTCACACTTCGTAATTCTTCTGGGAAATACGTACAATGTCCCATTAACATTTCATACCATTCTTTAATATCTTTCCATCCAAATGGGCTACCTTCACCTGGTCCCTCATAATATGTTCTTCTTGTTTCCAATAAATCGATATAAGTATCTATAAATGATTGATCAAGTTGATGATATGCTTTTTGTACTTTTAATAACTGCTTTGCCTCTTTTACATAGTCAGATGTTTTGAAACGGTTAATCGATCCTCTCACTTCACCGTCTGCTTTCAAACGTTCCAACTGTAATTCCGCAACATACTTCTCTTCTAATGCTTTACTATTTCTTGAAATTTGTTCTTTTGTGGATAATTCATTACCTGTATCTTCTTCCACTTCATTAACATTATGTACACCTCTACGCTTTGCTAAATGGAGCAATGCCACAGAGAATTCCTCTTTACTTAATTTTTGACTTAATCCCTTTACACGTGTCTCGTAAGGATTGATCCCACCTTGTTCACTATGATCCGTCAGCAAATTATAATCAAATAAAAGTTTCTTTACTCTTTGTAATCTATGTCTACGACGTCTCTTAAGCCTTCTAGTACCTCTTTTTGATCGTCGTCCTTCATTATTTTCAACATTAGCCTCTTTAAACAAACGTACACCAGCATCTATGACATCTCTAGTTTCATAATCAATAATTCCATAACCCACTGATGTAATTCCGATATCTAATCCTAAGATATAATTCCTTTTCATATGACCCCTCCAAGATACATGAAATTTTTATTGTTGATATAAAAAAATCTCGCCAACAAGTTGACGAGATAAACACGGCATTTTGCCTTGTTTTAGTAGATTCTGTAATTTTAGGTATAAGTACAATACATACTAGTATTGCACTTATATAATAAAATATCTTTCAATTTTAGTCAAGCAAAACTTTATTGTTCTTAACTTAAATTCAGTGTAAAAATTCTTCTTTTAAAAATGCAGATGAAGCCGTACCAGACAAAGGATCGGAATAACTGTATTCGAGATTTTGAGGGAATTTTCTACCATCAGATAGTACCTTAACTTGTCTATTTCAACTTTATTTGATATTCATTTTTCATCGGCATCTCTACTCCTTAGCTGGAACATAATTCATAAAATCTGTAAAGAATATGTTTTCTTTTTTATTCTCGACAAAAGTGTATTCTAAGTTATCATATCCAACTGATGTTCCCTCTAATTCTCCTGTTCCTTTCAACAATAGTTTCGGAGCTTTTTTAGTAGGAATATCATATCGTTTTCTAAGCTGTTTCACATTGTATTCATCATTTTTCAATTGATATTCTGCTGAATAGTTTGGCGCACTTGGATTATAAGATATATTGCCATCCTTATATTTTTTTAAATCTTTGAAATCAGCGTACTGTCCAAAGAACTTAAACGCCTCTATTTCTTTCTTTAATTTCTCATCGTTTATTTGTTTAGTAGGAATAATTTTATTGTTCTCCATTTTTATTGGATAATCTTTATCAATACTGTCAGCCATACCGTCTTTATCTTCAAAAATTTCACTAGTTTTAAAGGACCCTGTCGCTGTCCTTTTATTTCTATCTATATTTAAGACCATTCCTCTTGAAAACATATGTTCCCCTCGTTTTTGGATAACCATTTCGGATCTAAGTATCCACATCCCTTTATCATCTTTATCAAATTCTTCATCGCGAAATCCTTCTTTGTCATATAGATCCTCTAAGTTTTTTATTGGGTACATGTCTAGTGTTTTGCTGAATTTTTGCTTGATCTGTTCTTCTTTATTTGGCTTTTTACCTGTTACTTTATTCATCATTCCACATCCGCCAATAAATATTGTTAACATTATCAAACTTATGCATATTGCTAATTTCTTTGAATGAACCATCTACTCACTCTTTCTATTTAACTTTTAATTGTTCGTTTATATATATTTATTCTTACGTATTCATTAACTTATGTATTTATATTTTAAACTTCCTCGGAATCATATGATGTGTCTTTTAACTTTGTTTTATATTCCGTATTCATTGCAATTTCTACTCCTTAGTTGGGCTATATTCCATACTGTCCGTAAAGAATATATTTTGTTTTTTATTCTCTACAAAAGTATATTCTAAGTTATCATATCCAACTGATGTTCCCTCTAATTCTCCTGTTCCTTTCAACAATAGTTTCGGAGATTTTTTAGTTGGAATATCGTATCGTTTTCTAAGTTGTTTTACATTATATTCGTCGTTATTCAAGTCATACTCTGCTGAATAATTTGGTGCACTTGGATTATAGTCAATGCTGCCGTCTTTATATTTTTTCAGATCCTTGAAATCGGCATATTGTGAAAAGAACTTAAAGTTCCCAATTTCTGTTTTTAACTTCTCATCGTTTATTTGTTTAGTTGGAATAATTTTATTGTTCTCCATTTTGACTGGATACTTCTTTTCTTTGTTATGGACCATGCCATCTTTGTCTTTTACTATTTCATTTATTATAAAATTTCCAGTTGCTGTCTTTGTGTTTCTATCAATATTTAACACCATTCCTCTTGATACCAAATTATCCTTTGGTCGTTGTATAGCCATTGCAGAGTGAAGCACCCACGTTCCTTTATCATCTTTATCAAACTCTTCATCTCGGTATCCTTCTTTGTCGTATAAATCTTCTAGATTTTTTATTGGGTACATGTCTAGTGTTTTGCTAAATTTTTGTTTGATTTGTTCTTCTTTATTTGGATTTTTACTTGTTTCTTCATTCTTATTCATCATTCCACATCCGCCAATAAATATTGTTAACATTATCAAACTAATACATATTATTAATTTCCTTGAATGAACCATCTACTCACGCTTTCTATTTAACTTTTAATTGTTCATTTATAAATATTTTAAATCTTTATTCTTACGTATTCATTAACTTATGTATTTATATTTTAAACCTTATCTTACAGTTGGCGTTTAATACAGTCAAAAATGTGTCACTGATTTAAACGCTATATCCACATCCGCGTCAACATCTTGAACTGTACCTTTTATATCTTTTTGATCTTGAGTATTTAAATTGTACTGATCACTATAAAATTTCACCAATTTTCCATATGTACATTGGTACCCGTCATACCAACAATAACTTTTCCAGTATCCTTATTTAAAAATGCAGATGAAGTCGTACCAGACAAAGGATCGGAATAACTGTATTCGAGATTTTGAGGGGATTTTTCAAATCTTTCTAAATTTCCTATTTGTGATTGTATAGATTTATTAGATAAATTATTATTATTGGCCTTTTCTATTTCATAGCTAATAATGGATACTGCACTAGTTTCCTCTGTTTCATTACTGATTTTTTTACATCAATTTTATATTCATCTTTCATCTAATTACTCCTTGCTTGGTTCATAATTTAAAAAATCGGTAAAACTTATTTCACCTTTTTGATTTCTCTCAAATACATATTCCATTTTTTTATAACCAACAGATGAACCTTTTAAATTACCTACTGTTTGGATGTTTAGTGTTGGGTCTTTTTTGCTTGAAATATGATAACGACTTCTTAATTGTTTAACATTATAATCCTTATTATTTAATTTAAATTCTGCTTCATAGCTCGGTACTTCTGGATTATATGTTATATCTCCATCATCATATTTTTTCAAACCTTTAAAATTCGCATACTGCATAAAGAATTGAAAATCTCGTATTTCTTTTTCTACATGCTTATTCAAATTACTTTTAACCGGTACTAAATGATCTCCCTTGATTTTTACAGGGTATTTTTTTTCGTTATTTTGAATTCCTCCCTTGTCATCTTCACTTATCGTTTCTACAAAATAACAACCTTCAGATATCTTTTTATTTCTATCTATATCCAACACTGCTCCTTTATTTATTAAACTATCATTAGGACCATTAGTAGTAAAAACTGACTGCAACTTCCATACACCTTTATCATCCTTATCAAACTCTTCATCTCTGTATCCTTCTTTGTCATATAGATCCTCTAAGTTTTTTATTGGGTACATGTCTAGTGTTTTGCTGAATTTTTGTTTGATTTGTTCTTCTTTATTTGGTTTTTTACTTACTACTTTATTCATCATTCCACATCCGCCAATAAATATTGTTAACATTATCAAACTTATGCATATTATTAATTTCCTTGAATGAACCATCTACTCACGCTTTCTATTTAACTTTTAATAGTTCTTTTTTATATATTTATATTACCATTTTTTATTTCTAGATAATGGTGAATCAACCTATTTTTTATCTATTTATAAAATTTATCTTGATTCATTTATAAATATTTTAAAATCTTTTTTCTTATGTATTCCGTAACTTTTTTGTTTTATATTTTCAAATTTTTTCACTAACTGTGATTAATACAAACAAAAATAAAAAGCAACGATATTCAAATAAGAATATCATTGCTTTAACCTTTTATAATGATCCATTGGTGTTAGTTTCTTAAATGTTTCTAATAGTTCTTTACGTATACTATTTTCCACTTAAACTATCTCCGCTGTTTAAAAACCTCATCACTTATGATAACTTTCTGCGTATCGGTTAATGATGCGGTTTTTAATTATATAATTTCATTTAATAAGGTAATGAACAGTTTTTTGATAAATGTTATTCTTCTAAAATTCTTTTTAATTTACACACTAAAAAATATCCTCCTTAACAATAATAAGTTATTTAAATTATTGATTAAGGAGGATATCTTTATATCTATTTATTTCTCAATCTAGAACTAGATTTTTATCGTGCTTTCAGTTCATTTCCTGTCATCCATTTATGATTTTTAATGATTTTACCATTATCTTTGGATTTGTAATCAACTACGTAAACAGTAGTCTTTTTCACGTTATCTATATTGGCTGTAGCACCTTTCATACCAGACATATGACTTGCTTCTAATTTAACAGTATCGCCCTTACTAAATCCATCTTTAGGTGCATCTTTGATCTCTTCGTTTACGACCCATTTATGATTGTTTACTTTTTCATTTCCATTTGTGGGTTTATAACTTACAACATAAGCATATGTTTTATACGCACCTTTTACAGTAGCTTCTGTACCTTTCATACCTGGCATATGCCCTGCTGTAATCGTTACTTTATCTCCTACTTTAAATTCACCCTCATTAGTCGATTTCATACCTTCAGGAACTTTACTTTCATCATTATGCTTCATATGGCTCTCACTTTTTTGGTCATTAGTGTCTTTATCTTTTTCATCATTATTGGAGCAAGCTGATAATATTAGTAATAATCCTAATATCATAAAAAATAATTTTTTAATCATAATAAAACTCCTATCTTTTATTTTAATTTTAATGTAAAGGCATTAATTGCAACGATAATCGTACTTAATGACATTAAAATAGCACCTATTGCAGGTGATAAAATCAAACCAATAAATGCTAAAACACCGGCTGCTAAAGGTACAGCAACAATATTATAACCTGCACCCCACCATAAGTTTTGCACCATTTTTCTCATAGTATTATTTGAGAGGGTCAAGAAATGGATAATATCTGATGGATTACTTTTAACGAGTATAATATCAGCTGACTCAACTGCTACATCCGTTCCTGCGCCAATTGCAATACCAATATCTGCTCTTATAAGACTTGGTGCGTCATTGATACCGTCTCCGACCATCATGACTTTATTACCGTCACTTTGATAATCTTTTATAATGCTTTCCTTATCTTCTGGCATGAGTTGTGCGTGGACATAACTAATACCTAATTCTTTTGCGACAGCGTGTGCCACTTCATTATTGTCACCTGTAAGCATGACTGGTGTAATATTTCTTGATAGTAAATCAGCTACCATTTGTTTTGAGCTTTCTTTAATTTGATCTCCTTGAGCAATCATGCCAATGACTTGTTGATCCTCAATTAAATAGCTGATTGAATTACCTTGTTGAGCTAATTTAGTAAATAAGTCATCGTCATAATTAAGTTTATGTTTATCAAGATAAGAGACATTTGTTATTTTATATGTTTTATTATCAATTAGACCTTCTAATCCGACACCTGGAATATTATTAACGTCTTGTGGATTAGTAAATGAAACATTTTTACTTTTCGCAAAATCAACAATACTTATAGCTAATGGGTGATTAGATTGACTTTCTAATGAGGCGAAAAGGCTTAATATTGTATCATTACTCAAATCATTTTTAAAGCTCTCATAATGATTCACAGAAAAGTTACCCTCAGTTAAAGTACCAGTTTTATCCATCATCACATAATCGATATGTTGAGCTATTTCTACAGACTCTCTATTTTTAATAATTAAACCATTATGTGCACCAATTGAAGTAGAACGTGCAGTGACTAAAGGTATTGCCAAGCCTAAAGCATGTGGACAAGCAATGACTAACACAGTTACAAGACGTTCTAATGCAAAATCAACATCATTTTGAATGAGCATCCAGACAATAAAAGAAATCACGCCAACACTTACAGCAAAGTAGAATAAATAACCCGCTACTTTATCAGATAACAATTCAGCACTAGATTTATCATTTTGTGCTTGATTAACAAGTCCCATAACTTGAGAAAGATATCCATCTTCTCCCACAGCTGTAACCTTGACTTGTATTGTTCCAGACCCATTAATAGAACCCCCGATGACGTTGTCATTTTGATTTTTTTGTACTTTTTTAGATTCTCCAGTGACTAGGGATTCATCTATAGATGTTTGTCCTTGAACGATAATACCATCTGTCGGAATGCTTTCTCCGGCTTTTACTTCGACGATATCATCAGTCATGATGTCTGATATTTTAACTTCTTCGCGTTGGCCATTATCCATAACTTTAATAGCACTATTAGGTAACAGTTCTGCCATTTTCTTTAAAGCATCTCCAGCATTTCCGACAGCATTCATTTCTATCCAATGTCCTAATAGCATAATTAAAATTAAGGTTGCTAATTCCCAAAAAAAGTCCATTGTATGACCAGTTGCACTACTAAAGTTATTCATATAAAAAGCATACAAGCTATAAATATAAGCTACTGAAATACCTAGGGCAACTAAGGTCATCATGCCTGGTTTTTTTGTAGCAATTTCATCTTTACCACCAGACAAGAACGGTTTACCACCATAAAAGAATAAAATTGTACTTAATATTAACACTACCCATTCAGAACCTGGAAATGTGAATTGAAAAGGTAAGTTAACACCCATCATTGGCGATAAAAGAATGATAGGTATTGCAAAAATTAATGAAACAAAAAACTTAACTTTAAAATTTCCATGATGATGTGCATGGCCACTATGATGATGTGAGGCATGGTTATCATGATTCATGTGATTGGAATGATTCATGTGATTTTGATGATTATGCTTTTCACCATTATTATTCAAATTAACCCCTCCTATTTATGAAAATATTATATTAGCTATACTTATACTATAACACATACCTCCTAGGGGTATAAATGTTTTCGATTTATCTCCATTTATGGATTTATTTATATCATTCCCAAAATGATGTCTCCACGTCCTACATTAGACCTTGTCATCGATGTTTAAAACAAGGTTTTAATTAAATGTATTATTGCAAAAAGTATTATCTATATAGATATTTGTCTATATAGATGATAATCTATAATAAAGGAGGGATGACATCCATATGTCTTATAAGGAACTATCATTACAATTAAAAATTTTATCGGATCCAAGTCGATTAGAAATATTAGACTTATTATCTTGCGGTGAATTATGTGCTTGTGATTTATTAGCGTATTTTCAATTTTCACAACCTACATTAAGTCATCATATGAAAATTCTAGTAGATAATGAATTAGTATCTACACGAAAAGACGGTACTAAGCGCATGTACCGACTTAATCATAAGTCCTTAGATTCAATCAACAATGAATTAACTTATATTAGCTCTCCTACTCAACAATGTATGTGTAAAAAGATAAAGACAGGTGAATGTACATAATGACTATTCTAGCGATTATTATTTTTCTTTTAACTCTCATGTTTGTTATTTGGCAACCTAAGGGGTTAGATATTGGTATTACAGCATTGTTTGGTGCTATCATCGCTATTATTACAGGCGTTGTCAGTCTCTCGGATGTTATTGAAGTTACGGGGATTGTTTGGAATGCGACGTTAACCTTTGTCGCTGTTATACTCAATTCATTAATTTTAGATGAAATTGGATTTTTCGAATGGTCTGCGATACATATGGTCAAGGCCTCAAAAGGTAATGGCTTAAAAATGTTTATTTTTATCATGCTACTTGGGGCAATTGTAGCAGCATTTTTCGCAAATGATGGTGCAGCTTTAATCTTAACACCCATTGTATTGGCGATGGTAAGAAATTTAGGGTTTAATCAAAAAGTCATTTTTCCTTTTATCATTGCAAGTGGATTCATTGCAGATACTACGTCTCTTCCACTAATTGTAAGTAATTTGGTTAATATCGTTTCTGCTGACTACTTCCATATTGGATTTATTGAATATATAAGTCGCATGATGATTCCCAATCTATTCTCTTTACTTGCAAGTATTGTTGTATTATGGCTATATTTCAGAAAATCCATACCTAAAACGTTCGATACAGAAAATCTATCAGATCCTAAAAGTGTAATTAAAGATTCTAAGTTATTTAAGCTTTCATGGATAGTATTAGCAATACTACTCGTTGGATATCTTGTTAGCGAGTTTATCCAAATTCCTGTATCAATTATTGCCGGTATTATTGCTTTTATCTTTGTAATATTAGCTCATAAATCAAAAGCAGTTCATACAAAACAAGTGATTAAAGGTGCGCCATGGAATATCGTTCTATTTTCTATTGGTATGTACTTAGTTGTATTTGGTTTAAAAAACGTAGGAATCACAACAATTTTAGCTGATGTATTATCCAATATTTCAAGCCATGGATTATTCAGCAGTATTATGGGCATGGGCTTTATTTCAGCTTTTTTATCATCAATTATGAATAATATGCCTACTGTTTTAATAGACGCAATAGCGATTGGTCAATCTAGTGCTACAGGTATATTAAAAGAAGGTATGATTTATGCGAATGTCATAGGTTCTGATTTAGGACCTAAAATTACGCCAATTGGTTCTTTAGCAACATTATTGTGGCTACATGTCTTAACACAAAAAGGTGTGAAGATTTCATGGGGAACATACTTTAAAACTGGAATTATCATTACTATTCCAGTCCTATTTGTAACACTCTTAGGTTTATACCTTACACTAATCATATTTTAAGAAAAGAGGCTTTAATTATGGATAAGAAAACAATTTATTTTATATGCACAGGAAACTCTTGTCGTAGCCAAATGGCTGAAGGTTGGGGAAGGGAAATATTGGGTGAAGATTGGAATGTCTATTCTGCAGGTATTGAAACGCATGGAGTAAATCCTAAAGCAATTGAAGCTATGAAAGAAGTGGATATTGATATCTCAAACCATACATCAGATTTGATTGATAGTGATATCTTAGAACAGTCAGATTTGGTCGTAACATTATGTAGTGATGCAGACGATAATTGCCCTATATTACCACCTAATGTTAAAAAAGAACACTGGGGCTTTGATGATCCAGCAGGAAAAGAATGGCCAGAATTTCAACGTGTTAGAGATGAAATTGGAAAAAGAATACAAGAATTCAAAGAAACGCTCGTTTAATGTGAGCGTTTCTTTATATTTAAGTCATACATTTTATTAATAATGATTTCATTTCTATATCTTTGATATAATAGTATGCCATTTTCCCATCCTTGTAAAAATTCAGCACGTCTCTTTTATACAGGGCTCTCAAATGATGTGATGTTGAAGCTATACTCAAACCTAATGTTATAGATAAGTCACAAACACATAATTCTTTCTCTTTAATTAGAGCTAATATAATTTTCAGCTTATTCTCATCACTTATCTTTAATAATGTATTGATAAGCCGTTGAGTTTTTTCTTCTTTTAAAAATCTTAAAGCATAATTCACTTTTTCCTCATGAACACAAATGACGTCACAAATTTTATTGTTACTCATATTAAGTCACACCTTAATTTATAATATAAATCCTAATATTGTTTGTATGGTTTCATTTTCAATAATAATAAATAAGCCCAATGCTATGTAGATAACAGCCATAATCCAACGACTGAACTTCTCAACAATTTCACCCACACCAGGAATTCTAGCTAGTTTTTGTGCTGTGAATACTAAAAAGAAAATTAAAACTAAAAATACAATTAAGGTAGTCAGTAATTCAACAATATCCAATGTTACAAAATAAGGGACAAATAAACCAATATTATCTGCACCACAACTTGCAATTGTCACTAAAGAAACAGTCCCTACTAATTTGGACAAACCTTTTTCGTTTAATTCTTTTTTTGCTCTTTTTTCACCTTCACAATCATCATAAATAGCAACTTTTATACCTAAGTAGATGGGGATCAAACCTAATAAACCTAATATCCATTTCTCTGGAACATAATTTAACACAAAAGCTAAAAATAAACTGACTAATATGAGGATCATCGATCCTAGATATTGACCTATATAAATATCCCTATATTCTTTTCTAGTCTTTGCTCTAGCAAAAAATATTAATAAAATCACTAATAAATCTACCGCAGTTGCAATATAAAGTATTGCCGCAGTTACAATACTCTGAACCATAGAGCACCTCATTCAAATATATATTTGAATGAATTGTATCATATATTGCATATCTTATGAATAATAAATATTAGAACCGAAAAGTGACACTTTAACTGATAGTAAGGGGCTATACGAGTGATTTATAGATTCTTTGAGAATACGACTTAAAGCGATTTTAATTTGTCAGTTCATTGCATTTTGTTTTTTAACAATTTCACTAATAAAAAGAACTTTATAAAAACCTTCCTCATATTTGTCTTACAGGCCACATTATTACATTAATGTTACAATGCCACATAATAATTATATGAAAATATAAATTTTTTACTTCTTTTTACATTCATACACGCAATTTAACTTTTGATTTTCTTAGTTTAGAGACTTATCACTATAGTCAAATTACAAAGTAAATGTTTGATATAATCATAATTAAACAAATAGTGCATATGCATTGCCATGCCCCATGTTGGAAATCATTTTGATATACATTGATTTTAAGTGTAAATATAAAAATAATCGCCTGGAACAAAATGTAATGTTCCAGACGTTGCTATGATAAGTCTTATAATAGTTTCGCGAGTGCGAAAACGACAAATTGTAATGGCTCATCCACTTAAAAAGGTTGAATATAACTTTTTGTATCATTCTACCTCTCAAGTAAGGATCTACAGATAAATGGATTCTACTTGAACTTCACCTACTTGATGTTCTCGTGCTTCTATTGTTTCAAATCTAAATACATCGGTCTAGAGGGATATCTTTTGGTCGTTTTGCAAGTACAACTTGTTGATTATTCCTTCAGATATTTAGTCGTAGCGTCTGATAATGACAAATCACCATTGATGATTTGGAATTCGTGACCTTGTAATGCCTCATCAGTTAACACAGAAACAAGCACTTCTGCTACATCTTCTCTTGTAATAGACGGATTTTGTACATTTTCAAATTGCGCACTCATATTGAATTGTTGCGTTTCATGTTCGTTTGTTAAAGCGCCTGGATGTACGATGGTATATTTTAAATTTGCATGTCTTAAGTAGTCATCCGCATAATGTTTTGCAATGGTATATGGTTTCAAGTCGCCTGACGCATCAAACGCTTCTCGACGTGAGTCGTACGTTGATACCATAATAAAGTGTTGATGACCGACATGTTCGCTTGCTTTAATTGCTTTCACTGCACCGTCTAAATCTACTATGATTGTTTGATCGTCACCTGTGCTTCCACCAGAACCGACGGAAAAAAGGATTTGATCATACGGTTTAAATAATTCTATTAATTCATCAATAGATTGTTTTGCGACATCAATGTAAGTTGCATCGATACCATCTGCTTTTAAAGATTCAACTTGTTCTTCTTTTCTAACACCAGCAGTAAAATCAACATCTCGTGCTTTCAGTTTACGTATAAGATGTTGACCGACGCCACCATTAGCACCGATAATTATTGATTTCATGTGTATCGCTCCTTTATGAAATTATTGATTAGCTAAGATTTTTAAAGCGTGTTCAGCAACAGCATGTCCTGATTGAGGATTTTGACCAGTCACAATGCGACCATCTACGACTGCGAAATTGCTCCAGTCATCCTCTTTTTTAAAATGTGCACCGTTACTAATAAATTCGTCTTCTAATAAATATGGCATGTATTCAGTTGTACCATTTGCTTGTTCTTCACTATTTGTAAAACCAGTCACGTCTTTATGACGAACGAGGTAATCGCCATTTTCTTTAATGTCGAGTAGACCAGCCGCACCATGACATACAGAAGAGAGAACGCCTTGGTTATTGTAAATACTTAACGCAATGTCGTTAAGTTCTTTGTTATTTCTAAAATCCCAAATCGCACCATGTCCACCTGCAAAGTAAATGGCTTGATAGTCGCTAGAATTAACCTCTTTTGGAGATAACGTTTGTCCAAATTTGTTCATATAATCATGGTCCATTATACCTGATTAAATCAGCGAAATGAGGTGGTACTTATTTATATTTTCACTTCAGTTGTTTGTGTGTATGAATGTTCTCCGAGGTTAATCATGGATTCTGATATATTTCGTGAGTGGTAACCAATTCTTTCAAGGATTGATATCATGTCGATATATACAAGGCTACCTTCTGGTGAACATTCTCCAGAGCTTAATCTCTTGATATGTTTTTTACGTAAGTCATGCTCTAGTACATATGAATCTTGGCTTCGTTTAACAACTTCGTCTTTTTTCAGATTGTCATAAACATCAAATACTTCAAACGTTTTTTCATATGAAATTTTTACATGATCATATAATCGTTCAATGCTTTCTTCTGCTTTTGATGAAATTTGAATATCAGCTGATTGTTTTTTCTGCAATTCTTCTAAGTATGATTCTGTTAAGGTTGATACTTTCAATATTGTTCTATTAACATCATATAAAACAGATAGCCTTTCAGCATCTTTAGCTGATAGTTTTTTCTCAGATAATTTATTTAAATATTGACGAACATTATCATACATATTATCTACTGCAAGGTGTTTATCTTTATGCTTTTTAATTGCTTTTTCATCAATATTTTCAACATTATTCAACATTGAAACAGTCATTTTACCGATATTTTGAATTTCATCTTGAGCTTCTTGAAGTGCGATACTAGGCGCTCGATTAATTAAATTATTATCAAGATATTTCGGTTTATATTTTTCATTTACATCTTCACTAGGAATGATTTTCGTTACAATCCAAGCTAGTGCGAAGATGAATGGTAACTGTATAAGTGTATTTGTTACATTGAATGTTCCGTGTGCAAATGCTATAACCATTTTTGGATTTAAATTCATAGCGTGTTGAATCCATTCCATTGTCATTTCGTAGAATGGTAATATTAATAGAAATACTGCTGCACCGATAACATTAAACATAACATGCGCCATCGCAACACGCTTAGCAGCGATAGAGCCAGCTAAACTTGCTAATACAGCTGTAATTGTCGTTCCAATATTGTCTCCTAATAAGATTGGTAATGCACCATGCAATGAAACTAAATCATTGGCATAGAATCCTTGTAAAATGCCAATCGTTGCACTTGAACTTTGAACGATTAACGTCACAAATGTACCTGCAAGTACACCTAATATCGGAGTAGAAGACATATCTAACATAATTTGTTTAAAGCCTTCTAAATTAGCAAGTGGTTTTACCGCACCACTCATTAATTCTAGACCATAGAATAGTGATCCAAATCCGAAGAAAATCATACCGATATTTTTAACTTTTCTTTTTTGAATGAAGAAAATTAAAAATGCACCTAATGCTAGTATTGGTAAAGCATATTCACCAATGTTAATCCCAATAATAAATGCTGTGATAGTCGTACCGATATTGGCACCCATGACAACACCTATTGCTTGTCGCATCGTCATAAATCCAGCACTTACGAGTCCAATTGTGATAACCGTTGTTCCTGAGCTACTTTGTATTAAAATTGTCACAATCATACCTGCAAGTACACCCATAATAGGATTACTTGTAAATCTATTTAATATACCTCTTAATCTATCTCCTGCTGCTGCTTGTAATCCATCTCCCATTTGTTTAATCCCGTATAGGAAGATACCTAATCCACCGATGAATGTAAAAATCATTTGTAAAGCCGAGAGTTCCATAACACACCTCTTTAAAGTTATTGTAACCATTGTGAATAATAAACTATAATTGTTAAGCTAATGTAAATTTTTAATTAACTTTTATTAAAATTATGATTATTCTTTGCTACTTAATTTTAAAAGGTTTTCATTATAGATATCTGGCAATTATTTATTAAATTGTTCTTCTATATTATGATGCATTTTAAAAATCATCATACGTTCACCTGTTCGTGAACTTAAATCTGTATGGAAACTTTTGACGTCTTGTTGTGTAATTTCAAATATCATTTGATATAAATAATCCATATCTGATTCTACTAATTTTGAACGTGTACGTTTTATACTCAGTAAACCTTCTTGCGTTTTACAAACGCTATACTCTGCAGGTGTAAGCACACCTTGTAAATCAACAATAATCATATCTCTAATAATATCTGTCTTTACAGATAGAGATCCTCTACCTAAATATTCTTTTTCCCATTGTGTAATGGCTTTACTAATTTTTGATTCACATGCTCCTTTTGTCATTTCCATATTTGTCTCTCCTTAATGCTTATTTTGCTTTATGTTAAATGTTCAGCAATAGTTTCAATATTGCTTTGATTAATGGTCATACCGTTTATTGTAATACCAGGTGGTATAAGTGGATGATTAGAAACTTGATGAATACTTTGTTTAATACTTTGGTGAATATTACTTTCACCATTTAACCATTCATGAATATTGTCACTACTAAACTCAGGCTTACAGTTATTAAACAAGTAATCGAGTGTTTTAATTTTTTCTGTATGACTTTGGATACTTTCAGGTAATGCGATAACCTGTTTATCGTCTGACTTTCTAATGATATAAATATTCTCTATATCATATTCATAAATCGCGATAATAATTGACCGCATCACATCACCATATGCATGCGAAATTTCTGCTTGATAGCTTTGTATCGACATAACATGATTAGGGTTGAAATTTAAAGATTCAACAAGTTGGCTTTCTAGATGTGAATTTAGATCAGATAGTATGAGTATATTTTTTTCATCATTCATATTATACATCCTCTCGAGTCTAGGACATAAATTGTTGTCCCGCTCATTTATTTACCATTTATGCCATTCACCATTTTCATCTATACTTGATAGCAATAACCAATCATTTTTTACTTTTGTGTTAAGCGCAGTATTTTCATTGAGCAATTTACGAATGTAATCATTCGGCGCTTGTATCACAACTAATAATCGAATCGGTGCATGATAATATTCCCCATCAGCTTTCATAACTGATTGCCAAGGTAAACCTGTCAGTAAATCACTACCATTTCCTTGCATGACACCAATGCCGCTCGTCACCGTTTGTGTGATTTTATTGCCGCTTCCGTAATAGTAAGGTGCAACAGTTGAAGCATAATATTGTAAGTTAATCCATTGAGCAACTGTCGCTGGCCCACTTAAAATCGTATTTAAAATTTCACCGTCATGATCTTTCGTCCAGTCATAATTATGCAGGAATGCACGACCATTTAATTGAGATTGCTCTGTTAATGTTCTCTTACCAATAACAAACGTTGCATTTCTAGCTAATCCCCATTCTGGTCGGATTTCACTCCAGTCACTTGCTAACTGTTCTGCTTTAGTTATGGATTGTGCATTTGAATGTTCCATGCCCGGAATATCTTCAAGTCTTAAACGATTTGCTTCTTGACTAGCTTTAGGCAAAGCTGATTTTAATTTTTCTAAAGCACGCTCAGCTTGATTCGAGAGTTCGGGTACATAAAGCCATTCTAATTGATCTGTTGTCGTGCTATGTTCAGCAGCAACAAATACTGTATCTTCCGGAATTATAATGTTATTGCTTTTGAGTCCTTCTCTAACTTCAGGCAAATTACATAAAGTCGCTAATACTTTCCCATTAAAACCACTCGCTGATCCACCACACGCGCCACAATCTAATGAAGCTGCATAAGGGTTGTTTGCACTATGACTACCATGTCCGCAAATGACAACTAATGGCGCAAAATCTTCCGTTAAATCCATTAATTTCAATGCTTCTCTTACGTAAGTAAGCTGTTCATGTTTCGTAAACCCAATAGGTAAATCACCAAACCGATTTGACGCATGATCTATAGAAAGTTTCGTTTCCGGCTTATTCATAAGATTTTTATTAAATCGATTGACCAAATCACCAGTACGTTTAGGCATAAAGCTTCTCGCAATCGTTTGTACGCTTAGCCATGAACCTGTTAATTCTGGAAGCAATAAACTTGGTAATACATTTTGTTTCATTTTTTTAAATGTATAAAATATTGACGAAATACTTTTTTTCTTTTCAACGTAATGATTGGATTGGGGAGCATCTTCATATTCATAAATCTTATGTTGCGGTTTATTCATAACTGGTAAAGCATTATGTGTATGTTGATGTCCGAGTTCACACTTTTCAATTGGTAAGCCAAAGAATCCAGCGATACCGATCGTTTCGAAAGGACCTTCCATTTCTAATTGCCTTCTAAAAGGTTCCGACCGTGTATCAATACAAAAAGCAAGCTGTGCCTCGACAAATGCTTTATCCTCTTCATGAGGGATATGAGATTGAATTTCACTTTGTAATTGCGACTCATACGTATCTTCCCAAGCTTCTAGCAATAATTTATGTTGTGTAATGCGATCAAATTGATGCGCAAATGTTACATAATCTTCTCGTTCACCTTGAGATAATGCGAACCAATTTTCCAACGTTAAGATTCCACTTTCAAACCAAGATAGCACTTGAGACATATCTTCTGCAGTATGTTGTTGCTCTTGAGCTTTCTCACTCATCAATGTCCATTCCAAAGCCAATCTTATGGCTAAATAATCTGTCAGCAAGTTTAAACGTTCGTCTTTCCAAAGCATCATACCTGCCCACCCTGGTAAAGCCAACAAGTGTATTTCAAGATATGTTTGTACTTGTACTTCTGATATACCTAGTTTGTCTAAACAGCTTTCTATTGTTTCAATAGATGTTGATGGTAGCATTTTTATTTTATGTCTCTCTGCTTTCGATAAAGCGGGATCCAAATGAGCTAACCTTTTCCAATTTTTAAAGAAACCTTTACCATCTTTATGGATTGCCCATCCTGATTGATTATCATCAAGATATAATTTACTCCACTTAATCATTTGTGCATCCAACTTATCTAAATATGCCTGTCCAGAATATTGTTCAATACGCGTACTTAAAATAATGTCAACATCTTTTTGTTTACTCAGTTCAACATTTTCTAATGACGTTCTTAATTGCTTTTGATCTTGTTCATTAAGATTTACTTTGTGAGTTCTATTAAACAAGATACTTTCAGCGTATTCTCTTAACATCACTTTATTTAATGGCGTATTATCATTCGATAGCCATGCCGATAACCGTTCTTCTATATATTCTTGTTTAATTTCTCCATTTTCGATTGCAGCAAATAATAAACTTTCGTTCGGATACAAATCGACATTCTGTACCTTTTGAAACCATCTCGCGACATCTTCAAAAGTACGTTCTTCTAAACCCACCCAAGGATTTCTTGCTGCAAATATATTAATAGGAGAAAGTGGTGTTATGACACGACTCGCCTCTTTAATTGAATATGTGATGTCATTTTGTAATTCAATTGTTTGCGTCATGTTGATAACCTCCTTTAAACGTATGATTTTTCAAATAGCGTGGATGCGTTTCAATATTTTGCACATTTGATTCACCTAAATGTACAATCCATAAATATATAATCGTGACAATTTTAGATGAATGATTTCTTGCAACCCACAAGTTCAGTGCACTTCCTATTAAAAGCAATACAATCATGATAATGACTGCAAATATAGGTGTATGATTCACATTTGTAGCGTATTGATGTAACAAATCATGGAATAAATGATGTACACCAAAGTAAGATAAACCAACAATTAAAAGTGCTAATAATCCAATGATTCTACCTAACTTGCCCTCACCATATGCGACTAGTTGTGTCCATGAAACAGATAATGACCAAGCTAAAATAAGCGCACTAATGATTTGGTAACTACTTGTCGGATCCATAAGCCAAAAGATAATACCAATCATAATTGATAATAATCGACCAACTAGAACCCATATATATGACACACTTTCATTCATTCTTGAAGGCATATCAAAAGTTCTTACAGCAGAACCAGAACGTAAAAATAATGTCGCTTTAAATAATCCATGTAACATAAGATGAACGATAGCTGCTGAATAAACACCTAAAGCACATTGGATAAGCATAAAGCCCATCTGTCCAATCGTTGAACCTACTAACTGCCTTTTGTAATCCACATGTACTAAACTAATGCCTGCTCCCATCAATACAGAAATCGTTGCGATAATGATAAGTAACCCAATTATCCATTCATTTGTAAAAATCGGTGCAAATCTCGTTAAAATAACACCACCTACATTTACAATACCGGCATGCATAATCGCTGAAACAGGAGTTGGTGCCGCTACAGATTCTATTAGCCATCTATGAAATGGCCACTGAGCTGCTGGAATGATGACCGATATCACTAACATCAACTGAATAACCACACCTTGCCACGAATCAAATTGGTCAAGATGGCTTTCACTAAATATAGTAGACTGTTGCCATTCACCCGTTACATTGTATGTCAGTATAATCGCTATTACTAAAGCAATCCAACTAACGATAAAGATCATGCTAGTACTTTTCGCTAAACGTTTCGTAATGTGCCATTGTTTGTTTAAACCGATTAAACGCGTTAAACAAAATAATGTTAACCCCCATAATATCGCCATTAATCTTAAATCATTACTTAACCAACCAACTGAAGCAAATACCGTCATAAATGTAAATAATGAAAAATATTTACGATACTGTGCATCTCCATCTAAATAACGTACGGAAAACCTTTGAATAATAAGACCAATACTCAAAATAAAGAGTGCGAGCAACCATGACAATTTATCTAAATGCCAAAATCCTATATATACATTTCCCCTTGTTATACACAACCCAATTAATGAGATAAGCACTGGTATAAATGCAATTACTAAGTGAACATTAATATATGCCTTTGCCACTTTTGGCACTAAATATATGATGCTACTTATAAGCGCCAATCCAATTGAAATAAAAAATAATACTAATAAACCTATCATGTCGGTTGCTCCTTTTCTGTTAAAAGCAATAAAAAAAGCCGACAATTTAAAACAAACCTCTCGTGCAGATTTGCTTTAATTGTCGGCTTCAATCAAACTAACGCTTACCGTTATTTTAATTGCTTCCTTATTATTTATATGTAATCTTTTTGAAATTTTTATTGTGAGTCATTGCACCGTTTTTACTTTTTCAATTAGCCAATATCGATTAGCCACTTGCTAAAGTTTAGATGCTATGAATTTTTTATATACTTTAATAACATATATTTTTTTTTATCAAATGTCAATAGTTTGACTATTTAAAGTATTCTATAGTTTCATTTATTCGTATTAATGATTATTCACTGTTAAAATAAAACAATATATTAAACAAAACGAGGAGATTAACATGAATAGATCAGACTTAATAGCACCAGAAACATACAATATTGTTAATGGAATCGAAAGACATGCAGTAGATGAAACGAAAGAAGCCATTATATTTGAAGATGTCGATGGCAACGTACAAACAATTACGTATGCTAAACTCATCCAAAATTCAAATAAAGTGGGCAACATCTTTAAAGCTCAAGGTCTTCAAAAAGGCGACAAAGTCCTTATTATGATGCCACGCTCAATTAAAACTTATGAAGTTTACATTGCTGCACTTAAACTCGGCCTTATTATCATTCCAAGTTCAGAAATGTTAAGAACTAAAGACTTACAACACCGCATTACGCATGGTGAAGTCAACGCAGTCGTAGTCATCGACCAATGTACAGACGAATTTGAAAATATTCAAGAATATGATCAACTCACTAAATTTATCGTAGGCTCTAAACAACAAGATTGGATTTCTATCGATGAAGCAATACAAACTGCAAGCTCAGAACTTACAGTTGATGAAACAAAACGTGATGATACCGCAATTTTATCATATACATCTGGTACAACTGGATTACCAAAAGCTGTTATACATATGCGCATATGCTTCTCTTACTTTCATTGTTGATGTTTTATAATCTCCTTTAGTGTAAGCATCAAATGAAGCTAACAACTGATTCACATGCACACCTAATCCTTCAGCTAACTCATCACTCTTTAATTGATTATCTGTAGCTTTAGATAGGAATGCGCCAAACTCTTTACTATAATTATCTAAGTTGCTTTTGGCTTCTTTTTTAGCGTCTTCGTCTTTATTTTTTGAACCTTCTACGTAATCAACGAAATACCCAATATGCTCTGTCCACATTTTATCGAATTCCATACCCGCTTCTTTACCATACGCACCTTCTATTGCTTTTGATAAATCTTTTGTATTCATTTCTAACGCTTTTACGGATGCTTTGTAATTTTTAGATCCATCATATCCATTTTGCATGGCATCGGCTGCTAAGATGGCGTGTTCACTCATTAAATAATTTAAATCTGATCTTAAGTCGGCTGCTTTTGTTGTTGCACTTGTATGGTGATAATCTTCAGGAAATTGTTGTGTTATAGCATTTGATAATCCTTTACTAACCATATACATGTGATGAATGGATTCTCTTTCGTATTTGTAAGCTTTGTCATAGTTCCCATTTACTGAGGCATCAAATGCGCTTACTAATTGATTCACGTGCATTTGTAAACCTTCTGATAAACCTTTCGCTTCTAATTTTTCATCTGTTGCTGATGCTAAAAATTGAGAGAAGTGCTCTCTATAATTATCTAAGTTCTTTAATGCTTCTTGTCGTGCATTTTCATCATTATCATTTGTAGCATTCACATAATCTACAAAGTACCCAATATGTTCTGCCCACATTTTCTCAAACTCTTTACCTGCTTCTTGGCCATATACATCACCGATAGCTTTAGATAAATCTTTAGTATTCATATTTAGTGATTTTACTGATGCATCAAAATCTTTAGACCCTTCTGCACCTTTTCTCATTGTATCAGTAGCTAAATACGCATGTTCACTTAGCAACATATCTAAATTACTTCTTAATTCAACTGCTTTACTATCTGTTTTTGTAACAGATTCATGTGACGCATCATGTGCTTGTGCAATTTGCGATACACTTGTTCCAGCTCCTAACAATGAAACCGATAATGACATGGCTAATACTTTCTGTGAAATATTCATCCAATCACTCCTTTGTTTTTTTGTTCATATGGTATACGCAATAAATAAAAAAAGAGATCACATTAATTAATGTAATCTCTAAAAATATCTAACCTTTTTCACCAGCCATTATTATATCACCTTCAGGAGCCTGATTATTCGGTGATGGTTCTAAAGTAATTGCTATTTTATCTTGCTTATCTAATTCGATATCACTTAAATCAAAGATAACTATTCCAGAATTTTTACTGGAAACAAAAGTACCTGCTCGATATGGCTTTTCTCCTTTAAGAATCCAAACTTGATATGCTTCATTGCCTTTCGTTTCTTGTAAATTTTGTGCTTGTACTACTAATTGTCTTTCTTTTTTATTTTTAGCTATAAACGCTTCGCCTTGAACTTGATCTTTTTCAATGGAGGGTGTTAAATGTTTAATTATGATGTAAATAAAACTATGTATGATGATAAGAGCATATTTGATAATTTAGCTAAGCAATGTATTGCAGATTTGATGGTTTCATATGATAGAAATCGCTTTTTTCTAGCTTTAGCGCAAGAAGAAATGGAAGAGAGTTTTAAAAGCTTTGAAAATAATGATTTAAAAGAAAATTTAATATTAGATTATCATATAACAAATTCAATAAGGTTGATAACTACTTTAGACGATATACTTATAAGAGTACGCTGTTTCACATTAATGGTTGATATTAATGATATAAATATAGATAAAGTAGGAAGATTATATAATGGTGAAGATGAGAAAACTAAAGGTTTGACGCAGGATGCTAGAGAATATTTCGAGCAAAATAATAAAAAAAGTAGCAATAAAAAGTACTATCCTAATTTACCTGACAAAAGTAATCGTAAAACGAGGGACTACAGAAATAAAATAACACATGAAGGTTTGAGTTTTTACCAGACTAGCCATATTGAAATCAATGGTTTAATTTTAGGTGGCCCACAGGAATTTATGACATTACAAAATGAGAAGGAAATAACTGACATAATAAGGTTAATAAAAGAAGATACAGATATATTAGATGAAGAACAGCAGCAACTAGATAATATTATCCAAAAACACCTCAAGTTAACTAAGTTTCCAAATGGTTAAAAAGGAGTGATGAAAATATAGAATGAGCTCATTATTAGAGTTCATTCTATATTTTTTTAGCAATATCATTGATAAGGGGAAGCATATCAAAAACCGCATCATTTATGATATGCTTCCCTTTATTAGTGATATTAATACTTTATGATGACAAGCCATGAGAATTAGTATAAAACATTAAAAACCCCTCAATTATGAAACATTGAGAGGGATAGTACGACAACCATAAAGGTCAAATCAAAATCGAATCAAAATAAAGCAAATACTATACGTCTTTCTCCTCCATCCTGAATCGCCTAAATTGTAAAATTAACAGTACCTATTCTCATAGAATTAGTCCAATTAAGTGTAGATGCTTCATTCTTTATTATGATTAAAAGTAACTATTTTCCATTATGAATTGTATTGTCACTCATTAACCGATTAATATGAACCGTTAAATAAGTTATTTCTTCTTTATTTACCTTAGTTTCATATAATATTTCTATATATTCTTTTGCTTTATATGCTACTCCTAATGCTTTCGGATATAAGGTAGCTATTTGTTCAAACAATCCATCATCATTTTCATTAATCATCTTCCCATCAAAATATCTCTGTATAAAAAATTTTAGATGTGTGATGAATCGTTGATAGTGCACGTCTTCTATATCAAAGTCTATTTTCAACTCATACTTAACTATGTCTGTAACTCCACCAATCAACTTTGCATAATCCATCCCTTTATTAGTTAATGAATCAGTATTTTGAGCATTAATAATATGAAAAGCAATATTTGCCGCTTCTTCTTTAGGTAAAATTTGTCCTAAATTTCTTTTAAGTATTTTTAGTGCGTTTTCACCAATCGAAAATTCATTAGGATAATAATTCTTCACTTCCCAATAAACTCTATTTACAATATTTAAATTTTTCTTATGTCTCTCAACTGCAAAATGCAAATGATCACTAAGTGTAAAAAATAATCCAGTATTTAATTCAGTCTGTAAAACTTGCTTAGCATTTTTAATAATCTCTTGAGTTACATCAAAATAAACAGCCGGAATTGAGTCGAATAATCTTATATATTCTTGGATTTGTTTATTATTAACTGGGATAAATACTCTATTTATATCCTCTCCATCTACATTTTGTCCAATTTTTCTACTATATCCAATACCTTTACCAAAAAATACATATTCTTGTCTATTTTCGTCTATTGCCAAAATTGTATTAGGATTTAATATTTTTTTTATAATCATATTGAGTTCCCCTAACCTAAGATTTCACCATTACTTTCTATTACTCTTTTGTACCAATAATAGGAATCTTTTTTTATTCTTTTTAAACTACCTTCTCCCAGATCATTTTGATCAACATAAATATATCCGTATCGCTTACTCATTTGTGAAGTGGAAACACTGATAGAGTCAATTGGTGCCCAACTTGTATAACCAAATATATCTACACCTTCACCAGCAGCTTCGATGATTGCTCTAATATGTTCTCTTAAGTAATCTATACGATAATCATCATGTACTTTTTCATCTATAGTTAATTCATCCTTTGCTCCCATACCATTTTCAACAATGATTAACGGTACATTATAACGATCTTGAAGTTCTATTAACGAAATTTTTAATCCAAGTGGATCTATTTCCCATCCCCATTCAGTAGATGGAAGATAAGGATTTTTCACTCCCATAATAGTATTACCTGAAGTTTGTTCCAATGATGCATCAGATGATTCGGTTCGAGACATATAATAACTAAATGCTAAATAATCAGCAGTATTATCCTTTAAGAGCTTCTTGTCTTCTGTTAGCATTTTTATATTAATACCTTTATTCTCCAATTGCTTTTTATAAAGTGGTGAATATTCACCTAAAATTTGGATATCAGCGTGAGCATAATTGTTTAAGTTACTTTTTAAAGCAAGGAAAACATCTTCTGGGTTACAAGTATTTGGATACGTTGTTAATTTTGTCAACATACATCCCATTTTACTTCCAGGAATCATTTTATGACATTTATTTGTAGCAATTGCAGCTGCTACATATTGATGATGTAAAGATTGATAAATAGCTTCATTCAATGAATAATCAATACATTTATCTTCAACAATTCCAGCTGTTATAAACGGATGTCTACCTACACTGTCTATTTCGTTAAAAGTTAACCAATAAGTTACGTATTCACCAAACTCTTCAAAACATACCTCTGCATACCTTACAAATAAATCTACTAATTTACGGTCTACCCAACCATTATATTTTTCTGACAACGCCAAAGGCATTTCGTAATGTGACAAAGTAACAATAGGTTCAATATTATATTTCTTTAATTCTTTGAAAACATTTTTATAATAATTAATACCTAATCGATTAGCTTGTTCTTCTTCTCCAGTTGGAAATAAGCGCGTCCAGGCGATAGATATTCTTAAAGTTTTAAAACCCATTTCAGAAAAAAGTTTAATATCTTCTTTATATTTATGATAAAAATCTATTCCTCGACGTTTTGGATACCATTTTGTGCTTTCCTCATTTTTAGCTTCTAAAATTTTCTCAGTTGTTATTGCATTGTGTGCTTTATAATCTTTAACGTCAATATTTGGTTTAAAAGATGCAACATCAGCAACTGACATTCCTTTATCTCCTATATTCCATGCACCTTCCACTTGATTTGCAGATACTGCTCCGCCCCATAAAAAATTATCATTCAAAATCATATTATTCTTTCCTTTCTACTTTTATTATATTATCTTTATAAGTCACTTCTTGTTCTACTTTAATATCCAGGATTATATTTTTAGGTTCTGTAATTACAAAAATAGTCGTTGGATCAAATCCCGCTTTTTTAATATTCTCTAAATCAAATTCCAGTAATAAATCTCCTTGTTTAACTTCTTGCCCTATTGATACACATGTTTCAAAATATTTACCATTCAAATTAACTGTATCTAATCCTATATGGAATAACATTTCGATACCTTCACCTGTTTCTAAACCTAATGCATGCTTAGTATTATATATCATTGATACTTTTCCATCACAAGGTGCATATAATTTACCTGTATCTGGTATAATACCAATCCCATCGCCTAACATCTTATTTGCAAAGACTTCATCGTTAACCATTGATAGAGAAATCAGCTTTCCATCCACAGGTGCTTTTAAAAAGATATCGCTTTCATTTAATGCAAAGCTTTTTTCCTCATCAGTTGAATCTTTCCAAATTATTAAGACGGCAATAAATGAAGCTATAAATGATACCACCAAACCGATCACAGCAAATAATAAATTATAAGGTAATTTTTCCGAAATAAACATTGATAAACTAGCTACTCCAGGTCCAACAGCAACATATGCTTCAACACCTAATACCCCTAATGTTGCACCACCTATTAAACTACCAAACATAACACCATATAATACTCTTTTGTGTAAAATAGTTACACCATATAATGCCGGTTCAGTTATTCCAAAAAGTGCAGATACCCCTGCAGATACAGCAGTAGCCTTTAATCTTTTATCTTTTGTACGTAATGTTACAGCAAAACATGCACCTGCTTCTGAAATATTATGAGCAAGAGAAGCTGCATTATAAATGATTTCTTTTCCAGTTTCTCCTAACGATGTAATTACATATGGAATCATCGCTTTATGCATTCCTGTAACAACCATAAATGGTAAAAACATTGCAAGTAACGCTACTGCAACCCAGCCGAACTTACTAAATATCCACATAACGACTGCAGCAAATCCTTGTCCAAATGTGAAACCTATTGGTCCTAGTATTAATAACGTAAATGGAACAACGATTAATAGTGACATCATAGGAACAAAGAAACTTCTAATTACTTTAGGACTTATTTTTGTGAGATATTTTTCTAAAAATGAATAAGTAATAATACAAAGAATTGCTGGAAATACTTGATATGCATAAGTAATATTTTGAATTGTAATTCCGAATAATTTAGTATCATTACTAATCATATCTGTAAGTCCTGGGATTAATAACCCACCAACTGCCGAGACAGCTACAAGACTGTTAACTTTCAATTTATTGGCTGTTGTTATTGCGACAAGTAACGGTAGAAAATACAAAGGTGCGTCACCAATAAATGTGAGAACCTTATATGTTGAAGTTGACTTATCCAACACACCTATTAAGTCTAATAGCATTAATAAAGATTTTAATATTCCCCCTCCAGCTATTGCAGGTATTAGCGGCTGAAATATACCAATTATAAAATCTACTAATCCAGCTTTCCAATTTTGCTTTTTATTAACATCTTGATTAGGACGATCATTAGACTCTGATAAAATTTTCTCAACTTCTTTATATACTTCAACAACTCCTCCACCAATAATTACTTGTGTCTGTCCCGTTTGAATTACACCTAAAACTCCCGGGATTTTTTGAATTGATTCTTTATCTACTTTCCCGTCATCATATAGCGAAAATCTTAGCCTTGTTGAACAATGTTCCAAATGAGAAACATTATTTATACCTCCTATTTTCTCAATAATTTCAATTGCTATTTGTTTTTCTCCCATAATTATCTCCCTCCAAAAAAAATAACCGAATTAAATCCTCTATTTTCATAGAAAGATCCAACTCGGTTATGCCTACTTTTACGTAGTAACACGCCAAATATTTAATTAACAAGAGTATACAACAACAAAATGAAAACGTCAACATTTTTGAAAATTCAAATTAAATATTATAAATTATTACAATCATATTAGGAGCTGTAGCTACAGTTGTAGGTGGTGGAATTCCCAACACTAAAATTGCAGCATACTGGAATGGAGAAATTAATTGGTTTTCACCTGTTAAAATTGGAAATGACATATTCGTTAATGAATGAGTAAATAAAATTACTGAATTAGGATTTCAAAAGAGTTCAGCAAAATTATTACCTATTGGAATAGTATTATTTACTTCTCGTGCTAGTATTTGTAAAACCGTTATTTTAAATTCAGAAGCTTACACCAATAAAAGTTTTCAATCAATTGTTCCTAATCAAAGTATGCTTGATTCATATTATATATATTCTAAAACTAATCAATTAAAAAATACGCTGAAATAGTAGATTCAGAATCCACATTTATTGAAGCTTTAAGCGTACAAAGGTATATAAATTTAATTTTCATAGTCTTAAATGTTGATTCTGCAATTGTATTATCATAACGATATCCTTTAAAGTTTATGTTCAAGAAAACACATGTACTCTTTTTAAAATCCGCAGGCAGTACGATACCTTCAAAATGGCTTTATGAAGTGGCTGAAAAAACCGCATCATTTATGATATGCTTCCCCTCGCATTATCTTAAATGCTCTATACACTTGCTCCATCAATACGACTTTCATCATTTGGTGTGGGAAGGTCATTTTGCTGAATGATAGTGCGTAGTTGCTGCGTTGTAATACTTTATCGTGCAGTCCGTTTGATCCGCCTATGATAAATGTGATGTGTGATTGTCCGCGTGTCATAAGGTTATCGATTTCTTTACTTAGTCCTTCGCTTGTTAACATCTTGCCTTGTATTTCCAGGGTAATAACGTGACTGTCTTGTTTGATTTTAGACATGATTCTGTCCGCTTCTTTTTCCTTCACAATCTCTATATCTTTCTCGCTCATATTATCTGGTGCTTTTTCGTCTGCTACTTCTATTAATTCTGTCTTAGTATATGCGCTTAGTCTCTTGTTATATTCGTCCACGGCTTGTTTCCAATATTTTTCTTTGAGTTTGCCGACGGTTATGATTGTGATTTTCATGGTTATTTTTATCCACCTTTATTCATTATGCTATAAGTTATCCACATGTTATCAACTTATGCACAGTTTTATTTCTTATTATATCAACAATTTGAATTTTTTGTATGTTTTCTATTTATTAATCGTGTTATTTTTATTCATTTTGTTATGATTTATCCACGGTTTTTTATACATTGTGGATAAAAGTGTGCATAACATCATGTTTTATACACACTTTGTGGACAGTTGTGTATAACTGTGTGTATTTCTGTGTACAAATAGAAAGATATCCCCAAAAGCTAAATTGGGGATATCTTTTTATACGTAATATATTGGTGTTGCTTTTTCTTTATCTGTATCACAAAGGATAACTTCTTTGTTTGTATCGATATCATGTTCGTTCAATACTTGTCCTACTGTCATTCTTGCTAAGTCTTTCATATTGTTGTCTTGGCTTAAATGTGATAGATATATGCGCTTTGTGCTTCCTGTTATAACGTCACACATTGCGTGTGCTGCGTCTTCGTTTGATACGTGTCCCATATCGCTTAATATGCGTTGTTTTGTCGCCCATGGGTATTTACCCATTCTCAGCATATCCACGTCATGGTTACTTTCAAATACGAATGCATCACTACCTTGTATCATACTTTTCATTCTGTCTGATACGTAGCCTGTGTCTGTAATCATCGTTAATTTTTTATAATCGTTATTGAATATATAAAATTGTGGATCAATTGCGTCATGTGACACGCTGAATGATTCGATATCAATTCCTGCTAATGTCTTTGTTTCATATGGTTCAAAGTGAAATTTTAGATCGTCGGGAATTTTTTTGTCTTTTACATCTATCATTTGCCACGTTTTCTTATTTGCGTAAATAGGTAATTTATACTTTCTAGCTAGTACGCCTAACCCTTTAATGTGATCGATATGTTCGTGTGTGACTAAGATTCCTTCTAAGTCGCTAATATTACGGTCGATTTGTTGGAATAAACCTTCTATTTTTTTACCTGTTAATCCGGCGTCTACGAGTAGACTACCTTTTTCTGATTCTATATAAGTGGCATTTCCTGTACTGCCACTTGCGAGTACGCTCATTGCGATCACAAGTGTTCATCTCCTTTAGTTCCTGCTATCATACGTGATTTACGATTCTTCTAGTACAGTTGATTCTGGTTTAATCGCATCAATGTACATGACGACTGTTTTTGGCTTACCGTCTTCTTTAGTTTTTATTTTGACTTCCCAAGTTGGGGCAAGTACTTGTCCGCCGATTTCTTTAACAACACTGTAATAACCTAATCTTACTGATTCTACTTTATCGCCTTTTACTAAATATGTGTTGTAGTAAAGTGTCTCAAGTGCCGTTTTAGCATCGACGATTTTTCGTTTACTGTTGTTATCTCCGTTACCGGGTTTAAGTTTATCTAAGTAAGTTTGCGTGAATTTCTTAGCTTTTCCGTCTTGCATATTTATGACGATTTGACCTTTATTATTATTTAATATTGGCAATCCGTCATAATTTTGTTCAAAGACGACAGAGTTTTTATCAGAATTGTTTTTCTTAATTTGATAATCTTTTCCTTTGTATGCTTCTTTATTAACGAAAGCTTTAAAATTTTGCTGTTTACTATCTTTACCGATATCTTCGTTAACGTCTTTATTAATTTGTGTATCTTTTTCCGATAAAGAAAATACGCCGTCTATATCACTATCTGAAAAGGACTTACTATTTGCCGTGATAGATTGCATTTCTTTATCTTTATAATCAGGTAATGTCGGAATGTCTATTCCTTCTTTAGAAAAATTAACATCAGACTGAGCATTAGACTCTTGGACAATCGAGTTGTTTACTTTATTGAAGTATACAATGACTAGTCCAATGTTAATTAATACGAACACTATGATGAAGAGTGACTTGGCATGTTTCCAATCCATTAAACTAGCCCTCCATTCTCGTATCGCTTCCATTCACCGTTATATTTAATGTACCATTTTGGCGTGAATTCAATCGTATTTTGTAAATTGTCGATTTTCTCTTTTGGTAATGATAAATCATAGCCAATAGCCATGTTTGTGACTTTAGTGAAATCGATACTCGCATTTGATGCTAAATTGAAACGTACCTCTTCTGAAGTTGGTATCTTATCTGCTTCTTTTTTAGACGGTACAGCAACGCCTGTTGTAATTAAACCTCTATTGTATTCATTAATCGCATCTCGTCCCCAAATGGCTTCGATAGACGCTAAATTATCATCGTTGAATACTGGATAGTTATTTAAAAACATTTGATAATCTACTTTACCTGACTTTTGATCTGTACTAAATAGACGGAACTCGTCAGTAAAACCGGCATGCTCATTTATAAATTTAAATGAATTAGAGATGGATTTTGAAATGTCTTTTACACGGTTCTCATCTTCAGATAAATTTGTATAATGATACGTTTGTTTCTTCTCATTTACAGTCGCAATACCCGTATTATTGTTATAAGTAGAAACTTGGTTTTCATGACTTCTCGCAATGACAGAATCTCCAAGAATAACATTATTTAAGTCTGTTACAGAAATTTTGTTGGATACGTAACGATATATATTCATGTTATCTGCTGATTCTGGTGCATATACTTGGTTGATTTCATTTGTTGTATTTTCATTCGTTATAATGCCCGTATATGGCTTAAGATTAGCTGCTGCTTTTTTATTAACTTTATCAAAGTTAGTACTTTTAACTGTCGTTTCTAGTTTAAGTGCTTTTTTCTTATTTTCACTCAATAAATACACAATCGCATGATCCGTTGATTTCGTATCTACTAGAATTCGATCAAAATTAATTTTAGGATAAGAACTCATCTCTAATCCTAGTACTTGATTCAAATACATTTCACTAGGGATACTGTCCGGGAAGTCTAAAATTGTATATCGTTCAGATAAGTCTTCTAGTTCTACAATTGATTCACTGCTTAACATGTCGACTTTTTTAACATCTTTATTAAGTAGTTGGTTTGTAACACTTTTAATATCTTGAACGTTAGACGTCCCTTTCACATCTGTCCCATTTCGATTAATCATTCTAAAAGGCATAACAACACTATCTATTGGCTTACTGATTTTCGGTCCAATTGCAGGTGTATCAGCATTCACATCTGATTCTAAATCTGTTAGCTCTGGTGTGAAGGTCCATACGCGGTATGTCATAAATACACTAATAAGCACTAAAATTAATAGTACAATCGATTTAATGACTTCTCTATTACGCATCCCAATCACCAAACTCATCTTCTATGACTTCACTTGGTAAAGTAATATAAATGGATGTACCTTGACCTTCTTTACTGCTTGCCCAAATTCTACCTTTATGAGATTCTACTATTTCTTTAGAAATCGCTAGACCTAAACCTGTTCCACCCATTTTACGTGTTCTTGCTTTATCTACTCTAAAGAACCGGTCGAATATTTTATCGACTTTATTTACTGGAATACCAATACCATTATCTTTAATTTGTATTGTCATTCGGTTATATAACGAATTTTGTTTCACATGAAACTCTACACGTTTATGTGATTCTTGAGAGTATTTAATCGCATTTGTTATAACGTTATCAAACACTTGTGTCATTTTGTCTGGATCCATTTCGACGAATAATCCTTTAACTGGAATGTCTCGGACAAATGTCACGTTTTTACCTTGTGTCATTTCATGTCGGTTAATGATTTTATTAATGAACATGTTGAAGTCAATCAACTCTAAGTTCATCTGGTCACTAGAGTTATCCATTTTTGATAGTTGAAGTAAATCGTTAACGAGACGAATCATACGATCTGTTTCTTCTATCGTGACATTTAAGAACGTAGGTGCGACTTCTGGATCACGCCAAGCGCCTTCTTCAAGTGCTTCTATATAACTTCTCATAGATGTTAATGGCGTACGTAATTCATGCGAAACATTTGCTACGAATTCACGACGTTCATTTTCTAAAATGTGTTGCTCTGTTACGTCATGTAATACGGCAATGTAACCATTAATGAAACCAGTATCTTGAATAATCGTACTGAAGTTAACACGTACGATTAATCCTTCTTCTTCGTTGATGTCTATAACGAAACTGTCGTTATTTTCTTGTAAATCATCTAATGAATAATCTTCATCAATATTTAGAACGTCTAAAACGTGTTTAGATTCTACTTCTCCACGTTCCATACCTAACATTTTCAGTGCCATCTCGTTGATGATACGGACACGTCCTCGTCTATCGGTAGCTAAGACGCCATCACTCATATGTGTGATAACAGAATCGAGTCGCCTTTTTTCACTTTCAGTATTGGCTTGAGCTTCTTGTACACGTTTAGATAAGTTGTTAAATGATAGGGCAAGTTCACCAATCTCATCGTTGCCGTAAATCTTAACGCGTTGTGTATAGTTACCTTTAGACATCTCTAATGTTTGATTTCGCATATCTGAAATAGGTTTCGTAATTGTTCGCGCAATGAAGAAACCGAGCACAACTGTAATCAATAATGAGATTGCTGTACCGATAATAAAGATTTGATTAATTTTATTTAATTGTTCATATACTGAATCGATATCTGATTCAACATAAATATCCCCAACAACTTTATTCTCATAGTGTACGGGCATATTTTTAATCCATACTCTACTATTTTCATTCGAATCTTTTTTCAATACGATTTTGTCGTTTGCTTTCCCTAAAGAAAGTGCTTTTTGAACGGCGCTATCGTTTACTTTTTGATTGACGGTATTTTGATTTGTTGCTTTAGACGTCGCGACAATAATTTGATCTTGGTCAATGAATCTAATTTCATCGATTTCAGTTCTATTCGCATAATCATCTAAAATGCTTTGTATTTCTTTTTGGAAGTTTCGATTTGGATCTTCGGAATTATATGATTTTTTTATGTTGTAATTAATCTGTTTAACATGTTGCTCAATATTTGCTTTAAAGTTACGCGTCATCTCTTTTTCAAGACTGTTCGTAAAGTATAAACCAATAATTTGCATACCTATAATGATTAAAAGAACATAAATTACGACAAGTTTAATGTGTAGGGACTGAAATTTCTTTAGCCAATTCATAATATCAGCCTACTCTTGTGTTTGTAGGAAATAACCCACACCTCTTCGCGTTACAATATATTCTGGATGAGATGCATCGTCTTCTATTTTCTCGCGTAGTCGACGTATCGTCACATCAACTGTACGAACATCGCCAAAGTAATCGTATCCCCAGACAGTTTGTAATAAATGTTCACGTGTCATAACTTGTCCAATGTGTTTTGCCAAGTAATGGAATAATTCAAATTCACGGTGTGTTAATTCGATATCCGCACCACGTTTTTTAATTGAATATGCATCTGGATATACTGTAATATCTTTAATAACAATTTCATTTGTTTCTTCATCTTCAGTTTGACTTGGTTGTGAATAATGTCTACGTAAGTTCGCTTTTACACGCGCAATTAACTCACGAGTTGAAAATGGTTTAGTAACGTAATCATCTGCGCCTAACTCTAATCCTAAGACTTTATCAATTTCTGAGTCTTTAGCCGTTAACATAATAATAGGCATATCAAATTTCTTACGTACTTCTCGGCAAACTTCCATACCATCTCTACCTGGTAACATAATATCTAATAAGACAATATCTGGTTCTTCTTCATATATTAGGTCTACAGCGTCATTACCGTCATATGCGCAATAAACATCATAACCTTCTTTTTTTAAATTAAATTCAAGTATGTCTGCAATCGGTTTTTCATCATCTACGACTACTATTTTTCTAGCCATCTCGCTACCTCTTTTCTTTTTGAAAATAAGTATCAACAAGCACACAACTGTGCATGATATCCTATAATATAATTTAACACTAATTAGTGATTAATTCTATTGTTTGTAGTTATTCTATGAGCAAACAGAGCAAAAGAATTTTCGATAAAAATAATTACTTGTCGTGAAAATCTATTCACAACATCACTTTTCCTCAAAAAAGTTAAATAAAAAAATGCTTATCGTTATTACGATAAGCATTGAAAGCGGTCCCGACGGGAATCGAACCCGCGATCTCCTGCGTGACAGGCAGGCATGTTAACCGCTACACCACGGGACCTAAAAATATGTAATTGAAATGGTGACCCCTACGGGACTCGAACCCGTGTTACCGCCGTGAAAGGGCGGTGTCTTAACCGCTTGACCAAGGGGCCACTAATAAAACACAAGATTGATTATAGCATGGTTTTTATACAGAATACAAGATTTTATTTAAAATTTTTTATATAATATAGTTAGTACCAATAAAGGAATGATGATATGGAGCAAAAAATTAATACAAAAAAGGGACATCGCAAATTAGGTAAAGTAGAAATACTCAAGCGACTCATTTTCATTACAGCCGGCAGTGTGTTGATGGGAGTAGGGTTAGAGCTATTTTTAGTACCGAATAATTTGCTTGATGGTGGTATTGTAGGTATCGCTATTATTCTCAGTCATTTAACCAACTTGAAACTCGGTCTTTTTATTTTCTTATTAAATATTCCATTTTTCTTTTTAGGTTATAAACAAATTGGGAAGACTTTTACAATATCTACTATCTATGCAATAACGGTCTTATCAGTCACAACTGCTTATTTACATCATTTTGAACCTTTTATTAAAGAGACATTCTTGGTTACAATATTTGGAGGAGCTATCATAGGTTTAGGTGTCGGTTTAGTCATTAGATATGGTGGATCATTAGACGGTTCAGAAATCAGTGCAATCTTAATTAGTAGTAAAGCACCGTTTTCTGTTGGAGAAATCGTCATGCTTATCAACTGTTTCATATTCACCGCTGCAGGCTTTGTATTTACATGGGAGTCTGCAATGTTCTCAGTAATCGCATATTTTATCGCAGCTAAGATGATAGACGTTACAGTGCAAGGCTTTGACGAATCTAAAGCAGTATGGATTATTAGTGATACATATCGAGATATTGGTGAAGCAATCAATGACCGCCTTGGAAGAGGTGTCACTTACCTTAACGGAGAAGGCGCATATACAGGCGAAGATAAAAAAGTCGTATTCTGCGTTATTACACGACTAGAAGAATCTAAACTTAAAGATATCGTAACAGAGATAGATAATACGGCATTCCTATCAATAGGTGATGTAAGCGAAGTAAAAGGCGGACGCTTTAAGAAACGCGAAATTCACTAAAAAAAGCAATTCAGCTGAGGCTGAATTGCTTTTTTATCTTAATCCCATAAGTTTGTTAATAAGTTTGTTTGGTTTCTGTCTGGACCTACTGAGAAAATAGAGATTTTCACATTACATAATTCAGAAATGCGTTCTAAGTAACGACGTGCATTATCTGGAAGTTCTTCTAATGAACGACAACCTGTAATATCTTCTTCCCAACCTGGTAATTCTTCAAAGATTGGTTTACAACGTGCTAATTCGTCTAAGTTTGCAGGATATTCTGTAATTTCAACACCATCAATTTCGTATGCTGTACAAATCTTAACAGTTTTAAGACCAGTTAATACGTCGATTGAATTGATTGATAAATCTGTAATACCACTTACACGACGAGAGTGACGTAACACTACTGAGTCAAACCAACCTACACGACGTGGTCGACCAGTTGTTGTTCCGTATTCACGTCCTACTTCACGGATATGGTGACCGTCTTCATCGAATAGTTCTGTAGGGAATGGACCGTCTCCAACACGTGATGTATATGCTTTACAAACTCCGATTACTTTAGATACGAATGTTGGACCAACACCGCCACCTACTGTAACGTTACCCGCAATTGGGTTACTAGATGTTACGAATGGATATGTACCATGATCAATATCTAACATTACGCCTTGTGCACCTTCGAATAATACTTTTTCATCATTTACGAATGCATCGTCTAATAATTTAGGTGTATCTACAACATATTGCTTCAAGCGTTGACCTGCAGCGAAATATGTTTCGAATATTTCTTCAAAAGTGAATCCTTCTGCGTTAAACATTTTTTCAAATAGTTCATTTTTATATTCAAGGTTTATTTTTAATAATTTTTCAAAAGTTGCTTTGTCTAATAAATCAGCCATACGGATACCAATACGTTGTGCTTTATCTACATATGCTGGACCGATACCTTTTTTAGTTGTGCCGATTTTGTTGTCTCCGCGCTTTTCTTCTTCTAATTCATCTTGTTTTAAATGATATGGCAAGATGACATGTGCACGGTTTGAAATTCTTAAGTTGTCAGTGGCAACACCGCGTTCGTTTAATGCGTCTAATTCTTTTAATAACGCAACTGGATCTACTACAACACCGTTACCAATAACACTTGTTTTATCTTTATAAAAAATACCAGATGGTACTAAGTGTAATTTATATGTTTCTCCATCAAATTTAATTGTGTGACCTGCATTATTACCGCCTGAAAAACGCGCAATAACATTTGCGTCTTCTGCTAAGAAATCTGTAATTTTACCTTTACCTTCGTCTCCCCATTGCGTCCCAACTACTACGATTGATGACATGTGAGCACCTCCGATTTTTCTCATTAACCATTAAGTATTCTATCAGTACTATTACTAAATTGCAAACTAAAAACGAACATTGATTCCGAGAGTTATTTTACATTTTTACTTTATGGAAAATTAGTTCCAAAATGCTATACCCATAGTAATCAAAAGGTTTTATAGCTAAAAACTAACTTATAAAAACACAAACGTAACATGAAACTATAACCATTTCACAAAACAAAAGACGTACATTATTTATAAAAGTTTATAAATCGTACGCCTTTTAGCTAAAAATATTTTTTATCCGAATTCCATGCCTGCATGTTGATAATCAATATCTGTAAATTTATTATATTGTTTCATAAAGTGAAGTTTAACGGTTCCTGTTGGGCCGTTACGCTGTTTGGCGATAATGATTTCAATTTCACCGTTCTCATCTTGAGCACCGGCATCCACCGCTTCACCATCTTCATCTTCTCCACCTCGAGAGTAGTAATCTTCTCTGTATAAAAAGGCAACGATATCGGCATCTTGCTCAATCGAACCAGATTCACGAATGTCACTCATCATTGGTCTCTTATCTTGTCTTTGTTCCACACCACGTGAAAGCTGACTTAGTGCAATAACAGGACATTCTAGTTCTCTTGCAATGGCCTTAAGCATACGTGATATTTCTGATACTTCTTGTTGTCTATTATCAGAACTACGTGAACCACTACCTTGTATTAATTGAAGATAGTCAATTACGATCATGTCTAATCCATGTTCTTGTTTCAATCTACGGCATTTTGCTCGAATATCCGTAATACGTATACCCGGCGTGTCATCGATGAAAATTTTCGTACGTGATAATTTACCGACTGCAACTGTAAATCTACTCCAGTCATCTTCAGTCATAGAACCAGTACGTAATCTGTTGGAATCAACATTACCTGTACTACATATCATACGTGTCGCTAACTGGTCTGCACCCATCTCAAGTGAGAAGATACCTACCGAATATAAATCTTGATGTGTCGCAACTTGTTGTGCAATATTCAGTGCGAAGGCAGTCTTACCTACAGACGGTCTTGCTGCTATAATAATTAAGTCATTACGGTTAAAACCTGCTGTCATCTGGTCTAAGTCTCGGTAACCTGTTGGAATACCTGGCGTTTGACCACTGTTTTGATCGAGCTGTTCAGCATTATCAAAAACAATGCCTAATACATCTTTAATATCTTTGAAGCCTTCCGTACCTCTTGAAGCAGAAATTTCTAAAATTCTCTTCTCTGCATCTCCTAAAAGTGATTCTAAATCAAGTTCTGGATTATACCCATCTTCAGCTATACTATCTGCTACACGAATTAACTGACGCTTAACTGCGTGTTTAAACACAATATCTATGTAGAAATGAATGTTTCTCGTTGTAGGTACATTGTTAGCTAATTCAGCTAAATAAGCAGGACCACCCGCTTCTTCTAGCAATGACTCAGCCGCTAACTCATCCATTAGAGTAACCGAATCAATTTCCTTATTCTGTTCGCTTAACATCAACATTGCTCTGAATATATGTTGATGATTCGCTCGATAGAAAGCTTCAGGTATTAATGTTTCACCTGTTGAGTTAATCAGTTCAGGATCAATCAAGATTGCACCGATAACAGATTGTTCCGCCTCTATACTATGGGGCATTTGTTTTGCATTCATCATATTATCCATACCATCCATACTGATAACTCCTTTCCATTTTTAATCATATTTATTATAACTCAATAAAATAGGTCGGTAAATCAATTACCGACCATTTTAAAGTATCAATTAAGATTCAACAACATGAACCTTTAACGTTCCTGAAACTTTATTATGAAGTTTAATTGGTACATTTGTATAACCTAAACTGTGAATGCCATTTGGTAAGTCCATTTTACGTTTATCAACTTTAATTTTATGTTGTTTTTCTAATGCTTGCGTAATTTGTTTCGTACTTACAGAACCAAATAATTTACCGCCTTCACCTGTTTTAGCTGGAATTTCAACTTCTAGTTCTTTTAATTTTTCAGCTAGTGCTTTTGCATCATCTATTTCTTGTTGTTTTAATTCTTCTTGTTTTTTATTTTGTTGTTCTAATTGTTTCATGTTTCCAGGTGTTGCTTCTACTGCATAATTATTTTTAATTAAAAAGTTTTGAGCATATCCAACTGGGACATCTTTTATTTCGCCTTTTTTGCCTTTACCTTTAACATCTTGTGTGAAAATAACTTTCATTATTCTTCCACTCCTTTTCCATCTGTTTCAACAACCTCAATTAATTTTTCGATTGCTTCCTCTACTGTTGTATCTTTAAGTTGGGTAGCAGCATTTGATAAATGGCCGCCTCCCCCTAGTGCTTCCATCGTGAGCTGTACATTGACTTCTCCTAATGAACGCGCCGATATACCAATAGTATCATCAGAACGTCTTGCAACAACGTAAGATGCTTCAACGCCTTCTAAACCTAGTAATTCATCAGCAGCTTGTGCAACAGTTACTGGATGATATATTTCCTGATTATCACCGTATGCAATTGCAACGCCGCCACGGAATAATTTAACGGTTTTAATTAAATCTGAACGTTTAATATACGTATCGATATCGTCTTTTAAGAAGTGCTGACATAGTATCGTATCTGCGCCATGACTTCTTAAGAAACTCGCAGCATCGAATGTTCTCGATCCTGTTCTTAATGTGAAGTTTCTTGTATCTACAATAATACCGGCCAACATAATCGTTGACTCAATTCTTGTTAAACGATGTTCTGTCGGTTGATATTCTAGCAATTCCGTAACAAGTTCTGCTGTCGAACTTGCATAAGGTTCCATATACACGAGTAATGGACTAGAAATAATACTTTCACCACGTCTATGGTGGTCAATAACGACTTTTCTATTTGCTTTATTTAATAAGTTCTCGTCTATAACGAGTTCTGGTTTATGTGTATCCACTACAACTAATGTTGTGCGTGGTGTCATCTCATGCCATGCTTGTTCTGAAGTGATAAACCTTTCTTTCAAGTCAGGCTTCTCATCGATTTCAGTCATGACACGTTGTAATGTGTCGTCTATATCAGAGTCATTTAACACAATGTATGAATCTAAATTGTTCATCTTAGCAATACGAGAAACACCGATTGCTGCACCAATAGCATCCATATCAGGTGATTTATGACCCATGATGATCACTTTATCTCCTTCAATTAAGATATCTCTTAAAGCATGAGAAATAACACGTGCGCGGACTCTTGTACGTTTTTCCATAGGGTCCGTCTTACCACCGTAAAATCTTACGTTACCATTGCTATTCTTAATCGCAACTTGGTCTCCACCACGTCCAAGAGCTAAGTCTAAACTTGATTGAGATAGTTCGCCAAGTTCAATTAAATTCTCACTACCTTCACCAATACCAATACTCAATGTAAGTTGACTACCCATTTCTCTCGTCTTATCTCTTAAATCATCTAATAAATTGAACTTCAATGTTTCAAGATCTTGTAAAATATTATTATTTAATAAAGCTATAAACTGATCCGAACTATAACGTTTAATATAAAGTTGATAACGGTTAGACCATTCATTAATAACATTTGTAATCAAACTGTTTATTTCCGAACGTTGCGTATCATTCATGTTTTGCGTGATTTCGTCATAGTTGTCTAAGAATATCGTTGCGATAATAGGTTTTTCATTTTCATATAATTCGTATACGCGTGAAGACTCTGTAATATCAAAGAAATAAATTGATTTTTCATCTTCAGTGTAAGTTACTTTATATTTATATGAACCTTCTTCAATTTCTACTTCAGGTGTATTTTCTAATCTTTTTAAAATGTTAGGAAAAATCTCATTAATAGGTTCGTTTAAAACATCTCGTTCTAGTCTCTTATTAATAAAATTATTAATCCATTCTATTTTATCGCTTTTATCAAGCAATATTACGCCAATTGGTAAATCACTAGCTGCACTTGTCTTACTCTTACTGATTCTTCCAGATAAACTTCCAATATATAAATCTAATTGCTTAAAACTGCTTCTTATAAAGAAGATGCTACCTGCAATTAGTATTATGGAAACAACCGTCGCAATAATCGCCCAAAATATTGAATTAAAAAAACTAAAAACGAGTAATGCTAAAGCCAATACCATTATCATTACGTATGGTAATATTAGGGCTTTCTTAACTGATTGACGGTTCATAAACTCACCTCAATTTACTTTTTTATACGTTGTTTTAAATTAAACCAAATATCCATTAAGCCAAATAAGTACGTGATAGGCTTAAATATAAAAGCAATCACAAATATTAGAACTGCTACTACAATAGGCAGTTTTTTTACTTTTACAAATAAATGGAATAATGAAAGAGCTTGAATAAATATAACCCATTCTAACACATATTGTAAGTTAGTGACTATGCCATATGTCACAACGTTTTCTTTTGAAATAAACAATCCTACAAGAACTGCAAGCATAAATATGAAGGCTACATTTTTATTTATTTGCCACATAAATAATGGTCTGAATACAGGTGTAGCAATTTTGAATTTCCTCAATATAGGGAAAGTCACAAGTAGGTTCACGAGTACTAATAGAAATACCCATAATATAATATAGCCTGGAATGTTGACTTGAACGATGTCGAGAGATGCCTTGAAACTTTCCTCAACTTCAGGTGTTAAATTTCCAAACATATTAAAATTAGACATTATGGCATCATGATATTGATTAAATAATTTACTTGTTAATGGTAAAACTTTCGCTAATTGCAAAATTAAGACAGAACCGATAGATAAAATACTCATAAATGCTGTAACTAAATATAAAATACGTTCTTTCGAAGTTCGCTCAATAAGTAATTGACCTATAAATACACTCATAAAAATCATAAGTGTCATCACAGTTAACAAGTATACGTTACTGAGTAAAACGGTCGCACATAATGTGACGACAACTGTTACAAAAAACGATGGTTTAGACCGATACCAAAGTATTGTTCCAGGTATTGTAATAAACGGTAAAATTACAATTGCTAAAAATGGTAGAAACTGCATTACGACCACGCTTAGCACGAGTAATAGTATTGCTATAATTGTCGCTTTGATATCGACTTTAAAAGACAAATTTTTCACTTCCCAATCTATTTTAAGCATCTGTCTCTATTTTACAGATTTTCTTCTTTTAAAACAATGTAGATGACTATACAAGGAGTTAATGTGCTTTAAATTTATGCACTTTTAAGAAGTGATAGACATTTGGTGCCCAATCTCCAAAATTTAATAAAAATCCATCATGCCCTACATTATCTGGGACAAAGAAATGTCTATGATATTTAAAGAATCTGCCTAGTGCTCTTACTTGATCATCCGGATATAATAAATCGTCAGCAAACCCTAACGTTAATACTTTTGTATTTAAATTTCTCAGACGTTCTACTACGTCGTTTCGCCCTTTAAATATGTCATGGCTGTCGAGTACATCTAACAACGACAAATAACAATCTTTATTAAAGCTTTCTTTAAATTTATTACCTTGATATTTTTGATAACTGACTACATCTTCCGCTGAAAATCTTTCTTCATAGTGTTTACTAGATCGATAAGTTAAAAATCCAAGTTGTCTTGCGATACTCAGTCCGTCTTGACCGTTCATATGTATCACTTGTCTTGCGATTTCGTTAAAAGCTCTACTATAAGAAGAAGTCTTTTCTGTGGCAGCTAATATAACAGCTTTTTTCACTTCAATTGAGCCATCGTATAACATCTCTAATGCTTGCATGCCACCTAAAGAACCACCAATTAACACATCTATTTTTTCATAACCAAAATGTTCAAGCGCTAAAATATTCGCTCTCGTCACATCTCTCATAGTCAGTTTTTCAGGAAAGTTAGGTGTATTTAATTTAGAACTAGAACCATATGGACTGCCGATTACATTAAATGTAATAAATTGATAATCATTTATTGATAAGTACCCACCATCAATAATCTCTCTCCACCAACCTGATTCCTTATCGTCTCCATAAGTTAAATGATTGCCCGTCAATGCATGACAAACAACAACTAATGGTTGTCCTTTATAACCTACATATTCGTATTGAAGTTTCAGATTTTCAATCATTTCGCCAGATTCTGTTTCAAATTGCCCAAGTTCAACTAAACCTGTTTCACGAGAAATAATCATATTAGAACCTCCCCCTTTTTATAAAATAGAAAAACTTCTTACTCGTTCAAGAAGTAAGAAGTTCTCATCATTCTTATTATGCGAGTAAACTCGTTGGTAGTAGCACCGTATCTTCTGACCGGTTGCTGAAGTGTCATAGGGCCAAATCCCTCAACTTCTCTGAATAAGCTTTGCTATATAATTTATATTAAGAATACTAGAAAAGTGCATTACTTTCAATAAGTTATGTAATGAAATTAATAGAATAATCGTACAACCGCGATTAAAATCATCCCTAAGATAACTGTAACAGTTAAACTTCGCGTTACGATTGCAATGACAACAGTTGGTATTGCGACGAGGATACTTTCTATATTCAAAGTGTATCCAGCTGAACCTTCTTGATTTAGCATACTTTCAAGAATAAGTGCTGTAAATAAACAAACCGGTACGAACTGTAACCATTTAATCACACCGTTTGGCAAATCAATTTTAGAAAATAATGCAAAAGGTGATACTCTTATCAACCAAGTTAAAACAAAACATCCTGCAATTATAATGAATAAATATGTTGAAACGGTCATTTATCAAACACCACCCCTACGACAGAAGCTACTAATGTAGCAACAATGATAGATAAATAAGTTGGCATAAATAGCGTGAATAACAACATACATACGATTGTTAATACAATTAAGAACAAATAATACATGACTTTATGCTTTTGAATGGTATCAAATTGCGCCACTAATAAAAATATAAACATAGCTGTTAAAGCATAATCCAAACCAAAGTTTTCAGGTTTAGGAATCAAATTCCCTACTAAACCACCTACTACAGAAGTGATAATCCATAATAAATAAGCCGATATATTTAAGCCATGCATCCAAGTTGGATCCAGCGCTTTATCTTTAGCATATTTCGTAACTGCTACGCCAAATGACTCGTCCGTTACTAACGTCCCAATTCCAATATTCGACCAAAACGAATTATTTTTAAAGGGTGGTACTAACGTTAAACTCTGTAAGAACATTCGAGAATTCACAAAAAACACTGTTAATAAAATAGCAGATATCGGAGAATGAATTGCAACGAGTGCGCAAATGATAAACTGAGCTGCGCCTGCATATACAAAAATAGATAATAATGTAATTTCCAATATCGATAAACCTGATGATGCACCTACAATACCAAATGCTAATGCTACACTGAAATAACCAAGCATTGTCGGTATACAATCTCGAACACCTTGTATAAACAAAGCTCTATTCGTATTAACAGAACTGTTCACTACGATACCCCCAAACAGTAATAACACGTTACAGGTTAGTCTTACGTTTGTCTAACCTCAGTCTTACTTACCTCTTATTTTTTTGTTATTTCTTAATTTTAACAAAGCCATAATACATAAGCAATAAGCATTAATAACACCTTATAATTTATTCGAATATTAAAATTTACAACAAAAAAACGGGAGTGAGACAGAAATCTAAAATGTTAAATTAGATTTCGTCGTCTCACCCCCGCAAGGGTGACTAGATTTCTAAAAAGCTTGGTACAAGCGCATTTAGAAAACAGACACCTACTGCGTCTTCATACATTTAACCCAATAAAATTAAGGCGAGGACACTTATGTCCCAGCCTCGTTTTTAAACTACTATATCTATTATTCACTTAATCCAAATTCTGCACTTGCTTCAAATTTAACGTCTCTACCAATCATAACGCCACCAGTTTCTAAAGCTTGGTTAAATGATACGCCATATTTTTCACGATCAATTTTACCTGAAACTACAAAACCTGTAACAGTTTCACCGTTTAATGGATTTTTACTTACGCCATTGAAATCAAGATCGAATGTTTCTTCGTGAGTTGTACCAGCAATTGTTAATTCTCCAACAACTGAATCTTCACTTATTGATTTTGAAACGAAAGTGATATTTGGGTTTTCATCTGCACTAAAGAAATCTGCTGATTTTAAATGTGCGTCACGATCTGCATTTTTAGTATTAATTGAATCTGATTTAATTGTTACTTTAGCATTTAATGATGATAGGTCATTAATGTCCCCTGTTACTTCTACATCATAATCATCGAATGTACCTTTTACGCGAGATACCATTAAATGTTTTACTGTAAATTCTAAACTACTGTGTGCTTTGTCAAAATTGAAATTCGTCATGTGTCAAAACTCCCTTTATTTAATTTGTATACTTAGTATATCAGATATAAAAAGTATATTCAAGCAATAAATCTAAAAAAAGAGTAACCATTGTATGATTACCCTTTTTTTAGTATATTACGCATTATAAATCAATTATTTTTTGACCGCCCATAAATGGCACTAAAGCTTCTGGTACTGTAATCGTACCATCTTCATTTTGATAGTTTTCAACAATTGCCGCAAAAGTACGACCAACTGCTAAACCACTTCCGTTTAATGTATGAACAAATTCTGGTTTTGCATCTTTGTCTCTTTTAAATCTTATGTTAGATCTTCTTGCTTGGAAATCAGTCATATTTGAACAAGAACTGATTTCTTTGTAGTCGTTGTAACTTGGTAACCAAACTTCAATGTCATATGTTTTAGAGCTTCCAAAACCAATATCTCCAGTACATAAATTAACAGTTCGGTATGGTAATTCTAATGCTTGTAATACTTTTTCAGCATGCCCAGTTAACTCTTCTAATGCTTTGAAAGAATCTTCAGGTCGTTCGTATCTTACCATCTCAACTTTATTAAATTGGTGTAATCTTATTAAACCTCTCGTATCACGACCAGCTGAACCCGCTTCACTTCTGAAACATGCAGACTGTCCAGTGAATTTAATTGGAAATTGATTGTCTTGTAACACTTCATTACGATAGAAGTTTGTTAGTGGTACTTCTGCTGTCGGAATTGTATATAATCCTTCTTTTTCTACTTTGAATAAATCTTCTTCAAATTTAGGTAACTGACTTGTTCCAAACATTGAATCTGCGTTCACAAGTTGTGGAACCATCATTTCAGTGTAACCATGTTCTGTAGTATGCATTGTCACCATAAAGTTCATTAATGCTCTTTCAAGTTGTGCACCTTTACCAGTTAAAAATACAAAACGAGCACCTGATACTTTTGCTGCTCTTTCAAAATCAGCCATTTTCAAACTTTCTACTAAATCCCAATGTGCTTTAGATTCAAAGTCGAAAGTTCTAGGTGTACCCCATTTTCGTACTTCAACATTCTCAGTTTCATCTTTACCAACTGGTGTTTCATCACTAACTAAGTTAGGAATTCTAACCAATTTGTATGTTACATCTTCATTTAATTGATTTAATGATTCGTCAATTTCTTTAATTTGGTCCCCTACTTGACGCATTTCTAAAATGACATCATCAGCATTTTCTTTATTACGTTTCTTCTGAGCAATTTCCCCGCTCACTTTATTACGACGTGATTTAAGTTCTTCCGTTTTTGCGATTAATTCACGACGTTTTTTATCTAATTCTAAAATTTCATCAATGATACTAGGATCATCGCCACGCTTTGACACTTTTTCTTTTACTTTTTCTGGTTCAGTTCTAATTAATTTAATATCTAACATAATATTTTCCTCCTTCACTCCATAATTGTTTAAGAAAAAAAGCACCACGTTCCTTGTTGTTACACAAGGGACGTGGTGCTTACGCGTTGCCACCCTATTTAACAGTCAGATAGACTGCACTCTAAGTCATATAACGGTTTAAACCGATTGTTCTTCTTAAAAGGGTAGATTCATTTAAGTTTCATGTCTTGTTCTCACCAACCACAAGCTCTCTTCACATTTAACCTTAAATTACTTAGTCCTAAACAATATGGATATTAAATTAGTTTTAATATATCAAATCACCATTATATTTTCAAGCTATACTTAAGATTCTGTTAATAAGCCAGTGTTTTGATATACTTTTTTACCATTTATAATAACTGTTTGTGCATGGTTAACGCCATAATGATATGGTAAGTATTCATGATTCGGAATATCCCAAACGACTAAATCAGCTTGGTCACCAGGTTCTATTGTACCCGCATCTACGTCTATAGCTTTTGATGCATTTACAGTAACAGCGTTCCAAATTTCATTTGGTGTAAGCTTTAATTTTAATGCTGCAATACTCATAACAAGCTGTAAGTTGTCAGTCACACAGCTACCAGGGTTAAAGTCAGTAGCAATTGCGATGGCACCATTATTATCTAGCATCCCTCTTGCATCTGCATATTGGTCCTTACCTAGATAGAAAGTCGTTCCTGGTAACAATACTGCTACCGTATCACTATCATTTAAAGCTTGTTTATCTTCTTCACTTGAAGCAACTAAATGGTCTGCTGAAATTGCGCCTTCTTCAATTGCTAAACCTAACCCACCTAATGGATCAATTTCATCGGCGTGAATTTTTACTTTTAAGCCTTTTTCTTTCGCAGCTTGCATATAACGTCTAGATTCCTCAACTGTAAATACACCCGTTTCACAGAAAATATCAGCAAAGTCAGCTTTATCTTTCACATCATCTAATAAATCGATCATTTCTTGTAAAAATGTTGCGTTGTCTTTAGCATCTTTTGGAACTGCATGTGGTCCTAAAAATGTATGTTTCATTCTAATCGGTGTATCTTGTTCTAATTGATGGGCAACATTTAATTGCTTTAACTCTGTATCTTTATCTAGACCGTAACCACTTTTCGCTTCAACTGTCGTAGTACCAAATTGAATCATTCTGATGATTTCTTTTTTCGTTTTATGATAAAGTTCTTCTTCAGATGACTTTCGAGTCGATTCAACTGTACTTAAAATGCCGCCACCTTGTTTAAGAATATCTAAATAGCTCACACCTTGTTGTTTAAGTGCCATTTCATGTTCTCTAGAACCACCGAATACTAGGTGAGTATGCGCGTCTACTAAGCCTGGTGAAACGACTTGATTTTGTGCGTCTATAACTTCTTTAGCTTCATATTCATCAGTGTGTTCACCTGCATAAATGATTTTGCCGTCTTTTATAACTACCGTACCATTTTTAATAATTTTTAAGTCGTTTAATTCTTTACCTTTAAGAGGTCTGTCAGTCTTCTTCGGTAAAATTAATTCGCCTATATTTTGAATTATAATATCATTCATTATTATCTTTCTCCTTTAACATTGGAATATCTACTTCTTTTTCTTTTGCAGTATCTATTGCAATATCATATCCAGCATCGGCATGTCTTGCTACACCCATACCTGGATCAGTAGTTAGTACTCTTCCAAGACGTCTATCTGCACGTTCACTACCATCCGCTACAACTACCATACCAGCGTGTAGTGAGTAACCCATACCTACACCTCCACCATGATGAACGGATATCCATGAGCCACCTGCAGCTGTATTCACTAATGCATTTAATATAGCCCAGTCACCTACAGCATCAGAACCATCTTTCATAGACTCTGTTTCTCTGTTTGGAGAAGCTACCGAACCAGAATCTAAATGATCTCGACCAATTACAATTGGTGCTGAAATTTCACCATTTCTAACAAGTTCATTTAACGCTAATCCCATTTTCGCACGGTCTCCATAACCTAACCATGCAATTCTTGAAGGCAATCCTTGGAAAGCAATTTTCTCGTTAGCCATATCTAACCAACGCATAAGCTTTTCATCTTCTGGGAATAACTCTCTCATTAATTGGTCCGCTCTTTCAATATCTTTAGGATCTCCGCTTAATGCTGCGAATCTAAATGGACCTTTACCTTCACAGAATAATGGACGAATGTAAGCTGGTACAAATCCAGGGAAATTGAAAGCATTCTCTAATCCCTCATCAAAAGCAACTTGTCTAATATTGTTACCATAGTCAAAAGCAACTGCACCTTTCTCTTGAAAAGCTAACATTGCTTCAACATGTTTTTTCATAGACGCTGAAGATAATTTAACATATTCTTTAGGATCACTTTCACGTAATTTTTCAGCCTCTTCTAATGAATAGCCTTCAGGTACATATCCATTTAACGGATCATGTGCAGATGTTTGATCCGTTACGATATCAATTTTGAAACCTCTATTTAAAATTTCATGATGTACTTCAGCAGCATTTCCTACTAAACCAATTGCTAAAGGTTTACCAGCATTTTTAGCTTCTTCAGCCTTCTCTAATGCTTCATCTAATGAGTCAGTCATGATGTCACAATAACGTGTTTCAATTCTTTTTTGAATTCTTGTAGGATCAACATCAACGCCTATTACGACACCTTCATTCATTGTAACTGCTAAAGGTTGAGCACCACCCATACCACCTAAGCCTGCCGTCAGTGTTATCGTACCTTTTAAAGAACCGTTAAAATGTTGATTCGCTAATTCTGCAAATGTTTCATAAGTACCTTGAACAATACCTTGTGAACCAATATATATCCAACTACCCGCTGTCATTTGACCGTACATCATTAACCCTTTTTTATCTAATTCATGGAAATGATCCCAGTTAGCCCATTTTGGAACAAGTACAGAATTCGATAAAAGTACACGCGGCGCTTCTTCGTGCGTTTTAAAGACAGCAACTGGTTTACCAGACTGAACGAGCATCGTTTCATCACTTTCTAATCTTCTTAAAGTTTCAACGATAGCATCGAAACTCTCCCAGTTACGAGCTGCCTTACCAATACCACCATAAACGACTAACTTTTCAGGATGCTCTGCAACTTCAGGATCAAGATTGTTGTATAACATTCTAAGTACCGCTTCTTGCTCCCAACCTTTACACTCTATTTCTAAACCTTTTTTAGCTTTAATTTGTCTCGTCATTTTTCATTTCCCCTTTTTAAAAAATTAGTAAACTTAATGGAATTGCAATTAATAATGTCAAAGCTACTCGGATAAACCAAATAACGATGAGTTTCCAAACTGGAATCTTTATATCAGTTGCCAATATACAAGGAATCAGTGCAGAGAAGAATATAATCGCTGATATACTTGTAATAGCTGTAACAAACTTCACTTCAATTGTTGATTTTACGACCAATAATGATGGTAAAAACATCTCTATAATCGATATCGTAGATGCTTTAGCTAGTAGAGGTTTATCATCTATTGGAAATAGGTAGATAAACGGATAGAAAATGAAACTTAACCAATCTATTATCGGTGTGAAATTTGCTAGAATAAGCCCTAAAAATCCTATAGATAAAATAGATGGAAGTATCGCCATCGTCATCTCTAAGCCATCTTTTAAATTTGTAGTGATATTCTTTGATAGTGACAAAGCTTGATAAGATTGCTTTTTTGCTTCTTTATATGCTGCTTTAAAATAATTCCCTTTTACCTTAACTTCTTTTTGACCTTCTTGACCGTTATAGTATTCTTCAGATTCTCCTGAAATAGGCGGTAAATGAGCCGAAATTGCAGTTACGATAAATGTAATGACTAATGTACTCCAGAAGAATAAGTTCCAATGGTCCATTAAATTTAAAGTTCTAGCTACGATGACCATAAATGTCGCGGATACAGTTGAAAATCCCGTAGCAATAATGACTGCTTCTTTTTTGTTATACATACCGTCTTTATATACTCTATTTGTTATTAATAGTCCTAGTGAATAACTACCTACAAATGAAGCAACTGCATCTACAGCAGACTTCCCAGGTGTCTTAAATATAGGTCTCATAACCGGTTGCATTAACACACCTATATATTCTAATAAGCCATAACCTACAAGGAACGATAATGCTATGGCACCTACAGGAATTAATATACTTAAAGGTAGCATTAATTTTTCGAATAAAAACGGGCCATAATCTGGCTTAAATAACAATTCTGGTCCAACTTTAAAGACATACATACATCCTATAATCGCACCAAATACTTTAAATAAAACGAGTATAAAATTAGTTATAGATTTCTTGAAATCTAATCTTATAATTGGCAAAATCGCACCAATTAAAATAATAATTAAAGCATAGTAGCTTGCTAAATCCCCCAATAATGAACGTATGCCTAAATGTAAATGGTCGACCAATATTGTATTATTTTCACCAATAGTAATGGGTACGAAAAATAGTACAATCCCTAAAAAACTAAATACGTAAAACCGCCACATATCTTTCCCTTTGTCTTGAATTTCAAAATTGTTCATCAAAACACCCCTTTGTTTGATCAATTTCTATTTTAAATACTCACAAACTTTTTCTATATCATGGTGGAATACTCTATCTTGAGTAATAGAAGGGACTATTTGTCTTAATTCGTTATATTTTTCTTTAGTTTTTGGTGATAATTTGTCTATCCCTTTAATTTCTACTGCTTGTAAAGCAATGATACATTCTATAGATAATACTCTTCTTACATTTTGAATGATTTGATATGCGTGTCTCGCGCCAATCGTACCCATAGATACGTGATCTTCTTGGTTAGCTGAAGATGGAATGGAATCGACACTTGCTGGGTGTGCTAATGTTTTATTTTCTGATACGAGTGAAGCGGCAGCGTATTGCATAATCATCGCGCCACTTTGTAGTCCGGGTTCTGGACTTAAAAATGCTGGTAATCCTCCATTTAATTGTGGATTAACGAGTCTTTCAAGCCTTCTTTCTGATACGTTTGCTAATTCTGCTACACCAATTTTTAAGAAATCAACAGCAAAGGCGATTGGCTGACCGTGGAAGTTCCCTCCTGAAATAACAAGTGTTTCGTCGCCTTCGTCAAAGATTAATGGATTGTCATTTGCTGCATTCATTTCTAGTTCTAATTTTTCTTTAACATAATTCAATACTTGGAAGCTTGCACCATGGATTTGTGGTATACATCTTAATGTGTAAGCATCTTGTACACGTATTTCCCCTTGTCGTGTTGTAAGTTTAGAACCTGCTAACCAATTTCTCATTCTTTCAGCTACTTCAACTTGTTCATTAAAGTTTCTTACGATGTGTACATGTTCGTCATAAGCATCTACAATACCGTTTAATGCTTGGTGTGTTAAAGAAGCAATCCACTCAGAGTTATAAGCTATATTTTCCGCTTCTAAATATGCAATCACGCCTTGCGCAGTCATTGCTTGTGTTCCATTTATTAATGCTAATCCTTCTTTAGCTTGCAAAGCATGTGGTTCTAAACCAAGCTTATGAAGTACTGTTTTAGCATTGAGTGTTTCACCGTTATAATGCACATCACCTTCACCTATTAAAGCTAAAGCTAAATGTGATAGTGGTGCTAAATCACCTGATGCGCCTAATGAACCTTGTTCAGGTATAACTGGAATAATTCGTCTGTTTATAAATTCTACAATCAGTTCGACTAATGATTCTGTTACGCCAGAATGACCTTTTAGCATTGTGTTTAATCTAAGTATCATCATGACTAAAGAAACTTCATCTGGGAAAGGTTTCCCTACACCACACGAATGAGATCGAATTAAATTAATTTGTAAGTCGTTATATTTTTCTTGTTCAATCAGTACATCACTAAATAAACCGAATCCAGTCGTAATACCATAAATTGTTTCTTTATTTTTAATTATTTTTTCAACTGTTTCTCTACTTTTTCTAACGTTCGCTAACGCTTCATTAGATATGGATATTTGCCCGTCTTCTTTCAAAAATGTCTTAATATCTTGAATCGTTAAATCTTTACCATTTAATACTAAAGCCATTAAAAACACTCCTTTTTAGAACACAAAAAATACAACAAATAAAAATATTTGTTGCCCCCTTCTAATATCTAATGTCTAATAGGCGTTTCTATGTCTTATATATGATTAATACCTAATCCGATTGTTTCATGTTCTTTACCTTTGATAGGTGCGCCAATTGTGCCATATAAGCTAACAGCAATCCATTCTCCTTCTTCTTTATCTTGATATGGATAGCCACGTACTACAGCAAATTTTAATCCGACTGTTCTCATAATTTCACCGATAGATAACTCACCTCTAGTAATACCATTAACCGCTTCTAATATTGCGTGATATAATGCATGCGTTTCTCTATATTGAGTTTCTGAAATGATTCCTTCTCTTCTTGCAGCAGTTTCAACTGATGAAATGATTTTATTCAAAGACATCGTGCCGATTTTACCAACTAAAAACTGCATCTCACTACATTGTGGCATGAGTTGTTTAGCTGTTTTGTTATCTGTAAGTGTCAGCAATGTCGCATACTTCCCAATTGAAATCTGTTCAGTCATTTAAAAGCTCCTATCTCGTCTAATATCTAATGTCTATATTTATCTTTAGTATACGCTTTCATATTTTTTCTTACAATACTTTTTAAAACATCCGTAACTCAGTGATTGATTAACATATTAGTCTATTAAAGAATTTCTTTTTATTGATTTTTGTTATTATACTGTTCTTTTTGTACTTTAAGTGGCATAATAAGTCGTACAATTTAATTGAAGGTGGGTAAGTTATGAAGACAATTTCGTCTGTCACAATTCCAAAAAGAGAACAACAATCTCATAAAGGTGATTATGGCAGGATATTATTAATCGGTGGAAATGCTAATTTAGGTGGCGCAATTATGTTAGCAGCAAGGTCTTGTGTCTTTAGTGGTAGTGGTTTAATCACAGTAGCTACACACTCATCAAACTTCGCTGCACTACATTCACGTTGTCCAGAAGCAATGGTTTCAGATATAACTGATTTAAAAAAACTCTCTAAATTAATAGAACAATCTGATTGTATATTGATCGGTCCAGGACTTGGATTAGACTTTAAAGGTAACAATACATTAACGTTCCTATTCCAAAACATCCAACCACATCAGACGTTAATTATTGATGGAGATGCTATTACAATATTAAGTAAATTGAAACACACTTTGCCGGAATGTGAAATCATCTTCACGCCTCATCAAAAAGAATGGGAAAGACTGAGCAATATACCTATCGAGGAACAAACATATGAAAGAAATAAAGAAGCAGTTCAAGCTTTAGATGCTACTGTTGTACTTAAAAAACACGGAACAGAATTGTTCTTTAGAGATCATGAATATAAATTAACGATTGGTACTCCTGCTATGGCAACAGGCGGTATGGGAGATACATTAGCCGGTATGATAACAAGTTTCGTTGGGCAATTTGATTTAGAAGAAGCGGTTATCAATGCGACTTACATTCATAGCTATATTGGAGAAAAACTATCACAAGATATGTATATCGTACCACCATCAAAACTAATTGATGAAATTCCATATGCTATGAAATCATTTCAAGAAAAATAGAAAAAAAGGTGCAATCATCGATTTGTGATGATTGCACCTTTTTTATTTTATTCTTCGTCGTCTTCATTGTTATCTTGTTGTTCGATATCTTCATTTACACGTTCAATGAAGTCTTCTCTTAAATCTTCTTTGCCTTCTGTATCTTCTGTTACAGGTGTATCCATTGTTTCTTCTAATACACCTTCAACTGGAGATTCAGCAATTTCAGTTTCATCTGGTTCAACTTTTGCTACTGTAGCAACATGTTGATTTTCACCTAAACGTATTAATCTTACACCTTGTGCACTTCTACCGTTTTGTGAAATATCAGCCACATGTAATCTGATGATGACACCTGAATTTGTAACGATCATTAAGTCCTCATCACCTGTTACAGTTGTAATACATACGAGATTACCATTTTTCTCGGTTAACGTGGCAGTCTTAATACCTTTACCACCTCTATTAGAAATACGATATTGATCTGCGGATGTACGCTTACCATAACCTTTTTCAGTAACGATAAGAATTTCACTTTCTTCTTCATTATCCGTTACGTCTAAGCCGATAACTTCATCTTCATCTCTTAATGAAATACCTTTTACACCGGCTGCAGTTCTGCCGATAGGACGTAATTTCGATTCATCAAATCTAATTAATGAAGCGTGTTTTGTACCAATAATAACTTCTTTAGTACCATCCGTCAGTCTTACCGCAATCAACTCGTCGCCTTCTTTAAAGTTGATGGCAATCTTACCATTTTTATTAATACGTGAGAAATTAGCTAATTTAGAACGTTTAACTGTACCGTGTTTAGTAGCAAATACTAAGTAGTGTTCTTCACTTGATAAGTCTTTAACTGCTATCATAGTACTGATTAATTCGTCTTTTTCAATTTCTAATGCATTAACAATAGGTAACCCTTTAGACTGTCTAGACATTTCAGGGATTTCATAACCTTTTAGTTTGTAGACACGGCCTTTATTCGTAAAGAATAAAATATTATCATGTGTACTTAAAGTAACTAATTGGCTTACAAAGTCATCTTCTATTGTGTTCATACCTTGTATACCTCTGCCGCCTCTGTTTTGAGAACGATATGTAGATACAGGTAATCGTTTAATATAATTATTATGACTTAATGAAATAACGATTTGTTCTTCAGGAATTAAATCTTCATCTTCAATTTGATCAAGACCAGCTGCTGTTATTTCAGTACGTCTTTCATCACCGAATTTATCTCTAATCTCAGTAATTTCTTCTCTAATGATTTCGAGTAATTTTTCTTCATCATTTAAGATTTCTTTTAATTCATCAATCAGTTTAAGTAAGTCTTGATATTCTTTTTCAATTTTACCTCGTTCTAATCCAGTTAAACGACGTAAACGCATATCTAAAATAGCTTGTGCTTGTCGTTCTGATAAATTAAAACGATTTTGTAGACCTTCCATTGCTTCGCCGTCACTTTGTGATTCACGAATCAATGCGATAATTTCATCAATATGGTCTAATGCTATTCTTAAACCTTCAAGTATATGTGCTCTATCTTGAGCTTTTTTCAAATTATATTTCGTACGTCTAGTTACGACTTCTTTTTGGTGTTCTAAATAATGATAAAGTACGGCACGTAAACCTAAAAGCTTAGGCTTACCGTCTACTAATGCAATCATATTTACACCGAATGAAGTTTGTAATGGTGTTTGTTTGTATAAGTTATTTAATATTACATTGGCATTAGCATCTTTTCTTACTTCAATAACGATACGTACGCCTACTTTTAAGCTTGTTTCATCTCTTAAGTCTGTAATACCTTCAATTTTTTTATCACGTGCTAATTCAGCTATTTTTTCAATTAATCTCGCTTTATTAACTTGATAAGGTATTTCACTTACAACAATACGTTCTTTACCATTTTTCATTACTTCTATCTCTGAACGGGCTCTCATTAAAATTGACCCACGACCTGTTTCATATGCGCGTCTAATTCCACTTTTACCCATGATCAAACCTGAAGTTGGAAAGTCCGGACCTTGTACGATATCCATTAATTCATTTGTCGTAATTTCTGGATTATGACTTAATGCCAACACACCATCGATTACTTCATTTAAATTATGAGGTGGGATATTTGTAGCCATCCCTACCGCTATACCTGATGCACCGTTCACTAATAAGTTAGGGAATCTAGCAGGTAAGACTATCGGCTCTCTTTCATTTCCATCATAGTTATCTTGGAAATCAATCGTATCTTTGTTAATATCTCTTAATAATTCAGTTGTAATTTTAGCCATACGTGCTTCAGTATAACGCATTGCTGCTGCGCCATCGCCATCCATAGACCCAAAGTTACCTTGACCGTCTACTAATGGATATCTAAAACTAAAATCTTGCGCCATACGTACCATTGCTTCATAAATAGATGAGTCACCATGAGGGTGATACTTACCCATTACATCACCAACGATACGTGCAGATTTCTTATATGGTTTATCTGATGTCATACCTTGATCATTCATACCATATAATATACGTCTGTGAACTGGTTTTAGACCATCTCTAACATCTGGTAAAGCACGAGATACAATAACACTCATTGCATAATCTAAAAATGATTCTTTCATTTCTTTACTGATGTTACGTTCACTCACTCTTGATTGAGGTGTTTCAGCCATTAATCATATCCTCCTTAAATCGTAAATTATGCATTAAATATCTAACGTTGCGTATTCGGCATTTTCTTCAATAAATTTACGGCGAAACTCAACAATATCTCCCATAAGCATTTCAAACGTTTCGTCAGCTTCTATCGCATCTGTGAGTGTAACTTGAAGCATTGAACGGTGTTCAGGATTCATAGTCGTATCCCACAATTGATCGGCATTCATTTCTCCAAGACCTTTGTAACGTGCTATAGATAATTTAGGTGTTGAGCTTAATTCTTCTTTCAATTTATCTAATTCTCTATCGTTAAATACATAATATTTTTTCTTACCTTGTTCTACTTTATATAAAGGTGGTTGAGCAATGTACACATAACCCGCTTCAATAAGTGGTCTCATAAATCTGTAGAAGAATGTTAATAATAACGTTCTAATATGTGCGCCATCGACATCAGCATCCGTCATAATAACTAATTTATGATAACGTGCTTTACTGATATCAAATTCGCCACCGATACCTGTACCTAAGCCAGTTATCATTGCACGAATCTCATTATTACCTAATATTCTGTCTAGGCGTGCTTTTTCAACATTCAAGATTTTACCACGTAAAGGTAAGATTGCTTGTGTTCTAGAATCACGACCTAATTTTGCAGACCCCCCGGCAGAGTCACCCTCAACGATATACAATTCACATTCGTCAGGTTTCTTGCTTGAACAGTCAGCAAGCTTACCAGGTAAACTTGATACTTCTAATGCTGATTTACGTCTTGTAACTTCTCTTGCTTTTTTCGCAGCAAGACGTGCTCTTGAAGCCATAACACCTTTATCAACAATAATTCTTGCTACGTTTGGATTCTCAAGTAAGAATCTTTCAAATAGTTCAGCGAATAATTTATCAACGATTTGACGAACTTCCGTGTTTCCTAACTTAGTCTTAGTTTGTCCTTCGAATTGAGGGTCACCATGTTTAACAGAAACAACTGCAGTAAGTCCTTCACGAACATCTTCTCCAGAAAGCTTTTCTTCGCCTTCTTTAAGAAGTTTATTCTTTAAGCCGTAACTATTAATTACTCTTGTTAAAGCACGTTTAAATCCGTCTTCATGTGTACCACCCTCATAAGTATGGATGTTATTAGCATAAGTAAGTAATGTTGTTGCATAACCGTTATTATATTGAATTGAAATTTCAATTTCTACGTCGTCTTTTGTATCATGAATATATATTGGATCGTCATATAATACTTCTTTAGATTTATTTAATAATTCAACATAAGATTTAATACCACCTTCATAGTGATAAGAATCTTCTTTGATATTTTCATCGTCTCTTTCATCTCTTAAAGATATTTGAATACCTTTATTTAAAAAGGCTAATTCACGAATACGTTTTTGTAATGTTTCATAATCATACTCAGTTGTTTCTGTGAAGATTTCATCGTCCGCCTTAAAGCGAATTGTTGTACCTGTATGATCTGTTTCCCCGACTACTTTCAAATCAAATGCAGGCACGCCTCTTTCGTATGCTTGATGATAAATTTTATTATCAAGGTGAACGTAAACTTCTAGTTGAGATGATAGTGCATTTACGACAGATGAACCTACACCGTGTAAGCCACCAGATACTTTGTATCCGCCACCGCCAAATTTACCACCAGCATGTAATACTGTTAATATAACTTCAACAGCAGGACGACCCATTTTTTCTTGAATACCAACTGGGATACCTCTACCGTTATCCGTTACTTTAACCCAGTTATCCTTTTCGATAACAAGTTCTATATGATCCGCATATCCTGCTAATGCTTCGTCAATACTATTATCAACGATTTCCCAAACAAGATGATGTAATCCTCTTGATGCTGTAGAACCTATATACATACCAGGGCGTTTACGGACTGCCTCTAAACCTTCTAATACTTGTATCTGATCTGCACTATAACTCATTCCGTTATTTTGTTCTGACACGTATTTCACCTTCACTTTCATCTACTCAATAATATTGCCTTTAGATACGTTAAATACCTTGGCATCTTTCATAATTTCATGCTCTATACCGTCTACGGATGTCGTCGTAACAAAAGTCTGCACTTTCTCTTGAATTGTGCTTAATAAATGTGTTTGTCTCTTATCATCTAATTCGCTCAGTACATCATCTAATAAAAGAATAGGGTACTCACCAACTACTTGGTTAATCAACTCGATTTCAGCTAACTTGATAGATAATGCTGTTGTACGTTGTTGTCCTTGTGAACCATATGTTTGAACATTCATATCGTTGACATGAAAACTAATGTCATCTCTATGCGGACCAAATCTTGCACTGCCACGTTCAATTTCTTTGTCCATAGATTCATTAAGTAACTTACAAAAAGCCGCTTTCAAATCTGCTTCATTTTGGTGTGTTTCAATCAGTTTAATATTAGGTTCATATTGGACATTTAATTTTTCATTATTGCTCGTAATGCCTTGGTGAATCACTTCTGCAATTTTTTCTAATTCACTTATAAAATGAGCACGTTTCAAAGTTACATTTGCTGCAGCTTCTGAAAATTGCTCATTGAATACTTCTAACATTGTTCGATCTTTCATTCTCCCAATTTGCAATTGTTTAAGGTAATGATTTTTCTGCTTAAGTAATCGTTGATAATTGGATAAATGATTTAAATAGACCGCAGACATCTGACCGAGTTCCATATCAATAAAACGCCGTCTGATTTGCGGGCTACCTTTAACAATATTTAGATCTTCTGGTGCAAATAATACTACGTTTAAATGACCAATATACTGAGTCAATTTTCTTTGCTCTAAATGATTCACTCTCGCCTTTTTGCCTTTTTTAGTAATGATTAATGAAATAGGCATTGTTCCGTGGCGATAACTTAGTTCACCTTCTATTTTACCATACTCTTCACCAAACTGTATGAGTTCTTTATCGTTGGAAGTTCTATGACTTTTTGCTAACGCTAAAGTATAAATCGATTCTAATAAATTTGTCTTACCTTGCGCGTTCTCACCAATTAATATATTTACGTTTGAATTAAATTGAAGTGTGCATTTATTATAATTTCTGTAATTAGTTAAAGTAAGCTTTTGTAATATCATAGCTATTCACTTTGATGATTAATGCGAAATTGACCCTCTGAAGGGATTTCTATTAAGTCACCGTCATGCAGTTTTTTTCCACGACGTGTCTCACGTTCGCCATTAATCAATACTTCTTCATCTTGGAGGAACCATTTAGCTTGACCACCCGTTCCAATGACGCCTTCATTTTTTAGGAATTGACCTAAAGTTATATCGTCTTCTACTGAGATATCTTGTACCACAATCTTCACTCCAATCTCTTATTAGTCATCTCTATATTATACCTTTTTTTACAAGAAAAATCATGCTTTTAGGTGCAATTCATTATAATAAAAAATCATTCTTCAAAAAATTTAAATATAGACTAAAAAAAATATAGCCCACATATAAAAATGTGGACTATGGTTAATACTTTTAAATATTTTTTTCTTTTTTAGTAAAAATTAAGATTAAGCTAATCATTAAAAATGCAATCCCTGCTAAAAATGGAATCGTAATAAATCCTAATACATTGATATATTCTGATGAACAAGGTACTCCAGATGTACAAGGCTTAATTTCTGCAAAACCTGGTACTTTTTGTTCTAAATAATGCCACGTTGAAATGCAAAGTCCAATTAACGATAGTGGAAGTGCTAATTTTTTTACATGGTAATCATTTTGAAACGAACCTATTCCTAAAATAAGTACTAACGGATACATACAGATACGTTGATACCAACATAACGTACAAGGTACAAATTCTCGTATTTCACTGAAATATAAACTACCTAACATAGCAACTAACGCTATTACCCAGGAAATAAAAAGTGCATATTGTTGCCTCAAATTTATCACCTAATTTTATTTATTTTTCTTTTCTACAGCTTGATCAATGGCTTTAGAAACTTTATCGTAGTCCATTGGATCTGATAAAACTTTACCGTCAATGATGATTGTTGGCGTAACTTCAATATCATATTTATTCGTTAAATCAGAGTCTTTTTTCATTTGTTTATATGATTCAGAATTACGATCTTGTACTAATTTCATAATATCGTCTTTTTTAGCTTGATCAACATCTAGTCCATTCACAGCTTTTTTAACGACATCTAGCGTTAACCATTCATCGTCATTTTGCGCATCATGATTATCAGGTTGTGCTTTAAATAGCGCTCTATGATAATCCCAATATGCTTTAGGTGCTATTTTGTATACAGCATGTGCTGAAGCGCCACCTAATTCTGAACCTTCACCGTGGAAAGGTGCATTGACGAATCTATATTCAACTTTATCTTTGTCGATGTAATCTTTTTCAATTTTATCCATGTAATTTGTTTCAAACGCTTTACACGCTGGACATTTAAAATCTCCAAATTCTACGATTTGAACTTTAGCTTTATCTTTTTTATGTGTTGGATTTTCCTTTGTGTCTTTAGATAAATTTGTCGCTTTAACGGTTCTATCAAATAGACTGTCGTCTTTACTGTTGCCACCGCTTCCGCCAAATACAACTAATAATACGACACCTATCACAACAACAAGTATAGCTATCATTAAAAACATAATATTACTGTTACTATTCTTATTTGCCATATTAATCCCTCAATCTCTCTTGTTAATAATATAAATATTATACTATCAGCTAGATAAATTCTATATTATTCAGCAAAAATTCATTAAGGTTTTGTGACAGAAGTTATCTTCAGCTACTTTAACAATTAGTTCTTCGCAATATTTAAAGCATTTTTCAAGTTTTTAATAATTCCTTTTTCATAAGTCAATACGCTACCACGATATGTTTTAGCTGCAAATATCAGTAATACGATACATGTAACAATAGATATAACGATACCTAAAATGATATGCCATTCTGGCGTCGTTTCTGATGTTGTTCTAAGTAACATGATCATCGGAGACAGCATTGGAATGAAACTTGTGATTTTAACGAGCAATGTATCTGGGTTCGAAATACTAAATATTGCAATATAGAATGCAGCAAGAGAAACAAATGTTACAGGCATCATAGACTGCGCAAGATCTTCTATACGGCTCGTTAATGCACCTAGAATCGCCGCTAATGAAATATAGGATATTACCCCTAGAATTAAGAAGATAACGCCATATATGATGATTTTTGTCGTCTCAGGACCATATTCTACTCCAGCTGATTCGAATAGACTTCTTAAATCAAATGCGAAAATACTTATGACAATTGCAAGAGCAACAAAGAATATTTGCGTAAACGCTACTGCAATAACTGCTAGAATTTTAGCCGAAACATGTATTGAAGGCTTAACACTTGTTACAATCATTTCGATTACACGCGTTGTTTTCTCCGTAGCAATCTCAGAACCTATCTGATTGGCATAATTTATCGTAATAAAGAATGATAAGAAGAGAATGATATAAACAACTGCTGAATTCAATGCTTGTACTTTTGGATCTGTATTGGTTGATTGATTATCATCTGATTTAATTTCTTCAGTTTTTACATCACTTGGTGTATTTAGTGTTTGTAAGTCTTTTTCTGAAAGATTAAGCTTCTGTGCCGTTAATGATGATTGCATTTGGCTTAAAGTTGTTTGTAATGTCAATTTTTCACTTTCGCTGACTTTTCCTTTTTCATAAATTGTACCGTTAACTTTTTCACCGTTCACCTTAACTTGAATAAGACGTTCATACTTTTTGTCTTTAACGCCTTTTTTACCTTCTTCGAGCGATACTTTTTTAACTTTTTCTATATCATCACTTTTTTTATATTGTTTTTCTAAAGTCTTATAAACCATTTCGTTATCCGTTTGAATTGCTACTGTTTTACTGCTGCTATCAAAGAAATCAATAATTTTATCTACGTTGCTTATCGCAAATATAAAAATCATAAAAATGGCTGTCATAATGATGAATGACTTACTTTTTACTTTCTGTAAATACGTTAAATTAAATGTCGGCCAAAACTTATTCATGACGCTCACCTACCTTAGCTATAAAGATATCGTTTAGTGATGGTTCTGCAACTTGGAATCGTTTTAAATAACCTAGTTTCGTAACATTTTGATAAATATTTTCTGCATATGATTCATCTGAAATCGTGATTTTAACGCCTTTTTTAGTTGTTTTAAAATCTTCAATACCTTCAAAATCTTTTAAGAACTCAAAGTCATAGTTACCTTCAATGAAAATATCTTTCTTCCCAAAATCATCTTTAACTTGGTCTAAAGAACCTGAAACAATCGCTTTTCCCTTGTTCATAATACAAATATAATCACAAAGTTCTTCAACATGTTCCATACGATGCGAACTAAATATAATTGTTGTACCTTGTTCTTTAAGATCTTTAACTGCTGACTTTAGCAACTCAACATTAACAGGATCAAGGCCACTAAATGGTTCATCCAATATTAATAATTCTGGCTTATGAATAATTGATGCGATTAATTGTACTTTTTGCTGGTTACCTTTAGATAATGCATCTATCTTTTTATCTTTATTTTCAAATGCATCAAACCGCTTCAACCAATAATCCAATTCTGAATCAATATCTTTTTTCTTCATGCCTTTTAACTCTGCTAAATATTGTACTTGCTCCCAAACTTTAAGTTTCGGATGTAATCCTCTTTCTTCAGGCAAGTAACCGATTGTATTCGTCATAGAATAATCAATCGGTTTATCGTTAAAAGTTACAACACCTGTCGTTTTAGGTAATAAACCAAGAATCATACGAAATGTCGTTGTTTTACCTGCGCCATTTCCACCTAAAAATCCATACATTGTACCTTTAGGAACTTCTAAATTAACTTCATGGACGGCTGTAAAATTATTAAATTTTTTCGAGATGTCTTTAATTACTAATGTCATATTGGTCACTCCTCTTTACTAGATTGAATTTCTGACAGATCTATATTTTCATCATCTTCAAAGATAAATAAATCATCTATTGAGACTTCAAATACTTGAGAAAGTTTATGCGCTAATACTAATGTCGGATTAAATTTGTATCTTTCTATAGAGTTTATTGTCTGTCTCGATACGTTTACTAAACGGGACAATTCACTCTGTGTCATCTTTCTACTAGTCCGATATTCATATACTCTATTTTTCAAATGATCACTTCCTGTCAAGTTAACTTTACAATATACGATTTACAAAAGTATGTCAAGCAAACTTGACATACACATAAAAAAATAAGGAATCCCCTATAAATAGAGAATTCCTTAGGTCAATTTCATACTTTATTAATATGTTCTAATCGGTAAAATAAGCTGAATAACATTTTCATTATCTTTAGGTTTTAAAATGAAAGGTCTCATTGTTCCAAAGAATTCCACTTGAACTTCATCGTTATCAATGGCTTTTAATGCATCCATCATATATTTAGAGTTGAACGATATTTTTAATTTTTCACCTTCAACATTTTCAGTAGTGACATCTTCTTTAACAGTACCTATTTCAGGTGAAGTTGAAGACAATTCTAATTTTTCTACGTCAGTTGATAATTTAATAACGTTATTGCCGCCTTCACGAGCTAACAATGATGCACGATCAATTGCGTGATAGAACTCACTATTATTTAAAGTTAATTTAGTTTCGTAGTTTTCTGGGAATAATCTTGTCGTATCTGGATAATTTCCTTCAAGTAAACGTGAAATAAAGTTAATGTGCCCTACTTTAAATAATACTTGGTTACTTGCAAAGAAAATATTAATGTCTTCTTCAGAATCAGAAACAATTTTATTCAATTCAGAAAGTGCTTTACCTGGAATGATGACATTTTTATTTTCAATGTCTTGATCTTCTAGTTTAAGCTTTCTTAATGCAAGTCTGTGTGAATCTGTTGCAGTACAGGTTAACTCATTATCTTGTATTAACCAGTTTACACCTGTAAGTACTGGACGTGTTTCTGAGGTGGACACTGCAAAATTAGTTTGTGCGATAATGTTCTTTAATACTTTGATTGGTAATTTAATTGCATCATCTTCAGAAACTTGTGGTAATAATGGATATTGATCTGGATCTAAGCCACTTACATTAAATTCAGAATGTCCTGATGTGATTAATGTTTTGAATTGATCATTTGTTGATAAATTTACAGTTTTACCTGGTAATTTTTTTACGATGTCAACAAAGAAACGGCCTGGAAGTACTACAGAACCCTTTTCTTCTATATCTACTATTTTTTCACCGTCAATATTTTCTTGGATTGTAATTTCTATTGATATTTCAGAATCAGAACCTGTTAATATAATTCCTTTATCTGTTGCATCGATTTTGATTCCTGTAAGAATCGGTAATGTAGTTCTTGGTGATATAGCTTTTAATGTATCATTCAATTGATTAAGAAAGTAATCTCGTTGAATTGTAAATTTCATAACTTATAAAACTCCTTCCAGTCGTTATATATTAATTATATATCTTTTAAAATCATAGTAATAGTCATAGGGGCTGTGGATTGGTGGATAAGCGGGTTAAAATTGCGTCATTAAAGTTATTCACATGTTAATAAACTGTGTACGGTTGTGCATAACTTATCCACATTATCCACGGATTTGTTTTTCTAGTTGTTCTAAATCATTTTTAAGTTCTGGGTTATTTTCTATATCTTTTTTGATTTTGTCGTGCGCATGAATAACAGTTGTATGATCACGTCCACCAAATTCCTCACCAATTTTAGGTAATGAAAAATCAGTTAATTCTCGAGATAGATACATTGCAATTTGTCTTGGATAAGCTATAGATTTCGTACGTTTTTTTGCTGAAAAGTCTTCTATACGAATGTTATACATTTTACCAACAACTTGTTGTATATCTTGAATTGTAATTTTTGTTGATCTTGGAGTAGAAATAATATCTTTAAGTGCTTCAGCAACTAAGTCTGTACTAATTGGTTTATTTCTAAGTTTTGAATAAGCTAAAACTCTCGTTAAAGCACCTTCTAATTCACGAATATTTGATTGAATAGAGTTCGCAATGTAAGTAAGTGCTTCTACTGGTATATCAAGGTTCTCTTCTTCAATTTTCTTTTGTAAAATCGCCATTCTTGTTTCAAAGTCTGGAGGTGTAATATCTACTATTAATCCCCATTCAAATCGCGTTCTTAAGCGATCTTCTAATGTTGGTATCTCTTTAGGTGGTCGATCACTTGAAATGACGATTTGCTTTTTATTTTGATGTAAATCATTAAATGTATGGAAAAATTCTTCTTGCGTTTGCTCTTTCTTCTGAATGAATTGAATGTCATCTATTAGTAGAACATCGATGTTACGATACTTATCTCTAAAACTTTCAGTATCGTTTTTTCGAATAGACTTAATAAATTCATTTGTAAACTTTTCACTTGATGTATAAAGTACGTTAGCATTAGGATTTTGTTCTAACACATAATGTCCTATAGCGTGCATCAAATGCGTCTTTCCTAATCCTACACCACCATATATAAATAGTGGATTGTATGCATTGGCTGGTTCTTCTGCTACAGCTAATGAAGCGGCGTGTGGGAATTGGTTACCTGGGCCAATAACAAAAGTATCAAAAGTGTTGTTACTATTTAATTGACTATTAGTTACTTCTTCATGTTCTTCAACTTTTGCAGGTTTCACACTTTGCTCTGTAAAATCTTCACTTTGCAAATCATCTTCTGATATAAATTTCACTTGGACATTTTCACCAATGACTTCATATATAAAATTTATAACATGTTCATGATATTTATTAGTTAACCACTCAGCTACAAAAGGACTTTGTGCTACGACAATAGCACGTTTACTATCAATTTGATGTAAATAAGTTCCTTTGAACCAAGTATTATAACCAGCAGAAGCGATTTGATCTTCGGCAATAGACAATACTTGCTCCCAAATTTCTTCTTTTGAATTCATATAAGTCCTCTTTCCAATATTAATTTATTGAGTTATACACATAAATTTGAGTTGTTGATAAAGAAAATCACAAGCTGTGAATAATTACCCACAGTTTATACACAAAGAGTGGATAACTTTTCTTGTGATTTCATTTGTCCACACTATTTACACACAAATATTTAGTGTAAAATGATAGAGCTATCTAAGGTTTGTATAACTTATCCACATAATTATACTTTCAAACAAAAGCAGTTGTCAAATGACTGTGAATATGTGCAAAGGTAAGAGATTTAACTGTGAATAAAATTTTGTTTTATATAATTATCCACAAAAACTATATTATAAGTTGTGAATAAGTGGATAACTTTTAAAATGCTTCCTTTAAAATTCTACTTGATTTTTAAAATTCCATTTGTTATAGTTTAGTAGTTATTGAAATTGTGACAATTAATGTGTATGGTATAAATAATTTTGAAAATAATCTTCTGATATATATGAATGAATATCATACAAACAATTATCTAACTATTAAAATTAGATGTTAAGAATAAACAATGGAGGTGTTCTTAAATGGTAAAACGTACGTATCAACCAAATAAACGTAAACACAGTAAAGTTCATGGATTCCGTGCACGTATGAGCTCTAAAAACGGTCGTAAAGTATTAGCTCGCCGTCGTCGTAAAGGTAGAAAAGTATTATCAGCTTAAGATCACTGAAGAGCAGTGGTCTTTTTTTTGTTTTAATTGAGGAAATTGTTTTGTATAATAAACAATAATTAAGTGATGTATTGTGGAGTGGATGTTGTGGAAAAGACTTATCGAATTAAGAAAAATAGTGATTTTCAAAGAATTTATACAAAAGGTAAGTCAGTTGCTAATCGACAATTCGTTATTTATACAGCTGAAAATGAATGTAAACATTTTAGATTAGGCATAAGTGTTTCAAAGAAATTAGGTAATGCTGTAACAAGAAATAGAATTAAGAGATCGATTAGAGAATGTTTTAAGCATCATAAAGAAAATATTATTCCTAAAGACATCATTGTTATTGCTCGAAACCAAGCAGTGGACTTGGAAGTACTCGAAACACAAAAGAGTTTAGAGCACGTATTGAAGATTGCTAAAGTTTTTAATAAACGTATTCCCTAAGTATTGATATTTTACTAGGAGGTTGGAAGATGCTTAAATCACGCTATGAAGGACAATCAGTAGAACAAGCACTACAACAAGGTTTAGAAGAATTAAATGTTCAAGAAAGACAAGTAAGAATTGATGTTATCAACGAAGGTAAAAAAGGTATTTTTGGTTTTATGAAGCAAGATGCTATTATTGAACTAACGATAATTGATCCTGAACTCAAACAATTTGATTCAATACAGGCATTGAAAAATCGTTACCAACATGATGAGCCACAAGTTACTACTGCAAATCTAGAGAGACAACCAGAAAATATAACAGAAGACCAAAATCATACACATGAACAATTGTCAGAGCCTGAGAACCACAAGAAAGAATCTTTAAATGAAGTTGCAAATGATACATTACAATATGTACTCAAGATTATAAGAGAGATGAATATTGACGTTGATGGTACAGTCGAAATAAAGTCTAATACTATCTATATTAATATGACTTCTAATAATGCTGCTTATATTATAGGAAAACGTGGTCAAATATTAAATGCATTACAAATTGTTGGACAGAATTATATGCACCAATTTGTTAAAGGTTACTATACGCTTATATTAGATATCGAATCATACAGAGAAAAGCGTAAAGAAACATTAGAGCAATTAGCAATTAACATGGCTAAAAAAGCTGAAAAAACGAATAGACCAATTAAATTGGAACCGATGCCGAATTTTGAAAGAAAAATTATGCATCAAGCTTTAAGCAAGTTAGAAAATATCGATACTTATTCTGAAGGAAGAGAACCACATCGATATTTAGTCATCAAGAATAAGTGATAACAGTCGGAGTGAGTTATCTCGCTCCGCATTTTTTCGAACATTATATTCGAAAAATATATCAAAACCATTTACAATCAATAGAATAGTCATTAATGGTGGAGGAGAAAATCATGGAATTAGATACAATTACAAGTATCTCAACGCCTATGGGTGAAGGTGCAATAGCAATCGTACGTTTAAGTGGTCCGGACGCCTTAAACATTGCTGATAGTATTTATAAAGGAAAAAAACAACTCAAAGAAGTATCATCACATACGATTAATTACGGTCATATTATTGATCCGGAAACAAGCGAGATTGTCGAAGAAGTGATGGTTGCTGTTATGAGAGCACCTAAGACTTTTACTAGAGAAGATATAGTAGAAATTAATTGTCATGGGGGACTTATAACTGTAAATCGCGTACTAGAATTAACATTATCAAATGGTGCGAGAATGGCAGAACCTGGTGAATTTACAAAGAGAGCTTTCTTGCACGGACGAATAGATTTATCACAAGCAGAAGCTGTTATGGATTTCATACGTTCTAAGACGGAACGCGCGTCGAAGGTAGCCTTAGGGCAGATGGAAGGGCGTCTAAGTAGTCTTATTAAAGGCTTAAGACAATCGATTCTTGAAATTCTTGCTCAAGTTGAAGTGAACATAGACTATCCAGAGTATGATGATGTTGAAGAAGCCACTGCTCAATTTCTACTCAAAGAATCTAAACATATTGAAGATGAAATCGACAAATTATTACGAACGGGTCAACAAGGTAAAATTATGAGAGAAGGGTTGTCTACGGTTATAGTAGGTAAGCCTAATGTTGGGAAGAGCTCAATGCTCAATAATTTGATTCAAGATAATAAAGCAATCGTTACTGAAGTAGCTGGAACAACACGTGATGTATTAGAAGAATACGTAAATGTACGTGGTGTACCACTAAGATTGGTCGATACAGCAGGGATAAGAGAGACTGAAGATATAGTAGAAAAAATTGGTGTTGAAAGATCGAGAAAGGCTTTATCTGAAGCGGATTTAATATTATTTGTTTTAAACTTTAACGAATCTTTAACAGAAAGTGACTATCAATTATTTGATGTTATTAAAGATGAAGATGTTATCGTTATTATAAATAAGATGGATTTAGAACAGAAACTCGATATGGACGAATTGAAGCAAATGATAGGTCATCATCCTTTAGTACAAACCTCTATGGTAGAGCAACAAGGAATAGATGAACTAGAAGAGAAAATATCTGAGTTATTCTTCGGTGGTCAAGTACAATCGCAAGATATGACTTATGTTTCTAATTCAAGACATTTAGCACTTTTAAAAGATGCGAAAACATCAATCAATGATGCTATACAATCAGCCGAAGATGGCGTACCAATAGATATCGTTCAAATAGATTTAATTAAGACATGGGAGTTGCTAGGTGAAGTAATAGGTGAAGAGGCAAGTGAATCACTTATTGATCAATTGTTTAGTCAATTCTGTTTAGGAAAATAAAAAGGAGGAAAAATTTTGACACAAAAATATGATGTAATTGTTGTCGGTGCAGGACATGCTGGTGTAGAAGCTGGATTAGCTTCAGCTAGACGTGGTGCGAAAACGTTAATGCTAACAATCAACTTAGATAGTGTAGCATTTATGCCGTGTAATCCGTCAGTAGGTGGACCAGCAAAAGGGATAGTTGTAAGAGAAATTGATGCACTTGGCGGTCAAATGGCTAAGACGATTGATAAAACACACATCCAAATGCGCATGTTAAACACAGGTAAAGGACCTGCAGTTCGAGCATTACGTGCACAAGCGGATAAAGTACTATACCAAGAAGAAATGAAACGTGTATTAGAAGACGAACCTAACCTTGATATTATGCAAGGTATGGTAGAACGTTTAATTATAGAAGATAATAAAGTAAAAGGCGTTGAAATGGTCATTGGTTCAACGTACGAAGCGGATGCAGTTGTCTTAACGACAGGTACATTCTTACGTGGAGAAATTATATTAGGTAACTTGAAATATTCTAGTGGCCCTAATCACCAAATGCCTTCAATCAAACTTGCTGAGCATTTAAAAGAAATAGGGTTTGATATAGTACGTTTCAAAACAGGAACACCTCCTCGTGTAAATGGAGGAACAATTGACTACAGTAAGACTGAAATTCAACCTGGTGATGATGTTGGTCGTGCATTTAGTTTTGAAACAACTGAATATATACTTGATCAATTACCATGTTGGTTAACTTATACAAATGAGAACACACATCAAGTTATTGATGATAATTTACATTTATCTGCAATGTATTCAGGTATGATTAAAGGTACTGGACCAAGATATTGTCCTTCAATTGAAGATAAATTTGTAAGATTTAATGATAAACCAAGACACCAATTATTCTTAGAGCCAGAAGGACGTAAAACTCAAGAAGTTTATGTACAAGGTCTTTCAACAAGTTTACCTGAACATGTTCAACGTAAAATGTTAGAAACAATTCCTGGCTTAGAAAAAGCAGATATGATGCGTGCAGGATATGCGATTGAGTATGATGCTATCGTTCCTACGCAATTATGGCCAACTTTAGAAACAAAAATCGTAACGAACTTATTTACAGCTGGTCAGATTAACGGTACTTCTGGTTATGAAGAAGCGGCTGGTCAAGGTTTAATGGCAGGTATTAACGCTGCTGGTAAAGTGTTAGGTAAAGAAGACGTTATATTACGTCGTTCTGACGCATATATTGGCGTATTAATTGATGATTTAGTTACGAAAGGTACAAATGAACCTTATCGTCTATTAACTTCACGTGCAGAACATAGATTATTATTAAGACATGATAATGCAGATTTAAGATTAACTGATATTGGTTATGAAATCGGCATGATATCTGAAGAAAGATATGCTAAATTTAATAAAAAACGTGATAGCATTGAAGCTGAACAAAAAAGATTAAGCGAAATTCGTATTAAACCTAATGAACATACACAAAGTATAATTGAAAGTCGTGGCGGATCAGCGCTTAAAGACGGAATTTTAGCTTTAGATTTATTACGTAGACCTGAAATGGATTATCAAGCCATTATGGATATTCTACAAGAAACATCTCCAGTTAGTGAAGATGTTCAAGAACAAGTTGAAATTCAAACTAAATATGAAGGTTATATCCAAAAATCATTAGCTCAAGTTGAGAAAATGAAACGTATGGAAGATAAAAAAATACCTGAAAATATTGATTATGATGCGATTAATAGTTTAGCTTCTGAAGCACGTGAAAAATTAAAAGAAGTTAATCCACTTGATATAGCGCAAGCTTCACGTATTTCAGGTGTTAACCCTGCAGATATTTCAATATTACTTGTCTATATTGAACAAGGTAAAATCCAGAAGGTGAACTAAATGAACGAACAAACATTTATTAATTCATTAAAAGAATCCGGAATAGAACTAACAGATCATCAAGTTAAACAATTTGAGACTTATTTTGAAATGTTAGTAGAGTGGAATGAAAAAATTAATTTGACTGCTGTTACAGAAAAAGAAGAAGTGTATTTAAAGCACTTCTTTGATTCTATAACACCAAGTTTTTATATAGATTTTAATAACATTAAAACAATTTGTGATGTTGGTGCCGGTGCTGGTTTTCCAAGCATTCCTTTGAAAATTATCTATCCACATATACAAGTTACGATAGTAGATTCATTAAATAAACGTATTAAATTTTTAAATGAATTAGCTAACGCCTTGGAAATAGACCAAGTTAATTTTGTACACGATAGAGCTGAAACATTTGGTAAAAAAGAATATCGTGAAAGCTTTGATATTGTTACTGCTCGTGCGGTAGCGAGATTATCTGTATTGAGTGAATTGTGTATACCTTTAGTTAAAACAGGCGGACAGTTTGTTGCTTTAAAAGGTTCACAAGGTAATGAAGAATTAGAAGATGCTCAATTTGCAATATCCGTATTAGGTGGTAAAGTAAAAGAAGTTTACGAGTTTAAACTACCCTTAGAAGAAAGTATGCGACAAATTATTGCAATTGATAAATTAAAACAAACACCTAAGAAATATCCAAGAAAACCAGGAACACCTAATAAAGAACCATTAACAAAATAATTTCCTGGGAAATATGTAAGAATGAAAGTAGGTATATTGAAATGAAAAAGCCTTTTTCTAAATTATTTGGACTTAAAGACAAAGAATTAGAACACATAGAAGAAGCAAGAGCTGAAGGCAACGTAGCGATAATTTCAACAGAAAAAATTGTGCCTAATCGTTATCAACCTAGAAAAGTATTTGATGAGTCGAAGATAAAAGAGTTGGCGCTATCTATCAAAGAACATGGATTGTTACAACCTATTGTAGTTCGTCCAATTGAAGAAGGTATGTATGAAATTATAGCTGGAGAGCGAAGATTTCGTGCAATTAAACATAACGATTTACCTGAGACAGAAGTTATAATTAAACCATTAAATGATAAAGAAACAGCGGCGGTAGCTCTTATAGAGAATATCCAACGTGAAAATTTATCAGCTATTGAAGAAGCGGAAGCATACAAAAAACTTCTTGATTTAGAAGGTATCACTCAGCAAGATTTAGCAGTGAGTATGGGAAAAAGCCAATCATTCATAGCAAACAAATTAAGATTATTAAAGTTATCTGAACCCATTATTATTTCATTGCAAAAAGGTGAAATTACTGAGAGACATGCAAGAGCCATGTTAGCCTTAGATGATGATGGACAACAAGATGTCTTAGAAGCGATACAATCTCAAAATTTAAATGTTAAACAGACTGAAGATCGTGTAAAAAAATTACGAGGATCTGAAAAAGTTAAAGCAAAGCAATTTCAATTTGAACAAGATATTACAGAAGCACTTGGTGCACTTGGACAAAGCATAAAGAATGTCAAAAAAGAAGGCATTAAAGTTAAGCGTATTGATGAAGAACATAAAGATTTTTATGAAATTACCATTAAAGTATATAAAAGAAAATAATATATATATAACAAGAACCTTTCGGTGGAGACCGAAAGGTTCTTGTTATATATATTTAAATATTTTCACTGAATATTTATTGTTTGTATAAGTATTGTATTTTATAAACAACTAATTTATAATTTTGTGTAAGCGTTTGCAAACAAAAGGGGGATTTTAATGATTACATTTTTATTGTCTATTGTTTTACTTATTATAGGGTATTTTACATATGGTAAATACATTGAAAAGATGTTTGGTGTTAAAGATGAAAGACCTACCCCAGCTCATGATCAGAGAGATGACATTGATTATGTGCCAATGTCTACAAATAAAAATTCACTTATTCAATTATTGAATATAGCAGGGGTAGGTCCAATATTTGGTCCAATTATGGGTGCATTATATGGACCGGTTGCTTTTTTATGGATCGTATTAGGATCTATATTTGCAGGTGCTGTACATGACTATTTAACAGGCATGATTTCAATACGTAATAAAGGAGCACATTTACCTGAATTAGCAGGGAAATTCCTTGGTAATGTTATGAAACATCTTGTAAATGTCTTTACACTGTTATTATTACTGCTTACGGGTACGGTATTTGTTACTAGTCCAGCAATGCTCTTACATTCATTAATGGATGGTAAAATTGCGTTAGGCATTATTATATTTGTTATATTTTTATACTATTTCTTATCTACAGTTTTACCAATTGATAAAATTATCGGTAAAATTTATCCAATATTCGGCTTAATATTAATGATTTCTGCGGTGGGTATATTTATTAGATTATTAATGACTGGTGCGGAAATACCAGAATTAACATTAAAAAATATGCATCCAGATTCTGCTCCTATATTCCCGCTACTGTTCTTCACAATTACATGCGGTGCTTTATCAGGATTTCATGCTACTCAATCTCCTATAATTTCTAGAACGACAAATAATGAAAAAAATGGTCGTTTTATATTTTATGGAATGATGATAGCTGAAGGTATTATCGCAATGATTTGGGCTGCAGCAGCAATGAGCTTATTTGGGGGCTATGGCGGTCTACAAGAAGTGTTAGCTAAAGGTGAGGCAGCTCTTGTAGTAAGTGAAGCATCAACTATGTTACTTGGTTCTGTATTCGGAACCTTAGCAATATTAGGTGTTATTGTACTACCTATTACAAGTGGCGATACATCATTTAGAAGTGCAAGAATGATACTTGCAGATTACTTTAACTTTGGTCAGAAGAAAATATGGAAAAGATTTGCTATAGCAATACCTATGTTTGTAATTAGTTTTATATTAACGACAGTAGACTTTACAATCTTATGGAGATATTTCTCTTGGGCAAACCAAACAACAGCTGTAATAGCACTTTGGATAGGTGTAATGTACTTATTGTTATCTAAAAAGAATTTCTATGTAGCATTAATACCTGCTTTATTTATGACATGGAACATATTTACTTATATTTTAAGTCAGCCGATTGGGTTTGGTATGGATTTAACTCTAAGTTATTGGTTATCTGTGGGTCTCACAATTTTATGGACGATGTACTTCTATTATTTATATCGAAAAAATAGTGAAAATACAATTGAATTAGATTATCAAATTGGTAAGTCTACAGTATAGAAATAATATATAAAAAAACAAGAACCTTTCGGTCTCCACCGAAAGGTTCTTGTTATATATATATTTAAAATAGGGAAGGAATTCTGCCATATAACACTCGCTCAAAAATATTATATGGCAGTGCTATTAAAAAGGGTAATAGCTAAAGTTAATGATTCATTATAAATTAGTTAGGTTGTTTTACACTGCTATCTTTGCGCAGTTTTTCAACTGATTGGACTAATACATTTAGTGCTTCTATAACTTCTGGTTCTTGTCTTGTTTTTAATCCACAGTCAGGGTTAACCCAGAATAGTGAACGGTCAATTTCTTGAAGTGCTCTATCAATCGCTACTGTTATTTCTTCTTCAGTTGGGATACGAGGACTATGAATATCGTATACGCCTAAACCGATTCCTAAGTCATATGTGATATCTTCAAAGTCTTTAATTAAATCTCCGTGGCTTCTAGATGTTTCGATTGAGATAACGTCAGCATCTAGTGATTTTATAGCATGGATGATTTGTCCAAACTGAGAGTAGCACATATGTGTATGAATTTGTGTTGAATCTTGAACTGAAGATGTTGATAGTTTAAATGAATGAACAGCTTTATTTAAATAATCTTCATGGTATTTAGAACGTAATGGTAAGCCTTCGCGTAGAGCTGGCTCATCTACTTGAATTACTTTAATGCCCGCTTCTTCAAGTGCTAATACTTCTTCGTTGATAGCTAAAGCAATTTGATCTTGAACTTCGCTTCTTGGTATATCAACACGTTCGAATGACCAGTTTAATATTGTAACAGGTCCTGTAAGCATACCTTTAACAGGTTTGTCAGTAAGACTTTGTGCATAAAGTGTTTCTTTAACTGTTAACGGTGCAGTCCATTTTACATCTCCATAAATGATTGGTGGCTTAACGGCACGTGAACCATATGATTGAACCCAACCGAATTTTGTAACTAAGAAACCATTTAATTTTTCTCCAAAGAATTCAACCATGTCGTTACGTTCGAATTCACCATGTACTAATACGTCTAAACCAATATCTTCTTGAATTTCAATCCAACGTTTAATTTCATTTTGTACGAATTCTTCGTATTTTTCATCTGAAATTCTGTTATTCTTCCAATCTGCACGGAACTTTCTAACTTCTCTAGATTGAGGGAATGAACCGATTGTTGTAGTTGGTAAATCTGGTAAATTTAATACTTGGTCTTGTAATACTTTTCTTTCTTTAAATGGTGTTGGACGTTCCGATTTAACTGAATCATAGTCATATTCTAATTGTTTAAATGATTGGTTTTCAAAACGTTCGTATTGTGCTTTTAATTTGTTATATAACGTGTCATCATTTTCATTAAATAATTGTTTTAAAGCGTATAGTTCTTCTAATTTTTCTGTTGCGAAACTTAATCCGTCACGTACAGAATCATCTAATGTTTCTTCTGCTAACGTAACTGGTACGTGTAATAGTGAAGAAGAAGGTTGAATGACAATATTTTCTACATATGATTGAAGTGTTTCAATTAATGCTTTTTTCTCTTCTATATTTGATGACCAAACATTTCTACCGTCAATGATACCTGCAAATAGAACTTTGTCTTTAGGGAATAAGCCATCTTTAATTTGTTGTAAGTTATTGCCGTGGTCGTGTACGAAATCTAAACCGAATCCATAGACTGGCAATTGACCTACGAAACTTAAATCAACACGTTCGAAATATGTTTGTAATACGATATTTGTTGCTGGTGCTTCGTTGTTAAAGAATTCATAAGCTTCTTTTGTGATAGCTTGTAATTCATTAGCGTCGTCAGTAACTAAAATTGGTTCATCTACTTGAATATATTCAGCGCCAGCTTCAGTTAATGCTTCGAATACTTCTTTATAAAGTGGTAATAGTGTTCTTACTTTTTCATCAAAGCTTTGATCTCCGCCTTTTGATAATGCAACGTAAGTGATAGGACCAACAATAACTGGATGTGTATTTACACCTAAATTTTTAGAGAAATTGAATTTTTCTAATAAGACGTTGTTATTTACTTTAGGTGATACGTTATCCCATTCTGGTACGATGTAGTGATAGTTCGTATTGAACCATTTAATAAGCGCACTTGCTACATGTTCTTTATTACCTCTAGCGATATCAAATAATAATTCATCATCTACTGGACGTCCTTGGAAACGTTCAGGAATGATATTGAATAGTAATGAAGTATCTAATACATGGTCATATAATGAAAAGTCTCCGACAGGTATTTGATCTACTTGATAGTCTTGTTGGATTTTTAAAATTTCTTTATGTAATCCTTGTAATGTTTGATCCAATTCAGATTTATCAATTTTCTTTGACCAATAGCTTTCGATTGCTTTCTTCCATTCTCTCTTCTTACCTAGTCTTGGAAATCCTAAATTTGCTGTTTTAATTGTCATAATATTGCCTCCTTAGATTGTGTTCCAGTAATTGATTTTGAATAATGTGCTAGTTCAACAGTTAAATCATATTTTAAAAATGGTGTAACTAAATACAAACCATTAAAATATTGGTGTATAACATCTATCAATTGCTTACTAATACTTATACTAAGCTTACGTGTAGCATCGCGATCATCTTTAACTTTCTCAAATGCGTTAAGTACACTATCGGATAAATTAATGCCAGGCACTTCGTTGTGTAAAAATAATGCGTTGTTATAGTTTGTAATCGGCATAACACCTATAAATATCGGTGCATCTAAATGTTTTGTAGCTTCGTAGATTTCTTTAATTTTTTCTGGTTCGTAAATTGGTTGAGTTATGAAATATTCCATACCAGATTCAATCTTTTTCTCGAGCCTTTTAACTGCTGGCTCTAATCGTCTGACGTTCGGATTGAACGCACCAGCTACTGAAAAGTTTGAATTACTTCTTAACGTATCACCGTCAGCATTGATACCTTGATTAAATTGTTGAATGATTTCAGACAACCCATTTGAATTTACGTCGAATACACTCGTTGCGCCTGGGAAATTACCAACTTTTGAAGGATCACCAGTGATGGCTAAAATATCATTGATTCCGAGTAACGATAATCCCATTAAGTGCGATTGCAGACCGATTAAATTTCTATCTCGACAAGCTAAGTGTACGAGGGGTCTTATTTTATAATTTTGTTTGATGATGCTGGCAGCTGCGATGTTAGAAATTCTTACACTCGCTAATGAGTTGTCAGCTAGTGTCACAGCCTCTACTCCTGCTTCTTCTAAAGCTTTTATACCTTCGAAATATTTATTTGTATCTAAATGTTTTGGTGTATCGAGTTCTACGATAACGGTAGGTCTTTTTGTAACAAGTTCTTTAATACTTGGTTCATCTTTATTTTGCTTTTTATATTGTTTTGTTTTAATTGGTATAACGTTTTTCTTAGTTATAGGTTTTAAATCTTTAACAACTTGTTTAATTTTTTGAATGTGTTCAGGTGTTGTTCCACAACATCCACCAATAAGTCTTACACCTTGGTTAACAAGTTCTTTAGCTGCGTCTGAAAAATATTCAGCATTGTTGCTGTACTTTAATTCATTTTCTTCTAAGTCCAGAAGGCTAGCGTTTGGATAGCAAGATAAATATGCACCTTTAGGGATTTCAATATGTTTATACGTCTTAATCATATGATATGGGCCATGGTGACAATTTAATCCAACAACATCAGCACCAGCTTTTAGTAATGATTCTAAAGCTTCAGGTATTGGTGTACCATTTCTTAAATAATTTGTGTTACTTGCTGTTAGTTGGGCAACGATTGGGATGTCATATTTCGATCTCGTATCTCTTAAGACGGTTAGCAATTCTTCTAAATCATAATAAGTTTCGAATAATATACCGTCGACGCCTTCATTGACTAACGTTTCGATTTGAATCTCGGTATGGTACTGAATAGATTCAATAGATAAATTACTTTTTTTAATGTTACGAAAGCCACCTACTGTACCAAGAATAAAAGTATCATCATTACTAGCATTTTTAGCTATTCTAACTGCTTCTTTATGAATATCTTTGACACGATGTTCTAAATTGTAGTCTTGTAACTTCTCAAAGTTTGCGCCATAAGTATTTGTTTGAATAATGTCAGCGCCAGCTTCAATATAAGAACGATGTATTTGCTCGATCTTAGTAGGGTGCGTTAAGTTGTAACTTTCAGGGCAAGTATTCAAACCTTCAGAATAAAGAATAGTTCCCATTGCGCCATCAGCTACTAAAATGCGGTTCTTCAATGCTTCTTTCAGCTTCATATATAGCCTCCTTTAATGCCCAATCGATATCTGTAATCAATTCTCCGACATCTTCTAAACCTACAGAGAGTCTGAATAAGCCATTTGTAATGCCACGTTCTTCTCTAATTTCTTCTGGTATTGCTGCATGACTCATCGTAGCTGGATGAGAAAGAATTGTTTCTACACCACCTAAACTTACGGAAACAAGCGGTATATTAAGGTGATCAACAAATGCTTGTGCTTTAGTTTCATCTTTCAGTCTAAATCCAAGAACGGCACCACCGTTTTTAGCTTGTCTTAAGTGTGTATCGTTTGTAATTGGATAATAAACCGTTTCGATTGCTTCGTTTTCAATTAAGTATCTATATATCTGTTCAGCATTTTTAACACTTTGTTTGAAACGTATAGGTAAAGTTTTTAAATGTTTAGCTAGTGTCCAAGAATCATAAACGCTTAAACCAGAACCCGTTCCATTTTGTATTAAATAAATGTCGTCTTTTAACTGTGGATCATTCACAATTACTGCCCCAGCGATTAGGTCACTGTGCCCACCTAAAAACTTAGTAGCTGAATGGATGACGATATCTGCACCTAGTTTAAGTGGTGATTGACCTAGTGGTGTCATAAACGTATTGTCTACTGCGAGTAATGCATCATTTTGATGAGCAATTTGTCCTACACCATAAATGTCAGTAATTTTAAATAATGGATTGGACGGCGTTTCTACATAAATTAGTTTCGTATTACTTTGAACAGCAGATTTAACGTTTGATAAATCTGTTTGGTCAACGGTTGTAAACTCTATTTTGAATTTCTTAAGTATTTGTTCTGTCAGTCTAAAAGTTCCGCCATAAACATCGTCTGGAATGATAACGTGATCACCAGGTTCTAAAGTAAGGAAGACTGCTGTTACTGCAGCGATTCCAGAACTAAAAGCAAAGCCATACTGCCCGCCTTCTAATTTAGCTAGCTTTTCTTCTAATAGCTTTCTGTTAGGATTACCACTTCTAGCGTAATCAAATTCTGTTTCTCCACCTAAAGTGTGTTGATGATAAGTTGAAGAATAGTATAACGGTTGGTTACTCGATAAATGTTCATTACCTCTAGTAGAATCTAAGATTAATGACGTTTCTTTTGAATAGCTCATAATGACACTCCTTCTTTTCTTGATTTTTTAAGTGCTTGAAGTATGTCTTCATAAATATCTTCGTAGTCTTCAATTCCAATTGATAAGCGAAGTAAATATTCATCGATACCACGTTTGTCTTTTTCTTCATCTGCCATGTCAACGTGTGTTTGTGTGTAAGGGAAAGTAATGAAAGTTTCTGTACCGCCAAGACTTTCAGCAAAAATACATAAATCAATATTTTGTAAAAAGCTATCTACGCTATATGCTTGGTTTAATCTAATACTTAACATTCCTGTTTGTCCTGAATAAAGGACTTCATCAATACTTTCAGATTTTTGAAGTGATTCAGCTAACTTTTTAGCATTCTCAGTAGCGCGATCTAGTCTTAAATGTAGAGTTTTTAATCCTCTTAAAAGTAAGTAACTATCAAATGGTGAAAGTGTCGCGCCAGTCATATTATGGAATTGGCCAAGTACTTCACCTAAGTAATCGTCAGAAACAGTTACAATACCAGCTAATACGTCGTTATGACCGCTTATATACTTCGTAGCTGAATGTAATACGATATCTGCACCATCTTTTAATGGTGTTGATAAATAAGGTGTTAAGAATGTGTTATCTATAATCGTTAAAATGTTATGTGATTTAGCAATTGCATATAGTGGATCTAAATCTACTGAAAACATTAATGGATTAGATATTGGTTCGATAAAGAATGCAGCTGTATGTTCATTAATTGATGCATTTACTTCGTCGATATTTGAAAAATCGATATATTTAAATTTGATATTGTATTGCTTTTCATAAAATTCAAATAGTCTAAAAGTACCTCCGTATAAATCGAATGATACGAGAATTTCATCATTTGGTTTAAATAAATTACAAATTAATTGTATGCTTGCCATACCACTAGAAGTTGCAAATGAGTATTTTCCACCTTCTAGTTTTGCGAAAGCTTCTTCAAATTGTGAGCGAGTCGGATTTTTCGTCCTTGTATAATCAAAACCAGTTGAGCAACCTAATCTTTCATGCTGATAGGCTGTTGAAAGATAAATAGGGTTTGTTGTTGCCCCTGTATGATCTTTCGTTAATGAAATTTGAGCGAGTTGAGTAGATTTCATAAAGCCTTCCTCCCTAATAAGTATAAAAATAAAAATAAAAAAAGCTTCCGTCCTTTAAACCCGATTATTATCGGATGTAAAGGACGAAAGCTTAGCTCGCGGTACCACCTTTATTCGTAATGCCATCACTGACATTACCTCAACAAGTACGACATCTCTTTTAGAAATGTATAAAATGGCAGTAAAATTAAATAAATAAATTCCAGTACGCCATCAAAACTAAAGAGACTTTAATACTGTATCGCTATAACGGGCGATCCCGTTGACACCTCAATATCGATGTCACCACTCCAAGGCCATTTTCAATCTTTCTTTCAATATTCCCTTTCAGCAAATAGGAACTCTCTAATAATTGTAGTGTAAGATTTACTTTCCTTTTTATCGTGCTTTTAATTTTTATTTCGTTGTTAATATATTACACAATACTAGACAGAAATTTTTTTGTCAACGATTTTTCTGAATATTTTAATTTATCGATTAACTTTTCTTTTGTGCATAACGTATTCAAACTTGTTATAATCTAATTTGGATGTTTTACGTGAAACAAATTTAATTATAAGTCGTGGTGATGAAATGGAAGAAAGTAATCATGAACTTGTTCAGAAGATTTCTTATAACCATAAAAATGATCAAATTGTAGAAATTCCTTTAAATAAATTAAGAAGAAATCCTTATCAACCTAGAAATTATTTTGATGAAGATGCTTTGAAAGATTTAAAACACTCCATAATGCAACATGGGGTCTTACAACCAATCGTTGTAAGAGAAACGATAAAGGGATACGACATTGTTGTAGGGGAAAGAAGATTTCGAGCGAGTCAGTTAGCCGGCAAGCAGACTGTCCCAGCAATTATTAAATCATTAACAGATGAAGAAATGCTAGAGCTTGCTATTATTGAGAATCTACAACGAGAGAATCTTAAACCATTAGAAGAAGCAAAAAGTTATGCCACGATGATGGAAGAACTTAATTTAAAACAACAAGAAGTTGCAGATAGGTTAGGGAAATCAAGATCTTATATCGCAAATGTATTAAGGTTATTAAATTTACCGCCAAGTGTTAAAACTTTAATAAATGAAAATAAACTTTCTAGTGCACATGGAAGAACGTTACTTGGTATAGATAAACAACATCAAATTGTACAAGTTGCTAAAAAAGTAGTTAAAGAAGAAATGAGCGTTCGTGCGTTAGAAGAATATGTAAAAGTTTTAAACGCTAATGGTCAAAATAAAAAAAGTAAAACAAATTCTAATAAGCCACAATTTTTAATTAAACATGAACATCAATTGAAAGAAAAATATGGAACCAATATTGATATTAATAAAACTAAAAAAGCAGGTAAAATTTCATTAGAATTTAATTCAGAATCTGAATATAAGAGATTAATTGAATTATTGTTAGAAGAATAAGAGGTGTAAAAGTGAGTAAAATAATGTATATCATCCATGAGTTAATCGATCCTTTTATGGATCCAAATAATTGGCAAAAATGGGTTGAACAAATTTTAATCGGGTTATTTTATATTGTAATAGCGTTTATCGCAATCAAGGTATTGCATAAAATTGTAGAAAAATTCTTCACTACTAAATACGGAACTAAGAGGGTAGGGAAGTCTAACAAGCGTGCTAAAACAATGGTTAACTTGTTACAGAACATCATTTCATATGTCGTTTGGTTTATCGTAGCAACGACAATTTTAAGTAACCTTGGTATAAGAGTAGAAAGTATAATTGCAGGTGCCGGAGTAGTCGGTTTAGCTATTGGTTTCGGTGCACAAACTTTAGTAAAAGATGTGATAACTGGATTCTTCATTATATTCGAAAACCAATTTGACGTTGGAGACTATGTGAAAATTAATACGACTGGTACAACCGTTGCTGAAGGTACTGTACAATCTATTGGTTTAAGATCAACAAGAATTTTATCATTTGCAGGGGACTTAACTATCTTGCCAAATGGTACAATGAATGAAATCGTAAACTATTCTATTCACAATGGTATGGCTATTGCCGAAATTCCTGTTTCTATTAAAGAGGATTTAGATGACGTAGAAAGAAAATTAGAAAAATTCTTACCAACACTGCGCAAAAAATATGAAATCTTTATAAAAGATCCTGAAATTTTAGGTGTTGAAACAGTTACAGCAGGGGAAGCAACAATAAAAATAGCTGGAGAAACTGCACCAAATGAACATTCAACAGGTGCACGTATTTTAAGAAGAGAAATTAAAACTTTCTTTGATAGAGAAGGTATACAAGCACCAATACCAACAATGGTTTCTTACAATCCAAATAATATTCAATAATCATCCGAAACGGAGGTTGTTTTATGGTTAAATCTTATAATTTAAATGATATAGTTGAAATGAAGAAACAACATGCATGTGGTGTGAATAGATTTAAAATCATCAGGCTCGGTGCAGATGTTAGAATTAAATGTGAAGAGTGTTCTCGTAGTATTATGCTACCAAGACAAGAATTTGATAAAAAAATTAAAAAAATAATTGAAAAAGGACAAGGTGAATAACAAATGGCATTAACAGCTGGCATAGTAGGATTACCTAACGTAGGTAAGTCCACATTATTTAACGCAATAACAAAAGCAGGAGCATTAGCAGCAAACTATCCGTTCGCTACAATTGATCCAAACGTAGGAATCGTAGAAGTACCCGATCATCGTTTACAAGAATTAACAAAATTAGTTAAACCTAAAAAGACTGTACCAACAGCTTTTGAATTCACTGATATTGCAGGTATTGTTAAAGGTGCTTCAAAAGGTGAAGGCTTAGGAAATAAATTCTTATCACATATCCGTGAAGTAGATGCAATTTGCCAAGTAGTACGTGCATTTGTTGACGAAAATGTCACACACGTATCAGGAAAAGTAGATCCGATTGATGATATCGAAGTCATCAACATGGAATTAGTATTAGCTGACTTAGAATCAGTCGAAAAACGTTACGATAGAGTCGTTAAAATGGCTAAACAAAAAGACAAAGATGCAGTAGCAGAAGAAAAAGTATTAGCCAAAATTAAAGAAACACTTGAAAATAACATGCCTGTGAGAAGTATTGAATTCTCTCCAGAAGAAAAAACAATCGTGAAACATTTAAGTTTATTAACATCTAAACCAATGTTATATGTAGCAAACGTTGCTGAAGATGAAGTAGCAAGCCCAGAAGATAACGAATATGTACAAAAAATCGAAGAATACGCAAACAACGAAGGTTCAGAAGTAATTGTTATTTCTGCAAAAATTGAAGAAGAACTTGCAACACTAGATGAAGAAGACCGTGAAATGTTCTTAGAAGATCTTGGCGTTGAAGAAGCAGGATTAGATAAATTAATTCGTGCATCATATAACTTGTTAGGACTTGCAACATACTTTACAGCTGGTGTACAAGAAGTAAGAGCTTGGACATTTAAAGAAGGCATGACAGCTCCACAATGTGCGGGTATTATTCATACTGACTTCGAAAGAGGCTTTATTAGAGCTGAAACGGTTAGTTATGACGATTTATTAGCTAATAATGGTATGAATGGAGCTAAAGAAGCGGGTAAAGTGAGACTAGAAGGAAAAGACTACTTAATGAAAGACGGAGACGTCGTTCACTTTAGATTCAACGTGTAAAAAATGATTGTAAAAAGTAATACTCTATGCTATAATTCTTGATTGTGAGTAATGAAAATTATTCCTTGCTTAATACTTAGTTATTAGGCCGCATAGACCACAAGGAGGTGTAAATTGATGAGAACATATGAAGTAATGTACGTAGTACGTCCAAATATCGAAGACGAAGCTAGAAAAGCTGTCGTTGAACGTTTCAAAGGAATCTTATCTTCAAACGGTTCAGAAATCATCGAAGAAAAGGATTGGGGTAAACGTCGTTTAGCTTATGAAATCCAGGACTTCACAGAAGGTTTCTACAATATCGTTAGAGTTAAGTCTGAAGACAACGAAGCAATCAGCGAATTTGACCGTTTAGCGAAAATCACTGATGATATCATTCGTCACATTGTAGTACGTGAAGAAGAAAAATAATTTTAACTTTTAAGATATGGGGGAGATTAAATGATTAATCGTGTTGTATTAGTCGGTCGGTTAACTAAAGATCCGGAATACAGAGTAACACCCTCAGGCGTTCAAGTTGCTACTTTTACCCTAGCTATCAATCGTACTTTTACGAACCAGCAAGGCGAAAGAGAAGCTGACTTTATCAACTGTGTTGTTTTTAGACGTCCTGCAGAGAATGTAAATAATTACTTATCTAAAGGTAGTCTTGCAGGTGTTGAAGGTCGTCTACAATCTCGTAGCTACGAGAACCAAGAAGGTCGTCGTGTTTATGTAACTGAAGTTGTTTGTGACAGTGTTCAATTCCTTGAACCTAAAGGCGCAAATCAACGTCAATCTGGTAATGATAATCAATCATATAATCAAAATAATAACGAGTTCCAAAATTATGGACAAGACCGTGGCAGTAGCCAACAAGGCCAAAAAGCACCTTCAAATCAACAGTCAAACAATAATCAACAATCAAGTAACCCATTTGCAAATGCTAATGGACCAATTGATATCAGTGATGATGATTTGCCGTTTTAATAGTTGATTTAAACGTATAAATAAACATTTAACAAGAAGGGAGGAACACAATCATGGCAGGTGGACCAAGAAGAGGTGGTCGTCGTCGTAAAAAAGTTTGTTATTTCACTTCAAACGGAATTACGCATATCGACTACAAAGATACTGATTTACTTAAAAAGTTTATCTCTGAAAGAGGTAAAATTTTACCACGTCGTGTAACAGGTACTTCAGCAAAATACCAACGTATGCTTACTGTAGCTATTAAACGTTCACGTCACATGGCTTTATTACCATACGTTAAAGAAGAACAATAATATATAATGTATGATTAAACCCTCTAGCAATCAGGCTAGAGGGTTATTTTTGTGTTTATTTTTATAAAAATTTCGCATTTTTTTCGCAGAGTGTGAAAATTCTTTGAAAAATCCACATAAAAAAAGAGGCAACCTCTCGGTCAACCTCTTAAAACGGAAAGAACAAAGTTCTTTCATAATAAACAAGAGATTTTAAAAAGTATCTCTTGGAGGCAATTGCCTCATTCCTTACATATAATACTAATTGTTTTTGACATAATAGTCAATCATTTTGTTGAGGGATAGAAAAAAATAAGAAAGTGATGGTACATTTCTATAATGCTTATATTTTCTATTTTTACGTTCTTTGAATGCTAATAATTCATTTTTTCTATTGTTTTTAATACCATCACTACAATACTTCGAATGTAATATAAATAATGAGAGTATATCTATAATTAGTAATACTTTTAGATTAATTTCTGAGAGTCCTTGTTTTTGACCAAGTTTTTTTAGTTCTCTTTCAGTTTTTAATGTATATCTTGGGATTAAATTAAGCATTAAGGGCTGGCTATGGGCACATTTATTCCTAACATTTTTAGTGAATTTAATGAACTTACCAGCTTTTCGTAATTCATCGTCATTAGTTCTAGCGGAATAAAATTCTACAAATGCAGAAAATTGTCCGAAAGGCATTAATTCTAAACATACCCATACTGGAGGGTCATTGTAGTATTTTTGAAAACTAGGCATAACTGTATTATCTCTTTTTATAACAGTAGTAAAAATTTTATTTAAATCGCCTTGATGATTATCTATAAAATCTTGCATAATTTGGTAACCATCTTCTTTATCATCATTAGTTATTTTTTCAAGAATATCTGTTTTTAGTGAATGTTCTATATCTAAACACATTGGTAATAACATGTAACGTAACCTCATATCTAAAGTTGCGAGATCTGATAGTGCGGAAAATTCAAAATTATAATTTCCACTACTATCTTTAGGTATGTTTTTTCTGAATGAAGATAGTTTAAAAAAGTATGTGTTATTTTTCAATATTTCTTTAGCTTCATTCTCTTTTATTTCGTTAAATAAAATACCTAATGATTTTAGTTTTTTGATTTGTTCTTCATAGTTCAATTTTGGCTTTCTTCCCATATCTAACTCCCTATCCCCTCTAATTTATTCATCATATCTTGAGCCGTTTTATCCGTAACATGCGTATATATAGCTAACGTTGTTTTAGTGGTTGTTTTTACACCACACCTGCCCGTAAAATCATTTTTCTTCCAAATAATTATACCAACTATTAGTAATGATTTATTTACTATATCGATTCGTTTTTTTAAAATTTATCTTAAACTTGAGTGAAAATAAACACGAGTACACTTCTTGTAGATGTTGGAAATAAGACAATAAACTTAGATTGAAAAAATATTTATTCTTAAGTGCCTTGCAATATATGTTAACATGGGTGTTAATATTTAAAATGATTAGGAGGACTTTATGAGTGAACGATTGAGCAATACAAAGTTGAGTATAGATAGAATTATTTTTATTGGTCGTACATTTGACGAATATCTTAGTATGTTTGATTTATCGGTAGAGAACATTAGAAAAAAGAAGATTTTAGACTGCCCTGCTGGAGCGTGCTCTTTTGCTGCAACCGGTAGAGAAATCGGTTTAGACGTTGATGCTTGTGATATTGCCTATTATTTTAATCTAGATGATTTGTATAAAAAAGGACACGATGATATTACGCATATGGTTCAAAAAATGGAAGACTCCAAGTCGAATTATAATTGGAATTATTTTAAGGATATTCATGACTTAAAAGATCATCGTGTAGAAGCATTAGAGACTTGTGTTCAAGATATGCAACAACATCAGGACAAGTACAAACCTGTAGAACTGCCTGAATTACCTTATTCAGATAATGAATTTGATATTTTATTATCTGCTCATTTTCTATTTTTATACTCTGAGGTATTTGATTACGAATTTCATGTTCAATCTATTGAAGAAATGCTACGTGTAACGAAAGAAGAAGTACGTATATTTCCTCTAGTTGATATGAACGGTCAGAGATATGAAAATCTGGATAAGATTATTTATAATTTAAATAAAAAAGGATATACAACAGAAGAAGTACAAGTAGATTATGAATTTCAATCAAATGCAAATTCGTTATTGAAAATTAAAATGAATTAAAGCTGAAATTTAATAATTAGACATCCGGATGTGTAACCCTCTAGCAATCAGGCTAGAGGGTTACTTTTGTGTTTGGATTTATGAAAAAAGGGCAGAAAAAGGGCGGAGTGTGAAAAATACACATAAAAAAAGAGGCAACCGTCGCAACAGTTAACCTCAAGTACACTCCGCAGATATGTACCGCTATTTGTTTATAATTATATCTCTTTATTACATATCTATCAAGAAAAATTATTTATATATTGATTGATTTGTTTTAGCTTACTACGAACGTCAGTACCGATGACTTTGTCGTACGTACTTACATTAAGGTTTTGTCTTAATTCATTAAGATGCGATTCAAATGATTTAACAACTTTTCTTAATTCAGTTTTGTTATAGCCTAGAGAGGAAATGATTAAAACTATTACCGCTAAATAGTCAACAATTCTATTGAAATGGATATCTTTTACATTCATTTTTATATTAAAATATTCAGTTAGCTGCTTTCCTACATTGCTTTCTTTGAATCTACAATCAAAAAGAACGCCATTATGTGCTATAGCATTTCTAAGCCCTTTTAAACAGTCAATTAAGTCCCCTATTAATCTATCGTTTTTATCAAAAGATGAATGGTATAGACCTAAGTCAGTTATTATTTGTAATTTTAGGGTTGAATTCATACACCTAGTAAAAAAGACCAAATTTCCCAAAGTGAATAATTCGAAAACAGCATAAAGGGGCACAGGCCTATCATTATAAATAAAATGATTTATAAATGGTTTTGTACTAAAATTGGAATGGATTTTTTCATATATATCATTTCTGAGTTTCATTGTTTGTTTGTATTTTTCTTTATATTTAGGTGAGCGTACTGTATGTTTTTTATAATCGGTCAAGACATTATCGAATAGTTTTTCTAGTTCAGTTCCTGAATGAACATGAATAATTTCTAACAAACGATTTTTAATAGCAGTTTCAGCGAACATAACATGTTTGTAAAATAAGGTTTTGATATTTGAATCAAACTCATAAAGTGCAACCACTTCACTAAAATTGTTTAGGTTTAGCTCGTTGTCTTTTTCCTGAAAAAAACTATAACCTTTGTACCCATGAAAATACCCAATGTTCCGTAATTGTGTTTTTTGTTTACTACCATTGATTTCAATATCCTTATTATTTCTAATGTGTCTCATTAGACCATCGGTAGATTTAGGTTTCTTATTATCCATTCTTTTTAACTCCTTATCCCCTCTAATTTATTCATCATATCTTGAGCCATCTTATCTGCAATGATATTGTTAATCTTATTTAGATCCATTGGACTACTAGCAGTATTAGTAAATATAAACCCTCTATCAATAAATTCCCCATTCCATTGATTCTCTTTCTTATTATTAAGCATGATTGATTTTAGCAACTTGATACTTTGAGAAGTTAAGCCAATCGCAGATATGTACCACTATTTGATATTTATTATATTGTCATTTTATAATTATATTTACGAAACTGTTTAATCTTTACGATAAATATGTTTTTCATAACTTCCCCAATTATTGTTTAACTCACTTTGAGTAATAACTTTATATGGATTAAAGATTGTTTGACCATTTTTATTTAAAAATAAATCACCTGTTATTTGATATGTAGCATGTATTATAGACTGGTTATCAGAAAAGGCTATAATATCACCTTCACAACTTGAACATGATTTGGTTACTTTTTTATAACCAAATTGGTTGATTGTGTTAATAAATGTATCTTGTTTTATCCATTGATTTAAAATTTGCTCAGACTTCGTAATAATATATAGAACTGTTGAAAGACAATTTGATCCTTGATGTAGTGAGAAAGTGTTTATGATTGATTCTAAATAAGTAGGTAATAAAATTTGTATAGGATCGATTATATTATCTTCGTAAAGATCTATTTGAGTGTTAAAAAAAGTTGTTTTATAAGAATCGTCCGAATGTTTCCAGCTATACGAAGTGATCAGTTGATCATTTAAATAAAGTGGATTATTTAATCTGCATTGTTCTTCTAATAAGTACGACTGTGTACTAGTATTTAAGGATTCAAACCAACCTGTAGGTGCTTGAATAACATAATTGTAGTCTTTTAAATTCCAAATCTCATAGAGGTTGTTTGTTTGTATATTAAAATGATTACTTCCTTTGAAAGACTGCTTGGAGGTTATTAAAACCGGTTGATCTTTAAAAGTAATGTTATCTACGAAAAATAAATCGAAGTCATTGAAATAGTATGTATTCCAATATTGGAGCGTCTTTGTATTTGGATAGATTTTCATGTGGAACCTCCTTGAAGATAGAGTTTATATAATTAATTTATATTGTAGCAAAGCTTAGTTGGAAATGTAATATGTGAACGACCAGCATGAAGATCATTTTATAGTAAGTATACTCCGGATTTATGTATAATTGTATTTAATAAATTAGAGAGGTGACTATCAAATGAGTGCTTCAATTCATCATATAGAGTTATATGTAAGTAATTTAGAAGTTTCGAGAAAATTCTATAGTTGGCTTTTAGAAAAGTTAGGTTATCAATTATATCAAGATTGGAAAGAAGGATTTAGTTTTAAGCTTGATGATACTTATATTGTATTTGTACAAGTTGAAGATGAATTTCTAAAGTATGGTTATCATCGGAAAAGAATTGGATTAAATCATTTAGCATTTAGGGTGCAAGATAGAAAGGCTGTTGATGAAATTAATCAACTTTTAGATCAATATAATATTTCCAAATTATATAATGATCAATATCCTTATGCAGGTGGAAAAGGACATTATGCAGTTTATTTTGAAGATCCGGATAGAATCAAGTTAGAAATCGTTTCAGAAATATAAAGAGCCTTTAGGAAAGCTTTCCTAAAGGCTCTTTATATTAAAACTTAGATATTACTTGCTTACCTTCTAGCACTTGATTAACAAAGTTGATGCTTTGTTCTTTTGGTATCGGGGCGTGTCCTAATTTTTTATTATTATAGAGTATAAATTTAATATTAGAACTACTGATATTGTATTTATCTAACATATCGCAAAGTGGATTGAAGTGTCTTCGCATATCTGTTTCACATAGTCTGTTTTGAATGTAATAGGTTTCTGGCACGTATTGTTCTTGTTTAAATAGGCTTGTGATAGATAATCTTAATGCGTATTTCTTTTTAATGTGTTCTTCACTATAGTCAGGCAAAATTGTGTTATAAAGTCTTTCTACGTTTGTTTTGTCGTATCTATGTACATAACATTGAGGATTATTAACGACAGATTTTGAACCTTTATGCAATGTAGCAAGATACATAGACATAAATCCGCCTGCTGATGAACCGAAATATAAGACGTTGGATGGTTCTATATTGAGATTGTTAGCGATGCTTTGCGCAATCTCGGAATAATCTTGTAAATAGTGGCGATCTTCTGTTCCAAAGCCCCAGCCGATTCTCATGCCATTATTATGAATGGTTCTGTCATCTATATATAAGCAGTTGGCGTTAAATTCTTCATACCATTTACTTCTCATAAATATTGGCGGATCACTTTTTGCAGGATCAAAAGCACCGTTTGAGAAGACGATGAGTTTATCGTTATTTTTTTTCAAATTTATTTTAACGTAAAAGTCTAAATCTTGTTTCATGATTTTAATCGCTTTGTCGTTTTGATGGTTTAAAGTTTTTTTGTCTATATCTTCAAAATTTAATGTATCCATTACTTGGAACACTCCTAATTGTCGTGTTTGATTCAACTATATTAGACTTTAATATAACAAAAAGGATGTAATTTTAAAATTATATTATGTGAATTTACAAAATCTTAATAAAAGGGAGAGTTAGAAATCTAAAAAAATAAGCCTAGGACATTTATATCCTAGACTTATTTTTTTATATATTAAATAATCTTTGGAAGAAACCTTTTTTCTTTGGTTCTTCGTCTTGTTTAGGTTCACCAAATGGAGTTGATTCTGTAAATGGTGATTCGCTATTTTCCTCTTTAGTACTATTATCTGTATCTTTTTCAACTTTTTCTTCTTCTGCTGAAGTTGATGTTTCAGGTTTAGTAGTCGCTTCTTCTTTAGGTGTTTGTACTTCGTCGTTTGCTACTGTTGTGTTTTCAACCGTTTCTTCTTTTTTATCTGTTGTGTTTGGAGATACAGTTTCAGTTTCTGGTTTTTCTTCAGTTGCTTTAACTTCTTCTTTAGTTTCAACAGTTACTTTTGAAGGGTCTTCATTATTCTCTGGTTTAACTTGTTGTGTTGCACTTACTTCTACTTTATCTTCAGTAGTAGCTGTTTTTGGTTGTGCAGTTGTTTTTTCATCTGTCTGTGCTGTAGCTGTTGGTTGTTCAGTAGTTGTACTTGGTTCGCTTTGTTTAGGTGCTTGTAAGGCAATTGTTTGTTCTAATTTCTGTTGTTGAACGTGTACTTGTTGGATCATTTCACCTAACATTTGTCTTTCTCTACGCATATGTTGTACTTCTGTTCTTAATTCATTAATTAATTGTTGAAGTTCAGGTGTTTGGTGTGTAGGTTCATCTTTAACAAGTACTTGTAAGAAATCTTTCTCTTGTTCAAGCGTTTCAAAAGCTTGATCATAGCTGTTCGTTTCTTTAACTTTTTCAGCTATTTCTTGGAACAATTCAATATCTTCTTCTTGGAAGTCTGTAGCTTCTCTTCCACGGTATTCTGTTTTAGAAAGCTGATAACCTCTGTCCTCTAAGTGTTGTACAATTTTTCTAACTTGTTTTTCGCTAAGACCTACCTTAGCAGCAAATTCTTTAGTTAACATATGTATACCTCATCCTTTATTTAACAGTGTTTTTATAAGTCGGGTTGTCTGTCCGCAGACAACCGTCATACTTCCCTTAATACATTACATGTAATTGGTATAAAGTTCAAGCGTTTGTTGTATTAATTGTGAAAAGTATTATATGCAAAAAGGAAATATGTTATTATTTAAGTGAAATAGATATTATACATTATCAATTTGGAGTTGTTGCTTATGTCAAAGGATACTGAAATAAAAGCGTTTAAACCTGTATGGATTATTGTGAGCTTTGTTGTATTAATTGGTATTTTAATATTACCAACACCAAATGATTTACCCATTATGGCAAAATGCGCACTAGCTATTTTAGCTTTTGCGGTTATTATGTGGGTCACTGAAGCTGTAACTTATCCAGTTTCAGCAGTTATGATTGTTGGACTCGTTGTTGTTCTTATTGGGTTTAGTCCCGTTCAAGATTTAGGGAAAGCACTAGGGAATCCAGCAGCAAATGGTAAACCACTAGAAGGAGATGCATTGTTAGGTACGAGTAATGCATTAAAGATGGCTTTAAGTGGATTTTCTGGATCGGCAGTAGCACTTGTAGCGGCAGCTTTGTTTTTAGCTACAGCTATGCAAGTTACAAATTTACATAAACGATTAGCTTTGCAAGTACTTTCTATTGTAGGTAATAAAACGAACAGAATTGTAATTGGTGCTATTCTTGTTTCAATTATTTTAGCATTTTTCGTTCCATCAGCTACCGCAAGAGCAGGAGCTGTAGTGCCTATTTTACTCGGTATGATTGCAGCATTTAACACTTCTAAAAATAGTAAGTTGGCAGCGTTATTGATTATTACTGCTGTACATGCAGTTTCAATATGGAATATTGGTATCAAAACGGCAGCTGCTCAAAATATTGTTGCTATAGGTTTTATTAATAAATCGATGGGACAAGATATATCGTGGGGTGAGTGGTTCATATATGCGGCTCCATGGTCGATTATCATGTCTGTCGTATTATATTTCGTGATGATTATGGTTATAAAACCTGAAGAAAAAGAAATTGAAGGTGGCTCTGAACTAATAAAGTCACAATTGAAAGAATTAGGTCCAGTTTCAGCAAGAGAGTGGAGATTAATAACTATTTCTGTGCTGTTATTATTATTCTGGTCAACTGAAAAAGTACTTCATCCAATTGATTCATCATCCATTACGATTATCGCCTTAGCAATTATGTTAACTCCGAAAATTGGTGTGTTCTCTTGGGAAGATGTTGAAAAGAAAATTCCTTGGGGTACTGTCATTGTATTCGGAATTGGTATTTCCCTTGGTACAGTATTACTTCAAACAACGGCTGCTCAATGGCTTAGTGATAAAACATTTGGTTTAATGGGGCTAGATCATATGCCTCTAGTTGCTACAATAGCGCTTATTTCTATATTTAATATATTGATTCATTTAGGTTTTGCGAGTGCTACAAGTTTATCTTCGGCATTAATTCCTGTATTTATTGCGTTAACACAAACACTTAACCTAGGTGATCAAAGTATCGGTTTCGTTCTGATTCAACAATTTGTAATTAGTTTCGGATTCTTATTGCCAGTTAGTTCACCTCAAAATATGTTGGCATATGGTACAGAAACATTTACGATTAAAGATTTCATTAAAACAGGCGTTCCATTAACGATTATAGGTTATTTACTCATTATTTTACTGAGTATGACATACTGGAAATGGATTGGCTTAATATAACAAAAAAGACACCTTTCAAAGTCTGAAAGGTGTCTTTTTAATGCTTTTATAGTAATTGACCAATGAACACAGCGATAATGATGATTGGTAAAACGAATTTAACTAAGAAATACCATACGTTAACAAAGATTCTGCCTTTTTTACTATCGCTCATATTAAGTTCTTTCATAATCGTTTCTTTATTGAATATATGTCCAACAAAAATAGTTACGCCTAATGCACCGATTGGCATTAAAATATTTGCGACTAAGTAATCCATGTTATCAAAGAATGTACCGACACCAAATGTAAGGTTACTTAACACGCCGTTTGATAATGCAGATGGAATACCAAATACTAACACGAGACCTCCGATGATATACGACCATTTTTTTCTTTTGTCATTATTGTTTTTAGTAATATTAGATATATTTAATTCCAATAATGAAATAGAAGATGTTATAGCTGCAAATAAGAATAATATTAAGAATAACAGATAGAACAATTGGCCTAAGAACATTTGATCAAAAACTTGAGGAAGAACGATAAATAATAATCCCGGTCCTTGATTAGGTTCTAAACCAAAAGCAAAAATGGCTGGGAATATAGCTAGACCTGCTGCTACAGAAACGGCAATATTCATCCAAACAATTGCGTTTGCACTTTTAACAATATTTGTCTTACGATCCAAGTATGAAGCATAAGTCATCATTCCGCACGTACCGAGAGATAGAGCGAAGAATGACTGGCCGAGCGCATACAAAATACCTTCAGAGCTTAAATCTGATATTTTAGGTTGAAGGAAATATTGGATACCCTCTAAAGCACCGTCTAAAGTAACAGATCTAATAATGATGATGACGAATGATATAAATAGAAGCGGCATCATGACTTTTGAAGCTTTTTCTATACCTTTTTCGACACCTTTACTTACAATAACAACTGTAAAGAGTATGAAAGCAAATTGACCAGCTAAAGAGTAAAATGGATTAGAGATATAATCATTAAAAACATTACCGTACTCATGAGAATGTGTTAAGCCTACACTATCTAATAAAGTACGTATAATATAAAGGATAATCCATCCACCTATTACACTATAGAATGAGAATAATACAAAGACTGTTAAATTACCTAACCAACCAATTAAGTTAAAAGGTGATTTGCCAGAAACTTTTTTAAATATATTTGTTGAATATGTGCGACCATAACGTCCTAAAATGAATTCACTTAATAGTAGTGGTAACCCTACCAGTAGCGTAAATATTATGAAGATAAATAAAAACGCACCGCCTCCATAAGTACCTGCCATGTATGGGAATTTCCAAACAGCACCTAATCCAATTGCAGAACCGGCACTGGCTAAAACAAATCCTAGGCTAGATGACCATTGTGACAAATTTTTCATTGTAATCCTTCTTTCTATATATAAATACTTTAAAGCGGTAAAGCTTTTAAGCAAAAAAATAAAACTCACAGAAATGAATTTTACACGATGTTAATCTTGAATGCAATAAAATTTTAAGCGATAGACAAAATGTCTATCGCTTAGAATTATTTACCTATTGTGCCGTTACTTTCGTCGTTCCAAGCTAGTACACTTTCTACAGGTAATCTACTTGAATCGTGAGGTGGTTTAACACCTTTACCAATAGCAAGTAAATGAGCTGGTACATATCTAGAAGTATCGATATTTAATGCTTCTAATAATGCAATTTTATCAAAACCACCGATTGGATTTGTATCGTAACCGTGATCTGTAGCAATAAGCATTAATTGCATTGAAGCTAAGTTAGCATCCATTAAACCTTGTGCATTAAAGTAGCTTTCATCTGCACTGCTAATTAAATTAGAGATTGTTTCTATGAAATAATCTTTTGAGTTTTCATCCATGTATCCAAGCTCAACATTTTTTTCATAAATATCACTTACATAGTCAGCATGTTTTAAGTCGGCAAGTATAAGAATAATTGCGCTTGATGAATGTAATTGTCTTTGGTTAAATTGTACAAGTGTGTCTAGTTTTTGTTTCGTTTCTTCTGAATCTATTACGACGAAACGCCAAGGTTGTAAATTAATTGATGAAGGTGCTTTTGTAGCAAGTTCTATCATTTCTGTAATTTCTTCTCTCGGAATTTTAAAATTAGGATCGAATTCTTTAACAGATTTTCTTTTGTTTATTATTTCAGTTAATGAAAGTTTTGAATGTGACATTGTGTTTCTCCTTTTAGTATGATGTAGTTATAATGCACCATTTAAATATAAAAATAAAATAATCTGCCTATGTGATTATTTTTTGGAGGCTAAGTATATGAATAGTAAAGATTTACTAACTGAACTACAAATGACTAAGCCCATATTTCAAGCAGGTATGGCAGGGGGTGTGACTTCCCCTGAAATGGTTTCTACTGTTTGTAATGAAGGTGGATTTGGACAAATTGGAGCGGGTTATATGACGCCAGAGTCACTGTCTGAACATATCGATCAAATTAGAACGATGACCAATAAACCATTTGGGGTTAATTTATTTATTCCTGAGTATCCTGAAATAGATAAACATGACGTTGATCGAATGAATGAAATTTTAAAACCAATAAGTGAAAAGCTTGGATATGAACCAGTAAATGATGTTCAAATCGATAATCAATTTGAAGATATGATAGAGGTCATCATTAATAAGGATATATCTTTAGCTTGTTTTACTTTTGGACTGCCGTCAGAATCACTCGTGAATCAATTACATGAACATAAAATTGTTGTTGTCGGAACTGCTACGACATTATTAGAAGCAAAAGCTTTAGAAAGTGTAAGTGTGGATGCAATTGTGTTACAAGGAAGTGAAGCGGGAGGTCATAGAGGGTCATTTGATCAAGTATTACCTGAAGACCGTTTAACGACTGAAGAGCTATTCAACCAGACTTATCAAGTTGTGAATATGCCTCTAATAGTTGCAGGAGGTATTACAACACCTAAATTAGCGCGTACATTTATTAATAAAGGCGCAACGGCTGTTCAACTCGGGACTGCTTTCTTAACAACAAATGAAAGCACAGTACCGGAGATTCATAAACAAAATATATTAAAAGCACAGTCAGAAGACATTACTTTAACTAAAACATTTAGCGGTCGTTACGCAAATGGTATTACGAATAAATATATTCAATACGTAGAGCAATATAAAGATGCAATATGCCCGTATCCAATTCAAAATATATTAACACAACCAATGAGAGGGAAGTCTAAAAAAGAACAAAATCCTGACTATATGAATCTTTGGTGTGGGACTAATCCTGAAGGTGCTAGAAGAGAAACAGTATCAGAATTAATGAACAGATATACATTTTAAATAAAACAAAGGACAAGAGAGTCGTAACTCCCTTGTCCTTTGTTTATAAGTTCATAGATTCTAATAATTCATATACAAATTCTCGATCGTTTTCATTACCATGAATGTATTTATTGATATAACAAGAACGAATGCTCGGTGATATAACGTCCTTTTGAAGCGGTAAATATTGTTTGATATATAAATCTATTGGTGTTGGTGGTAAGTTTTTTTGTGGATTTGGTTGAATATATGAAAGGTCTTGTTGAACTTCATATCCATGTCTATTGAAGAAATGCTTAAGCATAATAGCTTGTTCTTTGCCATCTTCGTCATCGAAAGATTCTTCACCAAAAGATTCTAACATAATCATATTAGCGTCTCTACCGTGGACTTCTTGAGCTTGTTTATGTAATTCTTTCTCAATTCTTTCTAATGTTTGTGCGCCAACACGTTGGTTTCTATGTTCTGGATGTACCATTAAATAAATGATGAACGCAGAATTAGTCGTAGGTTCATAATGACCTGTAGACAAACTGACAACTTTGTTATCCTTTAATCCAACTAAGAACACATAATGTTTCTTAATATATTCAGAAGTTAATGAATGGATAAAGACATGACGGTCTTCTCTAATATCTACTTTGAAAATATCTTCATACATATCTAATGCATGTTTAAATAATGGATCATCTATTGATGTAACAACTTCAAAATTCATAATTATGAACCCCTCGACTCAAGATTTAGTCATATTATAACATAAGATATTAATTATGGATGAATTCTATAACGTAATTTATAAACAAAAACAACCTTGAAAAATATTGAGATTTTTTCAAGGTTGTATTTTTATATTTAATAATTTTTATTGTTTATCATTAAACTTAGATGGATCATTGTAATCTGATTCTTCACGTTTCAGTCTTTCTTTTATTGAATCATGTTCGTCAGTTTTCTCTTTTCTTTGGAAGGAATTATCAAATTCTTGTTCTTCATCATCAGTACGATTGAAACCTCGTGAAAATCGATTTGTTTCATTAATATTCGTATCTTCTTTATATTGATTAGATGAGAAGTTTGATTCACGTGTAACCTCGTCACTTTCTTCTGGAGCATCTACACTATTATTTGGTTTATCGTAATTTAATGAAGAACGTTCTGTTTCTACATCGTCATCGTGAACTCTTGTGAATTTTGATTCATTTTCTCTCGTTGAATCTTGACGATTAACGTCATCATTTCTGTCACTAAATTGAGTTGTAGATTTATCGTTTTCACGATTATTTGACGTTTCAAAGTCATTCGTATCTTCTTTATATTGATTAGATGAGAAGTTTGATTCACGTGTAACCTCGTCACTTGCTTCGGAATCATCTACGCTATTATTTGGTTTATCATAATTTAATGTAGAACGTTCTGTTTCTACATCGTCATCGTGAACTCTTGTGAATTCTGATTCATTTTCTCTCGTTGAATCTTGACGATTAACGTCATCATTTTTGTCACTAAATTGAGTTGTAGATTTATCGTTTTCACGATTATTTGACGTTTCAAAGTCATTCGTATCTTCTTTATATTTATTAGATGAGAAGTTTGATTCACGTGTAACATCGTCACTTGCTTCGGAATCATCTACGCTATTATTTGGTTTATCATAATTTAATGTAGAACGTTCTGTTTCTACATCGTCATCGTGAACCCTTGTGAATTCTGATTCATTTTCTCTTGTTGAATCTTGACGATTAACGTCATTTTCCCTTTCATTAAATTGAGTTGTAGATTTATCGTTTTCACGATTATTTGACGTTTCAAAGTCATTCGTATCTTCTTTATATTGATTAGATGAGAAGTTTGATTCACGTGTAACCTCGTCACTTGCTTCGGAATCATCTACGCTATTATTTGGTTTACCATAATTTAATGAAGAATGTTCGGTTTCTACATCGTCATCGTGAACTCTTGTGAATTCTGATTCATTTTCTCTCGTTGAATCTTGACGATTAACGTCATCATTTCTGTCACTAAATTGAGTTGTAGATTTATCGTTTTCACGATTATTTGACGTTTCAAAGTCATTCGTATCTTCTTTAGCATTTGCATCTTGTTCGTCGTTTAAATCTGATTGATGAGATGCATAACCAGCAGCACCTAATCCTGATGCACCTGCAAGCCCAGCTGCAGTAGAATTTCCATCTACGTCATCATGTGCTTTATTTTCTTCATCGATATTATTTCCGTAGCGATTTGTACTTGAATCCCGATCATTGTGTTCATCATCATTAAATGAAGAAGCTCTCGTATTGTCGGTTTCAGTGATATCGTCATGAGAAAGATCATCTGAGCGATCGATTTCATTTGAATCACTATTTTCAGTATCGCTATCTCTTGAAGCACTCGCAGCAGCTCCAGTACCAGCGGCAGCAGTTGTGCCACTAGCTACATTGTCATTTTTACTTTCGTCATTTGAAAATGGTTTTGTATTATCGTAATGTTCGTTACCAGATTGAGAATCTTTTGGATGGTTAGAATCGAAATTCTCATTATCTTCGGTATTATCGTTATCAACATATAAAAGGATTTTGCCATTTTTTAAATCATCTTTATAAGCATCGATTTGTTCTTCGGGTACGTTTAAACCAGTTAAAACTCTTTCTTCTGCACTTTCTCCAGAAAATAAAGCGGTCACTTTGTCAGTGAAAGATCCTCTTGAGTTTTTCACTTTTACATCTGTATAATCTAGACTGTTATCTTCTAGTTTATTTTCTGATATAACTTGTAAATCACTTTCTGATGAACCTTCTTGTTTTAATTGATCGATTCGCTGTAATAAATCACTTTCGTTATTAAACTTTTCTATTTTACCCATACTAAAAACCTCCATTATTTTGTAATGTGTAAAAACATGTTAATGAGTGATTATTCTATTGATGCATCAAAATAGTTAATTTAAAATGCTTTTATAATTCACAAATACCCTTGTGTAACTAAATAAAACAAATTCAAACCAATTATTCTTATTATTTGAATAATTCAGTTTATTTAAAAGCTGATTAAATCGACTATATTAGGCGGTTTGCCTATTGTAAAAGGGTTGATATTTTGTTATTATCAATGAATAATTTATTACTAAAAACTCATATAATCTGAAGAATATGGCTTTAGAAGTTTCTACCGTGTTGCCTTAAACGACACGACTATGGGTAAATGAATAACTCTGGAATCAGACTATCAATTTGGTGTGGTTTTATATTATTTTTTACTCATCTTACCTATTTCTAGGATTAAGGTGTGTTTTTTTTAATCTAAATGAGGAGGCGAGTAGTGTGAAGACGCTACAAAAGAGGATTAAAGAAGACGGTGTAGTAATCGATGAAAAGATACTTAAAGTTGATTCGTTTTTAAATCACCAAATTGATGCAAAGCTTATGTATGAAGTTGGACAAGCAATTACAGAACATTTTAAAGAGAAAAACATCACGAAAGTATTAACCATTGAAGCTTCGGGTATTGCACCAGCAATTATGGCTTCCTTACATTTAGATGTACCTTGTTTATTTGCTAAAAAAGCAAAGCCTTCTACAATGACATCTGAATTTTATCAAACAGAAATTCACTCATTCACAAAAAATACAACGAGTACCGTTGTTATTTCGAAACAGTTTTTAGATGAAGATGATCACGTATTAATTATTGATGATTTTCTTGCTAACGGAGAAGCTTCGTTAGGATTACATCGACTTGTTCAAGATGCAAATGCAACGACATCAGGAATTGGAATTGTAATAGAAAAAAGTTTCCAACCCGGAAGAGAAAAATTAGAATCAGAAGGTATTGAAGTCTTATCTTTATGCCAAGTCGCATCGCTATCAGGGAATAAAGTCAAGTTGGTAGGAGAGTAAGATGAGAAATTTTATATTAAGTGTTCAACATTTGTTAGCAATGTACGCTGGTGCGATTATGGTGCCAATCATTGTAGGTTCTGCCCTGAAATTTTCACCAGAAGAAGTAGCATATTTAGTTTCAATTGATATCTTTATGTGTGGTGTTGCAACATTTTTACAAGTATATAAAGGTATTGGAATTGGACTGCCGGTAGTCTTAGGTTGTACGTTTACCGCTGTTGCACCAATGATTCTTGTTGGCAATACGCATGGCATCGGTGTTTTATATGGTTCGATATTTTTGTCAGGAATCATAGTTGTTCTTATTTCACCATTCTTCTCATATTTGGTAAAGTTATTTCCACCGGTTGTTACCGGAAGTGTTGTAACGATTATTGGTATAACATTAATGCCAGTTGCTATGAACTATTTAGCAGGTGGCGAAGGTTCGAAAGACTACGGGGATAGTAAAAATATATTCTTAGGTGTCTTTACTTTAATTATCATTTTACTGATACAAAGATTTTCAAAAGGTTTTATAAAATCTATCGCAATTTTGTTAGGTCTATTAATTGGAACAGCAGTAGCTTCCTTTTATGGATTGGTTGATACTTCTGATCTACATCGTTCTAATTGGGTAGAGTTACCTCGTCCGTTTAGATTTAGTGGATTGGAGTTTGAATTCGGTACAACAATTATTTTCGTTATTATCGCGATCGTTAGTTTAATTGAATCAACTGGTGTGTATCATGCACTTAGTGAAATTACTAATAAACCATTAACTAGAAAAGATTTAGCTAAAGGTTATCGTGCTGAAGGTATCGCAATCGCAATTGGTGCTATATTTAATGCCTTTCCATATACAGCATATTCTCAAAACGTTGGTTTAGTTTCGTTATCAGGCGCTAAGAAGAACCAAATTATGTATATGATGGTAGCCTTACTTATCATATGTGGTTCGATTCCTAAATTAGGTGCATTAGCGAGTATGATTCCTTTCCCAGTGTTAGGCGGCGCAATGATTGCAATGTTCGGAATGGTTATGGCATATGGCGTGAAAATGTTAGGCGGTATCGACTTTAATAAACAGAATAATTTACTTGTAATCGCAGTTTCAGTTGGTATAGGTGCAGGTATCACTGCTGTACCTCAAGCGCTTAAAACATTTGGTGAAAATTATGCATGGTTAACGCAAAATGGAATTGTATTAGGTACATTTTCAGCTATTATTTTGAATCTATGTTTTAATGGTTTAAATAGACAAGAAAATAGTGAAAATCCAGAATTAAAAAATTAAAATTAAAATAGTGGAGGTTATATTCATGTGGGAAAACAAATTTCAAAAAGAAGGCTTAACGTTTGATGATGTATTATTAGTGCCAGCAAAGTCAGATATATTACCGAATGATGTCGATTTAAGTGTGTCACTATCAAAAAATATTAAATTAAATATACCTATTATTTCAGCAGGTATGGATACAGTAACGGAAGCTAAAATGGCTATTGCTATGGCAAGACAAGGTGGACTTGGCGTTATTCATAAAAATATGTCAATTGAACTACAAGCTGACGAAGTTCAAAAAGTTAAACGTTCTGAAAATGGCGTTATTACGAATCCATTTTACTTAACACCAGAAGAGCAAGTATATGCTGCTGAAGCGTTAATGAGTAAATATCGTATTTCAGGTGTGCCAATCGTTAATAACGAAGAAGACATGGAACTTGTAGGTATTATTACAAACCGTGATTTAAGATTTATCGAAAACTTCTCAATTAAAATTTCAGATGTTATGACTAAAGAAGACTTAGTTACTGCTCCAGTAGGTACGACTTTAGAACAAGCTGAAGAAATCTTACAAAAATATAAAATCGAAAAACTTCCATTAATCTCAGAAGACCGTAAACTTAAAGGATTAATCACTATTAAAGATATTGAAAAAGTAATCGAATTTCCATATGCAGCAAAAGACAATCAAGGACGTCTTCTTGTAGCAGCAGCACTAGGTATCGCTAAAGATACGCCAATTCGTGCTCAAAAATTAGTAGAAGCTGGAGTAGATGCACTTGTCATTGATACTGCACACGGTCACTCTAAAGGTGTACTAAATGTTGTTAAAGAAATCAGTGAATCTTATCCAGAAGTAACAATCATTGCAGGTAACGTAGCTACACAAGAAGCAACAAAAGCTTTATTCGAAGCGGGTGCAGATGTAGTGAAAGTCGGAATTGGCCCTGGTTCAATTTGTACGACTCGTGTTGTTGCTGGTGTAGGTGTTCCTCAAATTACAGCAATTTATGACTGTGCAACTGAAGCACGCAAGCATGGCAAAGCGATTATTGCAGATGGTGGTATTAAATTCTCAGGAGATATCGCGAAAGCATTAGCTGCAGGCGGTCACGCTGTAATGTTAGGTAGTCTACTTGCAGGTACAGAAGAAAGTCCAGGTCAAACTGAAATCTTCCAAGGTCGCCAATATAAAGTTTATCGTGGTATGGGATCACTTGGTGCAATGGAACAAGGTTCTAAAGACCGTTACTTCCAAGAAGATACAGAAGCTAAAAAATTCGTTCCAGAAGGTATTGAAGGTAGAATTGATTTTAAAGGTCCATTACAAGATACAATTTACCAATTAACTGGTGGAATTAAGAGTGGTATGGGCTATACCGGTTCAGCTAATTTAGAACATTTAAGAGAAGAAGCTCAGTTTATTAGAATGACTGGCGCAGGACTTAAAGAATCACATCCACATGATGTTCAAATCACTAAAGAAGCACCAAACTATTCATTTTAATTAAAGGAGCATGACTATTATGGAAATGGCTTTTGAACAAGAGTTAATTCTTGTATTGGACTTTGGTAGTCAATATAATCAATTGATTACACGTCGAATAAGAGAAATGGGCGTTTACAGTGAGTTACACGACCATGAAATCTCAATTGACGAAATTAAAAAAATGAACCCTAAAGGCATTATTCTTTCAGGTGGACCAAACTCAGTATATGAAGAAGGTTCATTTACAATTAATCCTGAAATTTTTGAGCTTGGAATTCCAGTTCTAGGTATTTGTTACGGTATGCAATTAATGACTAAATTATTAGGTGGATCTGTTGAACGTGCAAATGAACGTGAATACGGTAAAGCAACATTAAACGTTAAATCAGACGATGATTTGTTCTTTAGCTTACCTGATAGCCAAACTGTTTGGATGAGTCATAGTGATAAAGTAATCGATATTCCAGATAACTTTGAAATCATTGCAGATAGCCCAAGTTGTCAAAATGCAGCGATTGAAGACAAAGCAAGAAAATTATACGGTGTTCAGTTCCATCCAGAAGTACGTCATACAGAATTCGGTAATGACTTATTAAGAAACTTTATCCGTCGTGTCTGTGAGTGTACTGGTAATTGGACTATGGAGAACTTTATTGATATCGAAGTAGAAAAGATTAGAGAACAAGTTGGAGATCGTAAAGTATTATGTGCTATGAGTGGTGGCGTTGATTCATCTGTAGTAGCAGTATTACTTCATAAAGCAATTGGCGATCAACTAACATGTATATTCGTAGACCATGGACTTCTTAGAAAAGGAGAAGGCGACATGGTAATGGAAAACTTTGGTGAAGGTTTCAATATGAACATCATCAGAGTAGATGCTAAAGATCGTTTTATGGATAAATTAGCTGGCGTTTCAGATCCAGAAAAGAAACGTAAAATTATCGGTAATGAATTTATATATGTATTTGATGACGAAGCTTCTAAACTTGAAGGCGTAGAATTCCTTGCACAAGGAACGTTATACACAGACATCATCGAATCAGGTACTAAAACTGCACAAACAATTAAATCACACCATAACGTAGGTGGATTACCAGAAGACATGCAGTTCCAATTAATAGAACCTATTAATACATTATTCAAAGACGAAGTACGTGAACTTGGAATAGAATTAGGCATTCCAGAACATCTCGTATGGCGTCAACCATTCCCAGGACCAGGATTAGGTATTCGTGTCTTAGGAGAAATCACAGAAGACAAATTAGAAATTGTAAGGGAATCAGATGCAATTTTAAGAGATGTTATTCGTGAAGAAGGTTTAGAAAGAGAAATTTGGCAATACTTCACTGTATTACCAGATATCCGTTCAGTAGGCGTTATGGGAGATTACCGTACATACGATTACACAATCGGTATCCGTGCAGTAACTTCTATAGACGGTATGACAAGTGACTTCGCTAGAATCGATTGGGAAGTCTTACAAAAAGTCTCAAGCCGCATTGTAAACGAAGTAGACCACGTAAATAGAGTAGTCTATGACATTACCTCTAAGCCACCAAGTACAATAGAGTGGGAGTAGAATATAAAAACCCTTTAACCGCAATGGTTAGAGGGTTTTTTATTTATCGGATTATTAAGACTCGAAAATTTTATTTAATGTTTTTAATTGTTCAAGATGATAAGGTGTGATACCTATTATTTCAAAAAGATTAACTTTACTTTCTTTTTCCATACCTTTGTATATGTCTATCACCTCATTTATTAAATTATCTCTGATATTTGAGTTTCGAGTGAAAAGCATTATTGTAACTATTAAAGCATATAAATCATTTTTTCCTATCCCATTTTTATAATCATAATCTGTTATAAAAGGATATCCTAAAAACTTATTGAAATCATTTTGTGATATTCTAGATTCATGTTCAGAAGATTTGTAAGAATAGAACCTTTGCCCATGTGCTATTCTATTTCTAAATTCTCTTAATAAATTAAAGAGGTTTACATTTATCTGATTTATTGTATAATCGTTTTTAGTTTTGAAGGGTATCATATTTAATGTTACTTCTTTTCTATGTTCTTTTTGAAGTATGCTAAACCATTTTATGGTTAAACCAAAATTATGAGGTAAAATTAAAATCCATGGTGGTACGTGATTATGATTGTTTAAATAATGCTTTATAGAATCATTGGAAGTCCAATTAAGAGCTTTACATACATCTTTTAATATTCCACTTCTGTTCCTCTTATGCTGATCATAAAACTTAGTATCTAAGTATGAACCATTTCTATCATAATTAAACTTCTTAGGACTGACCTCAATTTTATCTTTAGGTTGAATAACACCGTAATATTTAGCGACTACTGCTGATAAGTTAGTCTTCAGTGCTTGTTCAATTAATATTATATATTTAAATAAAGTATTTTTTAATCTAGTGTCGTATTTATAGCAAATATAAAAATCTGTAAAACTAGTTTTTTCTTTATAAAAAGAGTTTGAATTTTCTTCTCCACGAAAAATGTCATAATAGGCATTGATTAAAGAGTAATAAGATATAGTATTCAATTGTTTTAAAGTAAAATCATCGTCATCAATAATTAAGCCCCTATCTTTTAGTAAAATAAGTTGTTCATTACAACTTAAGTAAGGTTTACTGTATGGGGAATTCTCTAAGTAATTTTTTATTTCCTTTATGTTTCTCATATTATTAATCCTTTCTTACACGAAAAAACTCCCATGCTTAGCATGGGAGTTTATCGAGTCGTTTCAAGAACAACTATCTCATGCCAAAATAATACATGATTATTTGAGTTATGTCAAATAATGGCAAGTGGTTTCAAGCCTATAACCCCTAGTAATTTAATCATCCATCAATCGCTAGGATCTATAGGATAATCAAATTTTACGATTTCGATATATGGGTTTTCTGCTAAAAACTCATTGATCTTTTTATTAATTTGTTTATTTGGTCTATCTACACATATATTATACCTAAAATTTTATACAATGGGTTGAGTAAAGGCAATGAGAAATTAAGGTTATTTTCAATCTATTTCTGTCAGCCCTGAGATTATATATATCATCCGCTTAAGACGGAAGGCACTCTTATTGTTCAGTGAAATTTGGATGGTCAGCGATTTATAAACTGGATGTTATGTATAAACAGTAAATCTTTGTTATATTGGGGCGTGTAGAGTAAGGAGGAATTAAATATGTTTGTAGCACAAGCGACGTTTTCGACGAAGGAACCGGATGCAAAGCCAATCTTAGATAATAAAGCGAGTAACGCTGTAAAAGACTTTGAAGGTTTTGAAGGGTTTATTGATGCGGAAGTATGGAAGATGGAAACAGGAAGTAAATTAGAGTACGCGATTGTTTCTAAGTGGCAAGATAAGAAAGATTTTCAAGCTTGGATTTCTAGACCAGCACATATTGAAGAACATAAGAATATGAGTAAAGAAGCTAAAGAGAAAGAAGAAGCGACATATCCAAAGATTGAAAAGCAGATTAAAAAATACGAACTGATGGACTAATATAATGAATTTAATGTTCTTATGTTTACATATAAGTGATAAACGTGAACGTTCTGACGAAAAATGTTAGAACGTTTTTTATATTGAAATATTTTTATGTAATAATATAAGATAAGATTAATAATGATTAGGAGGTTTATCGTGGAGATAAAGCAAATGCAATATTTTATAGAAGTTGCAAAGTTCAAGAGTATGACGAAAGCCTCAGAGAATTTATATATTACACAGCCAACGATTAGTAATTCAATTAAAATCTTGGAAGAGGAATTAAACGTTGAGTTGTTTGATCGTTCTAAGAGACAGATTGTTTTAACGGATGCTGGGAAGGTCTTTTATAAAATTAGTAAAGACTTTTTAAAGATGTATGAAAATATTCCTGTAGAGTTGAATAATTTATTAGAAATTGAAGAAGGGCATGTCAGAATTGGAATGCCGACGATTATGAATGTGAATAGGTTTACTAAGCTTATTTCTGAATTCCACCAATTATATCCTAATGTGACTTTTCATATTTTAGAGGATGGAAGTAAAAAAATTGAGGATGAGATTTTAAAGGATGACTTAGATATAGGGATTACTGTATTGCCTACTGATAATAATTTGTTTAATTCATTCTTCTTCTTTAGAGAAGAATTGAAAGTTGTAGTAAATAAAAATCATCCTCTAGCAGGTCAAAGTGCTACTGACCTTAGTGAATTATCAAATGAGAGTTTCATTCTGTTTAATTCAGACTATTATTTGAATGATCGTATTAAACAGTGTTGTAGAATGTCTGGCTTTATTCCGAATATTATATCTGAAAGTACGCAGTGGACTTTCATTGAACAGATGATTTTATCGGATTTAGGTATTTGCATTTTACCTTCTAGTATTACAGATTTGTTGAATGAAGACCTGAAAAGTCTCAGTGTTAGTAACTTGAATATTGAGTGGGAACTGGCTGTTATTTGGAAAAAAGAAGGTTATCAAAACCATATTACAAAGAAATTGCTAGAGTTTTTACAAGACAGATTACTTTTAAACGGCTAGGGTATACGGTTACATAGATTGTTTTTATAGTTCGCATAAAAAATAACGATTTTTATAAATGTTTTAAGGGGCTTAATATGTAGATATACGAGATACAGAAAGGAAATGTATATGGAACATTTTAAACACCCAAGCGAAAGTAAAATAGTAAACACAGACCAAGTTTTAGTAAACGATTTGAATAATTATAATACGTTGTTCGGGGGCGTATTAATGAAAAAGCTAGATAATAACGCTACATTATCAGCTAGAAGACATGCAAGAGTGAAAGAGTGTGTAACAGCATCTACAGATTCAATAGATTTCTTAGTACCTATTAGACAAACTGATTCTGTTTGCATTGAATCATTCGTGTCATACACAGGGAATAAATCGATGGAAATCTTCTGTAAAGTTATTGCTGAAGATATGTTAACGGGCGAAAGAAAAATAGCAGCTACAGCATTTTTAACATTTGTAGCTTTAGACGGAGACAAGAGACCTATTAAAGTTCCAGGCATTGTACCAGAATCTAAAGAAGAACAATTTTTATATGAATCAGGCAGTATAAGAGCAGACATGAGAAGACAAAGAAGAGAGCATAGCAAAGAATTAACACAAATTATTGGTTTAGAAAAACCTTGGGAAAAAGCTAAAGAAGGGAGCTACTAATCATGTTTGCAAGCACAAACGAAATATATAATGTTCAAGATGACATCCTATCTTTAGAAAAAAATTATCCTCAATTTTTTAAAAACATAGAACATGTAGTGAGTTTGACGAGACAACTACAAATTCATTATCAATATTTAGGCGAACTTATAAATGGAATTGATAAAGTTGAATCACAACCACCATTTATAAAAGATTCTGTGTTACAAATTTACACTGAAGAAGTGAAAAAAATTACTGAAGATGAAAATGTTGATGCATTGATGAACATCTTTAACAATCATGAAGACGTAAAATATGCTCAAATCTTTTTATTAATCTTAGGGGCTAAACCTAAACTTGTCTTTGAAAACACGATAATAAAATAATTATTTAATAATTTATTAAAAAAAAAGCTAGAAAACATCATTTTATGATTTTCTAGCTTTTTTATTTTGAGTTTATTTACCACATTTCTAATATATTTTTAACAATGAGACATGCGACGATTAATATAATCACACTTGAAAACTTATTTAGTATTAATATGAATTTTCCTTTTGAATCGAATAATCCAATTTGTTTACCAGCTATGGCAAGACCTATAAACCAAATCCATGAAACGAGTATTGTTGCTAAAGAAAAAGCGACTTTATCTGATCCTGAATACATAGATGCACTTGTACCAATGACACCTATCGTATCCATAATCGCATGCGGATTTAATAAAGATACGGACATTGCAAAGCCGATTTGTTTTTTGGCAGACATAGGTCTATGCGATGAAGAATTAGAAGGCTTTTCACGCCATAAAGTCCACGCCATATATAATAAGAATATTAATCCGATTAGATAAATAATCAATTGTAATGATGGATATTGACTTAAAAGTAAAGACACCCCTAAGACGGCTAACAATATTAATAAAGTGTCACATAAACCAGCAGCAACTACTACCGGTAACGCTTTTTTAAGACTTTTATGATTTGCACCTTGGTTAAATACAAATACATTTTGAGCACCAAGTGGCAGAATGAGACCAAGAGCCAATAATAGCCCATGAGAAATAGCTTGGAACAATAGAAGAACCTCCTTGTAAATCTTTGCATCATATATCGGTTCGTGTATTCAAAAAGTATATAATAATATGTTTTATTAGTGCTAATTTTACCATTTAACATATAAATGGACAATGGAAGTTTGAAAGTTATAGCCTTACATGGAATTATTTTGTAAAATTAATATATAATTTTAAAGAACTGAAAGATTAGAATTAGAGGTCATGAGTATGAAAAAGTTATCTATTATTTTATCTATTCTTCTTATTATTGTTGTCGTTGTTTATATTTTTTTCTGGAAATTTAGTGATAAGGAAAATAAAGTACATCATTTTACGTCTAAAGATGGTGTGAAAGGTGAGTATTTAATTTATCCTACTGAAAAATCTAAAGGCGTACTAGTATGGTTACATGGTGATGGTGCATATGAGTTCAATCATCCAAATTCTCAAGAATATTTAGCTGGAGAAGATGGTATTAAACAAGTTGCTAAAGAGAAAAATTTAACGCTTGTCGTTCCAGAAACAGTTTCCAATGATGATACTTGGTGGAAAAATGGTGAAGAGAATACGGATTACTTAGTTGAACTTATTTCGTCTATACCAAAGCATGAGAATTTATGGATTGGTAGCTTTTCTGGAGGGTCTGAAACGACGACAACTTGGTTGTTGGATAGACTGCCGGAAATGAATGTTGAAACAGGAGGAGCGGTACTTTTCGGTGGTGGCGGCTCTCCTAAAAAAGAAGGCATAACACAAAGTCTTAAGAAAAACGAACATGTTAAAGGTTCATTTCCACTTACATGGATAGTAGGTGAAGAAGATAAAATTAAAAATATCGGTGATCCATATGTAGCATTTTATACAAGTGAAGATGGAGAAGCATTTTTTGCTAGTCAAGGCTGGGATACGAAGCGGTATGTCATTTCCGGATTTGGTCACTTATTGTCAAAAGACGGAATAGGACAATATGGAAAGTATTTAAGAGAACATATTAAAACGGAGTAACAAAGTATAACGAGATAACAAGCAAATGTTTAAATCTTGACGTTAATAAATAGTAAAGGTACATTAAAAACGTTGGAAATAAAGATAAAAACAACGTAGGGGGATTTAACGATGACTATGTTATCTTGGATAGCTCTAGTATTTATTATAGTTGGATGTATGCAATTTGCTGTCATTTTAATTGATATATTAAAACACCCACAGAAAAATATGGTTATCATGAATATTGTTTGGCCATTAACAGGATTGTATTTTCCTTTATTAGGTATCATTGCATACTATTACTTAGGAAAAGAAAAGAGTCATCAGCATCAGCATGAGCACGACCACCACATGCATCATCAAAGCAAGCCGTTTTGGAAAAGTGTCGTTGTATCAACAACGCATTGTAGTGCAGGTTGTGCATTAGGAGATTTAATCGGAGCGCCGATTGTGTTTTATGCAGGAATAACAATATTCACTAATCAAATGGCGACAGAATTTCTTGTGGAATTTATTTTGGCATATATTTTTGGATTAATGTTTCAATATTTTCATATGGAAATTAAACACGATCACCCAGGAAGAGATTTAATTGACGCTATAAAAGCTGACACATTATCTTTAATTGCATTTGAAATAGGCATGTTCGGCTTTATGATAATAATGCATATGTTTATCAACCCAAATATTATGAGTCCGAACCATTTAGAATATTGGTTCCTTATGCAAATAGCGATGTTAATAGGATTTATGACAAGTTATCCAGTTAACTGGTATTTAGTCAAAAAAGGAATCAAACACGCAATGTGATAGGAAAATAAATAGAATTAAAACAAGCTGGCGCAACGAATGCGTCAGCTTTATTTCTTGGGAAATAATACGAGTACGTCAATGTTTCCCTTTATAGTTTATTTTTAATCCATTTAACATCAAATTGATAATAATAAATATATACAATATACCAACTAAAGGTGCATAGAAAGTCCACCAGTTTGTAGTAAGTTCGTTTGAATGAAAGCCTAACAAACTACTTAAGTCATTTATGCTCGGTCGTTCTATGATTTCACATGCGGGACCATAGCAAACCTTTGTCCCTCCAAAAAATATTTTAAAGAAAGCTAAATGTGTCATAACGAGTAATGTTTGAAAACATATTCTAAGAAATATAATCAAATATTGAGTTTGTATGTTAGGTAATACATGTTTTATAAAAATATGTTTATCGTTCGGACTAACGGTATATGCAGCTTTGATATATTCTTGATTTAATATTTGTTGTGTTGATTCTTTTATAAGCATTGTAGTCGTGGGTGTCATTAATATTGTCAGAATCAGAATATTGTATAGGATTCTAAGTTTTATTGTTGTCGTAAAGCCATCTATTGTTTCATATAGTATAGGCTGTAATAAAATATAGGCTAATATCGATTGTGGAATATAAAATAAAGCATTAGAAAACACACTATAAATGCTTGTTGTCTTATTATTAAATGCTAAATAAGTTCCAATGATAATTGAGCAAAGAACAGATAAGCTTGATATCATAATGATAATGAGTAATGTGACACGATATCCAGATAGCACTTCAAATAACATGTTTTTAGAAGCGACGTCGACACCAAATAAAGCTTTAAAGCTAGGTGGAAATGGCGAACTTTTCATAATTTCACCATTAGAATTATATAGAAAGTTCATTGGTTTTGGTGTAAGTTTTAGTAAATCAAAGTAAATTATACCGACTAGCGCAGGTAGGATAAGTAACGATAATAGTATATAAAATTTCCTCATGATAAGCCTCCCCGTACACCAGTAATAATAAATAACACTTTATGACTCATAAATATGGCGATAGATACGGGTATATAAATCAATATAAACGTAACAAATAAGACTTCTGGAGATCCATAATCGAATATAAATGACGATAAACCATGCATATTAAAAATTCTTTCCAAAAGTAATAAACTTGAAAGGGTAATCCAAATAATATGTTTGAAATTGATCAAATAGGACGCAAACAAATTCCTTAAAATATGTTTGAAGTACAACTCTACATTTGATAAACCTTTCGCTCTTGAAAATTCAATATAATCGGTACGAGATACATCATCTAAAATACTACTTAAATATGTAACACTGCTTACTAAAGGTATGATTGATAGCACTAAAATCGGGAATATCAAAGCTTTATTCTCGTAACTATCTGCTACATTAAACAATAGAATGTCTGTATATTTATAAAATAGTATAACCATTGAAATTGAAAAAGGTATGTAGAAAATGTCCGGAATAATAGATAGAACCGTATTGATTTTTAAATACCATTTTTTAATATGTTCATTAGCATACAAAAAGTAAGTGAATAATAAAGATACGATAAAAGCTAACAAAAGCGCAGCAAATAAAATCAAAATGGTATTCAACCAAGACTCAATAAAGAACGGAAATAAACTTCGTTCGACAAGTGAAATTTTATTTGTGAAAATAATATCTTGAGGATGAAATATGTATAAAAATGTCGACTTCAAAGCTTTAAGATAGTTCAAGATATTAAAACGTTGATCATCAAACAAAGCAGGTAAACACGCTAATAATAAGAACGCAATAATTGTCATCATAAAATTTAACAATTTGCTCATAAGGTATCTACCTACTTTCTAAATAAGTTAACAGGAGGCATTCAAAGTAACTTTAAAAACTGTACTTTAAGTTCTTAATTATCCTTTATAAAACGAAATACCTACTGCATTTTCAGGAATTCTACTAGAATGGCTACCTTTTTCTTTTTGTAAACCTAATAACAACTGGGGTAAGTTCAAAGATTTTGTGTTTCTGCTATATATTTTTGGTGGTAGTATATTTTTTAGTGAGTTCCTGAGAATATATTTCGAAACTGATAGTTGTTCTTTTTGTTCAACTGGTATATTTAATAAAAATTCTACTAAGTTAATGTCCAAGAATGGATATCTGGCTTCAATATTAATGGGACAGTTTATATTTATATCCATCCATTCAGTGTTAGTGTTATTTATAATCGTCTCAAAATATTCATCCATACTCAGTTCATCCCAGTTAAAGTGATTTTTTTGACTTACTTTAGAATCTATCAAATAATTGTTACTCATATGTAAAGATTTTTCATTTTTTATGGCTGCAATTAGTTCATGTGAAGTATAAAATTTTCTGTTTTTTACTAGCTCTCTAGACAGTTTTAGATACTTTTTGTTTTTAAATAGGTTATTCAAATAGTAAATATCTGTATTCAAAACATCATCACCTCCATGACCAGTTATATGATGTGTTATTCCATATTACCGCTGAAGCTTCTTTATCCTGTAATATAATTCCATCAACTAACCTCAACGTATTACACTCCTTTCATCGCAAATTCATTGTTTTAAGTTACTTTTAATAATGTTTTACACAAAATTCAGATAATATACAAGTTGTATATTATCTGAATTTGTTATTTTTAAATATATTACCGAGTGTAATCGTAATAGGTGATTTCGCTTTTAATATCTTTTACCTTACACCACAACAAAATTAATACCTAATTGTCATATCAATACCTTCCTTTGATTCAACATCATCTCTTCTAGAATAAGTTTTTATTTATTTAAAGCTAATTAGAATTATTACTGACACACAAAATCTAATGTGTATTCTCATAATCTTATAGTAAAACTTGATAGGCGTTAGAAAAAACATTAATCAGATTTGGAGAAGAACACGTTATACATTTTATTGATTTATTCAATAAGATTCACTAAACAATAATGACTCAAAACTTAAAGTATCTATTTTATTATTTTTACATCTTTTTGTTATGAATCTTTAATTTCCTCAGTGTTTGCTTCGAAATCAAGAGTCAGTCTTTTTTTCATGTGTTAATGTGACAGTGATTATGCTGTAGTTAAAACTTTTGACTCTAATTATTATTTAGTACCTTGCAATGTATAATAGTGTGTGGTATATTTTTTTCGAGAGCTATTATACATTGTATAGTACCGATCGAAGTGGAGGTATAAATATGAATATACAATTTAAAAAAGGTGCACTTGAGTTTATCGTATTGCTCATTATTAAAGGTGAAGATCAGTATGGTTATTCTCTCGTTCAAAAAATCACACCAAGGATTACAATTTCTGAGGGTACTGTTTATCCGTTGTTAAGAAGATTAGTAAAAGATGAATTTTTAACGACTTACTATGAAGCTTCAACGGAGGGTCCAGCAAGAAAATATTATAAAATAACTGACTTGGGTTGTGAACGTTTAGATAGTTTATTAGATGAGTGGGAAAGTTTTACTGGAGCGGTTAATTTGTTTTTAGAGGAGAGCGGGGAGAGTGAGAATAATGGGTAAAAAGGAATACTTAAACACATTAAATAAGTATTTAAAGAATATATCTAATGTAGATAGAGAAGATATATTAGCTGAATATGAAACGCATTTTATTAGTGGAACTGAAGACGGTCTTTCGGAGGAAAAAATTTCTAAAGAGTTGGGGAATCCTAAAGAAATTGCCAAGGAAATAAATGCGACGCTAGCAATTGATAGAGCAGAGTCTAATAATAAAGTAAGTAATATATGGCAAGCTATCATATCGGTTATGGGATTAGGTATATTGAATTTCTTTGTTATATTAATACCTATTGTTGTCATCATATCAATATTATTTGCTTTAATTACTACTACAGTATCACTACTAAGTTCACCGATAATGTTAATGGTTAAAGGTGTGCTTTACGGATTTGATGATCTTCAAAGTATTGACGTATATGTAATATTGGCAGCGTTTGGATTAGGGCTAGTATTGTTTACGATTACGTTTGTATTAACAAAGTGGTTTTATAAGTTGTTTGTTAAATATTTACGATGGAATATTTCTATTGTTAAGGGAAGTGCTAAATCATGAAAAAAATATTATGGCTAGTATTTAGTGTGGGACTAATTATGTTTATTGTTTTTGGTACTTTATCATATTTTACCGGAAAAAAGTTAGCAGATAGTGCCCACCAAGAGACACTATCAAATGAAACGTACCAAGATGATATTAAAAATATAAAAATAAACGCTGAAGACATAGACGTTAAAATTAAAAAAGGCGATAAATTTTCTGTAAAATCTACAGGATATAAAAATGAATTTAAAGTAGATTCTAAAGTTGAAAATGACAATTTAGATATTAATGTTAAAGTGCAAAAGATGATAATAAACTTTAATATATTTGAAAATGATGCTAATAAAATTGAAGTAACTGTACCAAAGACATTAAATAGATTAAATGTTAAAACAGATACAGGAAAAATATTGGTTAACGAACTTAAATCTAAAAATTCAACATTTATAGTCGATACTGGAATTATAAATATACATGATTCAGATTTAGGCGTGTTAGAAGCTAATTCTGATACAGGAAAGATGTTATTTAATAAAACAGTCTTCAAAAAAGGAAACTTAAAGACTGACACAGGTTCAATTAGAATAAACGATACGCCAGTAGATACGCCATTAAATATTAAAACGGATGTAGGATCTGTTAGATTAGTATATAATCAAGCACTAAAGAATACATTATTTGATGTCAAAAAAGATGTAGGAAGTGCAGAAATCAATCGTCCTGAACTTAAAAACAATATGGTTGGTTCTGGCGATAACATTGTAAAAATTAGAAGTGATGTAGGTAAAATACAAATAGATTAAATTTAAAAAATCTGGGACATCAAAGTCCTAGACTTAATTTATTGGGTTAAATGTATGAAGACGCAGTAGGTGTCTGTTTTCTAAATGCGCTTGTACCAAGCTTTTTAGAAATCTAGTCACCCTTGCGGGGGTGAGACGACGAAATCTAATTTAACATTTTAGATTTCTGTCTCACTCCCTTTTTATTTCATCTCAATGTCCTTAATATATTCATAAACTTGTTTCTTCTTCTCTTTACTAAGTGTTCTAAGCAGCTGAACGGATTCGTTAATGAGCTGGGAGTCTTCTTCGTCTTCGAATGCTTCGGGTACGTTTACCCATCCCATAATATATGCTGGTGTAGTGGATAGTGCGATGGATAGTTTTTCAACGACGTTTGGTGTTAATTTTGAAGTTTGTCCGGTTTCGTATCTTGATATGGTAGATTGGTTAACATCTATGAGCTTAGCCAATTTATATGTGCTAAATCCGAGTTCTTCTCTTCTTTGTTTAATGCGATATCCTGTATGATTCAATGATTTCACCTCTCGTACTTAACTTTATATGTTATTTCTATTATATCTGATTTAAGTTGTGATTTGTAATAATGCGTCACGAATTATACTTTCATTGACCAATAATTTTCGGTTTGCTATAATTCGAATTAATCTAATAAAAGCTTTCTAGGGTTCCGTAACGTGTTTGTTAGTCTGGTCCGAGAGAAAGCGACAAGTGATGTACTTGTGACACGGAAGGATAAAAGCCTGGGAGACTTATTGAATAAGTTTCTTGGGCTTTTTTATTTGAGGAGGATTATGATGAATTGGGTAAAAATTGTTATTGGCGCAATATTTGAAGTTATGTGGGTGGTAGGTCTAACGCACTCAAATAATGTTGTTGAATGGATGGTTACGATTGTAGCTATTGTAGTGAGCTTTTATTTGTTAATCAATGCATCAAAACAATTACCTGTCGGGACGTCTTATGCTGTCTATGTTGGTTTAGGTGCAACGGGTGTGACGATAGTGGACTTTGTGTTCTTTGGTGAACCGGTTGTTATTGGAAAAGTTATATTAATCATTACTTTAATTATTGGCGTAGTCGGTTTGAAAATGGTTACTAAAGAAGAGGGGGAAGTCTAAATGTCTTGGATTATACTTGTTATGGCAGGATTGTTTGAAATGCTAGGCGTCTTATTTATTAACATTTATGCTAAGAAAAATAATATTCCTTCTTTATTGGGGCTTAGTTTATTCTTTGGTTTAAGTTTTATTTGTTTAACAATTGCGATGAATAGTATTTCGATGAGTACGAGTTATGCTGTTTGGACTGGTATTGGTGCTGTAGGCGGTGCCATATTAGGTATGATTTTCTATGGTGAGTCTAAAGATATTAAAAGATTGATATTCATAGGAATTATATTAGTAAGTACAATAGGGTTAAAACTTATAAGTTAAAAAAGATGTCTATCGACGAGAGCGATAGACATCTTATTTATTTCTCTGGAAACTTCAAATCTAAAGTTTCTATTTTTTTAATTACTTTTCCAAAGTCTAATTCATGTGGTTCGTTTGGAAAAGTGTGATGTTCATATGTTTCACCTAGCGTTCTGAAAAATGGTTCGAATAATCCTGGAACTAATAAGCCGACCATCTTAGTGTAATGTGCATCAAATCGATAAGAGTGAATTGTCTCTGCTGGTGCGTGTAAAAAATCGCCGGGATATAAAGTGATTTCTTCAAGGTTATTACCGACCCACATCGTTACTTTACCTTCAAAGCAATAGAATGTTTCGGTATGCTTTTCGTGGTAATGAGATACTATTGCTTCTCCAGTTGGACCTTCTGTTGATACGACGATATAATTTCCGTCAGTGTCTGTTTGGTTTGTGATTAATGAATGTAGTTGATCACCGGTTAAAAGGTTCTCTCCTTCACCTGAAGCGTGATAAACTACTTCTTCGTTTGTTGTATTGTGAGATGAAAATACGATATCAAAAGTTTCTTCTAATGATTGGGTATTTAACGTTTCATCATGCTCAATATAAGATGGATGTTTAGGATGGTTATAAACATGGCCTATAGATTTATACATGTTAACGATATTTCCACCTATAGCATATGTTAATAATTTCGTTCTGTGAGCTTTCATAACATATGAATGTGCAATGCCGGGTGGAATAAGAATATAGTCGCCTCTTGTTAGTGTGATTGTCTGATCTTCTAATTGAATTTCTAATACACCTTCAGTTACCAATATTGATTCATATATTTTATTATGGCTATGAATTGGGAAACTTTCATTTTTCCCACCAGTTATCGTAACAACTTCAAACAGGTTATCTGTACTTTCATTAGTAGCTAGGAATGTAAACACTTGTTTGTTCCATAAATAATGCTCACCTTCACCATTTGCAATCAGGTAAGGTATTTTTTCTGTGGGTAATTGATTATTTAATATACTCAAAAAGATTCCTCCAAATTTCGTCATCCTTCAATTATAGCTATAAAAATTTCTGCTCATAAGTGACAAAATTCCGAATTACTTATCCATTAATTAGAAAAAGTTAATTTTTGGCTTCTAATATCTTCAGGCATACCTTCATATGGTGCTTCAGAAATGACTTTTTCGTTATTTGATCCAACTTGAGATACGTAAGTTATTTTTGCGAATTCAGGAACAACGTATTTAGGATAAGTGTCGTATTTTTCTCTTGATTCTTCCATAACATCTATAAAATCATTTTGATAACATACTGTTATTTCAGGATGTTCATGAACCCATTTAGGGAAGAAGATAATACCATGCATTAATTCTTCGTCAGGAACAAAGTTTAATGATACGTCAGTGCCTGTTGGTTCAGTCCAAGATATTTTAAATACACCATCTACAATTTTAACGATGTCAGCTTGTTGATTTTTAACCCATCTGCCTGCAACCATACCTGAATGGATACGATAATCAATCGTATTTTCATTTTTTACGTACATTTCATATTCCCAACCGTTATCATAAGTGTAAATCATATGCGCGCCAATAAATTCATTTAATGTTTTCATCAAAATCTCTCCTTAAATTATGTAATTTATTACATGTTTATATTTACATGTTATTCCTGTATAATTGAATTGTCAAACTAAAGGGAGTGGAGCTTTTGAAAAACGTATTGCAATATACAATATTGGGGTTACTTAATGAGAATAATTTAACAGGTTATGAAATATATAAAGAATTTAACGAAGTAATCGGTGAAATCTGGAGTGCTAAGCATAGCCAAGTTTATAATGAACTTAAAAAATTAGTTAATGATAATGAAATCATTGTTGATAATATAGACAAGTCTAGTAAAGTTGAGAAAAAAGTTTATGCCATTACAGATATAGGCAAAAAAAATCTCTATCATTGGTTAGAGAATGCAGTAGACGTTGAAAATACGAAAGATCCTTTTGCTATAAGAGTATACTTTTTTGAAAAACTGAAAAAAAATAAGAAGAAAGAAATATTAGTTAATAAAAAAGAAGAAAAAACGAAAAACCTAGAAGAACTAAAAACCATTTACGGCACTTTAAATAAGCAGGACGACTTACAACATATACTTATATTGAAAAAAGCAATTTTAAGAGAAGAAGCATATATAGAATGGTTAGAGTTTTGTTTAGAGAATGTATAAAAAAAGAAGTGAAGATAGCTACTATGTAGTTTCTTCACTTCTTTTTTTATAAATCATAATTAATTTCCATCCACTCAGGCGCTTCTTTAAAGCCGAGTTTTTTATAGACCGGTTTGCCTAGTGTTGAAGCTGATAAAAATATCTTTTTAATATTTCTTGATTCTACGTCTTTAATAAGTTCTTTGATGATTTTCTTGGAGATGCCTTTTCCTCTATAGTCTGGGTGTGTGTAAATATTAGTGACATATGCTCTTTCACCTGTTGGATTTGTGTATGATGGTGGGAATGGGTAATAAATAATGGCGCCACTTGCGATTATGTTGTCATTTTCAACTGCTAACAGTTGGTACAAGGAATTGTCTGTTAGTATATCAGTAAAAAAGCGTTCTAATTCTGTATCGATATTTGGTGATGGGTTAGAACCTTCGTCTATTAATTGTGCTTTTCTAAGTTCGATGATCGTATTTAAATCTTCTATTGTAGCTTTTCTAATATCCATAACAAGTCTCCTTTATTAATTTATATATTTTTATCATTATTTATATTTTAATGGGTATATATTATTATAGATGATTTTACAATATAACTTAAATCAAAGTAGGGATAATATGAAAAATATACTCATAACTGGTGGTACGGGTTTAGTAGGAACTGAACTTGTGCATCATTATTTAAAAGGTGATTATGAAATATTTATTTTGACGAGAAGTGATAAGGCGTCTGACAATACACGGATACATTATATTAATTGGAAGAAGGATGGTTGGGAAAGTTTAGTTCCTCATATAGATATTGTCGTTAATTTAGCGGGTGCAAATCTAACGCAACGATGGTCTCCTGAACATAAAGATGCCATTATGAATAGTCGAATTGAATCGACGAGACGTTTATATGATTATTTTAAAAAGCAAAATTATGCACCAAAAGTATTGTTTAATGCTAGTGCAGTGGGATACTACCCGCCGTCTAAAGTGGTGTCATATGATGAAAACGATCAGTTTTTATCGCATGATTTTTTATCGACGGTAGTAGAAAGATGGGAACAAACGGCAATGCTTTTTGAGAAATTAGGTACACGAGTAGTTATAGGTAGATTTGGAGTCGTTCTTTCTGAAAAAAGCGGGGCGTTACCTACTATGGCAAAACCTTATCAATTTTTTATAGGTGGGCCTTTAGGATCAGGAGAACAATGGATGAGTTGGATTCATATTGATGATTTAATCAAAGGTATAACAACGTTAATAAGTGGCAATGACAATGAAGGAGTATTCAATATGTGTAGTCCAAACCCAGTTCAACAAAAAGAAATGGGTAAAGCAATTGGAAAAGTATTACACCGACCGAATTTAATGCCCGTGCCTGCTTTTGTATTACGTTTGTTATTAGGAGAGCAGTCTACCATCATATTAAATGTACAAAAAGTATTCCCTAAACGATTATTAGAACAACATTTCCATTTTGAACATGCAAATATAGAAGAAGCTATGGAAGACTTGTTGAAGTAAAATTTATTCATTAAAATGTCGAGAATGAGAGATTTTTAAAAATTTAGATTTTTTACTCACTACCTTTGACATATATTCAGAAGAACGGTATCATAAATGAATATTAATGCGGTTTTAAGTATAAATATATAAAGGTGGATATGAAATGAATAAATTTATTGAATTAACAGAGCAATATAGTCCGAACAACTATAGTCCTTTGAATATCGTGTTGACTGAAGGTAAAGGTGCTCATGTTAAAGATTCAGAAGGAAATACATATATTGATTGTGTTTCAGGCTTCTCTGTGTTGAACCACGGACATTGCCATCCTAAAATTATTCAAGCATTTCTTGATCAAAGTCAAAAAATCACAATGACTTCTAGAGCGTTGTATAGTGATAATTTAGGTATATGGGAAGAAAAAATATGTAAACTAGCAAACAAAAATAAAGTGCTTCCAATGAATACAGGAACAGAAGCGGTTGAGACAGCCATTAAAGTTGCGACAAAGTGGTCTCAAGATGTTAAAGGATTAAATGCAAATGAAGCAGAAATTATCGCAATGGAAGGTAACTTTCATGGTAGAACAATCGGTTCATTATCATTGTCTTCTAACGACAGCTATAAAGAAGGCTTCGGTATTCTAGCTGGTAATATGAAGTACAGTGAATTTGGTAATGTAGAACAAGTTAAATCCCAAATTACACCTCAAACTGCTGCTATTATTTTAGAACCAATTCAAGGTGAAGGTGGCGTTAATATTCCGCCAGCAAACTTTATAAAAGAAGTTAAAGCACTTTGTGAAGAAAATAATATTTTACTAATTGCAGATGAAATCCAAGTAGGTCTTGGAAGAACAGGTAAGTTGTTTGCCATGGAATGGGAAGGCGTAGAACCTGACATTTATTTACTCGGTAAAGCATTAGGTGGCGGTTTATATCCTATATCTGCTATTGTGGCCAACGATGATGTTATGCAAGTTCTAACACCAGGAACACACGGATCAACATTTGGTGGTAACCCATTAGCATGCGCAGTATCTATTGCAGCATTAGATGTGTTAGTAGATGACAATTTATCAGAACGTTCAAATGTTTTAGGACAAAAATTGTTGAAAGGACTTCAAGCGATTGATAGTCCAGATATTAAAGAAGTGAGAGGACGTGGGTTGTTTATCGGACTTGAATTAAATAAAAACGCACAAGAAACTGTTTCACAAATTAATCAACAAGGTGTTTTATGTAAAGAGACACAAGGTAACATTATACGTTTAGCACCACCATTAATCATTGAAGAAAATGATATCGATACGATTATAGATGTTATAAAAAAAGTAATAGAAAAATAATAAAACCAAACTGAGCTACTAGAAAATTCTAGTAGCTATATTTATATTTTAAGTTCCTGGGTATATGATTAATAAGGATGAAACTTTATTAAAGAAGGGAGCATTTTAAAATGAAAATTGCAATTGTAGGTTCTGGGAATGGTGCAGTAACTGCTGCATTAGATATGATAATTAAAGGTCATGAAGTTAAATTATACTGTCGAAATCAATCCATTCATAAATTTGATAAAGCTTTTGAAAAAGGTGGTTTTGATTTTAATAATGAAGGGGAAGAGACTTTTGTAAAGTTTACTAACATTAGTGATGATATGGAGTACGTCTTAAAGGATGCAGAAGTCATTCAAGTCATCATACCTTCTTCATTTATAGAACATTATGCTAAAACGATGGCAAGATTCATTACAGAAGATCAGCTCATCGTATTTAATATTGCAGCTGCTATGGGATCTATACGCTTTATTAATGTTTTGGAAAAAATGCATATAGACGTAATGCCAAGATTTGCTGAATTAAATACACTCACATATGGTACACGTGTTGATTATGATAATGCATCTGTGAATCTATCTTTAAATGTTAAGAAAGTCCATTTCTCAACTTTTGATAAAAGTTATTTAACAGATAGCTTCAAACAAATAAAAGAGTTGTATCCTCATATTGTTAAAGAAGAAAGTCTTTGGAAAACGAATTTAGAAAATGGGAATCCTGAAGTACATCCAGGCCCGACTTTATTAAATGTTGGACGAATTGATTATGCTAAAGAATTCTCGTTATATAAAGAAGGCATTACACCTCATACTGTAAGGTTATTGCATGCTGTAGAACTTGAGAGGCTGGCATTAGGTAGAAAACTAGGATTCGAATTGAATACCGCTAAAGGTGCGCGTATAGATAGAGGATACTTATCAAAAGAAGATGAAGATGTTTCATTAAATAAACTTTTTAATACAAGTCCTGTATTTTCACAAATTAACGGACCAAATGAAGTTGAAAATAGATACCTCACTGAAGACATTGCATATGGTTTAGTATTATGGTCAAGCTTAGGTAGAGTGATAGATGTACCGACACCAAACATCGATGCGATTATTGTTATTGCCTCAACTATCCTTGAACGTGATTTCTATACGGAAGGTTTAACTGTAGAAGAACTAGGACTTGAAAAATTAGGATTAGCATAGAAAAAACGCTCAATTTTGAGCGTTTTAGTTTGTAGATAAACATAACCGATTAAAAACTCGCTTGCCTAGGGTACAGTCTCAGCCTGTAGTCTTCGACTTGTACTATTCCCTCAGGCGTCTCGTTTTTAATCGGTTTTTATTGTTCTAACGTGAAAGACTGAGAAAACAATCCCCTTAGAAATTCTAACGTGAAAGAAATCTGAAACAATCCCGTTAGAGCTATAAAATTTCCAATAATTTCACTTTAAGTACTAACACTTTTAAATAAAGAACGACTAATGACGACCGCTATAAGTGTAAGTACTAAAGTTAAGACGCCTACACCAATCCATTCTAAATGAATAAAGACATAACCACCGAGAATAGTGAGTAGACTAGATCCAACGTAATAACCTAATAAATATAAAGTAGAAGCATGGGATTTACTCGTTTCTGTGAGTGTGGCAATATAACTACTTTGAATAGAATGTGCACCAAAGAATCCAAATGTCATTGCGGCTAGTCCTAAAATATCTATAGGTAAATATGTTATAAATGTTAATAAAATGCCAATAATCATAATAGAAATTGCAATTGAATATGCTTTTTTTGTACCAAATTTATAAGTTAATTTAGCAAAATTAATCGAACTATAAGTACCAATTAAATATAAAATAAAAATAAACGCGATTGTTGATTCACTTAACGAAAACGGCGCATTTTCAAATCTAACTGTGATATAGCTATAAATCGTAACAAATGTCCCCATTAATAAGAAAGCTAACGCCATTGTTTTGAGGACTGCAGGTATTTTTAGTAAATGAGCATACTTAATTAAATGTTGCTTAGGAGAAACCCAACTTGGTGTTTGTACTTTAGATACTGGTAATAATATAACCATAAGAATCGCCAATATTAAATTAATGATACTTAAAGTAGCGACGGCAACTTGCCAATCAGCTAAATCAGTTAAAATACCTACAACAACACGACCAGACATACCGCCAAATGTTGTGCCTGCTACATATAAGCCCATAACTTTAGATACACGTTCTTTTTGGACTTCATCAGCAATATAAGCCATTGCGATAGAAGGCACACCACTTAACGCGAGCCCCATCAAACCACGCAATACTAAAAATAAATCAAATCGAGTGACGAATACACTTGCTAAAGATAGTACACTCACTAACAAAACAGAAATAGACATCATTCGTTTTTTCTCAATATTATTAAACATCGGTACAATGATGAGACCGACACCTAACATAAATGTAGAAACAGAAAGTGTTAAACTAACGTCTGATAAAGACACATCAAAATATTTACTTAGTCCATTAAATATCGGCTGAGTTACATATAAACTAGAGAAAATAATAAAACCAGCTAATAGTAATGAAACGGATCTCTTTTTCTGTTCGCTTGTCATTCCTAATCTCTCCTTGTCACATTAATCATAACGCTAAAAATTTCGGATTTCTAAAAATATGCATATATTATTAATTAAGAAATGTGTTATATTATAATAATCTGAATTTTTAAAAATATCGAGGTGTGTGTGATGAGATATGAAAAAGCAATTGATCAAATATTACCAAAATTAAAAGGAATTAATAGTGTTGTAGCAATCTTCTTAAAGGGTTCGATAGCAAGGGGTGAAAATGATGAATATTCTGATTTAGATTTATATGTCATGTTAAAAAAAGGCATTCAAATCGAAGAAGTATATGATGAGGTTATACATTCTTTAGAAAATTATCAAAAACTATTATTTTATGAATTAGTAGAAATTATATGTCCTCAAATTGTTGGTGTTTTTGAGGACATGTTACATATAGATTGTTATCTTGTACATGAAGATGATTATCCTAAAACGGACGATATTAAAATTTTATACGATCCGAATGACATCTTGAAGGATTACACATCAGAAGATTTAGCATTAACTCCTGCTATGTTTAATGAAGTAGCATTAGATAGTTGTTGGTTCATTTATCAATATGATCATATAGTAAAGAGAGGGCAGCATTTATGGACGTGCCAAATGATTGATAGGGCACTTATTGATACAATTAAGGTGTTGTTGTATCGATATTATCCTCAAAAAGCAGTACTAGGTAAGAAAGCGGCACATCACTTGCCGAGTGGAATTTATGATGAATTAATTGCTATTAACGATTTAAACAATTCTAAAGATCATGAAATTGCAGTATCAAAATTTATGAATTTATACAGAGATTATGTTGTAGAAATTGTTGAAGAGCAATGGGTGGACGGCTTTGAAAAAGTATATTTATACTTGTTAAAAAAATATGCATAACAAGACACCAGTCATAGTGACGTCACTATGACTGGTGTCTTTTTCTAACATTATGAGTTGGAATTTTGTAAGTCTATTACTGAAACCGTTATAATGTACTTAAATATATAGGAGGTACAATAATGGTAGAAATTTTAGGGCATCATCATATTTCAATGTTAACTAAAGACGCGAAGCTCAATAAAGATTTTTATACAAATATATTAGGTTTAAGAATGTATTTAAAAACAGTGAATCAAGATGATCCTTCAATGTATCACTTGTTTTATGGTGATGAGATTGGGACGCCTGGTACTTCACTAACATTTTTTGAAATAAAAGCTATGGGTCATACTCATAAAGGTACGAATGCGATATCTAAAATTGGTTTATTAGTGCCTAGTGAAGAGAGTTTAAATTATTGGAAGGATCGTTTTGAAAATTCAGGGGTAGATTATGATCCTATCGGTATTTACAACGATATGATGGCACTTCAATTTAGAGATCATGAAGGTCTAGAAATGGTGCTTATCCCAAATGGTGAACGAAAAGTGCCTCAAGATTGGAGATATAATCGCTTTTCTGACGTTCCGAAAGAGCATCAAATTATGGGAATGGGTACGATTGAATTTAAAATTGACCAAATTACAGAAATGAAAAATTTCCTGGAAAATGATTTGAATTTTGAGTTGGTAGATTCTGAAAGTGAACTTGTTTATACGGTGGATTCTTCTGGTTTATATAGTGATATTCTCGTGAAAGAAGAACTAGGAGATAAAGAAAAGCCGGGTAAAGGTAGCATACATCACCTTGCATTGTCAGTAGCGGATGAAGAAGCATTAAATGAAGTGAAAGAACTATTAGATGAGAAAGAAGCGGTTCATTCTGGCATTGTTGATAGAGAATTTTTCAAAAGTTTATATTATAGACAGTCGAATATATTAATTGAGTTTGCGACGGTTGGTCCGGGTGTATCTTACGATGACATCGAACAGTTAGGTAGTCAGTTAGATTTACCTAGTTTCTTAGAGCCAAAGAGAGCGGAAATTGAAGCGAATTTAGAAGAAATATAAGATGATAAAAGCACAAGTTGGGCTATCCTCAACTTGTGCTTTTTTTAGTTTCGTTATCGTTATTTAATTGTTGTCTTTTTATAAGTCGAATCGTAATGAAAGATGTTATAGGTATAGCAATACTGACTGCGATACCGCCTAACAAGATAGATATGATTTCTGCTGCGAATATTTTAGCGTTAATGATTTCACCAAATGAATAATTCAATTTTCCAAACCAGAAGAATAGTGTGATTTGGCCACCAATATATGCAAAGTATATGGTATTTGTTGTCGTAGAAAGTATATCTCTTCCTATTGTAAGTCCAGATTTAAAAAGTTGATTTAATGATATATTTGGACGTGCTTCGTATAATTCGTACATTGGTGAACTAATAGAAATCGTTAAGTCGATAACTGCAGCGATAACGGCTAGTACGATTGTAAAGACCATTAATTGTGCATAGTTAATACCGATATTCATCGAGAATATATACGTTTCATCTTGTTCTTCTTCAGTGAATCCTTGAAGCATAGAAATATCAACAATGAAATATATTAAACCGATTAAAATAAGCGTAGATATGATGGTAGCTAAAAATGCTGCCTTCGTTTTTGTGTTGTATTGGTTGATGTAGAACAAATTGATACATGCAATCAATAAACAAAAAATGATCAAGACGATGAAAATAGGTGCTTTATATACAATAAGTAATAAAGCAATGAAGAGTGTCGCCAAGTTTAAGAACAAAGTAATAAACGATCTAAAACCTTTTTGACCTCCAAATACAATCATCAGCAATAATAAGATAGCGGCTAGAACGAAAGTTGTGTTCATCGGTTAGCCTCCTCTCTCTTTAAAAACAACATCGCAACAAAAATTGTAATCGGTATTGTAATCACGATGCCTATTCCACCCATTAAAGCTCTTGAAATTTCAAGCGACCAGTTCATGGATAATGTATATGTAACGGTATTACTGTTCTTAAAATATAAAATAACCATTGGTATGCTCCCAGATAAATAAGCGAAAAATAGTATGTTTGTCATTGTACCCATAATATCTTTACCTATATTGATACCCGATTTTCTTAGACGTTTTAAAGAGATGTCAGGATGTTGCGCTTTAATTTCATATAAGGAACTAGTTAAAGTAATTGCGACATCCATCACTGCTCCTAGAGAGCCAATTAATACTGAAGCCAGAAAGATTTGAGTTGGTTGAATGGTAAGAAAGCTCATTGTTTCATATTTAATACCGTTACTGCCTGTTAAAGTCATGATGAGTTGAGATATGCCTATACTTAGAAATGTTCCTAAGAGCGTCGATATGATAGCAACAACTGTCTTCCGCTTAAAGCCACTTACTAATAGTAATGAAACAATTGTTGAAAAGATAACAGTAATCGTCATAAGTATGAAGAAATGTTGATTATTATGTTTCATGAAGTAATCAATCATAATTAATAATACTGCGACATTAATGACTAAAGAAATGATCGAATTTAATCCTGATTTTCTTCCTACAATAAGTAAAGTGAGTAAAAATATGCCTGCCATAAAGACGACTGAAGTGTCACGTTTTAGTTCTTTTACAATAGCCGAACTTTCTTTGCCATTATATGATAGGAGCACTTTATCATTTATGTCGTATTTTTCAGAATCAGTTAATGATTCTGAGTACTTATGAGGAATAGATAACGTATCACCTTTATGTTTACCATTTAAAATTTTTATTTTTAGATTTTCGTTATGTATTGTGTCTTTATTTTTATTCTGGTCTATTGTTTGCTTACTTGTTTGATTTGAAATGTCCGTGATTTGACCAATTGGTGATTTATAAAACATTGCATTATGTTGCGTGAAAATTAAAGCGCCTATAAATAGAACTAAGAAAATGAATATAGCAATATTAAAAGGTTGCTTTAATGATGATTTTAGTTTTGATTTCATTTTTAAGACTCCATCATTTTTGTTTAATTTGAATAAGAATTAGTATACGAGTTTGTGAAAGTAAGTTCAAATTATTTCCACGTTTCATGAGTGGATAAGGAATCTCTTTTTCGAGCTTTTGAAATATACGGATGACCTGAAACAGTAAAACGTAAATGTTTATCTGTCCATTCGCCTTTATTTGGTACGCCTATTCTAGGAGATAAATCGATGTGCTTAGGATATTTACGATTTTCTAAATCTATTTTAAGATTGCCAGCACCAATTTTAGTGCCATCTAAAGATTTAGGGATATTCATAGCTTGCGTTAATTTCCCTGGTCCGTTCGTTAATTCAACACCTGATTTATTATTTCGATTGATTTCCATTTGCGGTATGCCGTATTCAGGTTCAATAGCTCTAATCAATATGCCTTGTGGTTCACCTTCAACTTGAGTAACGAAATTTATAAGTAATTGTCTGTGCATCGTATGTGTATAAATGGTTCCACCTTCTCGATATAGTGATTGGACGCTATTTGTATTTCTTCCATTGTAACTATGTGATGCTTCGTCATGTATTCCGATATATGCTTCAGTTTCTACGATATAACCTGTGTAAAGCATATCATCGGTCTTGTGAATGATTCTGACACCGAGTAAGTCTTTCGCAATTTCTTCAGTGGATCTATTTATAAAATCCATCTTAAGTGAGCACCTCCTTAATGATACATTGCTTGTCTTTGAAGTAGTGTTCTAGCATGTTCGATGAATGATTTTAGTTGATTATTTTGGTTGTTATTTTGATAAATAATATGAATTGTTCGTTTTAATTCAGTATGTGTAAGAGGTATTCTTACGATATTTTCGTTGTCAATTTCGTTACTTAAATAATCAGGGATAATAAGTACGCCTTTTTCTGAAAGTAACGTTTGTCTAAGTAAAGCTGGATTAGAAATTGGATATATTTTTTGAGATGTATGTTTTCTAATTAAATGTGCAATTTGATCAGGTAATGTATTGTAATGATAAATGTATTGATTACTTAATTGTGATAAAGGTGGCTTAGGATTCATAGATAAATCATTATGACTATGAACATATAAATTATAAGTTTCTTCAAACAATGTATGTTTGATTGTATTTTTGTTGTGTGAAAGTTTAGGGGTAAGTTCGCATAGTGCGACATCAACTTGATGAGAGATTAATGCTTCTTCTATTTCTGCAGGTGTCATCATCACCGGTCGAATTTCAATATTAAAGTCACGTTCGTACGATTTAATGATTGCTGGTAAAGCCTGAGAGACATAGCTTTCAGTATAAGCAAGTTTAATAGAACGTTTATCAAATTGCCCTTGATGGATAAACAGTTCAGTTGTTTCTTCTATTAAATTTAAAATCTGATTCGTTTGAGACAATAATAATTCGCCGCTCTCAGTTAATTTTACATTTCTACCTTCTCTTAAGAACAAAGTCGTATTCAATTCTTTTTCTAAATTAGCAATTTGTCTGCTGACTGCTGATTGTGCAATTTCTAATTCTAAAGCAGCTTCTGAAATATGTTCTCGGAGTGCAACTTCTCTGAAATATATTAATTGTTTTACCTCCATATATACCACCTCATTTATATCTTATCTAATTTTTAGATATATTTCATCTATTTTATATATTGTTAAGATAAGTCTTTATAAAGTATGATATAGACTATTAATTATAGAAGATTCTGAAATTTATTGTTGAGGTGATGTCGGATGGCATTTAATAAAGATAGAAGACAACTTGGCCTATATGATTCAATTGACGAGCATGATGCTTGTGGAATTGGTTTTTATGCCAATATGGACAACAAAAGATCACATGATATTGTATTAAAATCAATTGAAATGCTATGTAGGTTAGATCATAGAGGTGGAGTTGGAGCAGATGGGATAACTGGCGATGGTGCTGGTATCATGACTGAAGTCCCTCACCTCTATTTTAAACAAAAATTACAATTAGATTTACCAGAAGAAGAACATTACGCAGTTGGTATGTTTTTCACTGATGAAAAAATAGCTGGAAGTAAACACGAAGAAAAGTTTAACGCATTTTTTGAAGAAGAAGGACTTAAAGTAATTTCATATAGAGATGTTCCTGTAGACACTTCTGTATTAGCTGAACATGTTGCAGAAACGATGCCACATATTCAACAAGTATTCGTTGAAAGTGTTTCAAGTGAGCATTTTGATCGTTCGTTATTTATAGCGCGTAAGCAAATTGAGCGTTACGGAGACGAGCAAGATTTAGATTTATACTTTGCTAGTTTATCTAGAAGAACGATTGTTTATAAAGGGTGGTTACGTTCAGACCAAATTAAAGGCTTATACATTGATTTATTAGATGAGTCTTATGAATCTAAATTTGGTTCAGTTCACTCAAGATTTAGTACAAACACTTTCCCAAGTTGGAAAAGAGCACATCCAAACAGATTGTTAATGCATAACGGTGAAATTAACACGATTAAAGGTAACGTTAATTGGATGCGTGCAAGACAAGATAAATTAATTGATACAATTTTTGGTGACGTTAAAGATAAAATCGGAACTGTACTAGACGAATCAGGAAGTGACTCAGCTATAGTTGATAACGCTTTGGAATTCTTAAGTTTAAGCCTTCCTCCTGAACAAGCAGCGATGTTATTAATTCCTGAACCATGGTTATATAACGATACACAAGATCCTAAAATTAGAGCGTTCTATGAATATTACAGTTATTTGATGGAGCCGTGGGATGGTCCTACGATGATCAGTTTCTGTGATGGAGACAAACTAGGCGCGTTAACTGACCGTAATGGTTTGAGACCAGGTAGATACACAATTACAGATACGAATGAAATTATTTTCTCATCTGAAGTTGGTGTAATAGATGTTGATGAAGAACATGTCGTATTTAAAGGTCAATTAAACCCAGGTAAATTGTTGTTAGTTGATTTTAATGAAAATAAAGTCATCGAGAATGATGAACTTAAACAAAGAATTGCAAGTGAATATCCATATGATGAATGGGTGAGTCATAAAGACTTAGACGTAAATAGTGTCGTTGCGACACCATCTAATGTCGATCAAGATAAATTGTTTGAGCTTCAACGTCGATTCGGTTATACAAAAGAAGAAATTAATAAATATATGACAGAGCTAGTGAGTGAGAAAAAAGACCCTATCGGTGCGATGGGTGTAGATACACCAGTTGCTGTTTTAAGTTCAAGACCTGAATCTTTATTTAATTATTTTAAACAACATTTTGCTCAAGTAACGAATCCACCAATTGACTCTTATAGAGAGAAAATTGTAACAAGTGAATTAGTATATTTAGGTAAAGAAGGAAATCTTTTAGAGCCGAATAAAGAGAACACGAAGAGAATTCAACTTAATCATCCTGTACTATCTAAAGCGCAACTTGAAATCATACGAGAAAGTGATTATAAAACAGAAACAGTATCAACTACTTATACTGGCTCTCTTGAAGTAGCTTTAGAAGAACTAGGGCAACACGTGTCTAAAGCAGTGAGAAATGGCGCGGAAATTATCGTATTAGAAGATGAAACGGTTAACGATGGTGAAATGAAATTTGCTATGCCAATGTTATTAGCGGTAAGTCATATCCATCAACATTTAATCAGAACTGGACAAAGACTTGATACAAGTATAGTTGCTTATTCTGGTGAGTGTCGTGAAGTGCATCATGTAGCTACTTTAATTGGTTACGGTGCAAATGCAGTCGTACCTTATTTAGCACAATATACAATTGAAGATTTAACAGTTGCGGGACGTCTAACGGGTACTGTTGAACAAAATATTGATACGTATAGCCAAACATTATCAGCAGGTGTTATTAAAGTTATGGCTAAAATGGGTATTTCAACAGTTCAAAGTTATCAAGGCGCGCAAATATTTGAAGCAATCGGTATTGGCAAAGATGTTATCGAAAAATATTTCACAGGTACGCCGTCTAAACTTTCAGGTATCTCAATTGAAACGATAGATGAAGAAAATAAAGCAAGACAATCAGAAAAAATTAAGTATTTGAATTCAGGAAGTACTTTCCAATGGAGATTACAAGGTGAATACCATGCATTTAATCCTAAAACGATTCATTTACTTCAACATGCTTGTAGAGATAATAATTTCGACATGTATAAAGAATACTCAGAAGCGGCAGACAATGAGCGCATGAGTCATTTAAGAAACTTGCTTGATTTTAATTCAGATCGTTCTATTGATATCGATGAAGTAGAATCAGCTGACCAAATCGTTACGAGATTTAAGACAGGTGCTATGAGTTTTGGTTCGATTTCTGAAGAAGCGCATCAAACTTTAGCAGAAGCGATGAACCGTATTGGTGGACGTAGTAACAGTGGTGAAGGCGGAGAGAACCCTAAACGTTATATTGTGAAACCAGATGGCACAAATTATATGAGTGCGATTAAACAAGTTGCATCTGGACGATTTGGTGTAACGAGTGATTATTTACAACACGCAAAAGAAATCCAAATTAAAGTTGCACAAGGTGCAAAACCAGGTGAAGGTGGTCAATTACCAGGAACTAAAGTATATCCTTGGGTTGCTGAAGTTCGTGGTTCAACACCAGGTGTAGGGCTTATTTCTCCACCACCTCACCATGATATATATTCTATCGAGGATTTAGCGCAACTGATTCATGATTTGAAGAACGCAAACAAAAAAGCAGATGTAAGTGTGAAACTCGTTTCTAAATCAGGAGTAGGTACGATTGCTGCAGGTGTTACAAAAGCTTTTGCAGATAAAATTGTTATCAGTGGTTACGATGGCGGTACAGGTGCCTCTCCAAAAACGAGTATTCAACATGCCGGATTACCATGGGAAATCGGTTTATCTGAGACACATCAAACGCTTATGTTAAATGGTCTTCGTTCTCGTGTCACACTTGAGACGGATGGTAAATTGATGACTGGCCGTGATGTAGCATTAGCTTGTGCATTAGGTGCAGAAGAGTTCGGGTTCGCTACAGCGCCTTTAGTTGTATTGGGCTGTATTATGATGAGAGTTTGTCATAAAGATACATGTCCAGTAGGTATTGCGACACAAAATGGTGATTTACGTAAACTATTTACTGGTAAAGCGGACCATATCGTGAATTTCATGTACTTTGTTGCCGAAGAAATAAGAGAAATTCTTGCTTCTTTAGGATTGAAGACGATGGACGAATTAGTAGGTAGAACCGATTTATTGAAAGTTTCTAATCGCTATTATTCACATCCTAAAGCGAAAGAATTAGATTTAGAAGCTTTACTATTTACAAACGAAGGTGAAAGACATCGTTCTATAAATCAAAACCATCATCTTGACGAAGGATTTGATTTAACAAAACTTTATCAAGATGCTAAAGCTTCAATAGATCATGGTGAAAAATTTGTAGGTAGTTATAACATTAGCAACACAGAACGTGATGTTGGTGTTATAACAGGAAGTTATATTACTGAAGTACATGGTGAACCTGGTTTACCTGAAGATACAATTCATGTCCAAACATTTAAGCATGCAGGTCAAAGTTATGGTGCGTTTACGCCTAAAGGTATGACGTTACATCATACAGGTGATGCTAATGACTACTTTGGTAAAGGATTGTCTGGCGGGAAACTGATATTAAAAGCGCCTAACGAAGATAGAGAAAACAATATCATAGTAGGTAATGTTTGTTTCTATGGTGCTACTAGTGGTACATCATATATCAATGGTAAAGCTGGTGAGCGTTTCGGTGTAAGAAATAGTGGCGTGAACGTAGTAGTTGAAGGCGTTGGGGACCACGGACTTGAATACATGACTGGTGGACGTGTCGTCATCTTAGGTGATGTTGGACGTAACTTTGGTCAAGGTATGAGCGGTGGCGTATGTTACGCCTTACCTACAGATGTAGAAGCATTCAAAGAAGTGAACGAACTTGATACGCTAGAATTTGAAACTTTGAAAGATGACGATGAAATAGCGAACTTAAAACATATGTTAGAAGAGCATGTTAAGTATACAGATAGCAAGAAAGCAAAAGCAGTCTTAGCATCATTTGACACAATAGTAGATAAAGTTGTAAAAGTTATTCCTAAAGACTACAAACTCATGATGCAAAAAATTTCACAACATAGATTAGAGAATGAAGAAGATGCCTTGTTAAATGCATTCTTCGACGAACGTAAATCTATTGACGATGGAGAAGAACTAGCTTCTGTTTATTAAGAAGGAGGGCATAATATGGGTGAATTTAAAGGTTTTATGAAGTATCCTAAAAAACAACTTGATGAGTTATCATTGAAAGATAGAATAGAAGGATATGAACCATTCCAACAACGATTTACAACTGAAGATGCTGCAACACAAGGTGCGCGTTGTATGGATTGTGGGACACCTTTCTGTCAAACAGGATCATCTTTTGGACGAGATACAATAGGGTGTCCGATTGGTAACTATATACCAGAATGGAACGACTTAGTGTATCGAAAAGATTATGAAACAGCTTATGAAAGATTATCAGAAACAAATAATTTCCCAGAATTTACTGGTCGAGTATGCCCAGCACCTTGTGAATCATCATGTGTATTAGCTATTAACAATGATTCAGTAGCAATAAAAGGTATTGAGCGCACAATTATCGATGAAGCGTACGATATGGGTCTCGTTAAACCGAAGTTCCCTGAACAACGCTTAGAAGAAAAAGTTGCGATCATTGGTAGTGGTCCGGCAGGCTTAACTGCAGCGGAAGAATTAAACTTATTAGGATATAATGTGACAGTATATGAGCGTAACCATCGTCCTGGTGGTTTGCTTATGTACGGCATTCCAAGTATGAAATTAGATAAAAAAGTGATTGAAAGACGCGTTAAGATAATGGAAGAATCTGGCATTGAATTCAAGACTGATGTCAATGTCGGTAAAGATATCACGAAAGAAGAATTAGATGAACAATATGATGCAATTATCGTTTGCACAGGTTCACAAAAAGGTCGTGACTTACCATTAGAAGGACGCATGAGCTTTGGTATTCATTTTGCAATGGATTATTTAACTGAGCAAACTCAACTTCAGATGGGAGAAATTGACGAGCCAACTATTTCAGCAAAGGGTAAAAATGTGATTGTTATCGGAGCGGGAGATACAGGTGCTGACTGTGTCGCTACAGCATTAAGAGACGATTGTAAATCAGTAGTACAATTTAATAAATATGTAAGATTAACTGAAAAAATGGAACAGAACACTTCATGGCCATTACCGATGCCTATTTTCAAGTTAGATTATGCACATAAAGAATATCGTGAGAAGTTTGGATTTGAACCTAGAGCTTATGGTATCCAAACAATGAGATATGATGTAGATCAAAATGGAAATGTGCGTGGACTTTATACACAAGTATTAGAAGAAACTGAAGATGGTATGGTTATCGTTGAAGGAACAGAACGTCATTGGCCAGCAGATTTAGTATTATTATCAATTGGATTTGAAGGAACAGAACATTTAGTTCCACATTCATTCAATTTAAATACTGATCGTAATAAAATCATAGCAAATGAGAAAGATTTTAGAACGAATCAAGAGAAAGTATTCGTTGCTGGAGATGCAAGAAAAGGACAAAGTTTAGTTGTTTGGGCAATAAAAGAAGGTCGTGCAGTCGCAAAAGCTGTAGATGAATCATTAAAGAAGAAAATTACAATTTAATTTTTTGATTTATTGTTGACATCAGTGATGGCATGGTATAAGATGAATATTGTCTTATTTGGAGGAATACCCAAGTCCGGCTGAAGGGATCGGTCTTGAAAACCGACAGGGGCTTAACGGCTCGCGGGGGTTCGAATCCCTCTTCCTCCGCCATTATTTTTAAATTATCCAAGACTAATATATATAGAAAGCCATCTACATTTGTAGGTGGCTTTTTTGTTTTGTACAAATGTTTTGTAATTTTGCTATAATATAAGAATATTCTGATAAAAGGGGTGTCTTGATGAAAGCGAACGGGTTAAAAAGAGGAGATACTATTGGTGTGGTCGCATTAGCAAGTCCTCCTAAGCAAGAGCGTTTAAAAAAAGGTATTGAACGACTGACGAAACAATACGGGATGAAATTTAAATTAGCACCAAACATTGATAAAATTTATGGTCATTTAGCTGGTACAGATCAAGAGAGACTACAAAGTTTCCATGACATGTTACGAGATGATGAAGTAAAAGCAATCTTTTGTGCTTGTGGTGGTTACGGGACACCGAGAATTGTTGAGCAAATAGATTATGAACTCGTTAAAAAGCATCCGAAAATCATTTGGGGCTATAGTGATATTACTTGTTTACATAATGCACTTAGACAACAAACAGGTCTTGTAACTTTTCAAGGACCTATGATTGCTTCTGACATAGGAGATACTTATAATGAGATTTCTTTAAATAGTTTTAAACAATTATTTGATGGAACAGATCTGAAATATCCGTCTGAACAATTAACTTTTGAACCGCTCGTAAGTGGACGTGTTGAAAGTGAAATAGTTGGAGGATGTTTATCATTGTTAGTGTCCAGTTTAGGAACGCCATATGAAATTGATACAAAAGGTAAAATCCTTTTTATAGAAGATATAGGAGAGGAACCGTATAACATTGATGGTTTCTTACAACAATTAAAATCTGCCGGGAAATTAGATGATGCAGTTGGTTTTATTTTTGGACCATTTACAAATAGTGAGCCTAAAAATCCTAAAAAATCTTTAAAAATGGAAGAAGTTCTAGATTTCTTTATTGCTAGTTTAAAGAAACCGGCAGCTTATAATTTGGAAATAGGACATTGTACACCTCATTTTGGTATACCTTTTGGAACGAAAGCGATATTGGATGTTGATCAAAAGCTATTAGAAATAGAATCGGGCGTTGATATTTAATAAAGGGGAAATCATATGTTTATCACAGATATAAAATATTACAGGTATGGAACACCTTTGAAGAAAACTTTTAAAACGGCTTTAAGAACAGTTGATAAGATTGAAAGTATATATGTATTTATAGAAACCAATTATGATGGGATAGTAGGCGTAGGTGAAGCGGTTCCGACTTATGTTATAACTGGTGATACTAAAGGTGGTATTGAAGCGGCGATTGAGGAAGTGTTTAAGCCTTTATTAATTAACAAACAATTGTCAGTAGATTTATTAGATCAACTAGATGAGGTTTTAGTAGGGAACACGAGTGCAAAAGCGGCGATAGATATTGCGTTATATGATTTATTAGCTCAAAAAGATGAAGTTCCTTTATATCAATATTTAAATCATTACCTAGGAAATAAATCGTTAGAAACGTGTTATACAGTTAGCTTAAATGATGCTGACGAAATGGTGAATGACGGTTTACAATATGTGAATGATGGATTTAAACATTTGAAAATCAAAGTAGGAAAAGACAATGTTGAAACAGATTTAAATAGATTGAAAGCATTAAGAAAGGCCTTGCCTGAAGATGTCATTTTAAGTGTAGACGCTAACCAAGCTTGGAATGAAGAAGGTGCGAAATATGCTTTGGAACATTTTGAGAAAGCAAATTTAAACATTGAAAGCATCGAACAGCCTGTAGCAAGACATGAATTTTCATTATTAGGTGAATTAACGCAGAAATATCAAATTCCAGTAATGGCAGATGAGAGTTTGTTTGGCGTTTATGATGCGAATCGTTTAGTTGAAGTTGGTGCGAATAATTTGTGGAATATCAAGTTAATGAAGACAGGCGGTCTACATCAAGCGTTAAAAATACATGAAATTGCAGAGGAACAAGGCATATCATGTATGGTTGGATGTATGATGGAAACACATGTGTCTGTTACTGCGGCATTACATTTTAGTTTGGCAGCAAATCAAGTAGAGCGTGTAGACTTTGATGCGCCTTTAATGGTGAAAGAAAGACAAGTTGAAGGTGGCATACAGTATGCAGGTTCAAAAGTAACACCAGCTGAAGGTTATGGATTAGGTATAGACCGAGAAATGCTATTTAAGAAGGTGAGTTCATGAAAAAATATTGCAGAGTAAATGTTGGGACGATATGGCGAGATAGAGATAAAGCAAGAGATATCGATAGAGATGGTATCATGTACCCTGCTAACATACAACGATGGTTATTGGAGCTCAACTTAGAACAAAAGCTATCCTTTACTGAAGATAGCCGTATCGATACGCAAGTACTATATGGTGAAGCAGTTGAAGTGATAGAGGAACGAGATGGGTGGAGCTATGTTATGTGTTTAGAACAACCTTCTAAATCACATCCTAAAGGTTATCCAGGATTTATTCCTTCAAATCAAATAAGTGACATGAAATCTTATGAATCTCAACAAAAATTACGTGTTAAAGTGCCAAAAACAACTTTATTTAATGCAGATTTTACAACAAAACAAATATTATCATTTAATACGATGCTTCCCGTCTTAAAGTTAGGTGAGCAATTTGTGGAAGTAGATACGCCAGAAGGACTGGGACTCATTAGTGTGCAAGATGTTGAATTAAGCGATGAATTTGGAACTTTCAAGAAAGGTTCAATGGACGGCGTTATACAAAACGCTAAATTGTTTATAGATTTACCATATTTATGGGGAGGCATGTCTAGCTATGGCTATGATTGTTCAGGATTATGTTTCCATATGTATAAAAGTCAAAACTTCCATATACCAAGAGATGCAGATGAGCAATATGAGTTTATGACCGATGTCTCAATTGATACGAATTCGTTTGAAAAAGGCGATTTACTTTTCTTTAGTAAACCAGAAGATAATGGATTTTTATCACATGTTGGTATATATATGGGGGAGGACATGATGATTCATGCTCCCCATACACCAAGAAGTATTGAAATTGTGAAATTAAGTGGCAGCTATTATCAAAAGATTTTAGTTAAAGCTGCAAGACTTTCAAAGCTTTAAAATAGATTGAATCATATATGACCCGAAATTGTGAGAGAAATCAATCGCTTTTTCGGGGTTATTTGTGTTTGATAAAAAGCTGTAAAAATAATAATGACCATCATGTTGTATAATTCCTACGTCATTAATGACATTGCCATATTCACCTGTTTTTGTATAAAAAGTGAATGTGTCTTCATAGAATGATTTATAAATAGAGGCTTTATCATTTAAATGTTGATTACGCATAATCTCCATCATTTCCTCACTGTCTGTATGCTGAGTAATGTAATGAAGCATTTTGATCATCTCTTCAGCAGTCGTAACATTTTGTTTTCCTTCAGAAATTGCAATATCATCCATCATAAAACGATTTAGTGTCGTGTCTGTGCATTTTAGCGTGTCTTTTATAAAAGCATTGATATGATGCAAACCGAAATGGTGTATCAAAGTGTTTGTAGCCGTATTGTCTGAAACAATAATCATCAGAGATATGAGATCATTGATGCTGAGTTGATGAACATTCATGTGCTGTAATACACCACTTCCACCAACTTTTGAAGGGATTTCTATATTTTCTAATCTTGCTTCTTTATCTAAATGATTAAAAATATAAATCATAATAGGTAATTTAATTAAACTTGCAGATTCGAATATTTTGTCGTGATGATGGTTAGTCAATATTGTTGAGCTTTCATTTCTGAATTCTATTGAAACATCATCGTGGTCTATTAATTCGTGAGTTAAAAATGACATATACAAAAACCTCCTTTATACAATCATACTACAGGATGGAAAACAATATAAAATGAAAGCCTTTACATACTTGTATATACAAGTTATAATTCAAGTAATTAAACATGGGGGAGTGAGTTACATGGCTGTAAATAGAGAAGATGTAAAGCTAATTATCGATGCCATTGGGGGAAGAGATAATGTAAATGCTGCAACGCATTGTGTTACCCGCTTAAGACTCGTTTTAAATGATGAAAGTAAAGTGAACAAGGAAGCATTAGACAAAATTGATTTAGTTAAGGGGTCATTCGCAGCAAATAACCAATTTCAAATTGTTATTGGACAGGGAACGGTTGATGAAGCATATAAAATTTTTCAAGAAGAAACGGGCGTTGAAGAAAGTTCGAAAGACGATGTAAAAAAAGCTACAGAACAAAAAATGAATCCATTTCAACGATTAATTAAACTTTTAGGTGATGTATTTATTCCTATCTTGCCTGCAATCGTAACAGCAGGTTTGTTGATGGGTTTAAACAATGTATTAACAGCGCCGAAATTATTTGGTGCTAAACCACTTGTGGAGCAGTTTGTATGGTTAGCAGACTTTGCAAATATCATTAACGTTATTGCAAGTACTGCATTTATCTTCTTACCAGCATTAATTGGTTGGTCAGCAATGAGAGTATTTGGAGGTAGTCCAATACTAGGTTTAGTATTAGGATTAATTTTAGTGCATCCTCAACTTGCTTCTCAATATGACTTAGGTGGCGGTAAATCGGACGAAATTCCTGTTTGGCATATGTTTGGTTTAGAAATTAAACAGCTGAATTATCAAGGACAAGTGTTACCCGTATTAATTGCAACTTGGGTATTATCTTTAATTGAAAAATTCTTAGCAAAACGTGTTCATGATTCTATAAAAATGTTAGTTGTAGGACCTGTTGCATTATTAATCACTGGTTTCCTGGCATTTATCATAATTGGACCATTAGCTTTAGGATTAGGAACATTGATTACAGATGGTATTAAAGCAGTATTCGAAAGTGCTGGTTGGTTAGGTGGCGCAGTTTATGGTCTGTTCTATGCACCACTTGTAATTACAGGTTTACATCATATGTTCTTAGCTGTAGACTTCCAGTTGATGGGAAGTAGTCTTGGTGGAACTTACTTGTGGCCGATCGTTGCAATTTCTAATATTTGTCAAGGTTCAGCAGCATTCGGCGCTTGGTTGATTTATAGACAACGTAAAATGGCGAAAGAACAAGGCTTAGCATTGACGTCAGGTGTTTCAGCGTTCTTAGGTGTAACAGAGCCAGCAATGTTCGGTGTCAACTTACCACTTAAATATCCATTCTTTGCATCTATTATTTCTTCAGCGTTATTAGGAGCGTTTGTTGGAGCAAATGTCGTAATAGGTAAAGTTGGTGTCGGTGGTGTACCGGCAATCATTTCTATTGAACGTGAATTCTGGGGTGTGTATGGTATAGCAACAATTATAGCGATGTTTTTACCAGCTATTTTAACCGTTATTTTATCAAGATTTGCTAAAGAAAAAGCTAAAGAAATGGTTGAAGAATAAAAATAAAAGGAGTTCTCCACTATGGCAGTTTCTGATTGGAAAAAATCAGTCGTTTATCAAATTTATCCAAAGTCTTTCAATGATACAACAGGTAATGGTCAAGGTGATTTAAATGGCATCATTGAAAAATTGCCTTATTTACAAACGTTAGGTGTAGACTATGTTTGGCTAACGCCTATTTATGAGTCGCCAATGAATGATAATGGATACGATATTAGTGATTATTATCAAATTAATCCTGATTTTGGTACGAAAGAAGATGTTGAAAGATTACTTGATGAGGCACATAAATTAGGAATTAAAGTGATGTTGGATATTGTGATTAATCATACTTCTACATCACATCGATGGTTTGTGGAATCACGTAAATCTAAAGATAATCCTTATCGTGATTATTACATTTGGAAAGAAGGGCCTAAAGATCAACCGCCAACAAATTGGGAGTCAAAGTTCGGTGGTAATGCTTGGACGTATGATGAACAAACGAAAAGTTACTATTTAAGATTATTTGATGTATCTCAAGCTGATTTAAATTGGGAGAACAAACAACTTAAAGAAGAAATTTACGAAATGATTAATTATTGGATTGATTTTGGGATAGATGGCTTTAGATTTGATGTGATTAATCTTATATCTAAAGGAGCTTTTGAAAATTCTGAAGCAATTGGAAAAGAATTTTATACAGACGGTCCCAAAGTTCATGAATATCTACATGAGTTGAATAGAAACACTTTTGGTGATAAAGAAATTATGACAGTAGGAGAAATGTCATCAACAACGATTGAAAATTGTATTAAATATACGAATCCTAATCGTAAAGAACTGAGTAGTGTATTTAATTTTCATCATTTGAAAGTTGATTATAAAAATGGTGAAAAATGGTCGGATATGAGATTTGACTTTATTGAATTGAAACGTATTTTGATGGATTGGCAAGTGAATATTGCTAAAGGGAATGGATGGAATGCAATTTTTTGGTGCAACCATGATCAACCGAGAGTAGTTACACGATTTGGCGATGACACGACAGAAGAGAATAGAGTGAAGTCTGGAAAAATGTTGGCCATTTCATTGCACATGCTACAAGGAACCCCTTATATTTACCAAGGTGAAGAAATAGGTATGACAGATCCTAAATTCACTTCTATTGATGAATACCGAGATGTTGAGTCGCTGAATGCATATCGGAATTTGAAGTCGCAAGGTCTTGATGAAGATACGATTATGAAAGTTATCGGACAAAAGTCTAGAGATAATTCGAGAACACCGATTCAATGGCGAAACGATACGCAAGCTGGATTTACAACAGGGACACCTTGGATAGGCATACCTGATAATTATAAACATATTAACGTAGAAGCCGCGCTTGAAGACAAATCGTCAATATTCTACACTTATAAAAAGTTGATTGAAATACGTCATGAACACGACATTGTAACTTATGGTGAAGTGGAACCACTTTACATGGAACATCCGGATTTGTTTATATATAAAAGACGTTTAAACGATGAAGAATGGCTAGTTATAGCAAATTATGCCAATCACGAAGTAGACATACCTGAAGATATTGATATGGAAGGCGAAATAATCGTTACAAATAGTGATTTGAATGGGAGTGTATTACAACCATATGATGCTTTTGTTGTGAGATTAGGAAAAATTTAAAAGAGTAAGATTGAAGGTATAGAGGTGAACACATGAACAAGTATATGAAAATCTATCAATCCATTTATAATAAAATTTTAAATGGAGAATATGCTCATTTACAGCAACTGCCTTCTGAAAATGAATTAACAAAGATATATTCAACTTCAAGAGAAACTGTAAGGAAAGCTTTAAATTTATTGCAAGAGAAAGGTTATATTCAAAAATTGCGTGGAAAAGGATCAGTTGTCATATATGAAAATATTATTCAATTTCCTATTTCAGAAATGATTAGTTTCCAAGAAATTAATCAAAAGCTAGGTCTAGACTACGATACAAATGTAGAAATTTTTGAAGCGGTTTATGCTGAAGAAGTGCCGATTGTAAAACATGCATTAGAATTAAAGGACGATGATAAAGTGTGGCACGTGATAAGAACGAGAAAGAAAAATCAAAAAGTTCATATCATGGATGAAGATTATTTCGTTTGTGAAGTCGTACCTAAGCTCACAAAAGATATAGCTTCGAAATCTATTTATCAATATATAGAACAAGAAATGAATGTAGAGATTAGTTACTCAAACAAATCTATTACATTTGAACAAATGACTGAAAACGAAGAAAAATACTTTGGTAAACTAGATCCACCATTTACAGCAACCGTTAGAGGGATTGTTCACTTAAATAATGCTAAACGATTCCAGTACAATATTTCTAGACATATCGCAACCGAATTTAAATTTGTAGATTTTTCAAGAAGATTGATTAGCAATTCTATGAATTAGTAAATAGTTTTTTCTTGCCAAATGTAAAGGTTTTGTTGTAGTATAAATATTGCCGTGCTAAGTGGGGAGGTAGCGGTTCCCTGTACTTGAAATCCGCTTATGCAGGACTGAATTCCTTTGCCGCGGATATATTATTGTGAGGTCTGCCCTCAGCACGTGGTGTCTGAAGATGTCGGTCCTATGCAATACAAACCCATGAATCATGTCAGGTCCGGAAGGAAGCAGCATTAAGTGGATCATTGTATGTGCCGTAGGGTTGCCGAGATTTAGCTAACGACTGGGGTTACGCTTGTGATTTTTATTCAACGCAAAGGTGCACGGTATTTAATTTTAAACTAATCAAATTATATATAAATTCAAAAAAGGGTGACCACGGTCACCCTTTTTGTTATATCGGGAGGATATATCATACATGACGCAACTGTTTATAGGTACCATTGGGGAATCGGAATATGAACTTGCTAAAGAAGTTGTTGAGAAGGCGTTTTTAGATGTTGAATTTTCAAACGGTAGAGAACATGAATTAATCGGCAAAATCAGAAAGTCTCTTACATATAATGCCGAGCTAGAAGTAGTGGCTAAGACTGAAGGTGGCAAAATTCTCGGGCATGCTATGATGTCTGAGGTAACCATTCAATCAGAAGACGATGAAAATGTTGTATTAGCATTGGCACCTGTTTCTGTACTACCTGAAGTTCAAAATAAAGGTATCGGAAAAGCATTGATTAAAGCTTTAGAATACCGTGCTTATGAAAATGGCTATTTAGGTGTTGTTGTACTTGGATATGAAAAATATTATAAAAATTTAGACTATCATAAAGCTTCAGACTTCGATATTTATCCATCTTTTGAAGTACCTGATGAAAATTTCATGTTTAAATATTTATGGGACCACCCTACAAAAGAAGTTAAAGGAACGGTACATTATCCAGAAGCTTTCAATGATTTAAACTAAGAAGTATCAATTGATTCATGATATAATATAGGGTATGTAGAATTAAACTTTGGAGGTGCCATTTTGAATTATCAGGCTTTGTATCGAATGTATAGACCACAGTCATTTTCAGATGTTGTAGGTCAAAAACATGTCACAAAAACATTAAGAAATGCAATCCAAAAAGAAAAGCAGTCACACGCTTACTTATTTAATGGCCCACGCGGAACAGGGAAGACGAGTATTGCCAAAATTTTTGCTAAAGCGATTAATTGCACAGAGAACACAAATGGTGAACCTTGTAACGAGTGTGCGATTTGTAAAGGGATTACGCAAGGAACGAATTCAGATGTTATTGAAATAGATGCTGCAAGTAACAACGGTGTAGATGAAATTCGTAATATTAGAGACAAAGTGAAATATGCCCCAAGTGAATCGAAATTTAAAGTGTATATAATAGATGAAGTTCACATGTTAACGACGGGAGCGTTTAACGCACTTTTAAAAACATTAGAAGAACCACCTAGTCATGCCATTTTTATATTAGCGACGACAGAACCTCATAAGATCCCGCCTACTATTATTTCGAGATGTCAAAGGTTTGATTTTAAAGCTATCCATGCAGGCGAAATAGAAGATAGATTAGCATTTGTAGCTGATGAGCAAGATATAAGCTATGAACAAGAAGCATTAGCATTTGTAGCTCAAGTATCAGAAGGCGGAATGCGTGATGCTTTAAGTATAATGGACCAAGCCATTGCTTTTGGTGACGGCCATTTATCACTTGAACATGCTTTGAATGTAACGGGCAGTGTGGATAAAGAAGCTTTGAATACATTGTTCGGCGATATAGTTGCTAAAGATATTAAGCAAGCTTTTACAAAATATCACGAGTTTATAGCGAACGGGAAAGAAGTGAATAGACTCGTAAACGATATGATTTATTTTATAAGAGATGCAATTGTCGATAAAACGACGGATCAAGATGATGAACAACATGCATTACATCATATAGATTTAAATACGATGTACAAAATGATCGATTGTATTAATGACACGTTAGTTTCAATGAGATTTGCAATAAACCAAAATGTTCATATTGAGATTTTGATTGTTAAACTGACAGAGTTAATTTCAAAAGGGTCTAATCAAGACAATCAAAGCGTGCAGCGTAATCAGGCACCTTCAAGTGATGTTGAAAATAAAATTAAACAACTTGAAACTCAAATTAATCAACTTTCTCAAGGTGGCGTTCAGCAAAAAGCAAAACCAACTGAAAATAAAGCGAGCGTTTCTAGAAAACAATCAAAACATGTTTTCTCCATTAGACAAATAGAACGTGTCCTTGATCATGCCAACCGTGATGATTTGAATTTACTGAAAGAAAAATGGAAAGAAGTCATTGAATCAGTAAAAGAGAAGGAACAACGCGCTTTAGTGAGTTTACTGTTGAATTCAGAACCTGTAGCAGCTAGTGAAGACCATGTACTTGTGAAATTCGACGAAGATATTCATTGTGAAATCGTGAATAAAAACGACGAAAAGAGAAATCATATCGAATCTATTGTTTGTGAAATTGTAGATAAGAATGTAAAAGTCGTAGGTGTACCTAATTCACAATGGTTGCAAGTGAGACAACAATATATTCAGTCAAAAAAAGCAAATCCAACACAAACTGATGCTGAAAAGGCCGAGGAAAAACCGGAAGAAGCGGATGTTGTTAAGAAAGCACAAGAATTGTTTGGTGAAGATACTGTACATGTAACTGATGAGTAATACATGACATCATCTTCAAAGGTATGTATAATAAATATGACAAAAATGAATTTTCTATAATCATTACAATAGATATTAGGAGGACGAATTTATGCGCGGTGGCGGAAATATGCAACAAATGATGAAACAAATGCAAAAAATGCAAAAGAAAATGGCTGAGGAACAAGAGAAGCTAAAAGAAGAAAAAATTGAAGGTACAGCAGGTGGCGGTATGGTTACTGTTGTCGTTTCAGGACATAAAGAAATATTAGATGTAGTTATTAAAGAAGACGTAGTAGATCCTGAAGATATCGAAATGCTTCAAGATTTAGTATTAGCAGCTACTAATGACGCTTTAGCGAAAGCAGACCAAGTTACTGCTGATCGTTTAGGTAAACATACACAAGGTCTTAACATCCCTGGAATGATGTAATGATGTTTTATCCTGAACCAATATCTAAGTTAATAGATAGTTTTATGAAATTACCAGGCATTGGTCCGAAGACAGCTCAACGTTTGGCTTTTCATGTTTTAGATATGAAGGAAGATGATGTAGTACTATTTGCTAAATCATTAGTTGATGTGAAACGAGAGTTAACATATTGTGAAACTTGTGGACATATAACGGATGTATCTCCGTGCCATATATGCCAAGATAAACAAAGAGATCGATCTGTTATTTGTGTGGTACAAGATTCTAAAGACGTAATAGCAATGGAAAAAATGCGTGAGTATAGTGGTTTATATCATGTATTACATGGTGCTATATCTCCTATGGAAGGAATCGGTCCGGAAGATATAAATGTTCCTTCACTCCTTGAACGCTTAAAGAATGATGAAGTGAATGAAATTATATTGGCGACGAACCCTAATATAGAAGGTGAGTCTACAGCTATGTATATATCTAGACTTGTTAAACCTATTGGAATAAAAACTACAAGACTAGCACACGGATTACCGGTTGGTGGAGATTTAGAATATGCAGATGAAGTAACGCTTTCTAAAGCAATAACTGGTAGAACGGAAATTTAATAATGATTACACAACCTGCTCACATATTACATGTAGCAGGTTGCTTTCATTCAAGTAAACAAACAGAAAAGAGTGTAAATATGATAAAAGATACAGGCTTAATATTAGAAGGCGGCGGAATGAGAAGTATGTACACAGCGGGAGTACTAGACTTCTTTATTAAAAAGGATTTGTTCTTTGAATATAATATTGGTGTTTCAGCAGGGGCATCAATGGCAGCTAGTTACCTTTCTAGAGAATATCGCCGTAACCATCGCGTAACGACGAAATATATTAAAGATAAAAGATATATTTCTCTTTCTAATTATTTCAAAAGAAAAGAATTGTTTGGTATGGACTTCGTTTATCATTACATTCCAACTTATTTAGAACCTTTTGATTTCGAAAAATTTGATCAAGCTGAAGAAAGATTTGTTATTGTAACAACTGATTGCGAAACTGGAGAAGCGGTTTATTTTGATAAGGAAGAAATGAAAGGGACGTTATTAACAGCTTTACAAGCAACGAGTTCACTTCCATTAATGGCTAATCCAGTTCAATATAAAGGTCATGTGTTATTAGATGGAGGAGTAGTGGATCCTATTCCATTAAATAAATCTATAGAAGAAGGCTTCAAGAAAAACGTTCTTATATTAACTAGACCTAAAGACTATCGTAAAAAACAAGGTAAATTCTCTAGAATATTTAGATTGAGAGCATATCCTAAAGTTAATCATTTAATGGCTGTTAGATATAAGCAGTATAATAAAACTTTAGAATGGATTGATGAAGAAGAGGAAAAAGGAAATCTTTTCGTTATTAGACCTACTGATTCGTTATCAGTTGATAGAATAGAGAAAAATCCTAAACAATTAGATGCTTTATACAAACGTGGCTACGAAGATGCTGAAAGTTTATACGATAAATTGAAAGAATATGTTGAGAAATAATCACATTAGAGCACAATGGGTGTTTTGGTGTAATTTTTAGGCTTGAGTTCATTGGTTTTAGAGAGTATAGTTATATCTTGTGAGCGAGAGATAAATAACACATCAAAACACTTTGAAAATTAATTTTAAAAAAGTGTTGACTTCATAAGAAAAGTCATGTATATTTAATACTTACGACGCAAAACGAACATTGAAAACTGAATGACAATATGTCAACGTAAATTCCAATAATTTGAGTGCTATTTAATAGTACTTCCAAGAGTGATTGGCTATACCAATCAACAAGAGCTAATCAAGCTTACTTCTTTATGGAGAGTTTGATCCTGGCTCAGGATGAACGCTGGCGGCGTGCCTAATACATGCAAGTCGAGCGAACAGATGAGAAGCTTGCTTCTCTGATGTTAGCGGCGGACGGGGGAGTAACACGTGGGTAACCTACCTATAAGACTGGGATAACTTCGGGAAACCGGAGCTAATACCGGATAATATTTTGAACCGCATGGTTCGATAGTGAAAGGCGGCTTCGGCTGTCACTTATAGATGGACCCGCGCCGTATTAGCTAGTTGGTAAGGTAATGGCTTACCAAGGCGACGATACGTAGCCGACCTGAGAGGGTGATCGGCCACACTGGAACTGAGACACGGTCCAGACTCCTACGGGAGGCAGCAGTAGGGAATCTTCCGCAATGGGCGAAAGCCTGACGGAGCAACGCCGCGTGAGTGATGAAGGTTTTCGGATCGTAAAACTCTGTTGTTAGGGAAGAACAAATTTGTTAGTAACTGAACAAGTCTTGACGGTACCTAACCAGAAAGCCACGGCTAACTACGTGCCAGCAGCCGCGGTAATACGTAGGTGGCAAGCGTTATCCGGAATTATTGGGCGTAAAGCGCGCGTAGGCGGTTTCTTAAGTCTGATGTGAAAGCCCACGGCTCAACCGTGGAGGGTCATTGGAAACTGGGGAACTTGAGTGCAGAAGAGGAGAGTGGAATTCCATGTGTAGCGGTGAAATGCGCAGAGATATGGAGGAACACCAGTGGCGAAGGCGGCTCTCTGGTCTGTAACTGACGCTGAGGTGCGAAAGCGTGGGGATCAAACAGGATTAGATACCCTGGTAGTCCACGCCGTAAACGATGAGTGCTAAGTGTTAGGGGGTTTCCGCCCCTTAGTGCTGCAGCTAACGCATTAAGCACTCCGCCTGGGGAGTACGACCGCAAGGTTGAAACTCAAAGGAATTGACGGGGACCCGCACAAGCGGTGGAGCATGTGGTTTAATTCGAAGCAACGCGAAGAACCTTACCAAATCTTGACATCCTTTGATCGCTCTAGAGATAGAGTTTTCCCCTTCGGGGGACAAAGTGACAGGTGGTGCATGGTTGTCGTCAGCTCGTGTCGTGAGATGTTGGGTTAAGTCCCGCAACGAGCGCAACCCTTAAGCTTAGTTGCCATCATTAAGTTGGGCACTCTAGGTTGACTGCCGGTGACAAACCGGAGGAAGGTGGGGATGACGTCAAATCATCATGCCCCTTATGATTTGGGCTACACACGTGCTACAATGGATAATACAAAGGGCAGCGAACCCGCGAGGTCAAGCAAATCCCATAAAATTATTCTCAGTTCGGATTGTAGTCTGCAACTCGACTACATGAAGCTGGAATCGCTAGTAATCGTAGATCAGCATGCTACGGTGAATACGTTCCCGGGTCTTGTACACACCGCCCGTCACACCACGAGAGTTTGTAACACCCGAAGCCGGTGGAGTAACCTTTTTAGGAGCTAGCCGTCGAAGGTGGGACAAATGATTGGGGTGAAGTCGTAACAAGGTAGCCGTATCGGAAGGTGCGGCTGGATCACCTCCTTTCTAAGGATTATTCGGAATGACCATTAGGTCATGGAATTGCGGAGACATATTGTATTCAGTTTTGAATGTTTATTTTGACATTCAACAATAATTGCACATTGAAAACTAGATAAGTAAGCAAATAGATTTTACCAAGCAAAAAACCGAGTGAATTTTTAACGAAATTCAACAAGCTTAATAATCGCGCGTCGTCTTTTTAGACGACATCACAGATTAATAACATTTATTTTCTTAAACAATTTATTGTATAAGGAAATATTAGATTAAGTTATTAAGGGCGCACGGTGGATGCCTTGGCACTAGAAGCCGAAGAAGGACGTTACTAACGACGATATGCTTTGGGGAGCTGTAAGTACGCTTTGATCCAGAGATTTCCGAATGGGGAAACCCAGCATGAGTTATGTCATGTTATCCGCATATGAATACATAGTATGTGAGAAGGCACACCCGGAGAACTGAAACATCTTAGTACCCGGAGGAAGAGAAAGAAAACTCGATTCCCTGAGTAGCGGCGAGCGAAACGGGAATAGCCCAAACCAACAGGCTTGCCTGTTGGGGTTGTAGGACACTCAATACGGAGTTACAAAGGAAATAATTAAACGAATGGCTTTGGAAAAGCCAACCATAGAAGGTAAAAGTCCTGTAGTTGAAAGTTATTTCTCTCCTGAGTGGATCCTGAGTACGGCGGAACACGTGAAATTCCGTCGGAATCCGGGAGGACCATCTCCCAAGGCTAAATACTCTCTAGTGACCGATAGTGAACCAGTACCGTGAGGGAAAGGTGAAAAGCACCCCGGAAGGGGAGTGAAATAGAACCTGAAACCGTGTGCTTACAAATAGTCAGAGCCCGTTAATGGGTGATGGCGTGCCTTTTGTAGAATGAACCGGCGAGTTACGATTTGATGCAAGGTTAAGCAGTAAATGTGGAGCCGTAGCGAAAGCGAGTCTGAATAGGGCGAATGAGTATCTGGTCGTAGACCCGAAACCAAGTGATCTACCCATGTCCAGGTTGAAGTTCAGGTAACACTGAATGGAGGACCGAACCGACTTACGTTGAAAAGTGAGCGGATGAGGTGTGGGTAGCGGAGAAATTCCAATCGAACTTGGAGATAGCTGGTTCTCTCCGAAATAGCTTTAGGGCTAGCCTCAAGTGATGATTATTGGAGGTAGAGCACTGTTTGGACGAGGGGCCCCTCTAGGGTTACCGAATTCAGACAAACTCCGAATGCCAAATAATTTAACTTGGGAGTCAGACCATGGGTGATAAGGTCCATGGTCGAAAGGGAAACAGCCCAGACCACCAGCTAAGGTCCCAAAATATATGTTAAGTGGAAAAGGATGTGGCGTTGCCCAGACAACTAGGATGTTGGCTTAGAAGCAGCCATCATTTAAAGAGTGCGTAATAGCTCACTAGTCGAGTGACACTGCGCCGAAAATGTACCGGGGCTAAACATATTACCGAAGCTGTGGATTATCCTAAGGATAATGGTAGGAGAGCGTTCTAAACGTGTCGAAGCATGATCGTAAGGACATGTGGAATGTTTAGAAGTGAGAATGCCGGTGTGAGTAGCGAAAGATGGGTGAGAATCCCATCCACCGATTGACTAAGGTTTCCAGAGGAAGGCTCGTCCGCTCTGGGTTAGTCGGGACCTAAGCCGAGGCCGATAGGCGTAGGCGATGGATAACAGGTAGATATTCCTGTACCACCTATGATTGTTTGAACGATGGGGGGACGCAGTAGGATAGGCGAAGCGTGCTGTTGGAGTGCACGTCCAAGCAATAAGACTGAGTGTTAGGCAAATCCGGCACTCGTAAGGTTGAGTTGTGATGGGGAGTTGGATCATGTATCCGGCGAGTCGTTGATTTCACACTGCCAAGAAAAGCCTCTAGTTAGAAAATAGGTGCCCGTACCGCAAACCGACACAGGTAGTCAAGATGAGAATTCTAAGGTGAGCGAGCGAACTCTCGTTAAGGAACTCGGCAAAATGACCCCGTAACTTCGGGAGAAGGGGTGCTTTTTAGGGTGCAAGCCTTGAAGAGCCGCAGTGAATAGGCCCAAGCGACTGTTTATCAAAAACACAGGTCTCTGCTAAACCGTAAGGTGATGTATAGGGGCTGACGCCTGCCCGGTGCTGGAAGGTTAAGAGGAGTGGTTAGCTTCTGCGAAGCTACGAATCGAAGCCCCAGTAAACGGCGGCCGTAACTATAACGGTCCTAAGGTAGCGAAATTCCTTGTCGGGTAAGTTCCGACCCGCACGAAAGGCGTAACGATTTGGGCACTGTCTCAACGAGAGACTCGGTGAAATCATAGTACCTGTGAAGATGCAGGTTACCCGCGACAGGACGGAAAGACCCCGTGGAGCTTTACTGCAGCCTGATATTGAAATTTGGCACAGCTTGTACAGGATAGGTAGGAGCCTTAGAAGCGTGAGCGCTAGCTTACGTGGAGGCGCTGGTGGGATACTACCCTGGCTGTGTTGACTTTCTAACCCGCACCATTTGATCATGGTGGGAGACAGTGTCAGGCGGGCAGTTTGACTGGGGCGGTCGCCTCCTAAAGAGTAACGGAGGCGCTCAAAGGTTCCCTCAGAATGGTTGGAAATCATTCGCAGAGTGTAAAGGCACAAGGGAGCTTGACTGCGAGACTTACAAGTCGAGCAGGGTCGAAAGACGGACTTAGTGATCCGGTGGTTCCGCATGGAAGGGCCATCGCTCAACGGATAAAAGCTACCCCGGGGATAACAGGCTTATCTCCCCCAAGAGTTCACATCGACGGGGAGGTTTGGCACCTCGATGTCGGCTCATCGCATCCTGGGGCTGTAGTCGGTCCCAAGGGTTGGGCTGTTCGCCCATTAAAGCGGTACGCGAGCTGGGTTCAGAACGTCGTGAGACAGTTCGGTCCCTATCCGTCGTGGGCGTAGGAAATTTGAGAGGAGCTGTCCTTAGTACGAGAGGACCGGGATGGACATACCTCTGGTGTACCAGTTGTCGTGCCAACGGCATAGCTGGGTAGCTATGTATGGACGGGATAAGTGCTGAAAGCATCTAAGCATGAAGCCCCCCTCAAGATGAGATTTCCCAACTTCGGTTATAAGATCCCTCAAAGATGATGAGGTTAATAGGTTCGGGGTGTAAGCGCAGTAATGTGTGTAGCTGACGAATACTAATCGATCGAAGACTTAATCAAAATTTTAAAATCGGTTTTGCGCCGTAAAATCTGCTTACTATCTAGTTTTGAATGTGCAATACATTCTATATAAGTTATTACTATTTGTCTGGTGACGATAGCAAAGAGGTCACACCTGTTCCCATGCCGAACACAGAAGTTAAGCTCTTTAGCGCCGATGGTAGTTGGGCTTACGTTCCGCGAGAGTAGGACGTTGCCGGGCAAAATTCAATTTTTGACCCTTGGGTCTTTTTTTTTGAAAAATTGAATTAATAGTTGACACAAACGTTTCATAAGAGTATAATTGTTTCTTGTGATGCAAAACGAACATTGAAAACTGAATGACAATATGTCAACGTAAATTCCAATAATTTGAGTGCTATTTAATAGTACTTCCAAGAGTGATTGGCTATACCAATCAACAAGAGCTAATCAAGCTTACTTCTTTATGGAGAGTTTGATCCTGGCTCAGGATGAACGCTGGCGGCGTGCCTAATACATGCAAGTCGAGCGAACAGATGAGAAGCTTGCTTCTCTGATGTTAGCGGCGGACGGGTGAGTAACACGTGGGTAACCTACCTATAAGACTGGGATAACTTCGGGAAACCGGAGCTAATACCGGATAATATTTTGAACCGCATGGTTCGATAGTGAAAGGCGGCTTCGGCTGTCACTTATAGATGGACCCGCGCCGTATTAGCTAGTTGGTAAGGTAATGGCTTACCAAGGCGACGATACGTAGCCGACCTGAGAGGGTGATCGGCCACACTGGAACTGAGACACGGTCCAGACTCCTACGGGAGGCAGCAGTAGGGAATCTTCCGCAATGGGCGAAAGCCTGACGGAGCAACGCCGCGTGAGTGATGAAGGTTTTCGGATCGTAAAACTCTGTTGTTAGGGAAGAACAAATTTGTTAGTAACTGAACAAGTCTTGACGGTACCTAACCAGAAAGCCACGGCTAACTACGTGCCAGCAGCCGCGGTAATACGTAGGTGGCAAGCGTTATCCGGAATTATTGGGCGTAAAGCGCGCGTAGGCGGTTTCTTAAGTCTGATGTGAAAGCCCACGGCTCAACCGTGGAGGGTCATTGGAAACTGGGGAACTTGAGTGCAGAAGAGGAGAGTGGAATTCCATGTGTAGCGGTGAAATGCGCAGAGATATGGAGGAACACCAGTGGCGAAGGCGGCTCTCTGGTCTGTAACTGACGCTGAGGTGCGAAAGCGTGGGGATCAAACAGGATTAGATACCCTGGTAGTCCACGCCGTAAACGATGAGTGCTAAGTGTTAGGGGGTTTCCGCCCCTTAGTGCTGCAGCTAACGCATTAAGCACTCCGCCTGGGGAGTACGACCGCAAGGTTGAAACTCAAAGGAATTGACGGGGACCCGCACAAGCGGTGGAGCATGTGGTTTAATTCGAAGCAACGCGAAGAACCTTACCAAATCTTGACATCCTTTGATCGCTCTAGAGATAGAGTTTTCCCCTTCGGGGGACAAAGTGACAGGTGGTGCATGGTTGTCGTCAGCTCGTGTCGTGAGATGTTGGGTTAAGTCCCGCAACGAGCGCAACCCTTAAGCTTAGTTGCCATCATTAAGTTGGGCACTCTAGGTTGACTGCCGGTGACAAACCGGAGGAAGGTGGGGATGACGTCAAATCATCATGCCCCTTATGATTTGGGCTACACACGTGCTACAATGGATAATACAAAGGGCAGCGAACCCGCGAGGTCAAGCAAATCCCATAAAATTATTCTCAGTTCGGATTGTAGTCTGCAACTCGACTACATGAAGCTGGAATCGCTAGTAATCGTAGATCAGCATGCTACGGTGAATACGTTCCCGGGTCTTGTACACACCGCCCGTCACACCACGAGAGTTTGTAACACCCGAAGCCGGTGGAGTAACCTTTTTAGGAGCTAGCCGTCGAAGGTGGGACAAATGATTGGGGTGAAGTCGTAACAAGGTAGCCGTATCGGAAGGTGCGGCTGGATCACCTCCTTTCTAAGGATTATTCGGAATGACCATTAGGTCATGGAATTGCGGAGACATATTGTATTCAGTTTTGAATGTTTATTTTGACATTCAACAATAATTGCACATTGAAAACTAGATAAGTAAGCAAATAGATTTTACCAAGCAAAAAACCGAGTGAATTTTTAACGAAATTCAACAAGCTTAATAATCGCGCGTCGTCTTTTTAGACGACATCACAGATTAATAACATTTATTTTCTTAAACAATTTATTGTATAAGGAAATATTAGATTAAGTTATTAAGGGCGCACGGTGGATGCCTTGGCACTAGAAGCCGAAGAAGGACGTTACTAACGACGATATGCTTTGGGGAGCTGTAAGTACGCTTTGATCCAGAGATTTCCGAATGGGGAAACCCAGCATGAGTTATGTCATGTTATCCGCATATGAATACATAGTATGTGAGAAGGCACACCCGGAGAACTGAAACATCTTAGTACCCGGAGGAAGAGAAAGAAAACTCGATTCCCTGAGTAGCGGCGAGCGAAACGGGAATAGCCCAAACCAACAGGCTTGCCTGTTGGGGTTGTAGGACACTCAATACGGAGTTACAAAGGAAATAATTAAACGAATGGCTTTGGAAAAGCCAACCATAGAAGGTAAAAGTCCTGTAGTTGAAAGTTATTTCTCTCCTGAGTGGATCCTGAGTACGGCGGAACACGTGAAATTCCGTCGGAATCCGGGAGGACCATCTCCCAAGGCTAAATACTCTCTAGTGACCGATAGTGAACCAGTACCGTGAGGGAAAGGTGAAAAGCACCCCGGAAGGGGAGTGAAATAGAACCTGAAACCGTGTGCTTACAAATAGTCAGAGCCCGTTAATGGGTGATGGCGTGCCTTTTGTAGAATGAACCGGCGAGTTACGATTTGATGCAAGGTTAAGCAGTAAATGTGGAGCCGTAGCGAAAGCGAGTCTGAATAGGGCGAATGAGTATCTGGTCGTAGACCCGAAACCAAGTGATCTACCCATGTCCAGGTTGAAGTTCAGGTAACACTGAATGGAGGACCGAACCGACTTACGTTGAAAAGTGAGCGGATGAGGTGTGGGTAGCGGAGAAATTCCAATCGAACTTGGAGATAGCTGGTTCTCTCCGAAATAGCTTTAGGGCTAGCCTCAAGTGATGATTATTGGAGGTAGAGCACTGTTTGGACGAGGGGCCCCTCTAGGGTTACCGAATTCAGACAAACTCCGAATGCCAAATAATTTAACTTGGGAGTCAGACCATGGGTGATAAGGTCCATGGTCGAAAGGGAAACAGCCCAGACCACCAGCTAAGGTCCCAAAATATATGTTAAGTGGAAAAGGATGTGGCGTTGCCCAGACAACTAGGATGTTGGCTTAGAAGCAGCCATCATTTAAAGAGTGCGTAATAGCTCACTAGTCGAGTGACACTGCGCCGAAAATGTACCGGGGCTAAACATATTACCGAAGCTGTGGATTATCCTAAGGATAATGGTAGGAGAGCGTTCTAAACGTGTCGAAGCATGATCGTAAGGACATGTGGAATGTTTAGAAGTGAGAATGCCGGTGTGAGTAGCGAAAGATGGGTGAGAATCCCATCCACCGATTGACTAAGGTTTCCAGAGGAAGGCTCGTCCGCTCTGGGTTAGTCGGGACCTAAGCCGAGGCCGATAGGCGTAGGCGATGGATAACAGGTAGATATTCCTGTACCACCTATGATTGTTTGAACGATGGGGGGACGCAGTAGGATAGGCGAAGCGTGCTGTTGGAGTGCACGTCCAAGCAATAAGACTGAGTGTTAGGCAAATCCGGCACTCGTAAGGTTGAGTTGTGATGGGGAGTTGGATCATGTATCCGGCGAGTCGTTGATTTCACACTGCCAAGAAAAGCCTCTAGTTAGAAAATAGGTGCCCGTACCGCAAACCGACACAGGTAGTCAAGATGAGAATTCTAAGGTGAGCGAGCGAACTCTCGTTAAGGAACTCGGCAAAATGACCCCGTAACTTCGGGAGAAGGGGTGCTTTTTAGGGTGCAAGCCTTGAAGAGCCGCAGTGAATAGGCCCAAGCGACTGTTTATCAAAAACACAGGTCTCTGCTAAACCGTAAGGTGATGTATAGGGGCTGACGCCTGCCCGGTGCTGGAAGGTTAAGAGGAGTGGTTAGCTTCTGCGAAGCTACGAATCGAAGCCCCAGTAAACGGCGGCCGTAACTATAACGGTCCTAAGGTAGCGAAATTCCTTGTCGGGTAAGTTCCGACCCGCACGAAAGGCGTAACGATTTGGGCACTGTCTCAACGAGAGACTCGGTGAAATCATAGTACCTGTGAAGATGCAGGTTACCCGCGACAGGACGGAAAGACCCCGTGGAGCTTTACTGCAGCCTGATATTGAAATTTGGCACAGCTTGTACAGGATAGGTAGGAGCCTTAGAAGCGTGAGCGCTAGCTTACGTGGAGGCGCTGGTGGGATACTACCCTGGCTGTGTTGACTTTCTAACCCGCACCATTTGATCATGGTGGGAGACAGTGTCAGGCGGGCAGTTTGACTGGGGCGGTCGCCTCCTAAAGAGTAACGGAGGCGCTCAAAGGTTCCCTCAGAATGGTTGGAAATCATTCGCAGAGTGTAAAGGCACAAGGGAGCTTGACTGCGAGACTTACAAGTCGAGCAGGGTCGAAAGACGGACTTAGTGATCCGGTGGTTCCGCATGGAAGGGCCATCGCTCAACGGATAAAAGCTACCCCGGGGATAACAGGCTTATCTCCCCCAAGAGTTCACATCGACGGGGAGGTTTGGCACCTCGATGTCGGCTCATCGCATCCTGGGGCTGTAGTCGGTCCCAAGGGTTGGGCTGTTCGCCCATTAAAGCGGTACGCGAGCTGGGTTCAGAACGTCGTGAGACAGTTCGGTCCCTATCCGTCGTGGGCGTAGGAAATTTGAGAGGAGCTGTCCTTAGTACGAGAGGACCGGGATGGACATACCTCTGGTGTACCAGTTGTCGTGCCAACGGCATAGCTGGGTAGCTATGTATGGACGGGATAAGTGCTGAAAGCATCTAAGCATGAAGCCCCCCTCAAGATGAGATTTCCCAACTTCGGTTATAAGATCCCTCAAAGATGATGAGGTTAATAGGTTCGGGGTGTAAGCGCAGTAATGTGTGTAGCTGACGAATACTAATCGATCGAAGACTTAATCAAAATTTTAAAATCGGTTTTGCGCCGTAAAATCTGCTTACTATCTAGTTTTGAATGTGCAATACATTCTATATAAGTTATTACTATTTGTCTGGTGACGATAGCAAAGAGGTCACACCTGTTCCCATGCCGAACACAGAAGTTAAGCTCTTTAGCGCCGATGGTAGTTGGGCTTACGTTCCGCGAGAGTAGGACGTTGCCGGGCAAATATTAAAAAATGGATGCGATGAGCCGCACTCGAGACCTGTTAGGTCTCTTTTTTTGTCTTTTTTTAGATGAATTTCGTGATTGTAGAAGTTTATCTTTAGTAATGGTATGCTACCCTTCATTTTGCAATTTGATAAAACGTATACGGGTATCATAATCATTGATATAATAAGGAATAATCTTATTTATAAGGAATGACATTATGAATTTATATGAAAAGTTGAAGTCTATTCAAGATGATGGTGCGATTTCTTTACATGTACCTGGACATCATAATAATACGATTGGTTATTTGAATGATTTAGACATAAGTATGGATATGACTGAAATTACTGGTTTAGATGATTTACATCAACCTGAGGGATGTATTAAGGAAAGTATGTCTCAATTGAATAGGTATCCGGAGTATAAGGCTCAATACATCGTTAACGGGACAACTGTTGGCATATTATCAACTATATATGCGGTACAACATATGGAAGGTGAAATACTAATTCCAAGAAATGCTCATAAGTCAGTCTACAATGCTTTGAATTTAACTAAACAAAAGGCAAGATGGATGTCTATGTCAGTTTCTGAAAAGACTGGTCAGTATGATGGTGTTATGTCTTTAGCTAACATTGATTTATCTAAAGTGAAATTAGCGATTTTTACTTATCCTAATTATTATGGGGAAACGTTTGAAATAGAAGAAATGATAAAAGAGTTGAAACGTTTTAATATTCCAGTATTAATTGATGAAGCACATGGTGCGCATTTTGGTATAAGTTCATATTTTCCTCAGTCGTCGCTAAATTATGGCGCAGATATTGTTGTGCAATCTTATCATAAAACTTTGCCTGCATTAACAATGGGATCTGTTATTTATATTAAAAAAAGTTCTCTATTATATGAAAGCATTCAACATTATTTAAGTCTACTACAAACTTCAAGTCCTTCTTATTTAGTAATGGCTAGCCTTGAAAAAGCGGAAAAGTTTTATAAAGAATATGAAGATGAACAATTTATAGATAATAGAGCAAAGCTTATTGATGCTTTGGAACAAGCTGGGTTTGAAGTGGGTAGACTATCGGACCCTCTAAAATTAATCGTTTCACATAATAGATTAGCTGGATTTGAAATACAAAGTATATTTGAGTGTTCAAATATATATATAGAGTTGTGCAATCTTGATTTTACTTTATTAGTACTACCATTATGGCATGAGTCAGATAGATTTCCGTTTAATGAATTATTAAGTAGAATAAATCATTTTAAAGTTAATTTTAAAGGTAAAGCTGAAAAAGAAAAGCGATTCTATTTACCTACTCATTCAAGCGAATATGAACCAATCGAAGTAGAAGATATAATCACAATTAATTTAAATAAAGGTGCGGGCAAAATTTCAGCTATAGATGTTATACCATATCCGCCAGGTATCCCTGCTATTTTAAAAGGTGAATATATTCAACAAGACATAGTAGATTCCCTTTTACAATGGATTGATAGAGGTGGTAGAGTGGAAGGTATATTAAATAAGCAAATTAAGGTAAAGGATGAACAATAAATGGGTCAGTTTATAACATTTGAAGGACCAGAAGGATCAGGTAAAACGACAGTAATACATAAAATACATGAACGATTAAACAAAGATTATGATGTTCTTATGACTAGAGAGCCTGGTGGTATTAAAATAAGTGAGGCTATTAGAGCATTGCTATTAGATAGTGATGATGAAATGGATGAAAGAACTGAAGCGTTACTATTTGCTGCTGCTAGAAGACAACATTTAGTTGAGAAAATTTTACCGCAATTGAATAACGGTGGAATTGTTCTATGTGATCGATTTGTAGATAGTTCCTTAAGTTATCAAGGTTATGCACGTGAAATTGGGGTAGAAGAAGTTAAGGCAATTAATGAATTTGCAATTGAAAATCTTTATCCTGATTTAACACTTTATTTTGATGTGCCTGCAGAAGTGGGACTAAATAGAATTAAAGATAATCAAAGAGATGCTAACCGTTTAGACAAGGAAAAGATAGAATTTCATCATAAAGTAACAGATGGATATCAAAAATTAATTGCCGAGTATCCTGATAGAATTAAAGTAATTGATGCAACACAACCTTTAGAAAAAGTTGTAGAAGACGCGTATTCCATGATTACAAATTTTCTAAATCGAGTTTAAAATATGATATAATAATTATAGAGGTGATTAGTTATGAAAATGGTTATTGCGATAGTCCAAGACCAAGATAGTCAAAACTTGTCAGAAGCACTTATTGAAAAAGACTTTAGAGCTACTAAACTTGCTACAACGGGTGGTTTTTTAAGAGCGGGGAATACAACTTTCTTATGCGGTGTTAAAGACGAACGTGTAGAAGAAATATTAAGTGTAATAGATGGAACTTGTGGTAACCGTGAACAACTTGTCTCACCTATCACGCCTATGGGAGGCAGCGCGGATTCTTATATCCCGTACCCAGTAGAAGTAGAAGTCGGTGGGGCAACAGTATTTGTAATGCCAATCGAAAAATTCCATCAATTTTAAGACCTGATTAGCTGCCATTAGTGCAGCTTTTTTATTGCAAGGAGCGAAAATAATGCAATTAACAAAAGAAATTGATAATTTATTAAATGCTCAGCAACTATCTCACGCATATTTATTTGAGGGAGATAACATGTTTGAGATGAAATCAACAGCTATGTATTTTGCAGAACGTATTTTGGGTGAAAATGAAGAATCAAAAGTAGCGAAAGTTCGAGCTTTTAATCATCCGGATTTTGTTTATATACATTCAGAAGAAACGACAATAAAGAAACAACAAATAGAAGAATTATTAAGAAAAATGAATCAAAAACCAATAGAAAGTCAATATAAAGTTTACATTATTGAAGCTTTTGATAAACTAACAGTACAAGGTGAAAATAGCATATTAAAATTTTTGGAAGAACCACCTCCAAATACGATTGCCTTGTTACTTACAACTAAGAAAGATCAAATACTTCCAACGATACATTCAAGATGTCAGCTCGTTCACTTTAAGCCCTCATCTAAGGATGGTTTTATTAAAGAGTTGGAAGCTTCAGGTGTTTCTGTACCTATTGCACATACGTTAAGTTTTGTTACTTCTGATAAAGAAGAAGCAATCGAGTTAACTGAAGAACAATTATTTATTCAACTTAGAAAAGCTGTAACAAAATTAGCTGAGTTAATGGTGAAAGACCCACAGATGGCTATGATATATTTGATTGATTGTACAAAGATAGCTAATTCACGTCCATTACAGCAATTATTTTTAAATAGTTTAAATGCATATTTTCAAGACTTATTACATGCTAAAATAGAACTAGATGTAATGAAAGCTTATCCTGATTTAGACACACAAATAAGAGATATGAGTTCCCAGTTAACTTTGAATCATATCACAAATTATATACAAGGCATAACTGAAGCTAATCGCAAATTAGCTCAGAATGTTAATGCAACACTAGTTTTTGAACAAATGGTTATAAACGGGAAGAGGTGATTAAATGTATGAAATTATAGGTGTTCAATTTCAAGAAGCCGGTAAAAAAGAGTATTTCTCACCAAATGGGGAAAGATTTAAAGAAAATGACCTCGTTGTTGTGGAATCTAAAAGAGGTATGGAATTAGGGAAAGTTAAATTGACTAATCGTCATGTTGGCAAAGACGACGTTGTATTACCTTTGAAAGAAGTTGTTCGACTTGCAACTGAAGATGACATACAGAAGTATCAATCTAATTTAGTGGATGCTGAAGATGCTCTGAAACTTTGCAAAGAGATGGTTATACATCACGAGTTGAATATGAGATTAGTGAATTGTGAATATACATTAGATAAGAGTAAGGTAATATTTAATTTTACAGCAGATGATAGAATTGATTTTAGAAATTTAGTAAAATCATTAGCTTTTGAATTGAAGACACGTATTGAGTTAAGACAAATAGGTGTGAGAGATGAAGCTAAGCTATTAGGTGGAATTGGTCCGTGTGGTCGTTCATTATGTTGTTCAACATTTTTAGGAGATTTTGAACCTGTATCTATAAAAATGGCGAAGGATCAAAATTTATCTTTAAATCCAACAAAAATTTCTGGAGCATGTGGTCGTTTAATGTGTTGTTTAAAATATGAAAATGACTATTATGAAGATGTTAGAAATGAGTTGCCTGACGTAGGTACAACTGTAGTGACGCCTGAGGGAGATGGCAAAGTTGTAGGTTTGAATATTTTAGATATAACGATGCAAGTTAAAGTGAAAGGTTTCGAACAACTTTTTGATTATAAACTTGATGAATTACTTGAAGTCCATTCATAAGGGAGGATTATATTGTGAATAGGGACAAGTTGTTTGAAACGATAATGACTTTAGAAAATGAAATTAAACAAATTAATGAACATATGGAAATATTGAAGAATCAAGCTGTTGAACTTGTTGAAGATAACGTAGCACTTCAAATGGAAAATGAAAGTTTGAGAAGAGTGGTTGAATCAAATGAAGAGGCGCAACAGAAAAAAACAAATAAAAAAGTGAGACCTCTTCAAAGCAGGGATAATTTTGCGATGTTATATCACGAAGGTTTTCATATATGTCGAGGAGAACTGTTTGGTAAACATAGGCAAGGAAGCGATTGCTTGTTCTGTCTAGAAGTACTAAATAGAGAATAAATTAATCAGGCATGATACATGCCTGATTTTTTAAATGAGGTGATTTAATGCTTAATAAAGGTGAAAGGTTAGACCAACTGCTGAGAGAAGATTTTGAAATTATACAAAATGACGAAGTTTTTTCGTTTTCAACAGATGCATTGTTATTAGGAGAGTTTGTAAAAGTAAGAAATAAAGATTATGTAATGGATTTGTGTACGGGTAATGGCATCATACCTTTATTGTTAGCGCATAAGTCACAATCAAAAATTAAGGCTATAGAAATTCAAGAAGCGTTAGTAGACATGGCACAAAGAAGTGTAGAATATAATCAACTTGAAAATCAAATTTCAATTGAATTATTAGATTTAAAAAAAGTTACAACTGTTTATCCACCGTCAACTTTTGATGTGGTAACTGTTAATCCACCATACTTCAAAGAAAATCAACAAATGAAACATCAAAAAGAAGCACATAAAATAGCAAGGCATGAAATTTATTGCACCCTTGAAGATGTTGTTCGAGCAGGAAAGCATCTACTTAAACAAGGTGGCAAGTTAGTGATGGTACATAGGGCGGATAGACTGATGGATGTCTTAAGCACATTCAGACAATTTAATATTGAACCTAAAAGATTAAGAATGGTTTATAGTACACCATTAAAAAAAGAAGCTGTTACAATATTAGTTGAAGGTAGAAGCGGTGGACAATCTGGATTGAAGATTGAACAACCATTTTATATTTATAATGAAGCTTTAGAATATTCAAAAGAAATGAAGGAAGTCTATTATGGGTAAGCATTATACATATATTTTAGAATGCAAAGATGAAACGCTTTATACGGGCTATACTACAGATTTAGAACGTAGGTTGAAAGTGCATAATGAGGGTAAAGGTGCTAAATATACAAAGGTTAGACTACCCGTTAAGCTCGTTTATCATGAAGAATTTGATAATAAGTCTGATGCATTAAAAAGAGAATACGGACTTAAGCAATTGAGTAGAAAGCAGAAATTAACACTCATAAAGGAGGGATAAAATGTCTATTTTATATTTAGTAGGAACGCCAATAGGGAATTTAGAAGATATAACATATCGAGCTGTTAGAACATTAACAGAGGTAGATTATATTTTCTGTGAAGACACACGAGTAACATCTAAACTTTGCCAACATTATGATATTCATACACCTTTAAAGTCCTATCACGAACACAATAAAGAAAAAGCTTCAAATCAAATGTTAAATTTACTTGAAGAAGGAAATCAAATTGCGCTCGTTTCAGATGCGGGATGTCCATGTATTAGTGATCCAGGATATGAAATTGTAAACGAAGCACGAGAAAAAGATTATCGTGTTGAAACGATTCCAGGACCAAATGCAGCAATCACAGCACTCATGACTAGTGGATTGCCTTCTTATAAATTTGTATTTTTAGGCTTTTTACCAAGGCAAGCTAAAGACAAACTTACGGTATTAGAAAAGTGGATGAATAGAGAATCTACAGCAATGATTTATGAATCACCTTATCGTATTAAACAAACCATTAAAGCAATCGCTGAAGTTGATCCCGATAGAAAAATAGCTATTGGGCGAGAACTCACTAAAAAGTTTGAACAAGTAGAAACAAATAAAGTTGGAATAATAGAAGAAATGTTGGAAAATGAGAAGATTCCTCAAAAAGGGGAATTTGTAGTTCTAATAGAAGGTATAGATGAAGCAAGTCAGGAAATACATTGGTGGGAAGATATGGATTTAAAAGAACATGTCGATTCATATATCGAAAACCAAGATATGCGTTCTAAAGATGCAATTAAACAAGTGGCATTAGATAGAAATATTAAAAAGAGAGATGTATATGAAGCATTTCATATTCAAGAATAAATAAAATAGGAAACTTCAAAGGGCGTATAAAACCTTGAAGTTTCCTATTTACATGAAATATCTATTATTTAGATTTATTTTCGATTTCATTAATTAGTTGCTGAGCGCCTTCTTTACTTAAGACAATTTTACCGTCAGCTAAAACAAAGTTTTCTTCAGATACATCACCTGTAACTTGACAAGTCATGTTAGGAGAATATTTCTTTAAAATAATTTTGTCTTCATCAGTATAAATTTCTAAAGCGTCTTTCTCAGCGATGTCTAATATGCGTCGTAACTCGATTGGAATTACTACACGGCCTAGTTCATCTACTTTACGCACGATTCCAGTTGATTTCATCTTTTTACCTCCGTTTAATAAAACCATAATTATCTAATTCGACATTCGTTCGACAATTATATAAATAGTATACTAATATGAATTGCAGAAAATGTCAATAAAATAATAAATTGCATACGTTTTATTTTTAATGTTTAAAACAATTATAACCCATTACCATAATAAGGTAATATTGAAAAAATGCTTAATTTTCGGTATATTATATAGATAAGATATTAGGAGGAAACGCCGATGACGAAAGAGACTTTTTACATTACGACACCGATTTATTATCCGAGCGGGAATTTACACATAGGTCATGCGTATACAACGGTTGCTGGTGATGTTATTGCTAGATATAAACGGTTACAAGGATATGATGTTCATTATTTAACAGGAACGGATGAACATGGACAAAAAATACAAGAAAAAGCTAAAGAAGCTGGCTTATCTGAAATAGAGTATTTAAATGGAATTATTGAAAGCATTCAATCATTATGGAAAAAATTAGACATTTCAAATGATGATTTTATCCGTACGACAGAAAATCGACATAAGTTAGTTGTCGAAAAAGTGTTTGAAAAATTATTAGCGCAAGGCGACATTTATTTAGGTGAATATGAGGGTTGGTATTCAATACCAGACGAAACTTACTATACTGAAACACAACTTGTCGATCCTGTTTATGAAAATGGCAAAATTGTCGGAGGTAAAAGTCCAGATTCAGGTCATGATGTAGAATTAGTTAAAGAAGAAAGCTATTTCTTTAAATTAGATAATTATGCTGATAGATTATTGAAATTCTTAGACGAAAATCCAGAATTCATTTTACCAATTTCACGTAAAAATGAAATGATTAATAACTTTATTAAACCAGGTTTAGAAGACTTAGCTATTTCAAGAACAACTTTCGACTGGGGTATTAAAGTGCCATCAAATCCTAAGCATGTCGTATATGTGTGGATTGATGCGCTTGTAAATTATATTTCTGCTTTAGGATATTTATCAGATGATGATGAATTATTTAAAAAGTATTGGCCAGCTGATGTTCATTTAATGGCTAAAGAAATCGTACGTTTCCATTCAATTATTTGGCCAATTTTATTAATGGCTTTAGACTTACCTTTACCTAAACGTGAGTTTGCTCATGGTTGGATTTTGATGAAAGACGGTAAAATGAGTAAATCTAAAGGTAATGTAGTCGATCCGAATGTGTTAATCGATAAATACGGTTTAGATGCTACAAGATATTATTTAATGAGAGAATTACCATTCGGAGCAGACGGCGTATTCACACCAGAAGCATTTGTGGAACGTACGAACTATGACTTAGCAAATGATTTAGGTAACTTAGTAAATCGTACTATAGCTATGGTTAATAAATACTTTAATGGCGTTCTTCCTAAATACAAAGGAAAATTACATCCAATAGATGAAGAAATTGAAGAAATAGCATTGAAAACGAAAGATAATTTCTACACGGCTATGGAAAATATGCAATTTTCGGTTGCTTTAGCTGAAATTTGGAAGCTAATTAGCCGTACGAATAAGTATATTGATGAAACAACACCATGGGTATTAGCTAAAGATGAAAATGAACGTGAAATGTTAGAGAATGTCATGATTCATTTAGTTGAAAATATAAGATTTGCTTCTGTATTATTAAGACCATTCTTAACATATGCGCCTTATGAAATCTTCCGTCAATTGAACTTGGAAAAAGGAAAGTTAGATACTTTTGAAAGTATTGAAGCTTATGGTGCCATCGATCATGATATTAAAGTGATTGAAAAGCCAGAACCTATTTTCCCAAGATTAGATGTCGAACAAGAAGTGGCATTTATTAAAGATTCTATGCAAGGCGGTTCTTTACCTGAAACAGAAGAAGTCACAGAAGAAAAATCAATTAAAGAAGAAGTTCAAAGTAAACCTGAAATTACAATTGATCAATTTGATAAAGTAGAAATTAAAGCAGCGACAGTAATTGGCGCAGATTATGTGAAAAAATCAGATAAACTTTTAAAAATTAAAGTAGATTTAGGTAATGAAAAGAGACAAATCGTTTCAGGCATTGCTAAATTCTATAAGCCTGAAGATATTGTTGGTAAAAAGGTTGCAGTTGTAACGAATTTAAAACCAGTTAAATTACGTGGAGAGAAGTCTGAAGGCATGATACTTTCAGCTGAAAAGGACGGCACGCTAACATTAGTTGGATTACCAAATGCAATACAAAATGGTTCAATCATAAAGTAATGAATCGGAAGGAAGATTTGAATGCTAATAGACACACATGTACATCTTAATGCAGATCAATATGATGATGACTTACAAGAAGTTATAGATAGAGCGCTTGAAGAAGGTATCGATAGAATGTTTGTCGTTGGCTTTGATACAAAAACAATCGAAAGAACGATGAAATTAATCGATCAGTATGATTTCATTTATGGCATAATCGGCTGGCACCCAGTTGATGCAATTGATTGTACTGAAGAACGTCTCGAATGGATAGAATCGTTATCTAGTCATCCTAAAATTATAGGCATTGGAGAAATGGGATTAGATTATCATTGGGATAAATCACCTAAAGATGTACAAAAAGAAGTATTTAGAAAACAAATCGCATTAGCTAAACGTGTACAATTACCTATTATTATCCATAATAGAGAAGCGACTCAAGACTGTGTTGATATCTTAAAAGAAGAAAACGCAAGTGAAGTTGGCGGAATTATGCATAGCTTTAGTGGATCAAATGAAATTGCTGATGAGATATTGAAGATGAATTTCTATGTTTCATTAGGTGGTCCAGTAACATTTAAAAATGCTAAACAACCAAAAGAAGTGGCTAAACATGTACCGATGGATAGACTATTAGTCGAAACGGATGCACCATTTCTATCTCCTCATCCATATAGAGGGAAAAGAAATGAACCTGCACGTGTTAAATTAGTTGCAGAACAAATTGCTGAACTAAGAGGTATGACATACGAAGAAGTATGTGAAGCAACTACTAAGAATGCTGAAAGATTATTTAAATTATAAAAATAAGATGCCCCAAAACGATTGTTTTGGGGCATCTTTAAAGAAGGTAGAAGTTATGAAAATAAATGAATTTGTCGTGGTAGAAGGTCGTGATGATACAGTAAATGTTAAAAGAGCTGTAGATTGCGATACGATTGAAACGAATGGTTCTGCAATATCGAAAGAAACATTAGACGTAATAAAGCAAGCTCAAGAGAAGCGTGGCGTAATTGTGCTAACTGATCCGGATTTCCCGGGTGATAAAATTAGAAATACAATTAAACAATATGTCCCTAACGTAAAACATGCCTTTATAGATAGAGAAAAAGCAAAAAATAAAAGAGGTAGAATTGGCGTTGAACATGCTTCTATAGATACTGTAAGAGAGGCTTTGACCAATGTCAGTTCTCCGTTAGAAGCGAATGTCGAAACGATTGATAAAGCAGTTTTGATAGATTTAGGATTAATTATTGGCAAAGAGGCACGACGCAGAAGAGAAAAACTTTGCAGTAAGTTGAATATTGGTCATTCGAATGGAAAACAATTATTAAACAAATTAAATGCCTTTGGATATACTGAGAAAGACGTAAAAGAAGCACTTGGAATGGAAGAGGAGTGACGTGATGAACGATAAAGATATCGCAACGCCAAAACGTACAAAGGCGTTATTAGAACAGTATGGTTTTAAATTTAAAAAAAGTTTAGGTCAAAACTTTTTAATTGATACAAATATAATACAAAATATCATATCTGCTAGTGATATTGATGAGAATACAGGCGTAATAGAAGTAGGACCAGGAATGGGTTCACTTACAGAACAATTAGCAAGAGCGGCAAAAAAAGTTTTAGCTTTTGAAATTGATCAAAGATTAATTCCAGTACTTCAAGATACACTTAGTCCGTATCCTAATGTGAAAGTGATTAATCAAGATATATTAAAAGCTAATGTTCAACAAGAAATTGATGAACATCTTCAAGGTTGCGACAAAATTATGTTAGTAGCGAACTTGCCATATTATATTACAACGCCGATATTGATGAATTTGTTGGAAAACAAGTTACCTATCGATGGATATGTAGTCATGATGCAAAAAGAAGTTGGAGAACGTTTAAATGCTACTGTAGGAAGTAAAAGCTATGGTTCTTTATCAATCGCATGTCAATATTATACTGAGACAGAACGCGTTTTAGTGGTCCCTAAGACGGTCTTCATGCCACCACCAAATGTGGACTCTATCGTTATTAAGTTAACAAAACGTACCGAACCAATAGTAGAGGTTGATGATGAACAACAATTGTTTAAACTTTCAAAAGGTGCATTTGCGCAGCGTAGAAAAACAATTTTAAATAATTATTTGAGTACAATACAAGATGGTAAAATGCATAAAGAAGAAATACTAGAGTGGTTAAATGCTTCAAACATAGACCCTAAGCGTCGTGGAGAAACACTAACAATACAAGAATATGCACATCTTTGTAACAATTTGAAAAAATACCCGAATTTATCTGTATAAAATTATTGACATTGCTTTCCCTAATTGATAGAATTTAAATTTTATTTGACAAAAAATTGCTATTATAGTATAATTTTATACATAGCGAGGTGGGTCGATATGCCGAAGACTTTAGTAGATATCAAAAAAATATTAGATTGTCAATTAGGAAATCGCATTGTACTTAAAGCTAATGGAGGACGTAAGAAATTAATTGAGCGAAGTGGTGTGCTCAAAGAAACGTATCCATCAGTTTTCGTGGTCGAATTAGATCAAGAGAAACATAATTTTAAACGTGTATCTTATACATACACTGATGTATTAACTGAGAATGTCCAAGTAACATTTATGAACGAGCTTAAAGAAGAGTTCATCGTTCAGTAAATTTAATAGTATTTAATAAAAAAACTCTACGCGATATGACTGTGATATGGCGTAGAGTTTTTTATTATGCAAAAATCAACTAAAGCTAATACTTTCTGTCTTTTATTTGTGGTAAAATCATAATAATAAGTTTTAGAAAGGGCAAGCATATGATTTATGAGACAGCACCAGCAAAAATTAATTTAACATTAGATACATTATATAAACGTGATGATGGCTATCATGAAGTAGAAATGATTATGACTACTGTCGATTTGAATGATCGTCTGACTTTTGAAAATCGAGACGATGGAAAAATTGTCATTGATGTAGAACATAATTTTGTTCCTAATGATCAAAGGAACTTAGCCTATAAAGCAGCAAAGCTGATGCAAGATAAATATCAAATTAAAAAAGGCGTTACAATTTCACTTGAAAAAAGCATTCCGATAGCAGCTGGATTAGCTGGAGGGTCTAGTGATGCCGCTGCAACTTTTAGAGGATTAAATCAATTATGGGAAATCAATGATTCGCTTGAGTCTTTAAGTGAGTTAGCTGCAGAAATTGGGTCTGATATTTCATTTTGTATTTATGGGAAGACTGCTTTGTGTACAGGTAGAGGGGAAAAATTAACGCATTTACCTAAACCACCATCAGCGTGGGTTGTGATAGCTAAACCAGATATTGGTGTTTCGACTCCAGAAATCTATGGCGCATTAAATTTAGACAACACGACAAATATCCAAACTGAAAATTGTAAAAAAGCTTTATATGATGAGGATTATGAGTTGTTATGTCAATCACTAGGTAACAGTCTAGAGAATGTCACGATGAGTTTGTATCCTGAAGTGGCTAAATTAAAAAACACAATGGAAAATAGTGGCGTCGATGCGACGTTAATGAGTGGTAGTGGACCGACAGTATATGGCTTAGTTCAAAAAGAAAGACAAGCTAGACAAGTTTACAACGCATTAATGGGTTGTTGTAATGAAGTCTTCGTTGTAAGACTGCTTGGATAACTTTGTGAAATACGTACGATTATAGTATAATTGTGCCTAAAATACGGAATAGAGATTGGAGTTTTATAAATGCGTTTTAAACGAAGCGAGAGAATCGTTTATATGACACAATATTTATTGAAACATCCAAATGAGTTAGTGCCGTTGACTTACTTTGTTAACCATTTTGGTCAAGCAAAGTCATCAATAAGTGAGGATATACAAATTATAAAAGAAACTTTTCAAGCTGAAAGATTAGGTATAATCGAAACGACTGCAGGTGCAAGTGGTGGCGTTACATATCGTCCGAAAATGTACATAGAAGAAGCGGTTGATTTGATTAAACATTTGTGTGAATTACTTAAAGAAAAAGAGCGACTATTACCTGGCGGCTATTTGTTCATGTCTGATTTAGTAGGAAATCCAAAGCTTTTAAATCAAGTAGGGGAATTAATTGCTACGATGTACATGGACGAGGAACTTGATGCGGTTGTGACAATAGCAACTAAAGGAATATCTTTAGCTAATGCAGTGGCAAAAGTGCTTAATTTGCCTGTTGTTGTTATAAGAAAAGATAATAAAGTAACTGAAGGCTCAACTGTTTCAATAAATTATGTTTCAGGGTCTTCAAGAAAAATTGAAACGATGGTATTATCAAAGAGAACCTTGGATGAATATTCTAATGTACTAATTGTTGATGACTTCATGCGAGCAGGCGGTTCTATTAACGGTGTGATCAATTTAATGAATGAGTTTAAGGCAACAGTAAAAGGGGTATCAGTACTTGTAGAATCAAAAGAAGTAAAACATCGATTAGTTGAAGATTACACATCATTAGTTAGGTTATCTGACGTAGACGAGTACAATCAACAATTCTCAGTAGAAGAAGGCAACTGTTTAAAAAGGTTTAATTAATAGGAGAGGAGAGGTTATCATCATGAAAAGTATTAATTCAACAAACGCTCCAGAAGCATTAGGACCATACTGTCATGCAGTAGTTGTAGATAATTTAGTGTTTACTTCTGGTCAAATTCCATTGAATAAAAATGGGGAAGTCGTATCAGACGATGTTAAAGAGCAAACGAAACAAGTTCTTGAAAATTTAAAAATAGTACTTGGTGATAGTGGCGCTTCTTTAAACGACGTTGTGAAATCTATGATCTTTATAAAAGATATGAATGATTTCCAAGATATTAATTCAATTTATGGGGAATATTTTAATGAACATTTGCCAGCAAGAAGTTGTGTAGAAGTTGCGCGTTTGCCTAAAGATGTGAAGGTAGAAATTGAAATGATCGCAAAAATCAAATAAATATTTCAACTAGTACGATACCTACTTTTGCAAAAGATAAAACAGGGGGGCATACTAACCATGAATGTAACAGACGTAAGATTAAGAAAAATTAAAACAGACGGAAGAATGAAAGCACTTGTATCAATTACACTAGACGATGCTTTTGTCATTCACGATTTAAGAGTTATCGAAGGGAATTCTGGGTTGTTCGTTGCAATGCCAAGTAAACGTACACCTGATGGGGAATTTAGAGATATCGCACACCCTATTAACTCTGAAATGAGACAAGAAATTCAAGAACAGGTAATGAGAATATATGAGGAAACAAGCGAAATAATTATTCCACATTCTCAACAAGCAAGCTTCAACTCTGAAAGTTCTGAAGATGAATAGAATGTGTAACGATACGGTTTATACCGTATCGTTATTTTTTTGTCGAAAATATTAATTGCATCTTAAAACAACTCTTTCTTGATAGTAGTGCATAAATTAAATTATAATAAGGTTAAAGTGCGTTTAAATGGAGGAATTTAAGATGCAAAAAAATGCAGTCGTATTAGCTGCCGGTAAAGGTACAAGAATGAAATCTAAACTTTATAAAGTGTTACACCCGGTCGCTGGAGAAGCTATGGTTCAACATGTAATTGATAGCGTTAAACTTGCTGGTGTTGAAACTGTAGTAACAGTTGTCGGACATGGAGCTGAGAAAGTCAAAGAAACAATTGGTGATGCATCACAGTTTGTATATCAAGAAGAACAATTAGGAACTGCTCATGCAGTTAAGACTGCTAAAGATATTTTAGGTAACCAACAAGGAACGACAATTGTTATTTGTGGTGACACACCATTAATAACAGAAGAAACAATTAGTTCATTATTAGCATTTCATGAATCTGAAAATGCTGTAGCAACAGTATTATCTGCAAAAGTAAATAATCCTTATGGCTACGGTAGAATCATCCGAGATGAAACTGGACAAGTGGCAGCTATTGTCGAGCAAAAAGATGCAACAGTTGAACAAGTTAACGTAAATGAAATCAGTTCAGGTATCTTTGCTTTTGATAATGAAGTATTGTTCGAAACTTTAGAAAAAGTAAAAAATGATAATGCGCAAGGTGAATATTATTTACCAGACGTGATTAGCATTTTAAATAAAGAAAACAAAAAAGTTTCAGCATTTGTAACTGACGATATTGATGGCATACTTGGTGTGAATGATAGAGTCCAGTTAGCACAAGCTGAACAGAAAATGAAAGAACGTATTAATTTACGACATATGATCAATGGTGTTTCTATAATTGATCCTGCTACAACATACATTGGAAAGCACGTTGTAATCGGTGAGGACACGGTAATTGAACCAGGTACAAGATTAATTGGTAATACAATAATCGGCAAAAATGTTACAATTGGAATGAATTCTGATATTAAAAATAGTACAATTGATGATGGTGCTACAATTAAACAATCTGTCATTACAGATTCAGTTGTGGGCAAATCTTCAACAGTTGGACCGTTTGCTCAATTAAGACCAGGATCTGAACTTGGCCAAGAAACAAAAGTAGGTAACTTTGTAGAAGTTAAAAAGACTGTCTTAAAAGATGGCGCAAAGGTATCTCATTTAAGTTATATTGGTGATGCAGAAATTGGTGCTAGAACGAATGTTGGCTGTGGATCAATAACTGTGAACTATGATGGAATCAATAAATTCTTTACTAAAATAGGAGATGATGCATTTATTGGTTGTAATACAAATTTAATTGCACCAGTAGAAGTTGGAAATGGAGCAACTACAGCAGCAGGCTCAACAATAACTGAAAATGTGCCAGATGAAAGTTTAGCAATAGGTCGTGCTAGACAATCAACAAAAGAAGGATACTACAAAACGAAATAAAAGGAGCCATCAAATAAAATGAGTCAAAATGATATCGGGGGAACTGAAATGTTGAATACTGAATATAAAAACTCTTCATTAAAAATATTTTCACTAGAAGGTAACCAACCTTTAGCACAAGAAGTTGCTAACTTAGTAGGCATTCCATTAGGAAAATCTACAGTAAAACGATTTGCAGACGGTGAAGTACAAATCAATATTGAAGAAAGTATCCGTGGTTGTGACGTATTTATTATTCAACCTACATCAAATCCAGTGAATGAACACTTGATGGAATTATTAATTATGATAGATGCATGTAAACGTGCATCGGCAGCAAATATTAATATTGTTATGCCATATTATGGTTATGCTAGACAAGATCGTAAAGCTAGAAGTCGTGAGCCGATTACAGCGAAACTTGTAGCAAATATTATTGAAAAAGCTGGCGCTAGCAGAATGATAGCATTAGATTTACATGCTCCACAAATTCAAGGGTTCTTTGATATTCCGATTGATCATTTAATGGGTGTACCGATTTTATCTAACTACTTCTTAGAAAAAGGATTAGACCCAGAAACGACAGTAGTTGTATCCCCAGATCATGGTGGTGTAACAAGAGCACGTAAAATGGCAGATCGCTTAAAAACACCAATTGCAATAATTGATAAACGCCGTCCTAAGCCAAATGTAGCAGAAGTTATGAATATTGTTGGAGATATTAATGGTAAGACTGCCATTATTATCGATGATATTATCGACACTGCTGGTACAATTACATTAGCTGCAGATGCACTTATTAAAAAAGGTGCTAAAGAAGTATATGCTTGTTGTACACACCCAGTTTTATCTGGTCCAGCTCGTGAACGTATTGAAAATTCACAAATTAAAGAATTAGTTGTTACAAACTCAATTCAATTACCAGAAGACAGAAAACCTTCAAATGTAAAAGAACTTTCTGTTGCTGAATTACTTGCTCAAGCAATTGTAAGAGTTTATGAACAAGAATCAGTTAGTGTGCTATTTGATTAATTTTCAAGTTTAATGTATAATAACAAACGGTTCATTTTTAAATGGATTAAATAACCACTTACAAGCAACATTGATAGTTGATGGGTAAGTGTAGGAGCGCAATTGCGCATGTATGAAAGGTGGAAAAGATAATGACTTCATTAAAGTCAGTTATCCGTCAAGGTAAACAAACTCGTTCTAGTTTACGTAAACTAAGAGCTTCAGGTGTAATCCCAGCAGTAGTATACGGTTACGGTGCTAAAAATACATCTGTTAAAGTTGATGAAATAGAATTCATCAAAACAATCCGTGAAGTTGGTCGTAACGGTGTAATCGAATTAGGTGTTGGATCTAAAACTATCAAAGTTATGGTTTCAGATTACCAATATGATTCACTTAAAAACCAAATCACTCATGTTGACTTCTTAGCAATCAACATGAAAGAAGAATTAACTGTAGAAGTACCTGTAGTATTAGTTGGAGAAGCAGCTGGAGCAGCTGAAGGCGGCGTGGTTCAACAACCATTATTCAACTTAGAAGTAACAACTACACCAGATGCAATTCCTGAAAATATCGAAGTTGATGTTACAGAATTAGCAATCGGTGATAGCTACTTAGTTGGAGACTTAGATGCAACTGATAAATATACTATCGAAAACGATAAAGAAGAAGCAGTTGTAACAGTAGTACCACCTACTGAAGAACCAGCTGAAGACGCTGAAGAAACTGCAGCTGAAGAAGCTGATGCAGTATCTAACGAAGAAGAAGAAGAGAAAGAAAAAGAAGAATAAGAATTTTCTACTCTTTGAAGAGTTGGGACATCATGTCCCAACTCTTTTTTTAATTTAAGTATAGTTAGATGAAAAATAGCGCAAAAATGCTATAATATATACTTAGTATTAATATGGAGGTTACAACATGAAGTGTATTGTTGGGCTTGGAAATATAGGTAAGAAATACGAGGGGACTCGTCACAATATAGGTTTTGATGTAGTGGATGAATTAATTGAACGTCATCAATTACAACTAGATAAACAAAAGTTTAAAGGTGCTTATACAATTGGTCTAATAAATGGTGAGAAGGTCATGTTAATTGAACCAATGACTTTTATGAATTTATCCGGTGAAGCGGTAAGACCACTTATGGATTATTATAATATTGATATAGAAGATTTAGTTGTGCTTTATGATGATATGGACCAACCACAAGGAAATTTGAGGTTACGTCAGAAAGGAAGCGCTGGTGGACATAACGGAATGAAATCTTTAATTCAGCATTTAGGTACAGATCGATTCAATAGAGTGAGAATCGGAATAGACAGACCGACTAATGGCATGAGTGTACCAAGTTATGTACTTCAAAAGTTTTCTGAAGATGAAATGATTACAATGAAAAAAGTTATTGAACGTGCAGCTGATGCTTGTGAAGCACTAATTAAAGGTGAGACATTTCCGAACGTTATGAACCAGTATAATGGTGAAGTGTAATGAAACATGTTATTCACGAAATTATACAGAAAGATGAAAGATTTCAAGATTTAGAAAGTATTTTTGGTGAAAAAAATATACTGATTTCTGGTTTGAACCAATCTAGTAAAGCATTATTAATTCTAGAACAATATTTAAAACACGATAAACAATTAGTAATCGTGACCAACAACTTATATCAAGCAGATAAATTAGAATCTGATATTCTTCAGTTATTACCGGCAGAAGAAGTGTTTAAGTTTCCGGTTCAGGATATTATGATAGAAGCCTTTTCAACTCAAAGTCCAGACTTAATGAGTGAAAGGATTAGAACATTAACCCACCTTGCTCAAGGTAAGAAGGGTTTATTTATCGTACCTATTAATGGATTGAAAAAGCAATTGACACCTAAGTCAATTTGGCAAGATCATTATAAATCTATAAAAATTGGTGATGATATTGTTTTAGAAGATTGGTCTAAACAACTTATCGACATGGGCTACAAAAGACAATCTTTAGTATCTGCTATAGGAGAATTTTCTATTCGTGGTGGTTTAATTGATATTTATCCGGTTACAGGCGATCCAGTACGAATAGAGCTATTTGATACAGAAGTAGACGGTATGAGATTGTTTGATGTGGAGACACAACGATCTTTGGAAAATATTAAACAAGTAGAAATTACAACGGCCAGTGATTACATCTTTACAAGTGAACAAATCAACCAATTATCAGAGCGTATGGAACCTTTTTATGAAAAGACGCGTCAAAAGTTACAAACTGAAATTCGTCCTGATTTGAAAGATACTTACCAAAATATTTTGATGCAAAGTGATGAATTAAAAGATCATCAAATTTTAAGAAGAGTTATTGCATTTATGTATGATGAAGCATCGACATTGGTGGATTATTTAGAAGATGATGCATTGATTGTAGTTGATGAATATAACAGAATTAAAGAAACAGAGAACACTTTAAATACAGAAATTGAGGAATTTACTCAATCGTTAATTGAATCGGGTCAAGGATTTATAGGGCAACGATTTATTGTTGATACAGCTTTTACAGACTTGTTAAATCAACATAAAGTTGCGTATTTCACTTTATTTACCGCAAATATGCCTGTTGAGATAGAAGAAATGGTCAAATTCTCGTGTAAGCCAGTACAAAGATTTTATGGACAATACGATATTATGAAGTCTGAATTTGATCGTTTTATGAAACAAGGATTTACAGTTGTACTATTAGCTGAGTCTGATACGAGAAAGACGAGAGTTCAAAGCATGTTGAGTGATATGAATATCCCAACAGTTATTGATAGAGTCGAACACGTTGAAGATAGAGGGCAAGCGGTCGTTACTGACGGTGATTTATCGGAAGGATTCGAACTCCCTTATATGAAATTAGTCGTCGTAACTGAAAAAGAACTGTTTAAAGCACGTGAACGTAAACAATCTAAAAGAACTCAAAAGTTATCCAATGCAGAAAAAATTAAATCTTATCAAGAACTCAATGTTGGTGATTATGTCGTACATGTACACCATGGTGTAGGTAAATACCTTGGTGTTGAAACTTTAGAAGTGGCAGGAATACACAAAGATTATATTAAAATTCAGTATAAGGGTACGGATCAATTATTCGTTCCAGTCGATCAAATGAATGATGTACAAAAGTTTGTTGGCTCAGATGATAAAGAACCTAAAGTAAATAAACTTGGCGGTACTGAATGGAAGAAAACGAAAGCAAGAGTTCAAAAAAATGTAGAAGATATAGCAGATGAACTTTTAAAACTATATCAAGAGCGTGAGCAAGTGGAAGGTTATCAATATGGACCTGACAGTGAAGAACAAATGACTTTCGAAATGGACTTCCCTTATGAACCAACACCTGACCAAGTTACGTCATTAGAAGAAATTAAAGGTGACATGGAAAAAAGAAGACCAATGGATCGCTTGTTATGTGGCGATGTTGGTTACGGTAAGACTGAAGTCGCTATAAGAGCAGCGTTTAAAGCCGTTTCTGAAGGCAAACAAGTTGCTATACTTGTCCCAACTACTATATTGGCGCAACAGCATTTTGAAACGTTTAGAGAGCGTATGCAAGAATACCCTGTGGAAATCCAAATGATGAGTCGATTTAGAACACCTAAACAAGTGAAAGAAACTAAAGAAGGTATTAAAACAGGTTTCGTAGATATTGTCGTAGGAACACATAAATTATTAAGTAAAGATGTTGAATACAAAGACTTAGGGTTGTTAGTCGTCGATGAAGAGCAAAGATTTGGCGTTAAGCATAAAGAGAGAATAAAGGCTTTGAAGACGAACGTAGATGTATTGACATTAACTGCTACACCTATTCCAAGAACACTTCATATGAGCTTACTCGGCGTGAGAGATTTGTCAGTTATTGAAACACCACCTGAGAACAGATTCCCTGTGCAGACTTATGTATTAGAACAGAATATGAATTTTGTGAAAGAAGCATTGGAACGAGAACTGTCACGCGGTGGACAAGCCTTTTATTTATATAATAGAGTTCAATCGATTTACCAAAAAAGTGAGCAGTTGTCTATGTTGATGCCGAATGCAAGAATTGGTGTTGCACATGGTCAAATGTCAGAACGTGAGCTAGAGGAAACGATGCTTAGTTTTGTTGCAGGTGAATACGATATCCTTGTTACAACGACGATTATAGAAACGGGTGTAGACGTCCCGAATGCTAACACACTTATTATTGAAGATGCCAATCGATTTGGATTGAGTCAACTTTACCAACTAAGAGGTAGAGTTGGTCGTTCTAGTAGAATTGGCTATGCATATTTCTTACATGCACAAAATAAAGTATTAACAGAAGTTGCAGAACAAAGGTTACAAGCGATTAAAGAATTTACAGAATTAGGGTCAGGTTTCAAAATCGCTATGCGTGACTTAAACATTAGAGGTGCCGGTAATTTATTAGGTAGTCAACAACACGGATTTATTGATTCTGTTGGTTATGACTTATATTCTCAAATGCTAGAAGAAGCGGTTAATGTAAAACGAGGCATTGAACCTGAATCAGATGTGCCTCAATTGGAAGTTGATATTAAAATAGATGCCTATATTCCAGCAGAATATATTAAAAATGAACAAGCTAAAATAGAAATGTATAAAAAATTAAGATCTATTTCTACAATGTCGCAGCTTGAAGATATTCAAGATGAATTGATTGATCGATTTGGTGAATACCCTGTTGAAGTTGGACGTTTATTAGATGTAGTTCGTATTAGACTAAATGGTATTGATTTCGGAATTACAAGCATTAAAGAGGTCGCAAAAGTAATTCAGCTAACTGCATCAGAATATACAACGAGTCATGTTAAAGGTGACGTTCTATTTAAAGTGACTGAGCCGTTAGGTAGAAAGTTGAAAATTTCCGTAGCAAATAATCAAATGGAATTTAAGTTACAGAAGACTGGCCAATGGTTAGACGACTTGAAATTTTTAACTAAAGTCATAAATGAAAGTTTGATTGATGATGACAAAATCTAAACCGATTTTTAATAGTGTACTACTGTTAACAGGAACGATGGTTATCGTTAAAATTTTAAGTGCTATTTACAGAGTGCCTTATCAAAATATACTTGGAGATGAAGGGTTATATGCATATCAACAAGTATATCCGCTCGTTGCGATCGTAAGTGTTGTAAGTTTAAATGCACTACCGAGCGTTATGAGTGGCTGGATGATTAATCGGAATCAAGCGACGATTTCTGCTTTGTTTTGGTGGCTGCAAAGCTTTTGTTTAGTTATCAGCGTTGGCATATTTAGCAGTTCTCATTTTATAAGTGAGTTAATGGGAGATGAAAAGTTAACACCTATGTTACGAATGGCAAGTATTGCATTAATTCCGCTCGTGTTTATCTCTATGATACGGGGATATTATCAAATGAAACATAAAATGAATATCATTGCCGTCTCACAAGTAATAGATCAAGTATTAAGAGTGGTCGTTATATTACTTGCTATCGCGTTGTATATGATAATGCATATTTCAATTTACCAAGCAGGAACAATTGCTATTGGTGGTTCAGTTATTGGATTAACTTGTGTGGTCGTTTATTTTTGGTTAAAAAGAAAACCACCATTCCAGTTTTCCTGGGAAATAAATGTGAAAGATATAAAAAGTGTTGTAACGATGACCGTTTTATATGCAATTTCTTATTTGATACTTATATTGTGGCAAGTTGTGGATTCATTCACACTTATTCACTTGCTACAAGAAACAGGGAATACTTTTCACCATAGTATAAAAGTAAAAGGTGTTTATGATAGAGGAGCTTCACTGATTCAAATGGGTCTTATTATAACGACGACATTCAGTTTTGTGCTCATCCCATTACTAACAGAACAACTTCAAAAGAAAAATCAAAATTTGGTCAACGAATATGCGAATACATCTTTAAAAATCACTGTACTCTTTAGCATGGCGGCATCAATAGGACTCATTAATTTATTGCCATTGTTAAATACAGTGTTCTTTAAAACGAATGACCTTATCGGTTCTTTAAGTATTTTCATGCTTGCAGTTATATTTGTGACATTCATCATTATGTATACGGCTTTATTACAAGTACAAGGAAAGCGTACAATTTTATTTATTGCATTAATCATAGGTATTGCTATGAAAATTATATGTAATTATGTATTTGTATTGCAATTTGGCATAATTGGAGCAAGTATTTCAACTGTATTATCACTCGCAATTTATACATTAGTATTACATCTGAAAGTTATGAAGTTATATCAATTTCAAAATATGGGAATGTTTATTTTTAAAGTCGTGTCTACGCTTATTATCATGTCTATATTTGTACAGATTGTACTATTAATTCCATCAAATTCGAGAATGACAAGCTTAATTGTACTTTTATTAGCGGGTATTGTTGGCGTAATGGTCGTAATGATAGGTATAATTAAAATGAAAATATTAAAAAAAGAAGAATGGCAACATTTACCTTTAATGGATAAAATAATAAAGGAGTAATCATATAATGGCACAACAAATTACAGTTGTTGGCTTAGGGAATTACAGTCTTGAAGAACTTCCTCTAGGTATATATCGTAAACTACAATCTGCAGATACTATATACGCAAGAACTTTAGAACACCCTGTCGTAAATGAGTTGAAAGAATTAAATTGGCAAGGCTTTGACCATGTATATGAAAAGCATGATGATTTTATTAACGTATATAATGAAATCGTAAATAGTTTAATTGAAAAAGCAGAAACAGAAGAAGTGATTTATGCAGTTCCTGGAGACCCTATGGTGGCAGAAACGACAACGAAGTTATTATTAGAATCAGATCAGCAAGTAAAGGTTTTAGGTGGTAAAAGTTTCTTAGATGATATGTTTAGAGCAGTAAACATCGATCCTAATGATGGTTTTACTTTATTAGATGGAACGAACTTAGACGAAACGATGTTAAATGTTAGGACAAGTACAATTATTACGCAAGTTTATGATCAAATGGTAGCTTCAGATATTAAAGTGACCTTAATGGAACGTTATCCAGATGAACACCAAGTGAGTTTGGTAACGAATGCTAGACTTGGTGAAGCCGAAGTGATAACGTGTCCATTATTTGAAATGGACCATCATATTGAACTGTCTAACTTAACGAGTTTATTTGTTCCAAAAATGATAGAAGATGAACAATTGTACAGTGATTTTCAATATTTAGAACAAATAATAGATACGCTTGTTTCTGAAGATGGCTGCCCTTGGGATAAAGAACAAACACATGAATCTTTAAAAAGGTTTATTATCGAAGAAACATTTGAGCTTATAGAATCAATTGATGAATATGACATTGATCATATGATAGAAGAACTTGGAGACATCTTGTTACAAGTAATGTTGCACGCAGCAATAGGAAAAAAAGACGGTTACTTTGACGTAAGAGAAGTTGTACAAGAGCTTACGAGCAAAATGATAAGAAGACATCCACACGTGTTTGGCAATGAAGTAGCAAACAATAAAGAAGATTTAAATCAAATTTGGCAAAATGCTAAAGCTAAAGAGGGCAAAGTTAAAAAAGAAAAACTAGAAAAAATATTTGCCGATTACTTTTTGAAGTTGTATGATAAAACCAAATTAGACCGATTTAATGAACAAGAATTGAAAGAATTTATAAATAGAGGGGACTTGAAACTTTGAGATTAGATAAATATTTAAAAGTGTCACGACTCATTAAACGTCGTACACTTGCTAAAGAAGTGAGTGACCAAGGCAGAGTGAAAATAAATGGTCAAACTGCTAAAGCAGGCACAAACGTTAGCGTCGAAGATGAATTGGAAATTAAGTTAGGTAACCGCATAATTGTAGTGAAAGTAACGGGATTGTCTGAACATGCAAATAAAGAAAATGCGAAGACAATGTTTGATGTTATTAAAGAGGAGAAAATTCAAGATTCTATATAGTAAGGAGGCACGCTTATGGCGCAAAAAATAAAAAATATAGATAATGAATTTACGCAGTCACAAAATAAAAAGAAAAAATCTGTCAGCAAATCGCGCCAAGTTGTTCGAAAGCGTTTAGCCTTATTTGGTGGAATATTGTTGATTATCATCTTGTTCATGATGGTTATGTTATATATGCAAAAAAACCGTAATGATGAATTAGTTCAAGAAAGAAAAGACAAAGCTGTTAAATACGAGAAACTACAAGACAAAGAAATTGATTTAAAAGAACAAATTAAACGGTTGAATGATAAAGAATACATTGAAAAACTTGCGAGAAGCGAATACTTTTTAAGTAATGACGGTGAAGTTATTTTCAAATTACCAAAAGATAAAAAAGAATCAGAAAATGATAAATAATCAAGATATAGCGTTGTATAATTTAGTATAGAAGCATATAATAAAGTTAAAGTGAAATTATATCAGGAGGATACAGTAATAATATGTCAATTGAAGTAGGCAATAAAGTCAAAGGGAAAGTAACAGGTATTAAGAATTTTGGTGCATTTGTTGAACTGCCTGAAGGTAAAAGTGGCCTTGTGCATATCAGTGAAGTTGCTGATAACTACGTAGAGAACGTAAATGACCATTTAACTGTAGGCGATGAAGTAGAGGTTAAAGTATTAACAGTAGCTGACGATGGTAAAATTAGTTTATCCATTAAAAAAGCGAAAGAACGTCCGAAACGTCAAGCACCAAAGAAAGAGCCTAAACCTGAAGATTTTGAAAAGAAATTATCAAATTTCTTAAAAGATAGTGAAGATAAGTTGACTTCTATTAAGAGACAAACTGAATCACGTCGCGGTGGAAAAGGTGCAAAACGATAATTTATTATAACTAAAAGAGGCTATTTTATTGAGCCTCTTTTTATTTTGAAAAGATCAATTGAATTTATAAATTGAGGTGTGTAACAATGCTTGAAGTGACTTGGAAAGAAAATGATAATTTAGCATTGGCTGTTTCGACAGGAATAGATAGCATGACGCTATTACACTTGTTAAATACAACATATAAACATACGTATCAAAATTTAATATGTTTACATGTGAACCACGGATTAAGACCAGAATCTAAAGATGAAGCGGAATTTATTGAAAAATTTTGTTTCGAGCATGATATAAAAGTATATATTAAGACATTGGATTTATCTGATTTTGTAAATCAGAATAAAAGTATTCAAGATGTATCGAGAACGATGCGGTATGAATGGTTCGATGAAATGATGCAAGAAACAAATAGTGATATTTTGATTACAGCACATCATAAAGATGATCAAAAAGAAACAATTGCTTATCGTTTGCTTACAGGTAGAATTGGACGTTCATCATTAGGTATTGAACCTGTTCAAAAGAAAAATACGTATTTGATCGTTAGACCTTTTTTGAAAATACCGAAAGCAGCTTTAATGGAATATCAACAAGCGTTTAAAGTTCACTATTTTGAAGATGCATCTAATAAAGATACGAAATACACGAGAAATTATATACGCAACAAAATATTGCCAGTTATTAATCAGCGCGAAGATTTATCGGCAGATCATTTGCTTAGTTTGAATCATTGGATGAATGAAGCGAGAGATTTAGTAGATGAACAGGCTGAGATATTTATTCATAACAATGTGGTTGGAAATGATAAAGCGATTTTAGATAGGAAATTATTTAATCAATTGAACTCAATCGTAAAGGTACGTGTGCTAGATCGATTGATGGATACTTACATTCATCATCAATTTAGTATGAAGGCATATCAAGAATGGTTCGAGATATTTAACAATTATTCAAAACAATCTATAATTCCAGTATCTGATGATTGGCAGTTTGTTGTGGCATATGATAAATTATTATTATGTGAAGATATTGAGTTTAATGTAAATTCAACTTATATAAAAAGTAATGAGCAACATTTGTTTGGCAATTGGTTTATTGAAACGAAAAATATAGAGTCACCTCTATTTGTAAGGACAAGAATGTCTGGAGATCGTATTCAGTTTTATAACCGGGGAAATAAACATCATAAGAAAGTAAATAGAATCATGATCGACAACAAGATGGAAATTCATAAACGGGAAAATTGTCCGATACTTGTATATAATCATCATATTATTGCAGTTGGGGACATATGGATTGATTCTAACTTTAAAAACGCATTAACTATTACTTATATTGGAGATGACTTTAATGAAAGATTCGATTAAGTCTGTTGTACTATCGGAAGAACAGATTCAAGAAAGATGTAAGGCTTTAGGGAAACAAATTACAGCAGATTATAACGGTAAAACACCTATCTGTGTCGGTATTTTAAAGGGTTCAATTATGTTTATGGCAGATTTAATTAAGCATATTGATACACACGTAGAAATAGATTTTATGGATGTATCAAGTTATCATGGTGGTACTGAATCAACAGGAGAAGTTAAGATTTTAAAAGATTTAAGTAATTCAGTAGAAAATAGAGACGTTATCATTATTGAAGACATTTTAGAAACAGGTACAACTTTAAATTCTATCGTGGATCTGTTGAAATATAGAAATGTCAATTCTATTGAAATTGTGACACTATTAGATAAACCAATGAAACGTAAAGTTGACATTGAAGCTAAATATGTTGGTGAAAAGATTCCTGATGAATTTGTAGTAGGTTATGGATTGGATTTTGCGGAGAAATATCGTAACTTGCCATATATTGGAACGCTTAAGCCAGAAATATATCAATGATGCTAAATGTAAGGTTTATTACTAGCGTAAGAAATTACAAATATGGTAAAATTTTTGTTAGTTTTATTAATTGAGTAGGAGGACAAATTGAATGCAAAAAGCTTTTCGAAATATATTAATGATCGCGCTTTTAGCTATCGTCCTATTTGGTGTTTTTCAGTTCATTAACGGCAATGGACAATCACCAAAACAACTTACATATAATGAGTTTATGACGAAGTTAGAAAAAGGCGATTTAAAAACGTTAACTATCCAACCAGAACAAAATGTATACATGGTTAGCGGTCAATTGAAAAAAGGTAAAGATGCAACATACTCATCTTCTATCTTATTTAATAACCAAGATGATTTGAAAAAAATCACAGAAACAGCTAATAAACAAAATGATTTAAAATTCAATGTTAAAGAAGAAGAAAAACAAAGTGTATTCGTTAGCGTATTAACGACACTCATCCCAGTTTTAATTATTGCATTTTTATTCATATTCTTCTTAAGCCAAATGCAAGGCGGCGGTGGCGGCGGTGGCCGTGTCATGAACTTTGGTAAATCAAAAGCCAAACTTTATGATAACCAGAAGAAACGAGTTAGATTCTCTGACGTAGCCGGAGCAGACGAAGAAAAACAAGAACTGGTTGAAATTGTTGATTTTCTTAAAGATAATCGTAAGTTCAAAAAAATGGGTGCACGTATACCAAAAGGTGTTTTACTTGTTGGTCCTCCTGGTACTGGTAAAACATTGCTTGCTAGAGCAGTTGCCGGTGAAGCTGGCACACCTTTCTTCTCAATAAGTGGTTCTGACTTTGTTGAGATGTTTGTTGGTGTTGGTGCAAGTCGTGTTCGTGATTTATTTGAAAATGCTAAGAAAAATGCACCTTGTATCATCTTTATCGATGAAATTGATGCTGTAGGTCGTCAACGTGGTGCTGGTGTTGGTGGCGGACATGATGAACGTGAACAAACACTTAACCAATTACTAGTTGAAATGGATGGTTTTGGTGAAAACGAAGGTATCATCATGATTGCAGCTACAAACCGTCCTGACATATTAGACCCAGCGTTATTAAGACCTGGACGTTTTGATAGACAAATTCAAGTAGGTCGTCCAGATGTTAGAGGTCGTGAAGCAGTACTTAAAGTACATGCTCGTAACAAACCATTTGATGAATCAGTTGACTTAAAAGCCATTTCTCAAAGAACACCAGGTTTCTCTGGTGCAGACTTAGAAAACTTATTAAACGAAGCATCATTAGTTGCAGCTCGTTCTAATAAAACTAAGATTGATATGAGAGATATAGAAGAAGCAACAGACAGAGTAATTGCTGGTCCAGCTAAGAAATCACGTATGATTTCTGAAAAAGAGAAAAATATAGTAGCTTATCATGAAGCTGGTCATACAATTATTGGTTGTGTATTAGATGAAGCAGAAATGGTTCATAAAGTTACAATCGTTCCACGTGGACAAGCTGGTGGTTATGCAATGATGCTTCCTAAAGAAGATCGTTACTTTATGACTGAACCAGAATTATTAGATAAAATCGTTGGTTTACTTGGTGGTCGTGTATCTGAAGAAATTAACTTCGGTGAAGCTTCAACTGGTGCACATAATGACTTCCAACGTGCAACAAGTATTGCGCGTAAGATGGTTACTGAATATGGTATGAGTAAGAAATTAGGACCATTACAATTCGGTAATACAGATAGCGGACAAGTGTTCTTAGGTAAAGATATGCAATCTGAACCGAACTATTCAGATCAAATCGCATATGAAATCGATTCTGAAGTACAACGTATTATTAAAGAACAATACGAACGTTGTAAACAAATCCTTACAGAACATAAATCTCAACTAGAATTGATTGCTAAAACTTTACTAGTTGAAGAAACGTTAGTCGCTGAACAAATACAATCATTATTTAATGACGGTACATTACCAGAAGTTGAATATAATGATTCACAAGATAACGAAAATGGTGAATCTGATGAAGATAAATATGAAGGTGACTTAACAAAACAAGAAGGTACATTAGATATTGAAGACGATGAAGTTGGTAAATCTTATGACGAAGTTAAAGAAGAAGAAAGAGATCAAGAAGATCGCGAATCTGATTCTTCCAAAGATGAACCAACAAATAAAAAAGCAACAGACATCGATGGTTTAGGTAGTAACAAACCGCCACACGGTAAAGAATAAAAACATAAAAGTCCCTTTCAATATATTGATTGAGAGGGGCTTTTTTATAAAGAAGGAGTTTGAAAGATGACAAATGATTATTTAGTAAGAGCACTCGCTTTTAACGATGAAGTTAGAGCTTTTGCAGTTGATACAACAAATACAGTACAAGAAGCACAAACAAAACATTATACTTGGCCGACAGCATCTGCAGCATTAGGTAGATCTATTACAGCGGGTGTCATGATGGGTTCAATGTTAAAAAATGAAGAAAAATTAACAATAACGATTGATGGCGGTGGCCCAATCGGAAAAATTATGATCGATGCGAATGCAAAAGGTGAAGTTAGAGGTTACGTACAAAATCCTCAAACACATTTTCCATTAAATGATCAAGGTAAATTAGACGTAAGACGTGCTGTTGGAACAGATGGCATGTTAAGTATCGTAAAAGATATCGGTTTAAAAGACTACTTTACTGGTTCTACACCTATCGTATCTGGTGAATTAGGTGAAGATTTCACTTATTATTTTGTAACAAGTGAACAAGTTCCATCAGCAGTTGGATTAGGTGTGCTTGTTAACCCAGATAATTCAATTAAAGCATCAGGAGGTTTTATCATTCAGTTAATGCCTGGCGCTTCTGAACAAACAATTTCAGCAATCGAAGAAAAAGTTAATCAAATGGAAACTGTATCTAAATTGATTGATAGAGGACTTACACCTGAAGAAATTATAGAAACTGTATTAGGAAAAGAAAATACAAGATTTATAGATAAAATGGAAGTAGACTTTAAATGTAACTGTTCAAGAGAAAAATTCTTGAATGCAATTAAAGGTTTAGGTGAAGCTGAAATTGATGCAATGATCGAAGAAGACCACGGAGCAGAAGCAGAATGTCATTTTTGTAGAACAAAATATGAATATTCTGAAGAAGATTTAATTGCACTTAAAAAAGCGTAATAAAAAGTAGGTTAGTAAATACTTTCACTTTATTTGTTCTTTTGTTATAATAAACATATCCGATAAAGAAACTAAGGTTTAAAATACTGTTTAGGAGTGAAGTGCAAATGGCTAAGAAAGTAAATAATATTGTTGAATTAATAGGGGATACACCTGTTGTTAAACTAAATAAAGTTGTTGAAGAAGGTTCAGCAGATGTATACGTTAAATTAGAATATCAAAACCCTGGTAGTTCTGTAAAAGACAGAATTGGTTTAGCGATGATAGAAGCTGCTGAAAAAGAAGGTAAAATCAAACCTGGCGACACAATTATTGAACCTACATCTGGTAATACTGGTATTGGTTTAGCAATGGTTGCAGCTGCTAAAGGTTATAAAGCAGTATTTGTTATGCCTGACACAATGAGTAGCGAACGTCGTTCACTATTAAAAGCTTATGGAGCTGAATTAGTATTGACACCTGGAGCTGAAGGTATGAAAGGTGCAATCAAACGAGCTAAAGAAATTAAAGAAGAAAAAGGATATTTCGAACCACAACAATTCGAAAACCCTGCTAATCCTAAAGTACACGAATTAACGACAGGTCCAGAATTAGTTGAACAATTTGAAGGTTCACAAATAGATGCTTTCTTAGCTGGTGTTGGTACTGGCGGAACATTATCAGGTGCTGGTAAAGTTCTTAAAGAAAAATATCCTGAAATCCAAATTGTAGCAATTGAACCAGAAGCTTCTGCTATTTTAAGTGGCGGTAACCCAGGTCCTCATAAATTACAAGGATTAGGTGCAGGATTTGTTCCAGACACACTTGATACAAAAGTTTATGATGATGTTATTAAAGTAGGTAATGAAGAAGCAATGGAAATGTCTAGAAAAGTTGCTAAAGAAGAAGGTATTCTTGGTGGTATTTCATCTGGCGCTGCTATTGTAGCTGCATTGAAAAAAGCTAAAGAATTAGGTAAAGGTAAAAATGTTGTAACTGTATTACCAAGTAATGGTGAACGTTACTTATCAACGCCTTTATACGCATTTGAAGACTAATTACTCAATTTAACCTATATAATAAGTTTGAATTAAGAATCACGTCTAGATTAAGTAACTTACTAAAGTTATTTTGTTTAGGCGTGATTTTTTAAATTTGTTATAATATGTGTATCTATGAAAAAGAAAGGAAGTCTATTTTGAGAAATACAAAAGTAATGGGTATTTTGAATGTTACACCAGATTCTTTTTCTGATGGTGGAGAGTATAATAGTGTAGAAAAGGCAAGGGCACATGCAGAAATGCTTATTAACGATGGTGCAGATATTATTGATATCGGTGGTGTATCAACTAGACCTGGATACTCAGAGGTCAGTCTTGAAGAAGAACTAAATAGAGTTATTCCAGTAGTTGAAGCACTGAATGACTTAAATGTTCAACTTTCAGTAGATACATATAGAAGTAAAGTTGCCGAAGAATCATTAAAACGTGGTGTTTCAATGATTAATGATCAATGGGCCGGACTTTACGATCCTGAAATATTAAATGTTGTCGCAGAGCATAATGCTGAAATCATTCTTATGCATAACGGAGATGGACATAGAGAACTTCCAGTTATGGATGAAATGCTGTTAACTTTATTGAAACAAGCTAATCAAGCTGAATTAGCGGGTATCCCTACAAAGAACATTTGGTTAGATCCAGGTATAGGTTTTGCAAAATCTAGAGAAGAAGAACGAATTGTAATGTCTCGATTAGATGAGTTAGTAGCTACAGGTTACAATGTCATGCTTGCAACTAGTAGAAAGCGTCTAATAAATGATTTATTAGGTGGAAATAGTAATGTTGATGAACGAGACGAAGCTACAGCAGCGAGTACAGCTTTTGGTATTGAAAAAGGCGTGCATGCGGTACGTGTACACAATGTGAAAATGAATAAAATTGTCGCAAAAACAATGGATGCTTTAAAGGAGATTTAAACAATGGATAAAATTATTTTGACAGAGATGTCTTTTTACGGATATCATGGCGCATTTAAAGCAGAGAATGAATTGGGACAAATTTTTTTAGTGGATTTAGAACTGTACTTAGATTTATCTGAAGCAGGCGAGTCAGATGACCTTGAAAAGACTGTTCATTATGGAGAAGTATTTGAATTGGTTAAAGAAATTATGGAAGGTAAACCAGTACAATTAATTGAACATCTTGCAGAACGTATTGCAAAAGAAATCTTTTCACACTATAATCGAGTATTGGAAACTAAAGTTAAGATTACTAAAAACAATCCACCAATACCTGGTCATTATAAAGATGTAGGTATTGAGATAGTGAGGAAGAGATAAATGCATACCGCATATTTAGGTTTAGGAAGTAACATAGGTGATAGAGAACTTCAATTAGAGCAGGCAATCGCAGCAATTGATGAAATTCAAGGTATTGAAGTTACACAAACATCACCAATTTACGAAACGAAACCAGTAGGATACACAGAACAACCTGATTTTTTAAACATGTGTATAGAAATCTCAACTGAATTAGAATCATTAGACTTATTAAAAACTTGTATGATGGTTGAAAAGCAACTTCATCGTGTTAGAGATGAACGATGGGGTCCAAGAACGATAGATATAGATATATTATTATATGATCAATGCGTTATTCAATCACCAGACTTAGAAGTTCCACATCCAAGAATGATTGAAAGAGCATTTGTAATGATACCACTTAACGATATCGCCTCAAATGTTGTTGAACCAATAACGAAAAAATATATATGGGAACTATTGCCAAACGACGAACAAGTAGTAAAGTATAAGAGTGAAAGAAATTAGAATGTGTGGAGAAATAGAAACGCTTATTGAAAAATGAAATAATTAGAAGAAATAAGTGCAATTTAATTAAGGAGTGGAATACATGTCAGAAGAAATGAATGACCAAATGTTGGTTCGAAGAGAAAAACTACAAGAATTAAGAGATCTAGGTATAGATCCTTTTGGTAAGAAATTTGTGAGAAGCGGCGATGCAGTTTCTTTACAAGAAGCATGGGATCAATATAGTAAAGAAGAGCTTCACGAAAAAGAAGAATCTTCTTCAGTTGCGATAGCTGGTCGTTTAATGACTAAAAGAGGTAAAGGTAAAGCTGGATTTGCTCACGTTAAAGATATTACAGGACAAATTCAAATTTATGTGCGTAAAGACCAAGTTGGAGATGAGCAATTCGAAATCTGGAAACATGCTGATCTAGGTGACATTGTCGGTGTTCACGGTGTAATGTTCAAAACTAACACAGGGGAACTTTCAGTTAAAGCTAAAGAATTCACTGTACTATCTAAATCATTACGTCCTTTACCAGACAAATATCATGGGTTACAAGATATTGAACAACGTTATCGTCAACGCTATTTAGATTTAATCACGAGTGAAGAATCAACTAAAACATTCATTACACGTAGCCAAATCATTCAAGAGATGAGAAACTATTTAAATAATAAAGGATTCCTAGAAGTAGAAACACCAATGATGCACCAAATTGCTGGTGGCGCTTCAGCACGTCCTTTCGTTACTCATCATAATGCACTTGATGCGACTTTATACATGAGAATCGCGATTGAATTGCACTTAAAACGTTTAATTGTTGGTGGTTTAGAAAAAGTATATGAAATTGGAAGAGTATTCCGTAACGAAGGTGTTTCAACAAGACATAATCCTGAGTTCACAATGATAGAGTTATATGAAGCATATGCTGATTACAACGATATTATGGATTTAACAGAATCTATGGTAGCTTCTATTGCTGAAAAAGTATTAGGTTCTACAACTGTTCAATACGGAGAAGAATCAATAGATTTAGCTCCACAATGGAGAAGATGGCATATGGTAGATGCTGTGAAAGAATTTACTGGTGTAGATTTCTTTGAAGTTAAATCTGATGAAGAAGCACATGCGCTAGCGAAAGAGCATAATATTGAAGTTGAACCTCGTATGTCTTATGGTCATATTCTTAATGAATTCTTCGAACAAAAAGTAGAAGAACAACTTATTCAACCAACATTTATTTACGGTCATCCAATAGAAATATCACCATTAGCTAAGAAAAATCCAGAAGATCCAAGATTTACGGATCGTTTTGAGTTGTTTATTGTTGGTAGAGAACATGCAAATGCATTTACTGAATTAAATGACCCTATAGATCAAAGAGAAAGATTTGAAGCACAAATGAAAGAAAAAGATCAAGGAAACGATGAAGCACATGAAATGGATGAAGATTTCATTGAAGCATTAGAATATGGTATGCCTCCAACAGGTGGATTAGGTATCGGTATTGATCGTTTAGTTATGCTTTTAACTAATTCAGCATCAATAAGAGACGTACTACTATTCCCTTATATGAGACAAAAATAAGAGTTTTTAAGAAAGTTTACTTTCAATAAAAAGAAAAAACTAATTAAAATCTTGTAGCGAACCGTAAAAGTTGAAACAAAATATCGACTTTTACGGTTCGCTATTTTTTAATTTTTAAAGATTGTTCATTAATAATATAGAGGATATTAATGTGAAAATGTATAACTTTAAATATTAAGAGTAGTATGTAATGCGAATTTGGTAGTTTTTAAAAAAAATATAGATTTTTTGCATTAAAGTGTTGACGGTGGTTCGAAAATTGGGTATTATATAAAGGTCGCTGAAAACAGGACGCATATCAATTAGAGATGTTTGTAAAGAAAGTTAACAAGGTGTAAAATTTACTATTGAAAAGCCTTGAAGAGTTCTTTATAATATATAAGGTAAGACAAAAACGAAACAATATTATCTGGTGACGATAGCAAAGAGGCCACACCTGTTCCCATGCCGAACACAGAAGTTAAGCTCTTTAGCGCCGATGGTAGTTGGACTTACGTTCCGCGAGAGTAGGACGTTGCCGGGCAGTATTGTTAATTGGAGAATTAGCTCAGCTGGGAGAGCATCTGCCTTACAAGCAGAGGGTCGGCGGTTCGAACCCGTCATTCTCCACCATTTTTGCCGGCCTAGCTCAACTGGTAGAGCAACTGACTTGTAATCAGTAGGTTGGGGGTTCAAGTCCTCTGGCCGGCACCATTTTTTCAGAGCCATTAGCTCAGTTGGTAGAGCATCTGACTTTTAATCAGAGGGTCAGAGGTTCGAATCCTCTATGGCTCACCATTATTTAATATACAAAAATAATTATTTAGCGGAAGTAGTTCAGCGGTAGAATACAACCTTGCCAAGGTTGGGGTCGCGGGTTCGAATCCCGTCTTCCGCTCCATTTTTATTTTTTCTTGCCGGGGTGGCGGAACTGGCAGACGCACAGGACTTAAAATCCTGCGGTAAGTGATTACCGTACCGGTTCGATTCCGGTCCTCGGCACCATATTAGCGCCCGTAGCTCAATTGGATAGAGCGTTTGACTACGGATCAAGAGGCTAGGGGTTCGACTCCTCTCGGGCGCGCCATTTTTAAATAACGGGAAGTAGCTCAGCTTGGTAGAGCACTTGGTTTGGGACCAAGGGGTCGCAGGTTCGAATCCTGTCTTCCCGACTTCTATTAATATTTTGGGGGCTTAGCTCAGATGGGAGAGCGCCTGCTTTGCACGCAGGAGGTCAGCGGTTCGATCCCGCTAGTCTCCACCATTTATTAAGATAGATAATGAACATTGAAAACTGAATGACAATATGTCAACGTAAATTCCAATAATTTGAGTGCTATTTAATAGTACTTCCAAGAGTGATTGGCTATACCAATCAACAAGAGCTAATCAAGCTTACTTCTTTATGGAGAGTTTGATCCTGGCTCAGGATGAACGCTGGCGGCGTGCCTAATACATGCAAGTCGAGCGAACAGACGAGAAGCTTGCTTCTCTGATGTTAGCGGCGGACGGGTGAGTAACACGTGGGTAACCTACCTATAAGACTGGGATAACTTCGGGAAACCGGAGCTAATACCGGATAATATTTTGAACCGCATGGTTCGATAGTGAAAGGCGGCTTCGGCTGTCACTTATAGATGGACCCGCGCCGTATTAGCTAGTTGGTAAGGTAATGGCTTACCAAGGCGACGATACGTAGCCGACCTGAGAGGGTGATCGGCCACACTGGAACTGAGACACGGTCCAGACTCCTACGGGAGGCAGCAGTAGGGAATCTTCCGCAATGGGCGAAAGCCTGACGGAGCAACGCCGCGTGAGTGATGAAGGTTTTCGGATCGTAAAACTCTGTTGTTAGGGAAGAACAAATTTGTTAGTAACTGAACAAGTCTTGACGGTACCTAACCAGAAAGCCACGGCTAACTACGTGCCAGCAGCCGCGGTAATACGTAGGTGGCAAGCGTTATCCGGAATTATTGGGCGTAAAGCGCGCGTAGGCGGTTTCTTAAGTCTGATGTGAAAGCCCACGGCTCAACCGTGGAGGGTCATTGGAAACTGGGGAACTTGAGTGCAGAAGAGGAGAGTGGAATTCCATGTGTAGCGGTGAAATGCGCAGAGATATGGAGGAACACCAGTGGCGAAGGCGGCTCTCTGGTCTGTAACTGACGCTGAGGTGCGAAAGCGTGGGGATCAAACAGGATTAGATACCCTGGTAGTCCACGCCGTAAACGATGAGTGCTAAGTGTTAGGGGGTTTCCGCCCCTTAGTGCTGCAGCTAACGCATTAAGCACTCCGCCTGGGGAGTACGACCGCAAGGTTGAAACTCAAAGGAATTGACGGGGACCCGCACAAGCGGTGGAGCATGTGGTTTAATTCGAAGCAACGCGAAGAACCTTACCAAATCTTGACATCCTTTGATCGCTCTAGAGATAGAGTTTTCCCCTTCGGGGGACAAAGTGACAGGTGGTGCATGGTTGTCGTCAGCTCGTGTCGTGAGATGTTGGGTTAAGTCCCGCAACGAGCGCAACCCTTAAGCTTAGTTGCCATCATTAAGTTGGGCACTCTAGGTTGACTGCCGGTGACAAACCGGAGGAAGGTGGGGATGACGTCAAATCATCATGCCCCTTATGATTTGGGCTACACACGTGCTACAATGGATAATACAAAGGGCAGCGAACCCGCGAGGTCAAGCAAATCCCATAAAATTATTCTCAGTTCGGATTGTAGTCTGCAACTCGACTACATGAAGCTGGAATCGCTAGTAATCGTAGATCAGCATGCTACGGTGAATACGTTCCCGGGTCTTGTACACACCGCCCGTCACACCACGAGAGTTTGTAACACCCGAAGCCGGTGGAGTAACCTTTTTAGGAGCTAGCCGTCGAAGGTGGGACAAATGATTGGGGTGAAGTCGTAACAAGGTAGCCGTATCGGAAGGTGCGGCTGGATCACCTCCTTTCTAAGGATTATTCGGAATGACCATTAGGTCATGGAATTGCGGAGACATATTGTATTCAGTTTTGAATGTTTATTTTGACATTCAACAATAATTGCACATTGAAAACTAGATAAGTAAGCAAATAGATTTTACCAAGCAAAAAACCGAGTGAATTTTTAACGAAATTCAACAAGCTTAATAATCGCGCGTCGTCTTTTTAGACGACATCACAGATTAATAACATTTATTTTCTTAAACAATTTATTGTATAAGGAAATATTAGATTAAGTTATTAAGGGCGCACGGTGGATGCCTTGGCACTAGAAGCCGAAGAAGGACGTTACTAACGACGATATGCTTTGGGGAGCTGTAAGTACGCTTTGATCCAGAGATTTCCGAATGGGGAAACCCAGCATGAGTTATGTCATGTTATCCGCATATGAATACATAGTATGTGAGAAGGCACACCCGGAGAACTGAAACATCTTAGTACCCGGAGGAAGAGAAAGAAAACTCGATTCCCTGAGTAGCGGCGAGCGAAACGGGAATAGCCCAAACCAACAGGCTTGCCTGTTGGGGTTGTAGGACACTCAATACGGAGTTACAAAGGAAATAATTAAACGAATGGCTTTGGAAAAGCCAACCATAGAAGGTAAAAGTCCTGTAGTTGAAAGTTATTTCTCTCCTGAGTGGATCCTGAGTACGGCGGAACACGTGAAATTCCGTCGGAATCCGGGAGGACCATCTCCCAAGGCTAAATACTCTCTAGTGACCGATAGTGAACCAGTACCGTGAGGGAAAGGTGAAAAGCACCCCGGAAGGGGAGTGAAATAGAACCTGAAACCGTGTGCTTACAAATAGTCAGAGCCCGTTAATGGGTGATGGCGTGCCTTTTGTAGAATGAACCGGCGAGTTACGATTTGATGCAAGGTTAAGCAGTAAATGTGGAGCCGTAGCGAAAGCGAGTCTGAATAGGGCGAATGAGTATCTGGTCGTAGACCCGAAACCAAGTGATCTACCCATGTCCAGGTTGAAGTTCAGGTAACACTGAATGGAGGACCGAACCGACTTACGTTGAAAAGTGAGCGGATGAGGTGTGGGTAGCGGAGAAATTCCAATCGAACTTGGAGATAGCTGGTTCTCTCCGAAATAGCTTTAGGGCTAGCCTCAAGTGATGATTATTGGAGGTAGAGCACTGTTTGGACGAGGGGCCCCTCTAGGGTTACCGAATTCAGACAAACTCCGAATGCCAAATAATTTAACTTGGGAGTCAGACCATGGGTGATAAGGTCCATGGTCGAAAGGGAAACAGCCCAGACCACCAGCTAAGGTCCCAAAATATATGTTAAGTGGAAAAGGATGTGGCGTTGCCCAGACAACTAGGATGTTGGCTTAGAAGCAGCCATCATTTAAAGAGTGCGTAATAGCTCACTAGTCGAGTGACACTGCGCCGAAAATGTACCGGGGCTAAACATATTACCGAAGCTGTGGATTATCCTAAGGATAATGGTAGGAGAGCGTTCTAAACGTGTCGAAGCATGATCGTAAGGACATGTGGAATGTTTAGAAGTGAGAATGCCGGTGTGAGTAGCGAAAGATGGGTGAGAATCCCATCCACCGATTGACTAAGGTTTCCAGAGGAAGGCTCGTCCGCTCTGGGTTAGTCGGGACCTAAGCCGAGGCCGATAGGCGTAGGCGATGGATAACAGGTAGATATTCCTGTACCACCTATGATTGTTTGAACGATGGGGGGACGCAGTAGGATAGGCGAAGCGTGCTGTTGGAGTGCACGTCCAAGCAATAAGACTGAGTGTTAGGCAAATCCGGCACTCGTAAGGTTGAGTTGTGATGGGGAGTTGGATCATGTATCCGGCGAGTCGTTGATTTCACACTGCCAAGAAAAGCCTCTAGTTAGAAAATAGGTGCCCGTACCGCAAACCGACACAGGTAGTCAAGATGAGAATTCTAAGGTGAGCGAGCGAACTCTCGTTAAGGAACTCGGCAAAATGACCCCGTAACTTCGGGAGAAGGGGTGCTTTTTAGGGTGCAAGCCTTGAAGAGCCGCAGTGAATAGGCCCAAGCGACTGTTTATCAAAAACACAGGTCTCTGCTAAACCGTAAGGTGATGTATAGGGGCTGACGCCTGCCCGGTGCTGGAAGGTTAAGAGGAGTGGTTAGCTTCTGCGAAGCTACGAATCGAAGCCCCAGTAAACGGCGGCCGTAACTATAACGGTCCTAAGGTAGCGAAATTCCTTGTCGGGTAAGTTCCGACCCGCACGAAAGGCGTAACGATTTGGGCACTGTCTCAACGAGAGACTCGGTGAAATCATAGTACCTGTGAAGATGCAGGTTACCCGCGACAGGACGGAAAGACCCCGTGGAGCTTTACTGCAGCCTGATATTGAAATTTGGCACAGCTTGTACAGGATAGGTAGGAGCCTTAGAAGCGTGAGCGCTAGCTTACGTGGAGGCGCTGGTGGGATACTACCCTGGCTGTGTTGACTTTCTAACCCGCACCATTTGATCATGGTGGGAGACAGTGTCAGGCGGGCAGTTTGACTGGGGCGGTCGCCTCCTAAAGAGTAACGGAGGCGCTCAAAGGTTCCCTCAGAATGGTTGGAAATCATTCGCAGAGTGTAAAGGCACAAGGGAGCTTGACTGCGAGACTTACAAGTCGAGCAGGGTCGAAAGACGGACTTAGTGATCCGGTGGTTCCGCATGGAAGGGCCATCGCTCAACGGATAAAAGCTACCCCGGGGATAACAGGCTTATCTCCCCCAAGAGTTCACATCGACGGGGAGGTTTGGCACCTCGATGTCGGCTCATCGCATCCTGGGGCTGTAGTCGGTCCCAAGGGTTGGGCTGTTCGCCCATTAAAGCGGTACGCGAGCTGGGTTCAGAACGTCGTGAGACAGTTCGGTCCCTATCCGTCGTGGGCGTAGGAAATTTGAGAGGAGCTGTCCTTAGTACGAGAGGACCGGGATGGACATACCTCTGGTGTACCAGTTGTCGTGCCAACGGCATAGCTGGGTAGCTATGTATGGACGGGATAAGTGCTGAAAGCATCTAAGCATGAAGCCCCCCTCAAGATGAGATTTCCCAACTTCGGTTATAAGATCCCTCAAAGATGATGAGGTTAATAGGTTCGGGGTGTAAGCGCAGTAATGTGTGTAGCTGACGAATACTAATCGATCGAAGACTTAATCAAAATTTTAAAATCGGTTTTGCGCCGTAAAATCTGCTTACTATCTAGTTTTGAATGTGCAATACATTCTATATAAGTTATTACTATTTGTCTGGTGACGATAGCAAAGAGGTCACACCTGTTCCCATGCCGAACACAGAAGTTAAGCTCTTTAGCGCCGATGGTAGTTGGGCTTACGTTCCGCGAGAGTAGGACGTTGCCGGGCAAAATTCAATTTTTGACCCTTGGGTCTTTTTTTTTGAAAAATTGAATTAATAGTTGACACAAACGTTTCATAAGAGTATAATTGTTTCTTGTGATGCAAAACGAACATTGAAAACTGAATGACAATATGTCAACGTAAATTCCAATAATTTGAGTGCTATTTAATAGTACTTCCAAGAGTGATTGGCTATACCAATCAACAAGAGCTAATCAAGCTTACTTCTTTATGGAGAGTTTGATCCTGGCTCAGGATGAACGCTGGCGGCGTGCCTAATACATGCAAGTCGAGCGAACAGATGAGAAGCTTGCTTCTCTGATGTTAGCGGCGGACGGGTGAGTAACACGTGGGTAACCTACCTATAAGACTGGGATAACTTCGGGAAACCGGAGCTAATACCGGATAATATTTTGAACCGCATGGTTCGATAGTGAAAGGCGGCTTCGGCTGTCACTTATAGATGGACCCGCGCCGTATTAGCTAGTTGGTAAGGTAATGGCTTACCAAGGCGACGATACGTAGCCGACCTGAGAGGGTGATCGGCCACACTGGAACTGAGACACGGTCCAGACTCCTACGGGAGGCAGCAGTAGGGAATCTTCCGCAATGGGCGAAAGCCTGACGGAGCAACGCCGCGTGAGTGATGAAGGTTTTCGGATCGTAAAACTCTGTTGTTAGGGAAGAACAAATTTGTTAGTAACTGAACAAGTCTTGACGGTACCTAACCAGAAAGCCACGGCTAACTACGTGCCAGCAGCCGCGGTAATACGTAGGTGGCAAGCGTTATCCGGAATTATTGGGCGTAAAGCGCGCGTAGGCGGTTTCTTAAGTCTGATGTGAAAGCCCACGGCTCAACCGTGGAGGGTCATTGGAAACTGGGGAACTTGAGTGCAGAAGAGGAGAGTGGAATTCCATGTGTAGCGGTGAAATGCGCAGAGATATGGAGGAACACCAGTGGCGAAGGCGGCTCTCTGGTCTGTAACTGACGCTGAGGTGCGAAAGCGTGGGGATCAAACAGGATTAGATACCCTGGTAGTCCACGCCGTAAACGATGAGTGCTAAGTGTTAGGGGGTTTCCGCCCCTTAGTGCTGCAGCTAACGCATTAAGCACTCCGCCTGGGGAGTACGACCGCAAGGTTGAAACTCAAAGGAATTGACGGGGACCCGCACAAGCGGTGGAGCATGTGGTTTAATTCGAAGCAACGCGAAGAACCTTACCAAATCTTGACATCCTTTGATCGCTCTAGAGATAGAGTTTTCCCCTTCGGGGGACAAAGTGACAGGTGGTGCATGGTTGTCGTCAGCTCGTGTCGTGAGATGTTGGGTTAAGTCCCGCAACGAGCGCAACCCTTAAGCTTAGTTGCCATCATTAAGTTGGGCACTCTAGGTTGACTGCCGGTGACAAACCGGAGGAAGGTGGGGATGACGTCAAATCATCATGCCCCTTATGATTTGGGCTACACACGTGCTACAATGGATAATACAAAGGGCAGCGAACCCGCGAGGTCAAGCAAATCCCATAAAATTATTCTCAGTTCGGATTGTAGTCTGCAACTCGACTACATGAAGCTGGAATCGCTAGTAATCGTAGATCAGCATGCTACGGTGAATACGTTCCCGGGTCTTGTACACACCGCCCGTCACACCACGAGAGTTTGTAACACCCGAAGCCGGTGGAGTAACCTTTTTAGGAGCTAGCCGTCGAAGGTGGGACAAATGATTGGGGTGAAGTCGTAACAAGGTAGCCGTATCGGAAGGTGCGGCTGGATCACCTCCTTTCTAAGGATTATTCGGAATGACCATTAGGTCATGGAATTGCGGAGACATATTGTATTCAGTTTTGAATGTTTATTTTGACATTCAATTTAGAATGGGCCTATAGCTCAGCTGGTTAGAGCGCACGCCTGATAAGCGTGAGGTCGATGGTTCGAGTCCATTTAGGCCCACCATTTTTTTTTGCACATTGAAAACTAGATAAGTAAGCAAATAGATTTTACCAAGCAAAAAACCGAGTGAATTTTTAACGAAATTCAACAAGCTTAATAATCGCGCGTCGTCTTTTTAGACGACATCACAGATTAATAACATTTATTTTCTTAAACAATTTATTGTATAAGGAAATATTAGATTAAGTTATTAAGGGCGCACGGTGGATGCCTTGGCACTAGAAGCCGAAGAAGGACGTTACTAACGACGATATGCTTTGGGGAGCTGTAAGTACGCTTTGATCCAGAGATTTCCGAATGGGGAAACCCAGCATGAGTTATGTCATGTTATCCGCATATGAATACATAGTATGTGAGAAGGCACACCCGGAGAACTGAAACATCTTAGTACCCGGAGGAAGAGAAAGAAAACTCGATTCCCTGAGTAGCGGCGAGCGAAACGGGAATAGCCCAAACCAACAGGCTTGCCTGTTGGGGTTGTAGGACACTCAATACGGAGTTACAAAGGAAATAATTAAACGAATGGCTTTGGAAAAGCCAACCATAGAAGGTAAAAGTCCTGTAGTTGAAAGTTATTTCTCTCCTGAGTGGATCCTGAGTACGGCGGAACACGTGAAATTCCGTCGGAATCCGGGAGGACCATCTCCCAAGGCTAAATACTCTCTAGTGACCGATAGTGAACCAGTACCGTGAGGGAAAGGTGAAAAGCACCCCGGAAGGGGAGTGAAATAGAACCTGAAACCGTGTGCTTACAAATAGTCAGAGCCCGTTAATGGGTGATGGCGTGCCTTTTGTAGAATGAACCGGCGAGTTACGATTTGATGCAAGGTTAAGCAGTAAATGTGGAGCCGTAGCGAAAGCGAGTCTGAATAGGGCGAATGAGTATCTGGTCGTAGACCCGAAACCAAGTGATCTACCCATGTCCAGGTTGAAGTTCAGGTAACACTGAATGGAGGACCGAACCGACTTACGTTGAAAAGTGAGCGGATGAGGTGTGGGTAGCGGAGAAATTCCAATCGAACTTGGAGATAGCTGGTTCTCTCCGAAATAGCTTTAGGGCTAGCCTCAAGTGATGATTATTGGAGGTAGAGCACTGTTTGGACGAGGGGCCCCTCTAGGGTTACCGAATTCAGACAAACTCCGAATGCCAAATAATTTAACTTGGGAGTCAGACCATGGGTGATAAGGTCCATGGTCGAAAGGGAAACAGCCCAGACCACCAGCTAAGGTCCCAAAATATATGTTAAGTGGAAAAGGATGTGGCGTTGCCCAGACAACTAGGATGTTGGCTTAGAAGCAGCCATCATTTAAAGAGTGCGTAATAGCTCACTAGTCGAGTGACACTGCGCCGAAAATGTACCGGGGCTAAACATATTACCGAAGCTGTGGATTATCCTAAGGATAATGGTAGGAGAGCGTTCTAAACGTGTCGAAGCATGATCGTAAGGACATGTGGAATGTTTAGAAGTGAGAATGCCGGTGTGAGTAGCGAAAGATGGGTGAGAATCCCATCCACCGATTGACTAAGGTTTCCAGAGGAAGGCTCGTCCGCTCTGGGTTAGTCGGGACCTAAGCCGAGGCCGATAGGCGTAGGCGATGGATAACAGGTAGATATTCCTGTACCACCTATGATTGTTTGAACGATGGGGGGACGCAGTAGGATAGGCGAAGCGTGCTGTTGGAGTGCACGTCCAAGCAATAAGACTGAGTGTTAGGCAAATCCGGCACTCGTAAGGTTGAGTTGTGATGGGGAGTTGGATCATGTATCCGGCGAGTCGTTGATTTCACACTGCCAAGAAAAGCCTCTAGTTAGAAAATAGGTGCCCGTACCGCAAACCGACACAGGTAGTCAAGATGAGAATTCTAAGGTGAGCGAGCGAACTCTCGTTAAGGAACTCGGCAAAATGACCCCGTAACTTCGGGAGAAGGGGTGCTTTTTAGGGTGCAAGCCTTGAAGAGCCGCAGTGAATAGGCCCAAGCGACTGTTTATCAAAAACACAGGTCTCTGCTAAACCGTAAGGTGATGTATAGGGGCTGACGCCTGCCCGGTGCTGGAAGGTTAAGAGGAGTGGTTAGCTTCTGCGAAGCTACGAATCGAAGCCCCAGTAAACGGCGGCCGTAACTATAACGGTCCTAAGGTAGCGAAATTCCTTGTCGGGTAAGTTCCGACCCGCACGAAAGGCGTAACGATTTGGGCACTGTCTCAACGAGAGACTCGGTGAAATCATAGTACCTGTGAAGATGCAGGTTACCCGCGACAGGACGGAAAGACCCCGTGGAGCTTTACTGCAGCCTGATATTGAAATTTGGCACAGCTTGTACAGGATAGGTAGGAGCCTTAGAAGCGTGAGCGCTAGCTTACGTGGAGGCGCTGGTGGGATACTACCCTGGCTGTGTTGACTTTCTAACCCGCACCATTTGATCATGGTGGGAGACAGTGTCAGGCGGGCAGTTTGACTGGGGCGGTCGCCTCCTAAAGAGTAACGGAGGCGCTCAAAGGTTCCCTCAGAATGGTTGGAAATCATTCGCAGAGTGTAAAGGCACAAGGGAGCTTGACTGCGAGACTTACAAGTCGAGCAGGGTCGAAAGACGGACTTAGTGATCCGGTGGTTCCGCATGGAAGGGCCATCGCTCAACGGATAAAAGCTACCCCGGGGATAACAGGCTTATCTCCCCCAAGAGTTCACATCGACGGGGAGGTTTGGCACCTCGATGTCGGCTCATCGCATCCTGGGGCTGTAGTCGGTCCCAAGGGTTGGGCTGTTCGCCCATTAAAGCGGTACGCGAGCTGGGTTCAGAACGTCGTGAGACAGTTCGGTCCCTATCCGTCGTGGGCGTAGGAAATTTGAGAGGAGCTGTCCTTAGTACGAGAGGACCGGGATGGACATACCTCTGGTGTACCAGTTGTCGTGCCAACGGCATAGCTGGGTAGCTATGTATGGACGGGATAAGTGCTGAAAGCATCTAAGCATGAAGCCCCCCTCAAGATGAGATTTCCCAACTTCGGTTATAAGATCCCTCAAAGATGATGAGGTTAATAGGTTCGGGGTGTAAGCGCAGTAATGTGTGTAGCTGACGAATACTAATCGATCGAAGACTTAATCAAAATTTTAAAATCGGTTTTGCGCCGTAAAATCTGCTTACTATCTAGTTTTGAATGTGCAATACATTCTATATAAGTTATTACTATTTGTCTGGTGACGATAGCAAAGAGGTCACACCTGTTCCCATGCCGAACACAGAAGTTAAGCTCTTTAGCGCCGATGGTAGTTGGGCTTACGTTCCGCGAGAGTAGGACGTTGCCGGGCAAATATTTAAAAAATGGATGCGATGAGCCGCACTCGAGACCTGTTAGGTCTCTTTTTTTGTCTTTTTTATATAAACATTAGTAGTAACCCCATAAAAATCATCAAATGATAATTTTTATGGGGTTACTGATTTATAACTATTTCTATTACTTTTCTGATTTTAAACACTTAATTAATGCATTAATGTGATTTAGAACGTCATTTGAATCTATACCACCGAACCCTAATACAAAATGAGGGTCATTATCAACTTTTTTAAAACGATAATGTGATACTGGTTTGATTTCTATATCACATCTTTTTGTGCGCTTAATACATTCATTCAATGATAGGCCGTTTGTTACGGTTAAAATAAAGTGCATACCAGTAAGTTCTCCAGATACTCTAAAGTCGTCTGGGTATTTTTGAAGTTGCTCAATAATGAGGTCTCTTTTATTTCTATATATTTTTCTCATCCGATTTAAATGTCTTTCGAAATGTCCTTCGTTCATGAACTTACTAAGCATGTACTGTGTATGTCTAGGTACAGTGCCTCCCTCAATGTTTGTTTTGTTTTGGTATTGTTTAAGTAACTTTTTAGGGAGTACTGCATATGCTACACGTATTGATGGTGAAATGGATTTGGAGAATGTACTTACATATATAACGCTATCTGTATTATCTAAACTTTGTAATGCGGGAATTGGTCTGCCACTATATCTGAATTCTGAGTCATAATCGTCTTCAATGATGTAGCGTGTGTCTTTTTTAGATGCCCATTTGATAAGCTGCGTACGACGCTTCAAATCCATAATAACGCCTGTAGGAAATTGATGACTTGGTGTTATATATACAACTTCATGTTCTAGTTGTTTTATTTGATCTATATCTATACCATTTTCTGTGACAGGTATAAAGTCAAAGGGTACATGTTTTCTTTTGAGTAAGTCTCTTACTTGTTTATAGAGCGGATCTTCTATCATGTATGTGGACTCTGAAATAATATCTGTAATAATCGATAATAATTGCTCTGTTGATGATCCGACTATTATTTGTTGAGGTGAACAGTTTACGCCTCTACTGTGAAATATATATTGTTTGATTTCTTTTCTTAAATTATAATCTCCTTGTTTGTGACCACTATCTAAGAGACAAAGTTGTTGTTTATCAAATGCTTCTTTCGCATATTTTCTAAAAAGCTCCTGTGGAAAGTGTTCTTTATCTATAGCGCCAAGTTTGAAAGAGTATTTATAGTTAACTTCTTCTTTGTAATCCTCATCAGATATCTTTGATTTATAAGTGACGGGTAAGTTTTCTATATCGTTAATATAAAAACCAGAACGATTTTTACTATATATATATCCTTCGTCGAGTAAAAGTTGATATGCATGCTCGATCGTTGTTTGACTTACTGATAAATAGTGGCTTAGTTGCCTCTTAGAAGGTAACTTTTCGTTGTGTTGCATTACATCGTTTATAATATTCATTTTTATATTTTCATAAAGTTGTTGATAGATTGGTATATTAATATTTCTATTAATGTCGAACATAAGCATTTCCAAAATTGAACACCTCATCTGACCACTTTATTTTTAATTAATCTGGCTCTTTTACCAGTTCAGAATTTAGTATAACCTACTAATAAGTGATTTAAAAGGAGGAAGTATTAAATGTCTAAGATTACAGGTTCAGATAAAGTTAAAAGAGGTATGGCAGAAATGCAAAAAGGTGGCGTTATTATGGATGTTGTTAACGCTGAGCAAGCTAAACTAGCTGAAGAAGCAGGTGCTGTTGCGGTAATGGCGTTAGAACGTGTACCTTCTGATATAAGAGCAGCAGGTGGTGTTGCAAGAATGGCTGACCCACGTATTGTTGAAGAAGTTATGAATGCAGTATCGATTCCAGTTATGGCTAAAGGTAGAATTGGTCATATAACTGAAGCAAGAGTATTAGAATCTATGGGTGTCGATTATATTGATGAGTCAGAAGTTTTAACACCTGCAGACGAAGAATATCATTTGAAAAAGGATGAATTTACAGTTCCGTTTGTTTGTGGTTGTCGTAATCTTGGCGAAGCAGCTAGAAGAATTGGTGAAGGTGCAGCAATGTTACGTACAAAAGGTGAGCCAGGAACTGGTAACATTGTAGAAGCAGTCCGTCATATGAGAAAAGTAAATGCAGAAGTTCGTAAATTAGTCGTAATGAACGATGATGAAATTATGACAGAAGCTAAAAATATTGGCGCGCCTTATGAAATTCTTAAAGAAATTAAAGATTTAGGCCGTTTACCAGTCGTAAACTTCGCTGCTGGTGGCGTTGCAACACCTGCAGATGCAGCGTTAATGATGGAATTAGGTGCTGATGGTGTGTTTGTTGGATCAGGTATCTTTAAATCTGAAGCGCCAGAAAAATTTGCTAAAGCAATTGTACAAGCAACTACTCATTATCAAGATTATCAGTTGATTGCTGAACTATCTAAAGAATTAGGTCCAGCTATGCAAGGTTTAGACATCAACCAATTATCTTTAGAAGAACGCATGCAAGAGCGTGGATGGTAATATGAAAATAGGTGTTTTAGGTTTGCAAGGTGCTATACGAGAACATTTAAAACATATTGATCAAGCTGGACACGAAGGCATAACGATTAAAACAATTGATCAGTTGAATGATATTGATGGACTTGTATTACCTGGTGGAGAGTCCACTACAATGAGAAGACTAATGAATTTATATGGCTTTACCGAAGCGCTAAGAAATAGTGAAATACCAATGTACGGTACATGTGCAGGACTTATTTTACTAGCAAATGAAGTTGTAGGTCAGGAAAGTCATTTAAATAAATTAGATGTTACTGTCGAGAGAAATTCTTTTGGAAGACAAGTAGATAGTTTTGAACAGTTTTTAGATGTTGAAGGTATCGAAGAACAAGTTAATGCTGTTTTCATTCGCGCACCTCATATTCAATCAGTAAGAGAAGGCGTAAAAATTTTATCAATGGTAGAAGATAAAATTGTGGCAGTTCAACAAAATCAATATTTAGGCATATCTTTCCACCCAGAACTAACAGATGATTTTAAAATTATGAAATATTTTATTGAAGAAATCGTAGCGAAATATAACGTGAACCAAATTAGTAAATAAAAACAAGAGTCTGGGACATAAATACCTATTCTCAAATAAAGAGAGCTAATCCATAATTTTCGGATTAGCTCTCTTTCCTTTATTTATAAAATCTACGATTTTGTGCGTGCATGCTTGCCTGGGGGTATGGCTCGAGCCTGTAGTCTCTCACGCATACTATTCCCCCGGGCGTCAGCACTTTACAAAATCGTGACAAAATATCCATTCTTATACAAAAAAATAAAGCACTTTCGTATAATTTAATTAATCACAACAAAAACTAAATTAACGAGGTGCTCTATGTATAAAAATTATAACATGTCTCAATTAACGCTACCACTAGATATTGAAGTTTTAATTCCAGAAAATGATATTGCTCATTTTGTAAATCAAATCGTAGAAACGATACCTAATGAAGAATTCTACGAATTTACTCACGTTCGTGGTGCATCCTCATATCACCCTAAATTAATGTTAAAGATTATACTTTATTCATATACACAATCTGTTTTTTCTGGAAGAAGAATTGAAAATCTTCTTAAAGACAGTGTTCGTATGATGTGGTTGTCACAGAACCAAACACCTTCTTATCGAACGATAAATCGATTCAGAGTTAATCCTATAATTGATCGATTATTACAATCACTATTTATAAATTTTAGAACACAACTCATAGAACAAAACCTTATTGATGAGGAAAGTATTTATATAGACGGTACTAAGATTGAAGCAAATGCCAATAAATACACTTTTGTTTGGAGAAAAAACACAGAAAGATATAATAAAAAAGTGGTTGAACAATCGAAAGAAATCTATCGTGAAGCCATTGAAAATGAAGTAATACCTGAGTTAAAAGATGAGACCCAAGATATTACACTTGAAACACTTAATGAATTCAAAAACAGATTAGAAGAAAAAATCGAAGATTTAAACAATGATATTAGCAACTCTAAAGATGTAGCAGAACGAAAAACGATGCGTTCAAAAAGAACGGAAATAAAAAAGACTAAAAAATTGTTAAGTGAAAATATCGATAGGCAAATAAAGTATAAAAAACAATTGGATATATTAGGTGAAAGAAATAGCTATTCTAAAACAGATCATGATGCAACTTTTATGAGAATGAAAGATGACCACATGATGAACGGACAATTAAAACCAGGATACAATTTACAAATCGCAACAAATTCACAATTTGTTTTATCTTATGACATATTTCCTAATCCAACTGATACTAGAACACTTACACCATTTTTAAATAATATTAGAAATAACTATTTTAATCTACCAAACTATATTGTCGCAGATGCTGGCTACGGCAGTGAGGAAAATTATAAAACGATTCTAGATGAATTTAACAGAACACCGTTGGTAACTTATAGTATGTACTTAAAAGAGCAAACCAAGAAATATAAAGAAAACATATATAACACACAAAATTGGAAGTATGATGAACTTAGAGATGAAATCATATGTCCAAGCAATCGCAGATTGCCATTCAAACGATACACTTATCGAATCGATAAGTATAAATATAAACGAGATTTCAAGTTATATGAAAGTGATAATTGTAATAACTGTGAACTATTTGATTTATGTAGAAAAAATGCATACCAGAGTACAAATAAAAGAATAATGAAAAACAATGTGTGGGAATACTTTAAACATATGACACAAAAGTTGCTTTCAAAACCTGAAACTGAAAAAATCTACAAACAAAGAAAGATTGATGTAGAGCCAGTTTTTGGATATTTGAAGGCTATTTTGGGTTTCACTCGAGTTTCTCTTAGAGGGAAAACAAAAGTGAAACGTGAATTAGGGATTGCCTTAATGGCAACAAACATAAGAAAAATGGTAGCTCTAAGAGCTACCAAAATTAAAAATTATAGTAAAAAGAGCGTAAATTCTTATTTTTTAAAGAATTTACGCTCTTTTAAGTTAATCTGGGATGTTAATGTCCCAGACTCTTGTTTAATTTAAATTATAAGAAGAAACCTGCGATTGTTGCTGATAAGAATGATACGAGTGTAGCACCATATAAAAGTTTTAAACCGAATTGTGCAACGTTATCACCTTGTTTATCATTTAAGGATTTTACAGCTCCAGCAATGATACCAATCGATCCGAAGTTTGCAAATGATACTAAGAATACTGAAATAATACCATTAGCTCTTTCAGAAATATGCGCATCAGGTAATATTCCCATAGCTACAAATTCATTAGATAAAACTTTAGTTGCCATAATACTACCTGATTGAACAGCATCTGACCATGGAATACCCGCAATAAATGCAAATGGTGCAAAGATAAATCCAATTAATGTTTGGAAGTCCCAAGATACTGAACCGCCAGATACGAATGAAAAGATATTAGAAGTTACACCGTTTAATAACCCGATTAATGCAACATAACCAATTAACATCGCAGCAACGATTACAGCTACTTTAAATCCGTCTAAAATATATTCACCTAACACTTGGAAGAATGATTGTTTTTCTTCAGTTTCTTGAATCATAATATCATCTTCTTTAGGATCTACAGTATAAGGATTAATAATAGAAGCCATTATGAAACCGCCGAATAAATTTAATACAATTGCTGTAACAACATATCTTGGTTCTACCATTGTGAAGTAGGCACCGATAATAGATGCTGAAACAGTAGACATTGCAGATGCAGATAATGTATACATTCGATGCTTAGGAATCAAAGGAAGTTGTTTCTTAATTGAAATAAATACTTCAGATTGTCCTAAGATAGCAGATGCAACTGCATTATATGATTCTAATTTTCCCATACCATTTACTTTAGAAATAACTAATCCTAAATATTTAATGATAAGTGGTAAAACTTTAATATATTGTAAGATACCGATTAAAGCTGAAACAAATACGATTGGCATCAATACATTTAAGAAATATACAGAAGCCGGTTTGTCTGTTTTAGGATCGATATTTGCCATGCCAGCAAATACAAAGTTAATTCCTTCCATTGCTTTGGCAATAATGTAACTAAAGCCGTTTGAAATACCACCTATTACAGTTAAGCCTCCAGTTGTTTTTAACAATAAGAAAGCAAATAGAAATTGAATTACAATCATTATTCCTATGTATTGCCATCTCACACGCATCTTATCAGAACTTACTAACCATGCTAAAAACAGGAATACTAAGATACCGATAATGCCGATAATAATATGCATAGTACACACACCTTCCCCTAGTCGTTCTCTCTTTAAATAACCTATAAATATCATAACTTATTTTCGATGGAAGCGGTATAAAAAACTTGAATTTTTTTGATAAACAAATTAATTGAAATAATAAACTACAGAACATATAATATAGTCAAAGAAGGTCAAAAGAGGTGATGATTAATGCACAACATGTCTGATATCATTGAGCAATATTTAAAGCAGTTATTAGCTGAGGCTCAAGGTGATGTCGTTGAAATTAAGCGTGCGCATATTGCTGAGAAGTTTGATTGTGTACCTTCGCAATTGAACTATGTTATTAAAACAAGATTTACAAATGAACATGGTTATGCGATTGAAAGCAAAAGAGGTGGCGGAGGTTATATTCGTATTTCTAAAGTTGAAACGAATAGTCAATCAGAATTTATTAGACACTTAATTGATTTGACTGGAGATCAAATTTCTCAAGCAAATGCATTTAGAATCGTTGACGGTTTGTTTGAAAATGGATTGATTACGGATAGAGAGAAAAAAATGATTATACAGAGTATTCATAGGGATACATTACAAATAGATATTCCATATAGAGATATTATTCGAGCAAATATATTGAAAAGAATACTTGCAGTCATACATTATACTTAAAAAGGAGTGACAATATGCTTTGTGAAATTTGTGGTAAAGAAGAAGCAACAATTCAATTAACATCGACTGGTAAAAAGCATAAAACAGAACAATGGATATGTAAAAATTGTGCTTCTGAGCATTTTTACTTCCAAGATGACCAAATGAATGATCAAAATTTAGATCAGGAATTTGTAGTTAATCAATTTTTACAATATCTTGTAGGTAAACACGGAATGAATTTTAAGCAAGTTCAGCCTCAGGAAGAGAAGCATTGTCCTACTTGTGGTATGACATTAACTGATATCGCTAAAGTTGGTAAATTTGGTTGTCACGATTGCTATGAAACTTTTAAAGATGATGTACCACAAATTATTAGAAGAGTTCAAGCAGGTAGTGGTGAACATACAGGTAAAATACCTGTATCATCTAGAAGTAAAATTCAACTCAAACAACAAATTGCTGAGAAAGAAAAAATTCTACAAGGTTTAATTGATGAACAGGCATTTGAAGATGCTGCAGTTGTGAGAGATGAAATTAAGGCTTTGAAAGCAGAAGGCGAGGTCAAGTAAATGGAAGAACATATTAATGAACATGTTAGCGATTGGATGAAAGGAAAAGAAGATACGCCAATCGTTATGAGTTCTAGAATAAGACTTGCACGAAACCTTCAAGATGAAGTTCATCCGCTCAAATATGAAGATGACGAAGCAGGAAATAGGGTAATAGATAAAGTGAGCAATGCCTTATCAGATTTAAAGCTCGTACGTTTATCAGATTTAACTGAACTTGAGAAAAATCAATTGGTCTTTAAGCATTTAATTAGTCCAGCGTTAATTAAACAACTATCTGGGGCAGTATTATTAAATGATACAGAATCAACAAGTGTCATGATAAATGAAGAAGACCATGTGAGAATTCAAGTGATGGGTAATAATCTAGTTTTAAATGAGCTTTACGAAACAGCATCGAAATTAGATGATGAACTGGATAAACATTTGACGATTTCATATGATGAACAGCATGGATTTTTAACAACGTGTCCAACTAATATTGGTACTGGTTTAAGAGCAAGCGTCATGTTGCATTTACCTGGACTAAGTATTATGAAGCGTATGAAACGAATTGGACAAGCTATTAATCGATTTGGTTATACAATTAGGGGTATATATGGTGAAGGAACTGGTGCATTAGGTCATGTATATCAAATCTCTAACCAGTTAACACTTGGTAAAAATGAACAAGAGATTATAGAAGATTTGACTCAAATTGTAGAACAGATAATTAACGAAGAAGAACAAATTCGAAATAGACTTAATCGATTCAATCATATGGAAACGAAAGATAGAGTTCATCGTGCAAAAGGCATACTCAAATCAGCACAATTAATTTCTGTCGAAGAAGCTTCACTTAGATTAAGTGAAATGAAGCTCGGCATTGATTTAGGTCATTTGGAGAGAGAAAACTTTAATTTTGATCATTTAATGGTTACAATACAGACACCATTCTTTGAAGATGAAGACTCTGAAAGTTCTGTAGATGAAAAACGAGCTACATTTTTAAGAGAACACATATAAATAAATAGGAGGTTAGTTTATGCTATTTGGTAGATTAACAGAACGTGCACAACGCGTATTAGCACATGCACAAGAAGAAGCAATGAGATTGAATCATTCAAATATAGGAACAGAACATCTGTTATTAGGTTTAATGAAAGAGCCAGAAGGTATAGCAGCTAAAGTACTAGACGCTTTTGGAATAACAGAAGAAAAAGTAACTAAAGAAGTTGAAAACTTAATTGGTCAAGGTCAAGAACAAGTTGGCGCAATTCATTATACACCTAGAGCTAAAAAAGTTATCGAACTTTCTATGGACGAAGCAAGAAAACTAAACCATACGTTTGTTGGTACAGAGCACTTACTTTTAGGACTTATTCGTGAAAACGAAGGCGTTGCTGCTCGTGTATTTGCAAACTTAGATTTAAATATTACTAAAGCTAGAGCACAAGTTGTGAAATCTCTAGGAAGTCCAGAGCAAGGTTCTAAAAATGCTCAAACGACAAAAAATCAAGCTACACCAACTTTAGACGGTTTAGCAAGAGACTTAACTGTAATTGCTCAAGACGGTACGTTAGACCCAGTAATTGGTCGTTCAGATGAAATTACAAGAGTGATTGAAGTATTAAGTAGAAGAACTAAAAACAACCCAGTTTTAATTGGTGAACCTGGTGTCGGTAAAACGGCAATCGTAGAAGGTTTAGCACAAGCAATTGTACAAAATGAAGTTCCTGAAACTTTAAAAGGTAAACGTGTTATGTCATTAGATATGGGTACAGTTGTAGCAGGTACGAAATATCGTGGTGAATTTGAAGAAAGATTGAAAAAAGTAATGGAAGAAATTCATCAAGCTGGCAACATTGTACTGTTCATTGATGAGTTACACACTTTAATTGGTGCAGGTGGAGCAGAAGGTGCAATTGATGCATCTAACATTTTAAAACCTGCTTTAGCACGAGGAGAATTACAATGTATCGGTGCAACTACTCTAGATGAGTACCGTAAATATATCGAAAAAGATGCAGCTTTAGAAAGACGTTTCCAACCGGTAAAAGTGGATGAACCTACTACTGAAGATTCTATCTTAATCTTAAAAGGTTTAAGAGATCGTTATGAAGCGCATCATCGTATCAATATTTCAGATGAAGCAATTGAAGCATCTGTAAATATGAGTGACCGTTATATTTCTGACCGTTTCTTACCTGATAAAGCAATTGACTTAATTGACGAAGCAAGTTCTAAAGTTAGACTTAGAAATTATACAACACCACCTAGTTTAAAAGAATTAGAATCAGAGTTAGAAACAGTTAAAAAAGAAAAAGATGCTGCAGTGCATTCTCAAGAATTTGAAAATGCAGCAAACTTAAGAGATAAACAAACGAAACTTGAACAACAATTAGAAGATACTAAAAATGAGTGGAAAAAAGCTCAAGGTGAGAAAAACACTTGTGTGACAGCAGAAGATATTGCTGTTGTAGTAGCTAATTGGACAGGTATTCCTATTACGAAATTAAATGAAACTGAATCAGATAGATTATTAAACTTAGAATCTATTCTTCATAACCGCGTTATCGGTCAAAATGATGCAGTAGAATCTATATCTAAAGCAGTGAGACGTGCGAGAGCCGGATTGAAAGATCCTAAAAGACCAATTGGTAGCTTTATCTTCCTAGGTCCAACAGGTGTAGGTAAAACAGAACTTGCTCGTACATTAGCTGATGCAATGTTTGGTGAAGAAGATGCAATGATCAGAGTCGACATGAGTGAATTTATGGAAAAACACTCTGTCAGTCGATTAGTAGGTTCTCCTCCAGGTTATGTTGGACATGATGATGGTGGACAATTAACTGAAAATGTAAGACGTAAACCTTACTCAGTAATATTATTCGATGAAATCGAAAAAGCGCATCCAGATGTATTTAACATCTTATTACAAGTTTTAGATGATGGTCATTTAACAGATTCTAAAGGTCGTAAAGTAGATTTCAGAAACACAGTTATTATCATGACTTCTAACGTCGGTGCTCAAGAACTTCAAAATGCTAAATTTGTTGGATTTGGAGCAAAAGAAAGTGGTCCTGATTACGAAACAATTAGAAAAACAATGATGGATGAATTGAAACAACAATTTAAACCTGAATTCTTAAACCGTGTAGACGATATTATCGTATTCCACAAATTAGAAAAATCACATCTTAAAGAAATTGTTGCTAAGATGGCAGGTGAATTGACTGCACGTTTATCAGAACAAGGTATTCACATTACGCTTTCTGACTCAGCTCAAGAAAAAATTGCAGACGAAGGATTTGATCCTGAATATGGTGCAAGACCATTAACGCGTGCAATTCAAAAAAATGTTGAAGATAACTTGAGTGAATTAATCTTGTCTGGCCAAGAATTAGTTGGTAAAAACGTAATAGTTGATTACAGAGATGACGAATTTAAATTTGATTTATCTGACCATAAAGAAGATGAATCAAAACAAGAAGAGTCAAAAGTTTAAAATTTAATTAAATGAATCTAATAAGTCCACAGACCTTTATCAAGAAGGTTTGTGGACTTTAATTATGATTTAAAAGTAGATAAATTTGTTTTTACAGTCAGTCAAGTTTAAAATATAACTAGTCAATTAACACGGAGGTAACATGAATGGCAAAAAAGAAAGTAATATTTGAATGTTTAGCCTGTGGGCATCAATCTCCGAAATGGATGGGGAAATGTCCGAATTGTGGTGCATGGAATCAGATGGAAGAATCCATTGAACAAAAAGAAACAAAAGGTCCGAAAAACACTTTTAAATCCGATGTTCCTGCTCCAAAAATTGAAAAATTAAAAGATGTTAAAGAAGAAGATACACCGAGAATAAAAACAAAAATAAATGAGTTTAATAGAGTATTAGGTGGCGGAATCGTAAAAGGTTCACTTGTATTAATTGGTGGGGATCCTGGTATCGGGAAATCAACGTTATTACTACAAATTTGTGCCGCTTTATCTCAAAAGAAGAATGTATTATATGTATCAGGTGAAGAATCAGTTAGTCAAACTAAACTTAGAGCAGAAAGATTAGTAGAAGATTCTGGTGAATTAAATGTATATGCAGAAACGAATTTAGAAATTATACATAGTATGGTTCAAAAGATAAAACCAGATGTATTAGTTATAGATTCTATTCAAACTATTTTTCATCCTGAAGTTACTTCTGCACCAGGTTCTGTTTCCCAAGTTAGAGAATGTACTCAAAATTTAATGCATATTGCTAAACAAATGGATATTGCTACTTTCATTGTTGGGCATGTTACGAAAGATGGTCAAATAGCAGGCCCAAGATTATTAGAGCATATGGTTGATACTGTATTATATTTCGAAGGCGATACGCATCATGCATATAGAATTTTAAGAGCTGTGAAAAACCGTTTTGGTTCTACAAATGAAATGGGTATTTTCGAAATGAAACAAACGGGTTTAAACGAAGTGAAAAACCCTTCTGAAATGTTCTTAGAGGAGCGGACGAAACATGTTTCTGGGTCAACTATTGTCGCTACAATGGAAGGTACAAGACCGATATTAGTAGAGGTGCAAGCTTTAGTGACACCAACGACTTTTCACAATCCTAGAAGAATGGCAACTGGAATTGACCATAATAGACTAAGTTTATTGATGGCTGTTTTAGAGAAGAAAGAGAACTTTTTATTGCAACAACAAGATGCATACATCAAAATAGCAGGTGGTGTAAAATTAAGCGAGCCTGCTGTTGACTTAAGTATTATAATAGCAATAGCATCAAGTTTCCAAGACAAACCGACAAGAGGCGATGACTGCTTTGTAGGTGAAGTTGGCTTAACTGGTGAAGTAAGAAGAGTCGCAAGAGTGGATCAACGTGTTCAAGAAGCGGCTAAATTAGGATTTAAGCGTATTATAATTCCTAAAAACAATATTAAAGGTTTAGAGTTTCCGGAAGGTACAGAAGTTATCGGTGTGTCTACTACAAGAGAAGCATTGAAAATAGCTTTTAATGCTTAATTAACCATTAGGAGGTTAGCGTATGAAAATTTTAAAAGGACTAATTATATTGTGTTACCTAGTCATAGGTTCTTCGCTAGGTATCATGATAATTCCTGAGCTGATAAATGCGTTTAGCATCCAACCGACAGAAATGCTTTCGAATCCATATATAGATGGATTAATCGGAGTAGTTGTTATCTTCCTTTTGTTTGGCTTTTTAATAAACAAAGTTGTAGATATTGCGGATCAGGGAGAGAAGTATTTATTAAAGCGTAGTATCCTTGAAATATTTTTTGCAACAATTGGTGTCATGATTGGATTAATGATTGCGGTTATGGTTTCGTTTATATTAGAAATGATTGGCGCTCCCGTTTTGAAACATATATTACCCATTATTATTGCTGCTTTCTTATGTTATTTAGGGTTTCAAATCGGACTGCAAAAGCGTGAAGAAATATTGAGATTGTTTCCAGAAAACATTTCAAACTCTTTAACGAGACAAACGACTGCAAGATATGCCAAATTACTAGATACAAGCGCTATAATAGATGGTAGGATTTTGGATGTCGTGAAATGCCAATTTTTAGATGGAGAAATTTTGGTACCTCAAGGTGTAATCGAAGAGTTGCAAGTGATTGCTGATGCTAAAGATAGTGTTAAACGTGATAAAGGTCAAAGAGGATTGGATATGTTGAATTCATTAAAGAACACAGACTTTCCAATTACGATTATTGAACCAAACTCTACACACAAAGATGTAGATGCATTGTTAATCAATTTAGCTAAAAAATATAATGCTAGTATCATTACAACAGATTATAATTTAAATAAAGTTTGTTCAGTACAAGGTATAAAAGTTTTAAACGTCAATGATTTATCCGAAGCTATTAAACCTATTGTTCATCAAGGTGATATTTTTGATTTATTAATAACGAAAATAGGTAAAGAAGATGGACAAGGCGTTGGATATTTAGATGATGGTACGATGGTTGTTATCGAAAGAGGTAAGGAATACATCGGCCAATCTATTCCTGTTGAAGTAATGAGTTTATTACAAACTTCATCAGGCAGAATTATTTTTGCGAAGAAGGTGTCTTAATTTGGGTTTTACAATGGTTATACCCGCCGCTGGTCAAGGCAAAAGAATGGGTAAAGAGATAAATAAATTATTTTTAGAAATTGATGGTGAGACAATTATTCGCAGAACTGTTTCAATTTTTCAAAATATCGAAGAGTGTGAACAAATATTCATAGCTGCCCATCCAGATGAGGTTGGTATAATGGAGAACCACTTGAAAGATTTTGATAAAGTAGTTGGTGTAATTCCAGGTGGTAAAGAACGACAACATAGTATTTATGAAGTTTTAAAAGTATTAGTAAATACTGAAGTTGTAATGGTCCATGACGGCGCTAGACCTTTTGTAACAAAAGCGTGTGTGAACCAACTATATAAAGAAACATTAGAACATGATGCTGTAATTTTGGCAGTTCAGGCTAAAGATACAATCAAAAAAGTCGTCGATGGTATCGTTGAAGAAACATATGATCGTACGACAATGTGGCAAGTTCAAACACCTCAATCTTTTAAAAGAGATGTGATATTAAAATCTTACCAATTGGCTGAACAAGAGCAATTTGTAGGAACGGACGATGCATCATTAGTAGAAAGAGCAGGATATAAAGTACGTGTTGCTGATGGTGAATATGACAACATAAAAATTACAACTAACGAGGATTTAGTAATAGCTGACTCCATATTAGAAAGACGAGGTAATGATAATGTTTAGAATTGGTTATGGATATGACGTTCATGCATTTGATGAAGCGAGACCACTTATTATTGGTGGCATTGAAATTGAACATTCAAAAGGCTTGAAAGGGCATAGTGATGCTGATGTATTATTACACGCTATTACAGATGCTATTTTAGGAGCAGCAAGTCTAGGAGATATTGGCAAGCTTTTCCCTGATACAGATGAAGCGTTTAAAGATGCTGATTCTAAATTGTTATTAGCAGAAGCATATAAACAAGTTTTAAATAAAGGTTATCAACTAGGCAATGTAGATGCTACAATTATTGCTGAGCAACCAAAATTTAGACCACATATTGATAAAATGAGATCAGCTATTGCCTCTATCTTTAACGTATCAATTGAAGATGTTAATGTGAAAGCAACAACTAATGAAAAATTAGGATTTCTAGGAAGAGAAGAAGGCATACAAGCACAAGCTGTGGTATTATTAACAAGTAAAGAATAAAACAGGAGTGAGACGATGAGTAACAAAGTAAGAGTAAGATACGCGCCAAGTCCGACTGGTTACTTACACATCGGTAACGCAAGAACCGCATTATTTAATTATCTATTTGCTAAACATAATGACGGGGACTTTGTTATACGTATTGAAGATACAGATATAGCCAGAAACTTAGAAGATGGAGAGTTATCTCAATTTTCAAACCTTGAATGGTTAGGTTTAGGTTGGGACGAATCCGTTGATAAAGATGGAGGATACGGTCCATATCGTCAATCAGAACGTGGTCATATTTATCAACCACTTATTGAACAATTATTAGCTGAAGATAAAGCATATAAATGTTATATGACTTCAGAAGAATTGGAAGCTGAAAGAGAACAGCAAATCGCAAGAGGCGAAATGCCACGTTATGGTGGTAAACATGCTAACTTAACTAAAGAAGAACAAGAAGCATTTGAAGCTGAAGGTAGACAACCTAGTATTCGTATCAGAGTGCCTCAAGATACAATATATAAATTTGACGATATGGTTAAAGGCGAAGTAGCTTTTGAATCTAACGGTATCGGCGACTGGGTAATTGTTAAAAAAGACGGCATCCCAACTTATAACTTTGCTGTAGCAATTGATGACCACTTTATGGAAATCTCTCACGTTATTCGTGGTGACGATCATATTTCAAATACACCTAAACAACTTATGATTTATGAAGCTTTAGGATATGAACCACCACGATTTGGACATATGACTTTAATCGTAAATGAAGAACGTAAAAAATTAAGTAAACGTGATGGCCAAATTTTACAGTTTATTGAACAATATAAAGATTTAGGTTATTTACCTGAAGCCATTTTCAACTTTATTGCTTTATTAGGATGGTCTCCAGAAGGTGAAGAAGAAATATTCTCTCATGATGAATTCGTCAAAATATTCGACGAAAAACGTCTTTCTAAATCACCAGCATTTTTCGATAAGAAAAAATTAGAATGGATCAATAATCAATACATGAAAGAAAAAGATTCTGAAACTGTATTTGAAATGACTATTCCACATCTTATCAAAGCTGGTTTGTTATCAGAAAGTCCATCAGAAGCGGAATTATCTTGGGCAAGAGATTTAGTTGGTTTATATCAACAACAAATGAGTTATGCAGGTGAAATTGTTCCGTTATCAGAGTTATTCTTCAGAGAAGATTTAGAATTCAGTGAAGAAGCACAAGAAGTATTAGATGGCGAACAAGTTCCAACTGTAATGGCTGAACTTTCAAAACAACTTGAAACTTTAGAACCATTTGAACCAGCAGAAATCAAAAAATCAATCAAAGCTGTACAAAAAGAAACGGGTATTAAAGGTAAACAATTATTCATGCCTATACGTGTTGCTGTTTCAGGACAAACACATGGTCCAGAACTACCTAACACAATAGCTTTACTAGGTAGAGACAAAGTACTAAAAAGATTAAAACGTTTCGTTTGATTTTTATAGCTCAAGACACTATTATAAAACTGAATTAAAGGACAAGTAACTTTGTTGATGTGAAAGTAGAGAGTACATGGTTGGTGAAAATGTGCCACATTATAAAAGTGAATGCACCTTTATAGAATGACAAATTTTAATAGATTAACGAGTGAGCATATTTTTGTGCTAAAAAGAGTGGAACCGTGCAAAAGGCACCTCTAGCAATTTTTGTTAGAGGTGCCTTTTTATAATCTGAGGGGGGATTTAAATGTTTAAAAGAGTCAAAGATGATATTCAAATGGTTTTTGAACAAGACCCAGCGGCAAGGTCTTCATTTGAAGTCGTTATGACTTACTCAGGATTGCATGCAATTTGGAGTTATTTAATAGCAAATTGGTTTTTCAAGAGAAAAATGTATTTTATCGCAAGAACGATTTCACAAGTCTCACGTTTCTTTACAGGTGTTGAAATACACCCCGGTGCAACAATAGGTAAAAGACTTTTTATTGACCATGGTATGGGCATTGTAATTGGTGAAACATGCCGAATTGGCAATAATGTCACAATTTATCAAGGTGTTACGCTTGGCGGTACAGGCAAAGAACGTGGAAAAAGACACCCAGATATCGGTGATAATGTATTAATAGCTGCTGGCGCGAAAGTGCTAGGAAATATAGAAGTTGGAAGTAATGTAAATATCGGTGCAAATTCTGTTGTCTTAAATGATGTACCTGACTTTTCTACAGTAGTAGGTATTCCGGGCAGAATTGTTAAACAAGATGGATTAAAAGTTGGTAAAAACTTTAACCACACAAATTTACCAGACCCTATTTATGAACAATTAAAAGAATTAGAACGCCAACTTGAAAAGACGAAGAATGGAGAGATTGTTGATGATTACGTTATATAATACGTTAACAAGAAAAAAAGAAGAATTTATTCCTATTGAAGAAGGAAAAGTAAAAATGTACGTTTGTGGTCCAACAGTATATAACTATATTCATATAGGGAATGCAAGATCAACTGTAGCATTTGATGTTGTAAGACGCTATTTAGAATATAGAGGATACGACGTACAATATGTATCTAACTTCACAGATGTAGACGATAAATTGATTAGAACAGCTAACGAATTAGGTGAAACGGTACCAGAAATTGCTGACCGATTTATACAAGCTTTCTATGAAGATACTGGCGCATTAAATTGTAAACGTGGTACGTCTAACCCAAGAGTTATGGATCATATGGACGATATTATTGCTTTTATAAATGTGCTTGTCGAAAAAGGATATGCATACGAAAGTGGTGGAGATGTATATTATCGTACGCGTCGCTTTGATGGGTATGGTAAATTAAGTCATCAATCTATTAACGATTTAAAAGTTGGCGCAAGAATCGAATCTGGCGAACAAAAAGAAGACGACTTAGATTTTGCATTATGGAAACAGGCGAAACCTGGAGAAATCAAATGGGATAGCCCATGGGGAGAAGGACGTCCAGGATGGCATATAGAATGTTCAGTCATGGCTCAAATACATTTAGGTGATACAATTGATATACATGCCGGTGGAACAGATTTACAATTCCCACACCATGAAAACGAAATAGCACAATCAGAAGCGCATAATGATAAAACTTTTGCGAACTATTGGATGCATAACGGATTTGTTAATATCAACAATGAAAAAATGAGTAAATCATTAGGAAACTTCATATTAGTTCATGACATCATTAAAGAAATCGATCCGGACGTATTGAGATTCTTTATGGTTGGCGCACATTATAGAAATCCTATTAATTATGATTTAGATTTAGTGCAAGCCGCTAAAAAAGGGTTAGAAAGAATTCGTAATAGTTATAAATCTTTAGAGGAAAGAGCGACTTTTGCCTTACGTGAAGAAGACGAAACGAATCAATACATGGATGGCGTTGATCAAGCGTTGAAAGATTTTGAAACATATATGGACGATGATTTTAACACAGCTAATGCTATGACGGCATGGTACGACTTAAACAAATTAGCTAATAAATACTTATTAGAAAATACGACATCTGTTCGTACTATTAACCATTTTAAAGAAGTATATCAAATTTTCAGTGATGTACTTGGTGTGCCTTTAGTAGGAAACGATCATAATGAATTATTGGACGAAGATATTGAAAAATTAATCAATGAGCGTAATGAAGCGAGAAAATCAAAAGACTTTCAACGTGCCGATGAAATTAGAGATATGTTGAAAGCGCAAAATATCATTCTTGAAGACACAGCTCAAGGCGTGAGATTTAAACGTGGATAAATTAGAAGTTAAAATGTTGAATCCTTTATCACTCGCATATATGGGCGATTCTATTTTAGATACTTACGTAAGAAAACACATCATTATTAAAATTAAAGGTAAACCAAATCGTTTACACCAATTATCTAAGCAATATGTTTCAGCAAAAGGTCAAGCATATGCGTTGAATATATTGATGGAAGCATCATTTTTTGTTGAAGAGGAATTAGAAATTATTAAACGTGGACGAAATGCGAAAAGTTATACTAAAGCTAAAAATACCGATATTCAAACATATAGAAAAAGTTCAGCGATAGAAGCGGTTATTGGCTATTTATATTTAACAGAAGATATAGATAGATTAGAATTGTTAATAAATAAAATGATAGATATTACAGAAGAAAGGGTGAATGCGAATGGATGAATCTATAATTGTTGGTAGGCATGCAGTGAAAGAAGCCATTACTTCAGGACATACAATTAATAAAGTACTCATACAAGAGGGCATCAATAAAAAACAAATTGGTGAAATTTTAAAACTTGCAAAATCTGAAAAAATTGTTGTACAAACTGTCCCAAAATCCAAAATTGACTATTTAACAGATGTACCGCATCAAGGTATAGCAGCACAAATAGCACCATATCCGTATAAAGAGTTAGAAGATTTTATTTCTGAAACAAAAGATATCGACCACGAGCCGTGTCTTTTAATGTTAGATGGTTTAGAAGATCCACATAATTTAGGTTCTATTATGAGAACTGCTGACGCTATCGGAATAGATGGCATCATTATTCCTAAAAGAAGATCCGTACAATTGAATGCAACTGTCGCAAAAGCATCTACAGGCGCGATTGAACACGTACCTGTTATACGCGTAACGAATTTACCGTCTACGATGGAACGCTTGCAAGAAGTAGGCTATTGGATTGCGGGAACGGATGCTACTAACGCAACGGATTACCGACAAATGGATGCAAGTATGCCACTTGTTATTGTGATTGGAAGCGAAGGCGAAGGAATGAGTCGTTTAGTTAAAGATAAGTGTGATTTTTATATTAAATTGCCAATGGTAGGTCATGTTAATAGTCTTAACGCATCAGTAGCAGCGAGTTTATTGATGTATGAAGTTTACCGAAAAAGAAATCCTATAGGCAAATCATAATGAAAGATATTTATTTGATTATAGATGGCTATAATTTAATAGGACAGTCTAAAGAATTATCATCTATTGCTCAAGTATCTTTAGAAGAAGCAAGAGATAAACTGTTAATCACACTTATAAATTATAATACGCAACATGACGGGGAAATGATTGTTGTTTTTGATGCTTATGGTGTTGAAGGTACAGAGTCAATTGAAATAAAACATGGTGTAAAAGTTGTTTATACTAAAGGTAAAGAAACAGCGGATAGTTATATTGAGAAATTAACTTATGAACTGTATCGAAAACATATTACGCACATTACAGTTGTGACAAGTGATATGAGTGAACAGCATGCTATTTTTGGTTCTGGCGCATTTAGAATTTCTTCCAGGGAAATGTGGTCGACGATAGCAAGCCAAGAATCTATTGTTACGAAACACTTATCAGAAATAGAAACGAAGACCCCAAGAAATAGGTTGAACTTATCAAATGAAGTGTTGCAACAATTTGAAAAATGGAGACGAAATAACAAATAAATATTAATTTTAGCAGTTTGATTTAAGCATGAATGGCTCTGTAAAATGTGTTCAATACTTATTGTAAGGACTGAACACCATGAACGACATAACTACAGAAAAGCAAATGCTTAATTGGATCCAATCTATACAAGAAGGTAAGGTTGAATTATTTAATCAATTGTTAAAGTTATTCGAACAAGATATTAAAAAGAGAATTAACGTGTTAAATATATCTCATGAAGAGCGAGAAGATATTGCTCAAACGATCAGGTATAATTTGTATAAACAAGCACTTACTTTTGATGTCCGAAAGAAACAATCGTTCTCTCATTGTGCAAATGTCATCATTAAGAATGCTAAAATCGATTATATTCGTAAACTTAAAAGTGAAAAATATCGATTGAATGCAACGCCATACAGGCTTGACGGTCATCAACAAGATGAAGATTGTTGTTTAGGCAATTTAATTTGTGAAAGTAAAGAACAAACGATTGAAGATTATATATTCATAGAAAATTTTTTATCTAACTTGTTAAAACAAAATAAACTAAACAATTTTGAAGTAAACGTAGTAAAATATACTTTGCATGGAAAAACTAAAAAAGAAATATCAAATGAACTTAATGTACCTATAAAACATATATACAATGCACAGTATCGAATAAAAACGAAGTTAAATAAGGAAGAAATCACTTCCGCACTGTTTGACAATTAGGTGTTTTGTTTTGTATATTAATCTAGGATTAGAATGAATAAGGTGAGAATATGAGAAAAGTCCCTTTAAATTGCGAAAAATGCGGAGCTAGAAATTATACAGTCCCTAAAAAAGAAACAGATAACCGATTAGAGCTAAAAAAGTTTTGTAAAACTTGTAATACGCATACATTGCATAAAGAATCCATATAGAAGGAGGAAAATCAATGGCTAAAAAAGAAAATTTCTTTCAAGGCGTAAAATCAGAAATGCAGAAGACAAGTTGGCCCACAAGCAAAGAACTTGTTAAATATACAACGATTGTAGTGTTCACAGTAATCTTTTTCTTAATCTTTTTCTATGCATTAGATTTAGGTATAACAGAGTTAATCAATTTGACTAAATAGTAAGGAGTGGCAAAATGTCAGAAGATACAGGTGCTAAACGATGGTACGCAGTGCACACATATTCAGGTTATGAAAACAAAGTAAAAACAAACCTTGAAAAACGTGTCGAAACAATGAATATGCAAGAACAAATCTTTAGAGTAGTAATACCTGAAGAGGAAGAAACATCTATTAAAGATGGTAAAGCTAAGACACAAATTAAGAAGACGTTCCCTGGTTATGTACTAGTAGAACTAATTATGACAGATGAGTCTTGGTATATTGTAAGAAATACACCAGGTGTAACAGGTTTTGTTGGATCTGCTGGTGCAGGTTCTAAACCTAACCCATTATTACCAGATGAAGCGAAATTCATTTTAAAACAAATGGGTATGTCTGAAAAAACAGTAGACGTTGAAGTAGAATTAGGCGAACAAGTTCGAGTAACGAGTGGACCATTTAGTAATCAAGTCGGTGAAATTAAAGAAATAGATGTTGAGAAATATAAACTGACAGTGCTTGTTGACATGTTTGGCAGAGAAACACCTGTTGAAGTAGAATTCGATCAAATCGAAAAGTTGTAAAAAAACACTTGAATTTTAATGATTTCGATGTTATTATTTAAAGGTCGCGCTCGGACTATGCGCAACCATTTCATTACGAAATGAAGAGTGGGAGGGTAAAATATCATTACCCCATGACCACATCACGATATCAAGGAGGTGCACATCGTGGCTAAAAAAGTAGTTAAAGTAGTTAAATTGCAAATTCCTGCAGGTAAAGCAAACCCAGCACCACCAGTTGGTCCTGCATTAGGTCAAGCCGGTGTGAATATTATGGGATTCTGTAAAGAATTCAACGCTCGTACACAAGAGCAAGCAGGTTTAATCATTCCAGTTGAAATTACAGTATTTGAAGATCGTTCATTTACTTTCATCACTAAGACACCACCTGCAGCAGTATTACTTAAAAAAGCAGCTAAAGTAGAAAAAGGTTCAGGTGAACCTAATAAAACTAAAGTTGCTACAGTAACTCAAGATCAAGTACGTGAAATCGCTAACTCTAAAATGCCTGACTTAAACGCAGCATCTGAAGAAGCAGCTATGCGTATCGTTGAAGGTACTGCACGTAGCATGGGTATTGTCGTAGAATAATTGAAATTTTAAAGTTTAAGCAGGCGGCTATATCGCTGTCTGCTATTGCATTGTCTTAAATGATAATGCACGTGGGAGGTAACATTCCGCTAAAACCACTAAAGGAGGAAAACAATTATGGCTAAAAAAGGTAAAAAGTATCAAGAAGCAATTGCTAAAGTTGATCGTACTTCATTATACTCAGTAGAAGAAGCTATGAAATTAGCAAAAGAAACAAGTACTGTAAACTTTGATGCATCTGTAGAAGTTGCATTTCGTTTAGGTATTGATACTCGTAAAAATGACCAACAAATCCGTGGCGCAGTAGTATTACCACACGGAACTGGTAAAACACAACGTGTATTAGTATTCGCTAAAGGTGATAAAATCAAAGAAGCAGAAGAAGCTGGAGCAGATTATGTAGGTGAAGAATACATTAACAAAATCAACCAAGGTTGGTTCGAGTTTGATGTTATTGTTGCTACACCTGATATGATGGGTGAAGTTGGTAAACTTGGTCGTGTATTAGGACCTAAAGGTTTAATGCCAAACCCTAAAACTGGTACAGTTACTATGGATATTAAAAAAGCAGTCGAAGAAATTAAAGCTGGTAAAGTAGAATACCGCGCTGAAAAATCTGGTATTGTTCATGCTTCTATTGGTAAAGTATCATTTGATGAAAATCAATTAGTTGAAAACTTCAAAACTATCCAAGATACATTAACTAAAGCTAAACCAGCATCATCTAAAGGTACTTACTTCAAGTCTGTTGCTGTAACAACAACAATGGGCCCTGGTATCAAAGTAGACGCTGCAGGCTTTAAATTATAATAAAAATATATTGACTTCACGTCCTAAACGCGTTATAGTTTTGGATGTGTAATATTTAACCTAAGACAGTAGGAGTTCTATATTTAGTACTTAAAATTCTATCCTACCGAGGCCTAAATTGACTTGAACGTATAATTTCAAGCACTTTTTGCCGTGGGTAAAAAGTGCTTTTTTGTTGAGATGCCTCATCATAAAAGCACGAGATAATTAATATGGAGGTGTAAAGATGTCTAATTCAAAAATCGTTGAAGTGAAACAACAAAAAGTTGATGTAATTACTGATCAATTTAAAAATTCTGTTTCAACAATTATTGTGGATTACCGTGGTTTAACAGTTGCGCAAGTTACTGAATTACGTAAGCAATTACGTGAAGCAGGTATCGAATATAAAGTTTACAAAAATACTTTAGTTCGTCGTGCTGCTGAAGCTGCTGGAATTGAAGGTTTAGAAGAATTCTTAACTGGACCTAACGCAGTTGCTTTTTCTAACGAAGAAGTTGTAGAACCAGCAAAAATTCTTGCTGACTTCGCAAAAGAAAACGAAGCTTTAGAAATCAAAGCAGGTATTATTGAAGGACAAGTTGTAACAGCAGAAGAAGTTAACACTATTGGTTCATTACCATCAAAAGACGGTCTTGTATCAATGTTACTATCTGTATTACAAGCTCCAGTTCGTAACTTTGCTTATGCAGTTAAAGCTGTTGGAGAACAAAAAGAAGAAAGTGCTGAATAATTCAGTATTAAATAAACTTAATTAACGGAGGAAATATATCATGTCTAATGAAAAAATTATTGAAGCAATTAAAGAAATGTCAGTATTAGAATTAAATGACTTAGTTAAAGCTATTGAAGAAGAATTCGGTGTAACAGCAGCAGCTCCTGTAGCAGCAGCTGGCGCAGCTGGTGGAGACGCAGCAGCTGAACAAACTGAATTTGATGTTGAATTAACTTCAGTTGGAGATTCTAAAATCAAAGTTGTTAAAGCAGTTAAAGAAGCAACTGGTTTAGGATTAAAAGAAGCTAAAGAAGTTGTAGACAACGCTCCTAAAGTTGTTAAAGAAGGATTATCTAAAGAAGACGCTGAAGCTTTAAAAGAAAAATTAGAAGAAGTTGGCGCAACTGTAGAATTAAAATAATTTCTGTATTAAATCAAAAACCCGTTATTATCATGATAACGGGTTTTTCTTTACTCATTAAATGTATTAAAGAGGTGACATAATGAGTCATTATTATGATAATGATCCAGATGTAAAGTCAGAACGCGAAAATTTCGATTACCATTATCGTGACATTAAAATTTCTCTTCAGTCAGATCATGGTGTTTTCTCTAAAGGGAAAATAGATTTTGGTTCTGATTTACTTGTTACGACGTTTTTGAATATAAATCCACCCGGTCCGAAAAAGAAAATATTGGATGTTGGTTGCGGTTATGGCCCTATAGGTTTAATGTGTGCAAAAGTATTGCCACACAGTGAAATAACGCTTGTTGATGTAAACGAAAGAGCGATAGAATTGGCAAAAGATAATAAAAAATCGAATAATATCGACAATGCAGAAGTTAAAGTAAGCAATTGCTTAGACGCTGTATCAAACGAAACATTTGATTTTGTTTTAACTAATCCGCCTATTAGAGCTGGTAAAGATGTTGTACATCGTATCCTTGAACAAAGCGACGACGTTTTGTTGAGTGGAGGAGAGCTTTGGGTTGTGATTCAGAAGAAACAAGGAATGCCTTCTGCAAAGAAAAAAATGCAGGACGTTTTCGGTAATGCAGAAACGATAGAAAAAAGCAAGGGTTATTACATTTTAAAAAGTGTAAAAGCTTGATTTTGCTATTTTGTTCTGATATAGTAATAGAATGTTAAAAATTATATTCAATAAGTGTGTACTTTTGCGTCGCTCTTTATTGGATGTTAGAAATAAGTCGCACGAAATAGAAAATGGAATTAATGACTTTCCGTTTTCTTTTTGTCTTATTATCTTTATTTTGTAAGACGCAAAGTTATATTCACAATATTTGAGGGGTGAATCTGTTGACAGGTCAACTTATCCAGTATGGAAGACATCGTGTTCGTAGAAGTTATGCGAGAATTTCCGAAATTTTAGAATTACCTAACTTAATCGAGATTCAAACGAAATCATATGAATGGTTTCTTAAAGAAGGATTACTTGAAATGTTCCGCGACATTTCTCCAATTGATGATTTTACAGGTAATTTATCTTTAGAATTCGTAGATTATCGCTTAGGTGAACCAAAGTATGATTTAGAAGAATCTAAAAACCGTGATGCGACTTATGCGGCGCCGTTACGTGTTAAAGTTCGTTTAATCAATAAAGAAACAGGCGAAGTGAAAGATCAAGAAGTATTTATGGGTGACTTCCCATTAATGACTGATACAGGTACTTTCGTAATAAATGGTGCGGAACGTGTAATTGTATCTCAACTTGTACGTTCACCATCCGTTTATTTCAACGAAAAAGTCGATAAAAACGGTAAAATCAGTTTTGGAACAACTGTTATACCTAACCGTGGTGCATGGTTAGAATATGAAACAGATGCTAAAGATGTTCCTTATGTAAGAATAGACAGAACGCGTAAACTGCCTATTACAGTATTAGTTCGTGCTTTAGGTTTTTCAACAGATCAAGAAATATTAGATTTACTTGGTGACAATGAATACCTTCGTAACGCGTTAGATAAAGATAATACTGAAACTACTGATCAAGCTTTACTTGAAATTTATGAACGTTTACGTCCGGGAGAACCTCCTACAGTAGAAAACGCAAAAAGTTTACTTTATTCACGTTTCTTCGACCCAAAACGTTATGATTTAGCGAGTGTTGGTCGTTATAAAATGAATAAAAAATTACACCTTAAACATCGTTTGTTCAACCAAACTTTAGCTGAGCCTATCGTAGACGTTGAAACAGGTGAAATTGCTGCTGAAGAGGGCACAGTTTTAGATCGTCGTAATTTAGATAAAATTATCGACGTATTAGAATCTAATGCAAATATACATGTTTATGAATTAAATAGTGGCGTTTTAGATGAGCCAGTTGAAGTTCAAACAGTTAAAATATACATCCCTGGCGATGAAGAAAAACGTACGACAACAGTGATCGGTAATGCATTCCCTGATGAAGCAGTGAAATGTATTACACCAGCAGATATCATTTCTTCATTATCATATTTCTTTAACTTGTTACATGGTGTAGGTTACACAGATGACATTGACCATTTAGGTAATCGTCGTTTGCGTTCAGTTGGAGAATTGTTACAAAACCAATTTAGAATTGGTTTATCACGTATGGAACGTGTTGTACGTGAACGTATGTCAATTCAAGATACTGATTCAATCACACCACAACAACTTATTAATATTCGTCCAGTAATTGCTTCAATTAAAGAATTCTTTGGTAGTTCTCAATTGTCTCAATTCATGGACCAAGCAAATCCATTAGCTGAGTTAACACATAAACGTCGTCTTTCAGCACTTGGACCCGGCGGTTTAACTCGTGAACGTGCTGGTATGGAAGTACGTGACGTTCACTATTCTCACTATGGTCGTATGTGTCCGATTGAAACACCAGAGGGACCAAACATTGGTTTAATTAACTCATTGTCAAGTTATGCAAGAGTTAACGAATTTGGGTTTATCGAAACACCTTATCGTAAGGTTAATATCGAAACGAATCAAGTTACAGATAGAATTGACTATTTAACTGCTGATGAAGAAGACAGTTACGTAGTAGCACAAGCAAACTCTATTTTAGATGAAACTGGTAAATTCGTAGAAGATGAAGTTCTTTGTCGTTTCCGTGGTGACAACACTACTAAACCTAAAGAACGTATGGACTACATGGACGTATCACCTAAACAAGTTGTATCTGCAGCCACTGCATGTATTCCTTTCCTTGAGAATGATGACTCTAACCGTGCGCTTATGGGTGCGAACATGCAACGTCAAGCGGTGCCTTTAATGAATCCAGAAGCACCATTTGTTGGTACAGGTATGGAACACGTAACAGCACGTGATTCTGGTGCAGCAATTGTAGCTAAATACAAAGGTAGAGTAGAACATGTTGAAGCTAAAGAAATTCTTATTAGACGTATTGTAGAAGAAAATGGTAAAGAAGTTGAAACAGAATTAGATCGTTATCCATTGTCTAAATTCAAACGTAGTAACTCAGGTACTTGTTACAATCAACGTCCAATTATTGCGAGTGGCGACATCGTTTCTAAAGGTGAAATATTAGCTGATGGTCCTTCAATGGAACTAGGTGAAATGGCACTTGGACGTAACGTTGTAGTTGGTTTCATGACTTGGGATGGTTATAACTACGAGGATGCTGTAATCATGAGTGAACGTCTTGTTAAAGATGACGTTTATACTTCAATTCACGTTGAAGAATATGAATCAGAAGCCCGTGATACTAAATTAGGACCTGAAGAAATCACACGTGATATTCCAAACGTTTCTGATAATGCACTTAAAAACTTAGATGATAGAGGTATCATTTATGTAGGTGCTGAAGTTAAAGATGGAGATATCCTTGTTGGTAAAGTTACGCCTAAAGGTGTTACAGAACTAACAGCTGAAGAAAGATTATTACATGCAATCTTCGGTGAAAAAGCACGAGAAGTTCGTGATACATCATTACGTGTACCTCATGGTGCAGGTGGTATTGTATTAGACGTTAAAGTGTTTAATAGAGAAGAAGGCGATGATTCATTATCTCCAGGTGTAAACCAATTAGTACGTGTATATATCGTTCAAAAACGTAAAATACATGTCGGAGATAAAATGTGTGGTCGTCACGGTAACAAAGGTGTAATTTCTCGTATCTTACCTGAAGAAGATATGCCTTACATGCCAGATGGCACACCAATCGACATCATGTTAAACCCATTAGGTGTACCTTCTCGTATGAACATCGGACAAGTATTAGAACTTCATCTTGGAATGGCAGCTAAGAATTTAGGTATTCATGTTGCTTCCCCAGTATTTGATGGTGCAAACGATGATGATGTTTGGTCAACTATTGAAGAAGCAGGTATGGCTCGTGATGGTAAAACTGTACTTTATGACGGCCGTACTGGTGAACCGTTTGACAACCGTGTATCTGTAGGTGTTATGTATATGCTTAAACTTGCACACATGGTCGATGACAAATTACACGCACGTTCTACAGGACCATATTCACTTGTAACGCAACAACCACTTGGCGGTAAAGCTCAGTTTGGTGGACAACGTTTCGGTGAGATGGAAGTATGGGCACTTGAAGCATATGGTGCTGCTTATACTTTACAAGAGATTTTAACTTATAAATCTGATGATACTGTAGGTCGTGTTAAAACTTACGAATCTATCGTTAAAGGTGAAAACATCCCTAAACCGGGTGTTCCAGAATCATTCCGCGTATTAATGAAAGAGTTACAAAGTTTAGGCCTTGATGTTAAAGTCATGGATGAACACGATAACGAAATCGAAATGCGTGATTTAGAAGATGAAGATATGATAGATAAGAAAGTTGATTTAGGTGTTTCACGAGATGCAGCAGTAGAAAGACAACAAGTAACAGATTAAAAAATTAATAAAGCGCATTTGGTGGTACATTTGCGCTTTCATTTGTTATATACATTATCAATCAACCGGCACAACTAATTTAAATTGAAGGAGGTAGGCTCCTTGATTGATGTTAATAATTTCCATTACATGAAAATAGGACTTGCTTCACCTGAAAAGATCCGTTCTTGGTCATTTGGTGAAGTGAAAAAACCAGAAACAATTAACTACCGTACGTTAAAACCTGAAAGAGATGGTTTATTCTGTGAAAAAATCTTCGGTCCAACTAAGGACTGGGAATGTAGTTGTGGTAAATATAAAAGAGTACGTTATAAAGGCATGGTTTGTGACAGATGTGGCGTTGAAGTAACTAAATCAAAAGTGCGTCGCGAAAGAATGGGGCACATTGAATTAGCAGCACCTGTTTCACATATTTGGTACTTCAAAGGTATCCCAAGTCGTATGGGACTATTACTTGATATGTCTCCACGTTCACTTGAAGAAGTTATTTATTTTGCTTCTTATACAGTAATTGATCCAGGTCCAACTGGATTAGATAAGAAACAATTATTAACTGAAGGTGAATATCGTGAATACTACGATAAATATCCTGGTAAATTCACTGCGAAAATGGGTGCAGAAGCCATTCGTGATTTATTAAGTGATATAGATTTAGAGAAAGAACTAAAACAATTACGTGAAGAATTAGAATCAGCAACTGGTCAAAGACTAACTAGAGCTATCAAACGTCTAGAAGTTGTTGAATCATTCCGTCATTCTGGTAATGAACCTTCATGGATGATTTTAGACGTATTACCAATTATTCCGCCTGAAATTCGCCCAATGGTTCAATTAGATGGTGGACGTTTTGCAACAAGTGATTTAAATGATTTATACCGTCGTGTAATTAACCGTAATAATCGTTTGAAACGTTTATTAGATTTAGGTGCACCTGGTATTATCGTTCAAAACGAAAAACGTATGTTACAAGAAGCTGTAGATGCGTTAATCGATAATGGTCGTCGTGGCCGTCCTGTAACAGGTCCTGGTAACCGTCCATTAAAATCACTTTCTCATATGTTAAAAGGTAAACAAGGTCGTTTCCGTCAAAACTTACTTGGTAAACGTGTAGACTATTCAGGTCGTTCAGTTATTGTTGTTGGACCAAGTCTTAAAATGTACCAATGTGGTTTACCGAAAGAAATGGCACTAGAATTGTTCAAACCTTTCATTATGAAAGAACTTGTTGAACGTGAAATTGCTACTAACATCAAAAATGCTAAAGGTAAAATTGAAAGAATGGAAGAAGAGGTTTGGGATGTACTTGAAGATGTCATTAAAGAACATCCAGTACTATTAAACCGTGCACCAACACTTCACCGTTTAGGTATTCAAGCATTTGAACCTACATTGGTAGAAGGTCGTGCAATCAGACTTCATCCACTTGTTACAACTGCCTATAACGCAGACTTTGATGGTGACCAAATGGCTGTTCACGTACCATTATCAAAAGAAGCACAAGCAGAAGCACGTATGTTAATGCTTGCAGCTCAAAATATCTTAAACCCTAAAGATGGTAAACCAGTTGTTACACCTTCTCAAGATATGGTATTAGGTAACTATTACCTAACTTTAGAACGTAAAGGTGCAATTGGCGCTGGAGATATCTTTAGTGATACAGATGAAGCTATTAAAGCGTATGTAAATGGCTATGTTCACTTACATTCACGTATAGCTGTTCATGCTAGATCACTTAAGAATCCAACATTTACTGAAGAACAAAATAATAAATTATTAATTACGTCTGTTGGTAAAGTAATCTTTAATGAAATTATGCCGGAATCATTCCCATTCATTAATGAACCAACTAACTTTAATTTAGAAAAATCTACACCAAGTAAATATTTTGTTTCACCTACTGATTTACCAGAGGGTGGACTATTAGAATATCTTGAAGATGTAGAGCTTGTTAAACCATTTAACAAGAAATTCTTAGGTCAAATCATTGCCGAAATCTTTAACAAGTTCCATATTACAGATACTTCAATGATGCTAGATAAGATGAAAGATTTAGGATTTAAATATTCATCTCGTGCTGGTATTACAGTTGGTGTTTCTGATATCGTGGTTCTTCCTGAGAAACAAGAGATTATCGGTGAAGCAGAAATAAAAGTTGATAAAGTTCAGAAACAATTTAGCCGTGGTTTAATTACTGAAGGCGAACGTTATGCAGCAATTATTGAAATTTGGACAAAAGCGAAAGATGATATTCAAGCTAAATTAATGATGTCATTAGACAGCTTAAACCCAATCTTCATGATGAGTGATTCAGGAGCGCGTGGTAACGCATCTAACTTTACTCAATTAGCTGGTATGCGTGGTCTTATGGCTAACCCATCTGGTAGAATTATCGAGTTACCAATCAAATCTTCATTCCGTGAAGGTTTAACAGTACTTGAATACTTCATATCAACACATGGTGCTCGTAAAGGTTTAGCCGATACAGCACTTAAGACAGCCGATTCAGGTTACTTAACACGTCGTCTTGTTGACGTAGCACAAGATGTTATCGTTAGAGAAGAAGATTGTGGAACTGACCGTGGCTTATTAGTATCAGACATTAAAGAAGGTTCAGAATTAATCGAGCCATTCATTGAACGTATAGAAGGACGTTATTCTAAAGAAACTTTACGTCATCCAGAAACTGATGAAATTATCATCAAAGTGAATGAACTTATTACAGCTGAAATTGCTAAACAAATAGTTGATGCTGGTATTACAGAAATGCATATACGTTCAGCATTTACATGTAACACACGTCATGGTGTATGTGAAAAATGTTACGGTAAAAACTTAGCAACTGGTGAACAAGTTGAAGTTGGGGAAGCAGTTGGTACAATTGCTGCCCAATCAATCGGTGAACCAGGTACTCAGCTTACAATGCGTACATTCCATACTGGTGGTGTTGCCGGAGCCGATATTACTCAAGGTTTACCACGTATTCAAGAGTTATTTGAAGCACGTAATCCTAAAGGACAAGCGGTTATTTCTGAAATTAACGGTGAAGTTGTTGAAATTACAATCGTTAAAGATCGCCAACAAGAAATTAAAGTTAAAGGCGAAAATGAAATCCGTACTTATCTTGCTCCTGGTACAGCTCGACTTAAAGTTGAAAATGGCCAATATGTTGAACGTGGTGAAGTAATGACTGAAGGTTCAATCGAGCCTAAAGGATTACTAGCTGTAGCTGGCTTAAATGCAACTCAGAAATATCTACTTAAAGAAGTACAAAAAGTTTATCGTATGCAAGGTGTTGAGATCTCAGATAAACACGTTGAAGTTATGGTAAGACAAATGCTTCGTAAAGTAAGAATTATTGAAGCAGGGGATACTAAGTTATTACCTGGTGCATTAGTTGATATTCATACATTTACTGATGCTAACAGAGAAGTATTTGCTACGCGTAAGCGTCCAGCAACTGCTAAACCTGTATTACTTGGTATTACTAAAGCATCTCTTGAAACTGAAAGCTTCTTATCTGCAGCATCATTCCAAGAAACAACAAGAGTTCTTACTGATGCAGCTATTAAAGGTAAACGTGATAACTTACTTGGACTTAAAGAAAACGTTATAATCGGTAAATTGATTCCTGCTGGTACAGGCATGAGAAGATATACTGGTGTTGACTTTGAAAAAGTACAAAAAGAAGTATCACCTGAAGAAACAGTTGTTACTGAATAATTGATATAAGCTGTTCTAGGTGACTAGAACAGCTTGTATTTTATTATAAAAACACTTCTAAAATATATTGACTTTATCCTTGTACGATGTTATTATTGTTAAGGTTGATGAAAGCAGACGCTTTGGAGGATATCAAATGTCTAATGAAAAAGCCTTAAGCTTAAATCAAGACAATTATGTCATTGGTTTAAAACAAACCACTAAAGCATTATTGAAACGTGATGTACGCAAAGTAATCATTGCTCAAGATGTCAATATTCATATTTTGTCGAAAGTGATAACTATAGCATTTGAGACAGGCGTTCCAATAGACTATAGTCCTACAAGACAAGAGCTTGGATCGCATTATGGAATAGAAGTAAATGCGACAGTTGTTGCATTGCTTAAATAAATCTGTAAGCTGTGCTTACTATTTTTATTTGCCTTTAAATGAACCACCTGGATGTGTGGGATTAAAAATTAAGAGAGGAGGACATTAAAGATGCCTACTATTAACCAATTAGTACGTAAACCTCGTACTAGCAAAACACAAAAATCTACTGCACCAGCATTAAACAGAGGTTACAATAGCATGAAGAAAAAAATGACTACTGTATATTCTCCACAAAAACGCGGTGTATGTACTCGTGTAGGAACTATGACACCTAAAAAACCTAACTCAGCGTTACGTAAATATGCTCGTGTTCGTTTATCAAACAACATCGAAGTTAACGCGTATATCCCTGGTATCGGCCACAACTTACAAGAACACAGTGTTGTACTTATTCGTGGTGGACGTGTAAAAGATTTACCTGGTGTGCGTTATCATATCGTACGTGGTGCTTTAGATACTTCTGGTGTTGACGGTCGTATGCAAAGCCGTTCACTTTATGGTGCTAAAAAACCTAAAGCTGCAAAAAAATAATCTAATGTTAAATTTCTGTAAATAACAGTTTTTTAAATGACGATAATATACTTAAACTTTATAATAAGGAAGGAGGATTACAATATGCCTCGTAAAGGTCCAGTTCCAAAAAGAGATGTATTACCAGATCCAATTCACAACTCAAAATTAGTTACAAAATTAATCAATAAAATCATGCTTGATGGTAAACGTGGTACTGCTCAAAGAATTCTTTATTCAGCATTCGATCTTGTTCAAGAACGTTCAGGTAGAGATGCTAATGAAGTATTTGATGAAGCTATCAGCAACATCATGCCTGTACTTGAAGTTAAAGCTCGCCGTGTAGGTGGTTCAAACTATCAAGTACCTGTTGAAGTACGTCCAGAGCGTCGTACTACTCTAGGTTTACGTTGGTTAGTTAACTATGCTCGTCTTCGTGGTGAAAAAACTATGGAAGAGCGTTTAGCTAATGAAATCTTAGATGCTGCCAACAATACTGGTGGAGCAGTTAAGAAACGTGAAGATACACACAAAATGGCAGAAGCTAACAAAGCATTTGCTCATTATCGTTGGTAAGATAGAACTTAGGACCCTAAGCGTTAAAATGATAAAGACTCCTTTTTTAAGGTTGTCTCTAGTTTTTTAAACTCTTAGGGTATCAAAGTATCTATGCTAACAACAACCAAATATCCAATGTTTTGGAAGGAGTAAGAATACTATGGCAAGAGATTTCTCTTTGAAAAACACTCGTAATATCGGTATCATGGCTCACATCGATGCTGGTAAAACAACGACTACTGAACGTATTCTTTATTACACAGGCCGTATCCATAAAATTGGTGAAACACATGAAGGTGCTTCACAAATGGACTGGATGGAACAAGAGCAAGAGCGTGGTATCACGATTACTTCTGCTGCCACTACTGCACAATGGGATGGTCACCGTGTAAACATCATCGATACACCAGGACACGTAGACTTCACAGTTGAAGTTGAACGTTCTTTACGTGTGCTTGATGGTGCTGTAACTGTACTTGATGCGCAATCAGGTGTTGAACCTCAAACTGAAACAGTTTGGCGTCAAGCTACAACTTACGGAGTTCCTCGTATTGTATTCATTAACAAAATGGATAAAATGGGTGCGAACTTTGAATACTCAGTTGGTACATTACATGATCGTTTACAAGCAAATGCTCACCCAATTCAGTTACCAATTGGTGCGGAAGATGATTTCACAGCTATTATTGACTTAGTAGAAATGAAATGTTTCCAATATAACAATGACTTAGGTACTGAAATTGAAGAAGTTGAGATTCCAGAATCTCACAAACAACAAGCTGAAGAAGCTCGTGAGAGATTAATTGAAGCTGTTGCAGAATCAAATGACGAATTAATGGAAAAATACTTAGGTGGAGAAGATATCTCAATTGATGAGCTTAAAGCGGCTATCCGTAAAGCTACTTGTGACGTTGAATTCTACCCAGTACTTTGTGGTACAGCATTCAAAAACAAAGGTGTTCAATTAATGTTGGACGCTGTTATTGATTACTTACCATCACCATTAGATGTTAAACCAATCATTGGTCACAGAACTGATGACGACGATGAAGAAGTAATTGCTAGACCTGATGATTCAGCACCTTTCGCTGCATTAGCGTTTAAAGTAATGACTGACCCATTCGTAGGTAAATTAACATTCTTCCGTGTTTATTCAGGTACTATGGAATCTGGATCATACATTAAAAACTCTACTAAAGGTAAACGTGAACGTGTAGGTCGTATCCTACAAATGCACGCTAACTCTCGTGAAGAGATTTCTACTGTATATTCAGGAGACATTGCCGGTGCTGTTGGTCTTAAAGATACTTCAACTGGTGATACTTTATGTGACGAAAAAGATAATATTATCTTAGAATCTATGGAGTTCCCAGAGCCAGTTATCCACTTGTCAGTTGAACCAAAATCAAAAGCTGACCAAGATAAAATGACTAACGCATTAGTTAAATTACAAGAAGAAGATCCAACATTCCATGCACACACTGACCATGAAACTGGACAAGTTATCATCGGTGGTATGGGTGAATTGCATCTTGATATCTTAGTAGACCGTATGAAACGTGAATTCAAAGTTGAGTGTACTGTTGGTGCTCCAATGGTATCTTATCGTGAAACGTTCAAAACATCTGCTCAAGTACAAGGTAAATTCTCTCGTCAATCAGGTGGACGTGGACAATATGGTGATGTTCATATTGAATTTACACCTAACGAACAAGGTGGCGGATTCGAATTCGAAAACGCTATTGTCGGTGGTGTAGTTCCTCGTGAATACATTCCATCTGTTGAAGCAGGTCTTAAAGATTCTATGGAAAACGGTGTATTAGCTGGTTATCCATTAGTTGATGTTAAAGCTAAATTATTTGACGGTTCATACCATGATGTCGATTCATCAGAAATGGCCTTCAAAGTTGCTGCATCACTAGCTCTTAAAGAAGCTGCAAAACGTTGTGACCCTGTAATCTTAGAGCCAATGATGAAAGTTGAAATCGTTATGCCTGAAGAGTACATGGGTGACATCATGGGTGACGTAACAAGTCGTCGTGGACGTGTTGAAGGTATGGAAGCTCGCGGTAACGCTCAAGTTGTTCGTGCATTCGTACCACTTTCAGAAATGTTCGGTTACGCTACAAACTTACGTTCTAACACTCAAGGTCGTGGTACTTATACTATGGTATTTGATCACTACGAAGAAGTTCCAAAATCAATTTCTGAAGAAATCATCAAAAAAAATAAAGGTGAATAATAAATTCGCGTTTATAAATTGATTTTTTCCTTAAAATGATTTATAAATTAACAGTAGGTTATCCTCATGATGGTGAGTAACCATCATGAGGCTTAAATAAAAAATATAATTTTAATATGAATAGGAGAGATTTCATAATGGCTAAAGAAAAATTTGATCGCTCAAAAACACATGCCAATATTGGTACTATCGGTCACGTTGACCATGGTAAAACAACTTTAACAGCTGCAATTGCAACTGTATTAGCAAAACGTGGTGGCGGTGAGGCTCGTTCATACGACCAAATCGATAACGCACCAGAAGAAAAAGAACGTGGTATTACAATCAATACTTCACACATCGAATATGAAACTGAAAAACGTCACTATGCTCACGTTGACTGCCCAGGACACGCTGACTATGTTAAAAACATGATCACTGGTGCTGCTCAAATGGACGGCGGTATCTTAGTAGTATCTGCTGCTGACGGCCCAATGCCTCAAACTCGTGAACACATTCTTTTATCACGTAACGTAGGTGTTCCTGCATTAGTTGTATTCTTAAACAAAGTTGACATGGTTGACGATGAAGAATTATTAGAATTAGTTGAAATGGAAGTTCGTGACTTATTGTCAGAATATGACTTCCCTGGAGACGACGTTCCTGTAATCGCTGGTTCAGCATTAAAAGCTTTAGAAGGCGACGAAGCTTACGAAGATAAAATCTTAGAATTAATGGAAGCTGTTGATACATTCATTCCAACACCAGAACGTGATTCTGACAAACCATTCATGATGCCAGTTGAGGACGTATTCTCAATCACTGGTCGTGGTACTGTTGCTACAGGCCGTGTTGAACGTGGACAAATCAAAGTCGGTGAAGAAATTGAAATCATCGGTTTAGCTGAAGAATCTTCTAAAACAACGGTAACAGGTGTAGAAATGTTCCGTAAATTATTAGACTTCGCTGAAGCTGGAGATAACATCGGTGCTTTATTACGTGGTGTTTCTCGTGACGATGTTAACCGTGGTCAAGTATTAGCTAAACCAGGTTCAATCACTCCTCACACTAAATTTAAAGCTGAAGTTTATGTATTATCAAAAGAAGAAGGTGGACGTCATACTCCATTCTTCACAAACTACCGCCCACAATTCTATTTCCGTACTACTGACGTAACTGGCGTTGTTCAATTACCAGAAGGTACTGAAATGGTTATGCCTGGCGACAACGTTGAAATGGACGTTGAATTAATTTCACCAATCGCTATTGAAGACGGTACTCGTTTCTCAATCCGTGAAGGTGGACGTACAGTTGGATCAGGCGTTGTTACAATCATCGAAGCTTAATTCGATATTGAACACAATTGATTAAACTACAAAAAGCTTGTTATGAGATTTCTCATAGCAAGCTTTTTTATTTTGCATAAAACTTTAAACTGTATTCTCGTATTACTCTGATTTCTCTAGATCTTTACTATGTTCAATAATTGATAAGAAGATTTTGGCACTATTTTGTAACGCATGTTCGTCTAAATCAAATTTAGGATGATGGTGTGGGTAAGTTGCTTTTAGTGATTCGTTACCAACGCCTGTGAAGAAATAAGTTCCAGGAACATGTTGTAAGAAGTACCCAACATCTTCACCACCAAGTGATGGTGGGAAATCGAAAGCTTCTTCGACTGAGTCAATATTATGAGCGAGGTTTTTAACCCATTTTGTTTCTTTATCATGATTTACAACAGGGGGATAACCATCATTATAATTTAAATTGCACTTTACACCATAACTAGATTCTATGCCGTTTAATATACCATTTAATCGTTCCTTTATTTGTTCTTTAACAGTAGGTAAATATGTTCTAATTGTGCCTGTTAATTTTACTTTGTCGGCAATAACATTAAATGCATTACCACCTTTAAATGTACCAAAAGTGACAACAGCTGATTCTAAAGGGTCAATTGTTCTTGAAACGATACTTTGTGCTTGAACAATTAAAGATGATGCTGCAACGACAGGATCTTTGGCAAGTTGAGGCATAGCACCGTGAGCGCCTTGACCTTGAATATCGATTTCAAATGAGTCTGCAGCAGCATATGCAGGTCCAGCACAAAAGCCAACTTTATTAGCTTCTATATGACTCGCTGTATGTGTACCAAAGATATAATCAACACCATCAAGTGCGCCAGCTTCTACCATTGATTTGGCGCCACCAGGTATCACTTCTTCGGCATGTTGATGTATTAAAACAACGTTGCCATAAATTTCTTTTTCATGTTTTTTAAGAATTTTAGCTGTTATTAATAAACTTGCTGTATGTGCATCATGGCCACAAGCGTGCATAACACCATCTACTTGTGATTTATATGGTACATCTTTTTCATCTTGAATAGGTAATGCGTCAAAGTCAGCTCTTAAAGCTATTGTAGGACCTTCATGGCCACCTTTAATGTAACCGAGTAATCCATTGCCTCCGACGTCTTTTTTAACTTCTATACCTAGATTCTCAAGGTAATCGGCTATATATTTTTTTGTATGCTCTTCTTGGAAAGATAATTCTGGGTTTTGGTGTAAATATCTTCTGATTTCAATTAATTCTTCAAGATATTGGTCTACTTCATGTGATAGATTCATTTTGATTATCTCCTTCCATAAACTTAAATGTCGTTAATAAGAATATTCGAACAGCATTGATTAATCCTTTTTCATCAATATCAAATTTAGGGTGATGATGCGGGAAGTCAGCTTTAAAGTGTTCATTACGTGTACCTGTATAGAAAAATGCACCCGGGACTCTTTGTTGATAATAAGAGAAATCTTCTCCGCCTAAACTTGCTTCTAATTCTACTAACTCTTCAACACTGCTTATTTCTTTAGTAGCTTCTAAAATTAAATCCGTTTCTTTTTCTGTATTAATAACAGGAGGATAGCCTTTACTGTATTTTAAGTCGTATGTTACGTCAGTAGAGGTTGCTAATCCTTCTAATACTTTTTTGAATCCTTCGATAACGCTTGCTTGAGTATTAGAATCAAAAGTTCTAATCGTACCACCAATTTTACATGTGTCAGGTATAACGTTGTTTGTTTCACCAGCATTAAACATCGTGATAGATAGTACTGCAGGAGATAATGCACTTGTTTTACGTGAAACAATATACTGTAAATCATTACATAATTGAATGCCGGCAGCTAATGGATCTATCAATTGATCTGGATGTGCTGCATGCCCACCTCGACCTTTTAAAGTAATCCAAAAGTCATCAGGGATACCTGTAGTTGTTCCGTATTTATAGCCGACTTTACCGACATCTAGCGTGCTAGATACATGTTGACCGATGATGGCATCAACACCTGTTAAACATCCGTCTGCTATCATTTGAATAGCGCCTCCTGGATCAACTTCTTCAGCGTGTTGATGAATAAATACGACACGACCATTAATTTCATCACGATGTTCAGATAAAATTTTAGCAGTCATCAATAGAACAGCGGTATGTGCGTCATGTCCACATGCATGCATAACACCGTCAACTGTAGATTTATAAGGAACTTCTTTTTCATCTTGAATAGGTAATGCGTCAAAGTCAGCACGAATTGCTAGGGTGGGTCCAGGTTTGTCTTTATTTAATGTACCAACAACGCCACGACCTCCGACACCTTCTCTTACATCAATGTCTAAATTTCGTAAATAATCAGCAATGTAAGCTGGTGTTTTAACTTCTTCAAATGAAAGTTCAGGATACATATGTAAATGTCTTCTAATTTGTATCAATTCATCAAAATAATCTTCAGCTTTTTGTAATAAAATATCGTTCATCTATTAAAGTACTCCTTCAGTTTCAAGAATTTTTAAAAACATTTCAGTAGTAGTCTTCATCGCAGTTTCATCTAAATCAAACATAGGATGGTGGTGGGGCGCAGTAGAAGCTTTCTCTTTGTTACCGCTACCAGTTAAGAAGAAACAGCCTGGTCTCTCTAAAAGATAATATGAGAAGTCTTCCCCAATCATCATTGGACCAATGTCTTCATAATCTAGTTCTAAATTTGTTGCTGCTTCTTTAATTATTTTGTATTGTTCCTCGTGATTCACAACGGTAGGATAACCCCTACGATAATCAAAGTCATAAGTAGCGTTATTCGCTAAACAAATGCCTTTTAACAATCGTTCAAGTTCCGTTTCAATTAAATCTTTAACTTCGGGTTTAAATGTTCTAACTGTTCCTTCAATCGTTGCAGTATCACTAATAATATTAAAAGCAGTACCTGCGTCTATTTTTCCAACAGTTATAACACCACTATCAATTGGATCTAAATTTCTAGAAATGATTTTTTGAAGACTAGAAATATACTCTGCTACTATTACGATAGGATCAATAGATGTATGTGGTTTAGCACCATGTCCGCCTCTACCTTGAATCGTAATTTTAAAATAATCAGGGGACGCCATCATTTCAGCAGGCTTTGAACGAATAGATGATGTTGGATGGCCGCTCCAAAAATGATTTCCGTATATTTTATCAACGCCGTCTAATGCACCATCGATAATCATTGGATTGGCACCACCGGGACTTAATTCTTCAGCATATTGGAATATAAACACGACATTTCCTTTGATTAAAGATTGATGTTCATGAAGTAATTCACAAAATGTTAATAACGTGGCTGTGTGTCCGTCGTGTCCACAAGCGTGCATCACGCCATCAACAGTTGATTTATAAGGAACATCTTTCTCGTCTTGAATTGGTAATGCATCAAAATCGGCACGAAAAGCTATTGTTTGCCCAGGTTGTGCACCTTCAAGTTTTGCAACAATACCACGTTCCCCAACGCGCTCTCTAATAGATAGTTTATCTAACTTTTTTAATTCAGATAAAATAAAATCATGAGTGTTATCCTCATGAAATGATACTTCTGGATTCATATGCATATGTCTTCGAATATTTATCAATCGTTCAAATTTGTCTTCAACTTCTTTATGCCAATTTACCATTAATAAACCTTCTTTCACTTCTTTGAAAATATAGTACGACTATTGTAGCAAAGTTTATAGAAAATTTAAACAATTCAAGATTCGATGATAACGCTTAATTCTTTGATTTTGTTGTGTTATGATAAATAAAAAGTTCTAAAGGAGATATTTCAAATGGTACAAACATTAGATACATTTTTAACTACGAACCTAAATGAATTAAAAGACAATGGTTTATACAATGAAATAGATGTCGTTGAAGGTGCTAATGGTGCTGAAATCACTATTGGTGGCAAAACATATATTAACTTATCATCAAACAATTACCTTGGATTAGCAACTGATGAAGATTTAAAGAAAGCTGCGAAAGATGCAATTGATACACACGGTGTTGGTGCAGGTGCAGTACGTACGATTAATGGTACGTTAGATCTTCACAGAGAATTAGAAGAAACGTTAGCGAAGTTTAAAGGTACTGAAAGCGCGATTGCATATCAATCAGGATTTAATTGTAATATGGCAGCCATTTCAGCAGTAATGAATAAAAATGATGCGATTCTTTCAGATGAATTAAACCATGCTTCTATAATAGATGGTTGTCGTTTATCTAAAGCGAAAATTATTAGAGTTAATCATTCAGATATGGAAGATTTAAGAGCTAAAGCGAAAGAAGCGGTTGAATCTGGTCAATATAATAAAGTGATGTATATTACTGACGGTGTATTCTCTATGGATGGTGATGTTGCGAAATTACCAGAAATCGTTGAAATAGCTGAAGAATTTGGTTTAATCACTTATGTCGACGATGCACATGGTTCAGGCGTTATGGGTAAAGGTGCCGGAACTGTTAAACATTTCGGCTTACAAGATAAAATAGATTTCCAAATTGGTACTTTATCTAAAGCAATCGGTGTTGTTGGTGGATATGTAGCAGGAACGAAAGATTTAATCGATTGGTTAAAAGTCGCTTCAAGACCATTCTTATTCTCAACTTCATTGGCACCTGGGGACACTAAAGCTATAACAGAATCAGTTAAAAAATTAATGGCTTCTACAGAATTACATGATAAATTATGGGATAATGCAAATTATTTAAAAGAAGGCCTAAAATCAAAAGGCTTTGACATCGGTCATTCAGAAACACCGATTACACCTGTAATTATTGGTGAAGAAAAAGAAGCGCAAACATTTAGTAAGCGTCTTATGGATGAAGGGGTATATGCTAAAGCGATTGTATTCCCAACTGTACCTAAAGGAACGGGGCGTGTAAGAAATATGCCTACTGCAGCACATACTAAAGCGCAATTAGATCAAGCAATTGATATTTACGAGAAAATTGGTAAAGAGCTCGGCTTAATATAAGTAAGATTAAAACAAGCTATTGTATCACGATAAATGTGATTAATAGCTTGTTTTTTTGTATTTAGTAACCTTTTTACGTTGTTATTGTTCTTCTCAAGTATACAAATGAGCTTAAATGATGTAAAATGAACGGGAAGAAAGCGCTTTTGTATTTTCTAAAAAGACAAATGAACATTTCAACAATACAGGAGGATTTTAAAATGAAGAGAATCATAATCACTGGGGCGTTAGGGCAAATCGGGACCGAATTAGTTATTAAATTAAGAAAAAAATATGGTAATGAACAAGTTCTAGCGACAGATATTAGAAAACCAGAAAGTGATAGTGAAATTTTAAATGGTCCGTTTGAAATATTAGATGTAACGGACAAAGAAAAATTGTTTGATTTAGTAGAAAACTTTAAAGCAGATACGATGATGCATATGGCAGCTTTACTTTCGGCTACTGCTGAAAAGAATCCATTATTTGCTTGGAATTTAAATATGGGTGGTTTAGTCAATGCACTTGAAGCAGCACGTGAATTTAATCTGCAATTTTTCACGCCAAGCTCTATCGGTGCTTTTGGTCCAAATACGCCAAAAGATATGACACCACAAGTAACGATTCAAAGACCGACATCAATGTATGGTGTAAACAAAGTTGCTGGAGAGTTGTTATGTGATTATTACCATACGAAATTTGGTGTAGATACAAGAAGTGTGAGATTCCCTGGATTGATTTCTTATGTGAAAGAACCAGGTGGCGGTACAACAGATTATGCTGTTGAAATTTATTTCAAAGCAGTTCGAGAAGGCAGATATGATAGTTATATTGATAAAGATACATTTATGGATATGATGTTCATGGACGATGCGATAGATGCGATTATTCAACTTATGGAAGCGGACGGAGAAAAATTGATCAATCGTAATGCGTACAATGTTAGTGCGATGAGTGTTGACCCAGAAACAATTAAAGCTTCAATCCAAAAAATCATGCCTGAATTTGAATTAGGATATGATGTTGATCCTGAACGACAAGCAATCGCAAATAGCTGGCCAAATTCAATTGATTCATCATGTGCTAAAGAAGAATGGGGATTCTCACCACATTACAATTTAGATAGTATGACTGAATTAATGTTGAAAGCGATTAAAGAAAAGGATAATTTAGCGAAGCAATAATTTTTTGTGTATATTTTTTAAATTTTCTAAAAATTTATTGAATAACACCTCCATGACTGATATACTTGTTAACATTAATTATTAATTAGCCTAGGAGGAATCATTATGTCAGAAACATTTTACGTAGAGAAGCGTGACCAGCTTAAAGAGAAACCGGATTTCCAAAACTTAGTCTTTGGCGAAAACTTTACTGATTATATGCTATCTATGTCATATAAACAGGGTGAAGGCTGGTCAGAGCCAAAAATCATTCCATACGGGCCGATTACATTGTCACCAAGTGCACAAGGGCTTCATTACGGACAAACTGTATTTGAAGGTATGAAAGCTTATAAAGACGGGGACGATATTACATTATTTAGACCTGATCAAAATTTCCAAAGAATTAACTTATCATTAAAGCGACTACAAATGCCTGAGCTTGATGGAGAAAAGGTATTAAACGCTTTATTACAACTGATTGATTTAGAACGTGACTGGGTTCCAGGTGGAGAAGGCCAATCATTATATGTTAGACCTTTTGTATATGCGACTGAACCATACTTAGGTGTACGTTCATCAACAGATTATGAGTTCTTAGTTATTTTATCTCCTGTAGGTGCATATTATGGTGATGATCAATTAAAACCAACTAGCATTTATGTTGAAGATGAATATGTACGTGCAGTAAGAGGTGGAGTTGGATTTGCTAAATGTGGTGGTAACTATGCGGCAAGTTTAATTGCACAAACACGTGCTAACGAATTAGGTTTTGATCAAGTATTATGGTTAGATGGAATCGAACAAAAATATATCGAAGAAGTAGGTAGCATGAATATTTTCTTTGTTATCGATGGAAAAGTTGTAACACCTGAATTAAATGGAAGCATTTTACCAGGTATTACGCGTAAAACTGTACTAGAACTTGCTAAAGATCTAGGTTATGAAACTGAAGAGAAACGTTTATCTATTGATGATGTTATTAATGCACACCATGATGGACGTTTAACAGAAGTATTCGGTACAGGAACTGCTGCAGTTATTTCTCCGGTAGGCTTCTTAAAATACGATGAAGCAGAAATTACAATTAATAATAATGAAACTGGTCCTATTACTCAACATTTATTTGATGAATATACAGCTATTCAAACAGGTAAAAAAGAAGATAAATATGGTTGGAGAGTAGTAGTAGCAAAAGAAAGTCATATTGAAACAGTATAATTTAAACAAATGTTAAGCGGCCTACAAAGTGTAGCGCCGCTTTTTTTAAGGGAGTAAAGAATATGATAAAATGGCTATTATTTGATAAAGATGGAACATTATTAAAATTCGACGAAACTTGGTCTGAAATATCATTAGTGATGATAGACCGCTTTGTACAAAAATATAACGTAGATAATAAACAAGCATTGCAAGAAGAATTAGGATACGTAGACGGAACATTTTTATCAAGCGGTATTTTAGCTTCCGGGACATTGTCAGACATCGTAAAGAAATTTCAAAAGTACGCTCACAATAGTGATGAACAAGAAATTGAGAACTGGACTGTACAATTAAGTAAAGACTTAGTAGAAGAATACGACCCAGAGACAATAGTGATTGATGGATTACAAAATACTTTATCAACATTTAAAGAGAAAGGTTACAAGATAGCCATAATTACGAGCGATGACATAGATGGAACGAACCGTTTTATAAAAGACGCCGAAGTAGAGCATTTAATCGATGAAACCATCACAGCATCTATTAATGGCTATCAAAAGCCAAACCCAAAAATGGTAGAAAAATTTTATGAAAAATGGAACGCTTCACCAGATGAAATAGCGATTATAGGTGATACACCTACCGATATACAAATGGGGAGAAATGCCCATTTTCAAGTAGTAGTTGGAGTACTTAGCGGAACAGGTAATAAAGAAGACTTTACCGATGCAGACTTTGTATATAACGATATAAATGAATTCTGTTATAAAGAAAACGAGTGGAATCGTAAGAGAAAGTAAATAAAAGAGGCTGGGACATAAATGTCCTAGCCTTAATTTATTGGGTTAAATGTATGAAGACGCAGTAGGTGTCTGATTTCTAAATGCGCTTGTACCAAGCTTTTTAGAAATCTAGTCACCCTTGCGGGGGTGAGACGACGAAATCTAATTTAACATTTTAGATTTCTGTCTCACTCCCTTTTATTATTTACTTCTCGTATCTATAGAACGATGTGTATCTATAACATGTGCTAGTTTATCGATTATATGGTTGATTGAATCTGGGTCTTTATACAGATCATAGTCATTAATATTCACACGAATAACGGGGCATTCAGTAAAATTGTTAATCCATTCGTCATAACGAGCAAATAGCTTTTTCCAGTATACTTCATCTGTTTCAATTTCCATTTGTCGACCACGATTTTTAATACGTTTTATGACGTCTTCATAGTCACATTCTAAAAATATTAATGCGTCCGGTTTAGGGAAGTAAGGTGTCATGATCATAGCTTCAAATAGGTCTCTATATGTTGCATAATCTTCTTCAGTCATCGTACCTTGTTCTTCGTGCATTTTAGCGAAGATATCTACGTCTTCGTAAATAGAGCGATCTTGTATAAAGCCACCGCCGTATTCAAACATTCTCTTTTGTTCTTTGAAACGTTCTGCTAAAAAGTATATTTGTAAATGGAAACTCCATCTTTCAAAGTCATGATAAAACTTTTCGAGATATGGATTATTTTCGACTTTTTCGAAAGAAGTCTTAAAATTTAAACGTTCGCTAAGTGCTTGAGTAAGGGAAGACTTACCGACACCAACAGTACCAGCAATTGTAATAATTGCATCATTAGGAATGACTTTATTCGTCATATTTAATCTCTCCAATCAATGGTTGTAATAATGTTAATAATTGGTGATAATCTGAGGTGTTATGAACGAAATCTAAATTGGAAGTATCGATTTGAATGGCATCAATTTCATTTTTGACTTCTTCGTAAAATTGGTTATAGTCATGTTTCAATTGTGCTAAATAATTCGCTTCAATTTGTGCTTCGTAAGATCTATTTCTATTTGCGATGCGTTGTTGTAATACGTCTAATGAGGCATCAAGAAAGATGATTTGATCAGGCATGCGGATGTCTTCTGTTAAAATGTCATAAATTCTACTGAACTTATCAAATTCTACTTCATTTAATGTATTTTTTGCAAAAATCTTATTCTTAAAGATGTGATAGTCACTTACAATACCGTTCACATTTTCAAGGTCTGTTAGTTGTTTATATCGATGACATAAGAAGAACATTTCAGTTTGGAAACTCCATTTTGAAATATCATCGTAAAAGGAACTAAGGTAAGGATTTTCATCAACAATTTCAAACTCTTCAATATAATTTAATGCTTGTGCTAGCTTTTTAGTTAAGGAACTTTTCCCGACGCCTATAGGTCCCTCAATTGCTATAAAGGTTTTTTTCATATTTATCTCTCCAGATGTTAAAATAGACATACTTATTCTATCACAAATTAAACGGAGTGAAATGTAGCGTGCATGAAAATTATATGAAACTTGCTATTGAAGAAGCTAAAAAAGCATGGGAAATGGATGAAGTACCAATAGGCGCAATCGTCGTTTATAAAGATGAAATTATCGGACGTGGTCATAATTTAAGAGAGCATGAACAAAGTCCTGTTGCTCATGCTGAAATGCTCGCTATACAAGAAGCGGCTCAGTATTTAAATTCATGGCGTTTAGAAGATACAACATTGTATGTAACACTTGAACCATGTGTAATGTGTTCGGGTGCTATTGTAATGAGTAGGATCCCACATGTTGTATACGGCGCAACTGATCCTAAAGGTGGATGCAGCGGTAGTCTTATGAATTTATTAGAAGATGCACGCTTTAATCATCGTGCGACCGTTGAACGAGGTATACTAGAAGAAACGTGTGGGGATATGCTTCGAACATTTTTTAAAGATAAAAGAGCACAACAAAAACGTAATAAATCGAAAAGTACAGATTCATAGAGTTTATTAAAAGAATTTGTTAAAATTTACTTGAATACAAAGAAAAGGGGAAACTTTAATGATAAGGTTAATCGCAACAGATATGGATGGTACTTTACTGAATGCAGCACATGAAGTTTCAAATGAAAATTATGAAGCGATAAAATATGCGCAATCTAAAGGTATCACAGTAGTCATCGCAACCGGGAGAGCATTTTATGAGGCGAATAGCCCAATTGAAAAGACGGATTTATCATTACCTTACATTTGTTTAAATGGTGCAGAAGTAAGAGATGAAGAATTTAATATTATTCATACTTCTAAATTAACACGTTCACTCATTAACAAAATCACTGGTATATTAAATAAAGACGATATTTATTACCAAGTATATACAAACTTTGGTATTTACACTGAAGATCCTGAAAAAGATTTAGAAATCTATGTCGATATAGCTGAAAAAGCTGGCCAAACAGCAGACGTTAATAAAATTAGAGCTAACATTCAAAGTAGAATGGACAACGGCACGCTAAAAGTAGTGAATAGCTATGATGAAATAAGTAGCCGTCCAGGTGAAATTATTTTGAAAATATTAGCATATTCAAGTGATTTAACGAAAATTGATAAAGCAAAAGCTGAAATTGCCGAATCACAAAGTTTAGCTGTATCATCATCTTCAAGAGGTAACATCGAAATCACACATTCAGATGCTCAAAAAGGAATCGCATTAGAAGCGATAGCAGAAAAGTTAAATATTCCAATGTCAGATGTTATGGCGATAGGTGACAACTTAAATGATGTTTCAATGTTAGAAAAAGCGGGATTTGCAGTTGCTATGGAAAATGGCGCACCAGAAGTGAAAGAAATAGCTGACTATATTACAGATACTAACGAACGTAGTGGTGTAGGAAAAGCAATTATACACGCATTAAAAGACTATGACCGTTAAAATAATCGTCCAGAAGACTGATTTTTGATTGATTTTCAATTCATAGTTATTCAGTATGTTATACTATGAATTATAACAAAATTCATAACAATTTAGAGGTGACAACATTGAAAGTATTGCTTATAGTCGGTAGCGCTAAACAATATTCACATACACATGCACTTGCACAATTTGTTCGAGGTAATATAGAAGAACACGGTGCAGAAGTGACATTATTTGATTTATATGACAAGCCTATCCCATTTTTAGACGTATCTGGACAACAACTGAATGACGAACGCGTTAAATTACATGTAAATGAACTTCGCGAACTAGCAGAAGAAGCAGATGCTATTATAATTGGTACACCAAATTATCACGGTTCATATTCCGGTATTTTGAAAAATGCATTGGATCACTTAACAATGGACCAATTTAAAATGAAACCAGTAGGATTAATATGTAATAGTGGCGGTATGCGTAGTACAGAACCACTATCACACTTAAGAATCATTATGAGAAACCTATTAGGCATAGCAGTACCTGTTCAAGTATCAACGCAAGACGCTGACTTCGGTAAGACTGAAGACGGAACTTACTACCTTGATGTAGATGATATTAAATTACGTGTTAAACTATTCTCAGAACAAATTATTAAATTAGTACAGAATAACCCGTGGATAGAAGCGGAAGAAGTACAATAAGAAAACAAAAAAGAGCGGTAGCCATAGCTACTGCTCTTTTTTATGTTCTATTTCTCATACTTCAATCTTGCGAATGCATCGTGTTGATGTATAGATTCTTCGTTACGACATTCGATTTCGAATCCGTGAATCCAATCTAGTTCTACTAAATCAGCGGCTACTAAACGAATAAGGTCTTCAACGAATCTAGGGTTCTCATATGCGCGTTCTGTAACGGCTTTTTCGTCCGTTCTCTTCAATATTGGATATAGCATTGAGCTCGCGTTTGCTTCCATGCCATCTAATATGATGTCTTTATAGTTCTCTGGTAATTCAGTATCTGGTTCTAAGTCAATTAGGACTGTGATAATACCTCTTTGGTTATGTGCAGAGTACTCACTAATTTCTTTAGAACATGGACATAATGTCGTTACGGGTACTTCAATTCCGATAGATTTCTTTGTTACTTTATTTCCTGTAACAGAAAGAATGTAACGGATATCTGCATGTCCGACTGCTTTTTGTTTTGTAATTGGGCTATAACGGTTGAAAAACCATTTTGCAGTTACGTCTAATGAAGCAGTGTTTTGGAACATTGCTGATTGAAGTGTGTTGAGTAGTGAATTTAAATTTTCAAAATCTAATTTCACACCATTATCATAATGTTTTTCAACACTTTCTATTATACGACTCATATTGATGCCTTTTTCGTCTTGATTTAAACTCGTTGAAAATTCAAAGTTCCCAACAGTTTGAAAATCATCTATTCTAACAGGGTAAGTTAAGTTTTTTATTCCAACATGTTCAATTTCGAAAAGGAAATCTTTCTTAGAACTTTGTAAATCAGGCATCTTTTCTTTTTCAGTAGGTTTGCTTCCTTTAACTGGGTCAACTGAACCGAAATATTTCCATCTCGCTTCACGTGTTGATAAATCGATTTGTGTCATACACATTGCCTCCAACTATCTATTCAATATGATATGTCCAGAAGTGTTCACTCTTCAACCACATATCTTTAGCCGCTTCACTTTCTTGTGTGTTAGCAGCGAGGTTTTGTAACATTGGTCCGGTTTGAGATGCGTGAGCTTGTAGTACTTTCATCTTACGATCTTCATAACCAGCAATATCTATATTCACATCTGGTTCACCTAAGTCTTGATGAGCGTCATTACTAAAGGCTACTAAATGTAGTTTAGGTCTTAATGCACGGTCCATTTTACCGACAGTTCTTACAACAGATTCTGCTGTCGCTTCATGGTCAGGATGGACTGAATAACCAGGGTAGAATGATATGATAAGTGATGGATTAAGTTCATCTATTAATGATTTTACCATATTATCTAGTTCTTCTTTTGGTTCAAATTCAATTGTTTTATCTCTGTAACCCATTTTTCTTAAATCTGTAATACCAATTGCTTCTGCAGCTGCATCTAACTCACGTTCTCTTATATGTGGTAAAGATTCACGTGTAGCAAAAGGAGGGTTGCCAAGATTACGGCCCATTTGTCCTAATGTTAAGCAAGCATATGTTACAGGTACGTCATTATCTATAAATTGACTTAATGTACCAGAAGTACCAAATGCTTCGTCGTCTGGATGTGGAAATATGACTAATACTTGTCTTTCTCTCTTCATTGTCTTCACCTCTTAATCCTGGAACGGGTTGCTACTAATTTGTAAACTTGCAGCAAGTTGTCCTTCATAATTTAAGCCAGCTAATAAAAGTTCTTTATTTTCTGTTACTTCATAATGCGTCAATCCTTGTACGTAAACCCAACCATTATTGTCTAATTTTAAACCAACACGATAAGGTTCTTTATTTCCACCCGTTAAATGTGCGTGTGTAAATGTAACGTGAATGTTTCTTAGGAATGTACCAGCATTAAACACTTTATTATCAAAGTGGTTAGCATATGCACCATTTGTTGTTTCTACGTGGAGATATACTGGCTTATTTTCATATTCTGATATTAAATTTTGTACTTGATCTATTTGTATTAATTCCATGCCTTTCACTCCTCAAAGTATATACTTTACTATTCTACTAAATTCTTGAGTAAATTTATATACAATCTGCTCACAACCTACTTATTTGTTGTCTCTCAATATGACTTCTCTCGTATGTTTATAACGGTCTAAATTATTTTGATGTTCTAACAGCATATAACTCACAACATCAATTAAAAAATGTGCTGATATTTGTGAGTTTATAAATTGCTTATCATTCACACGCGTTTGGTCAATCGTCATGATGATAATATCAGAATACGTTGTCAGTTCACTACCAGCGTAATTCGTGATCGCCACGACATTTGCACCTTGCTCTTTGGCAATTTTCGCAGCATTAATAACTTCTTTCGTTTCACCACTGTTAGAAAATGCAATAAACGTATCTTGATTTGATAATAGTGAAGCGCCGATTTTCATTTGATGCGCATCCGTTGCAGCATTACCAATGATACCCATACGCATCGTACGATAATAAAATTCTGTAGCCGTTAACCCAGAACTCCCAAGACCAGCAAAAAGGTTTTGTTTACTACTCACTAAAATATCGATCAGTTGGTTGATTTTTTCATTAGAAATAAATTCCCCAGTTTGTTGAATAATCGTCTGATGATATTCATGTATTCGTTTAATAAGCGGTGCATTTTTTATATCAGCTTTGTTGTAAGTTTGTTGAATACTAAATTTCATATCTTGGAAATGTTGATAGTCTAATTTATGACTAAATCTCGTAATACTAGAAGGTGATACTTTTATTGCATAAGCAAGCGAAGTAATCGTCGAAAAATGATCACCAACAGGATGCGCTAATATGTAATTTGCGATTTGTTCATCTGTCTTTGTAAAAAGGTAAGAAAATTGTTGAATACGATTTTCAAAATTCATGCAAAACACTCCTATATTTGTTCGTAAAGCTATTATATTTGAAAATATTTTTCAAAACAATTAATAACATTGACTAATATTTTCACGGTGTTATATTTAGGTTAAATCGGGAGGTGTTCGTATGAGTAAGTTTTTTGATAAAGCTCAGCAATTCGGGAAATCGTTTATGTTACCTATCGCTATATTACCAGCGGCAGGGTTATTACTTGGTATAGGTGGCGCTTTAAGTAATCCAAATACAATAAAAGCGTACCCTATATTAGATATTGATATGTTGCAATATTTATTTATTTTGATGTCATCGGCAGGGAATATCGTCTTTTCAAACTTACCAGTACTTTTTGCGATAGGTGTCGCGATTGGATTGGCGAAAAGTGATAAAGGAACAGCGGGATTAGCAGCAATGTTAGGATTCTTAATTATGAACGCAACGATGAACGCATTATTGACTATTACAGATGATGTTGCAGCTCAAGATGCGCTTGCTAAAGCAGGTCAAGGTATGGTCTTAGGTATTCAAACAGTAGAAACAGGTGTATTTGGTGGGATTATAGTAGGGATCATGACGGCATTCTTACATAACAAATACAACAAAATTTCTTTACCACCGTTCTTAGGGTTCTTTGGTGGTTCAAGATTTGTGCCGATCGTGACTTCTGTTTCAGCTATTGGACTAGGCGTTATTTTATTCTTTGTATGGCCAACGATTCAAAGTTGGATATTCAATGCAGGCGGATTAGTTAATAAAACAGGCGTTGTTGGAACATTTATATATGGCTTTATCTTGCGTTTACTTGGGCCATTTGGTTTACATCATATTTTCTACTTACCATTTTGGCAAACAGCATTGGGTGGAACGATGGAAATCAACGGGAAAGTTGTTCAAGGTACACAAAACATCTTCTTCGCTCAATTAGGTGACGCAGATTTAACGCATTATTACTCAGGCATCTCGAGATACATGTCAGGTCGATTTATTACAATGATGTTCGGTTTACTTGGAGCGGCTTTAGCGATTTATCATACTGCTAAACCGGAAAAGAAAAAAGTTGTCGGTGGTCTCATGCTTTCAGCTGCATTAACTTCTTTCTTAACAGGTATTACTGAACCACTTGAATTTAGTTTCTTATTTGTTGCACCAGTACTTTATATCGTTCATGCATTTTTTGACGGACTAGCATTTATGTTGGCAGACATTTTCAATATTACGGTCGGTCAAACTTTTAGTGGTGGATTTATAGATTACATTCTGTTTGGTGTATTACAAGGTAATAGTAAGACTAATTATTTATTAGTTATTCCAATCGGTATTGTTTGGTTCTTACTCTATTATGTAACATTTAGATTTTTAATTACGAAATTTAACTTTAAGACACCTGGCCGTGAAGGTGAAGCGGCAGTACAGTCAGTAGATGTAAGCGAACGAGCTAAGACAATCATTAAAGGTTTAGGTGGAAAAGAAAACATAGATACAGTCGATTGTTGTGCTACAAGACTAAGAGTGACAATAAATGATCCAGAACTTTTCGATGAAGATGTCATTAAGACAACAGAGTCGAGAGGTGTCGTGAAGAAAGGTACCGGCGTTCAAATCATTTATGGTCCGCATGTAACAACAATAAAGAATGAAGTTGAAGAAGCATTAGAAGAAAAATAAAAGGAGTGCATTATTAATGTTACCACAAGGATTAATCGTTTCATGTCAGGCGTTACCGGAAGAACCATTACATTCATCTTTTATTATGAGCAAAATGGCGTTAGCAGCATATCAAGGTGGGGCTAAAGGTATTAGAGCGAATTCTAAAGAAGATATTATCGCAATAAAAGAAGAAGTGGATTTACCTGTAATCGGAATTGTAAAACGAGATTATGAAGGATCCAATGTATTTATTACTGCGACATCAAAAGAAGTAAATGAACTGATTGAAAGTGGTTGTGATGTTATCGCTTTAGACGCTACGAAACAAGAAAGACCGAAAGAAACATTAGAAGAATTGGTTAAATATATAAGAGAAAAAGCGCCTAACACTGAAATTATGGCTGATGTTTCTGACTTAGAAGAAGCGGTTAATGCAGATAAATTAGGCTTTGATTATGTAGGAACAACATTAAGAGGGTATACTGAATATACGAAAGGTCATGTATTATTCGAAAATGACTTTCAATTTTTAAAAGACGTCTTAAGCCATGTTGATGCAAAGGTTATAGCAGAGGGAAATGTTATTACACCTGAAATGTTGAAACGTGTTACAGACTTAGGCGTTCACTGTACTGTAGTAGGCGGGGCAATTACGAGACCTTTAGAAATCACTAAAAGATTTATAAAAGAAATAGAGGGATAATCATGCAAGTTATTAATTTAGGTACAAAAGAAGAAGCATGTCACTACGTTACAAACGAATTATTAAAACAAATTATTTCAAATAAAAAAAGTGTTCTAGGTTTAGCAACAGGTGGCACAATGGTTCGTGTATATGAGCAGTTGGTAAACTTAATTCGAATCAATAACATTGATTTAAGCGAAATCACAACATTCAACTTAGACGAATATATCGGAATCGATTACGATCACTCAGAAAGTTATTACACATATATGCACGACGTCCTATTTAATCATATACCAAGCTGGAACGAAGAGCTTATTCATTTGCCAAACGGTACTGCTGAAGATTTACAAGCAGAAGTAGAACGTTACGAAGCATTATTAGATGAAAAAGGGCCAGTAGATATACAAATTTTAGGCATTGGTGAGAACGGTCATATAGGATTTAACGAGCCAGGAACGTCATTTGATAGCTTAACAAGTATAGTAGACTTAACAGAATCAACAATAGAAGCAAATAGTAGATACTTTGATGGCGTAGACGAAGTGCCAAAACAAGCTATCTCTATGGGCATTAAATCAATATTAAAAGCAAAACGTATCATACTACTAGCATTCGGTCCGAAAAAAGCAGAAGCCATTCAAAAACTATTATCAGGAGAAATTACGACTGATTTACCAGCTTCAGCATTATATAATCATCCAAACGTTGAAATTATATTAGATACAAATGCGTATATAAGCGAAGAAGAGGCAACAGAAGCTTAATAGCATACATTAACTTGAATGATGCTATTGTTTAAAGTACAATAACAACAAAGTAAAGCCTCAAGAAACGGCGGGTGAAAGAAGTGGAAACAAAGCGTATTTCCTTTAATGATGAAGCGGTATTGAATTATTGTAACATCATGGGCTATCATTATTATGAAGAAGTACCAGTTCAATATTTATTAAGCATTCTTCGGGAATTTAGTAGTTTTAAGCCATTTTTGAAACGAAACACTAAATTAAAACAAATTAAAAGTGAATTTGAACAAACAGAACGTATTATGTCATTAGAAAACTACTACGCAGAATTAGAATGTTTAAATGAACATAAAAATCAAGACATCACTTTTTATGAATATCAGCTTAAATTATATAAAAAACACAAAGTCATAGCTAAAATTTCAGCAGAATTTAGCGTGACAGATAAATAACGTAAGAAAAAACATCAGAACTTAGACGTGAATGTCTAGGGGATGGTGTTTTTTATTTAGGTGAAAATATTAATCTCTAACCTTGTAATATGTTTCAAATATACTACAATAAATTTAAATATATTAAGGATGTGATATGAATGACTACAACTAGAATAACTAACGAAGAAACGGCATTTATAAATCATATGGTGGAATTTTTAGGAATGAATAGCAGTGATATACTAAAAAGATATTCACTTGAAGACCTCGAAGATTTATATGACGCTAAAGTTGGAGAGTCTGATTTAAAGGAACATTATGAATCGAATGAAGAAACAATACCCTTTGAAAAAATATTAGATGAATTAGGTGTTAAATAAACTCCAAAGACTATTCATGATTTATTTGAGCATTGTTAAGAAGATGGTAATAGAATGGGAGAACTGGAGTGGGGTAAGTCTAACGTGAAAGACTGAGAAAACAATCCCTTTAGAATTTCTAACGAGAAAGAAATTTGAAACAATCCCGTTAGAGCAATTTCGGCTACTAAAAAGTGTAATATCACATTTAAAGCAGGTCTTTTTCAGCTCTAACGTGAAAGAATGGGAAAACAATCCCCTTAGAATTTCTAAAGGGAAAGAAATCCGAAACAATCCCGTTAGAGCAATTTCGGCTGCTAAAAAGTGTAATATCACATATAAAACAGATCGTTTTCAGCTCTAACGTGAAAGACTCAGAAAACAATCCCCTTAGAAATTCTAACGGGAAAGAATTCTAAAACAATCCCGTTAGAGCTATTTTGGCTATATAAAAGTGTAATATCACATCTAAAGCAGGTCTTTTTTAGTTCTAACGTGAAAGACTGAGAAAACAATCCCCTTAGAAATTCTAAAGGGAAAGAAATCTGAAACAATCCCGTTAGAGCTATTTTGGCTATATAAAAGTGTAATATCACATCTAAAACAGGTCTTTTTCAGCTCTAACGTGAAAGACTGAGAAAACAATCCCCTTAGAATTTCTAACGTGAAAGAAATCTAAAACAATCCCGTTAGAGCAAAAAACTGCCAACAAGTTCACTTTAAGTGACTTTGTCGACAGTCAAAAATCCCCTCACAAATCGTAAGTGAGGGGATTTTTTAATAAATATATTTATTCTATACCGTTGCTTATTGCATCAACTGCAAGTATAGCTTGTGCTATGTCTTCAGCTGAGTATTCATCGCTTAAATTAGAGAATGTGTCATTAGGATCTTTTGCTAAATTGCCTACTTTTACTAAGTCTTCAAAAGAAACGTCGTTTAAATGCATATTATCTAAATTTGTTGGCATTTCTAAGAATTTATAAAAATCGATATATTTTTTAATTTCTTCATATGATCTATTTTCTAATACCATTTGAACAAGTGTACCGTAAGCGACTTTTTCGCCGTGTCCAAGTTTGTGAATATCACCTGATAAAGCTGTGAATCCATTGTGTATTGCGTGAGCTGCAGCAAGTCCACCGTTTTCAAAACCAAGTCCTGAAAGTAGGGTGTTTGCTTCTATAATAGATTCAACGTGAGGCGTTACAATACCTTTAGATGCAGCAAAGTAAGCACTCTTACCATGTTTAAATAGTGTTTCTTCTGCTTTTTCAGCAATGGCTAAAGATGCTAACGTTGGTTTACCGTCTACCATAGTTTGTCCTCTACGATTTAAAGTTGATTGAACTTCAACTAACGTAGCTAAAGCATCACTCATACCAGCAGCAAACAGTTTAACTGGAGCTTGAACGATAACTTGTGAATCAACTAATATGACATCTGGATTTTTATAGTAAAATCTATAGCCGGTAAAAACACCTTCATCAGAATAGATGACTGAAAGAGCACTTGTTGGAGCATCTGTGGAAGCAGTAGTTGGAACAATAATTACAGGGGAACTAAGCTCATCAGAAATTGCTTTCGCTGTATCTAATGTTTTTCCTCCGCCAACTCCGACAATGACATTAATATTATTGTCTTGAGCGATTTTGCTTAGTCTTTTTATTTCATTTTCAGAGGCTTCACCACTAAATTCTTCATATTTGTAACTAAGATCGCTATCTTCAAAACTAGCTTTAATATCTTTACTAGTTAATGACCAAACTAAACTATCCGAAATAATTAAGGGCGTATCTCCTAAATTTTCAACTTCATTAGGTATACTTTTAATTTCTCCCTTACCTTGTACATATCTACTTGGTGATTGAAAAACGTACCGTGACATACAAAATTCCTCCTAGTTTTTAATACGTATATATATTTCGTTCCCTGTTTTTCTGAAACTCAATCATCATATTTCGCTTTTAGTGTATAATTACTATCCGAATGTTAGGAAGTAAAGATATTATAATAGATGTTTTTAATGTATTTAAATTATATAAAACCCCCTAAAGTTGGCTGTTGATCCAACGTTAGGGGGCGTTTTAATTTATATTTTTAGTTTTTATACTTCTTCTCTATATACTTTAATTTTCTCTACACGGTTTGCTGCGCCGTGGTCGACTGGTCCAACGAATTCGTTCATTTTCCAACCGTTTTTAATTGCTGAAGCTACAAATTCTTTAGCATGTATAATCGCATCTTCTGGTGTTTCACCGTTTGCTAGGTTAGCTGTTGTTGCAGCTGCGAATGTACATCCTGCTCCATGATTGTAACTTGATTGGAATTTGTCTGTTGAAAGGAGTACGTGTTTTTTACCATCGTAGTAAAGGTCGTAAGCTTTATCTGATTCTAACGCTTTTCCGCCTTTAATGATGACATATTGTGCACCTAATTCATGGATTTTTTCTGCTGCTTTTTTCATATCTTCTATTGAAGTTAATTTACCTAAGCCTGATAATTGACCCGCTTCGAATAAGTTTGGTGTCACTACTGTTGCTTTTGGTAATAGTTCTTTAATCATTGCGTCAGTATTTCCCGGGTTAAGTACTTCGTCATCGCCTTTACATACCATAACTGGGTCTACTACGAAGATTTCAGAACCTGATTCGTCAAATGTTTGACGGGCACGTTTGATGATTTCTTCAGAACCTAACATACCTGTTTTAATTGCGTCAGGACCTATTGATATTGCAGTGTTTAATTGTTTATCTAATAAATCAAGAGGTAATGGTGTTACGTCATGTGACCATGTTTTTGGGTCCATTGTAACGACTGCTGTTAATGCTACCATTCCATAAGTATTGTGTTCTTGGAATGTTTTTAAATCTGCTTGCATTCCAGCTCCTGCGCTTGTATCAGATCCTGCGATTGTTAAGACTTTTTTTAATGCCATCGTTGATTCCTCCCAATATTTCATATAGTTTATCATATCACGTTTTTTAATTGTAAAAAATAGTTATGACCTTATCCCAAGTGCTATGTTATTATTTCTAATGAGGTGAATTATATGGATTGGCAAGAAATATTTCACAATATTAAAGCGCAACATGATTTTTCAGAAATGGATGCATTTTTAGAGGATGCATATCAAAATAAAACAGTTTATCCTGAAAGGGAGAATATTTATCAAGCGTTTGATTTAACACCTTTAGATCGTGTGAAAGTCGTCATTCTTGGGCAAGATCCGTATCATGGTCCAAATCAAGCGCATGGTTTGGCATTTTCAGTTCAGCCAGATGCTAAGTTTCCGCCTTCATTAAGGAATATATTTAAGGAGTTAGAAGCAGATATCGGTTGTAAACGTACGACGCCACATTTACAAGATTGGGCAAGAGAAGGTGTGTTACTGTTAAATACGGTATTAACGGTTGAAGCGCATCAAGCACATTCTCATAAGAACATCGGTTGGGAAATTTTCACTGATGAAGTTATTAAAAGTGTCTCTCGTGAATTGAAAGATGTTGTATTTATTTTGTGGGGCAAGCCTGCGCAATCTAAAATTAAATTAATAGATACAGAGAAACATCATATTATTACTTCAGTTCATCCAAGTCCTTTATCAGCCCATAGAGGTTTCTTTGGTTCTAAGCCTTTTAGTCAAACGAATCAATATTTAACTTCAAAAGGGATAAACCCTATAAATTGGTGTGGAGGTGAAAGCGATGATCAGTAGAGATCAATTAATAGCTGCAATTGAACAAGAGTTAGTGAGTGCGGATAATGCCTCAAGTAATGAAGTGTTTAATCGTCATATGCATGCTATTCATACTTTAAGTGGATTAGTAGATAACGAAAATGGGAATAGTCAAGATATGCAAGTGAAACAAGATTTTCGTACAACTTCGACTGCTCCCCAGAAAAAAGAAAAACCTCAAATATCTAATGAAGAACTTAGAAAAATGGGTGGAAAAGTTTCAGCACCATCAACATCTAAACAAAATGATGAACTGTTAGCAACAGATGATGGATTTGGTAATGGAGATTCAATATTCGACTTTTAATTATAGAAAGGAATAAAAAATTATGAAATTATTTATTATTATTGGTGCAATTAATGCAATGATCGCAGTTGCTGCAGGTGCTTTTGGAGCACATGGTTTGGAAAATAAATTATCAGCTAAGTATTTAGATGTTTGGGAAAAAGCGACAACGTACCAAATGTATCATGCATTAGGTTTAATACTAATTGGTATTATTACGGGTACAACTTCAGCAAGTTTAAACGTTGCTGGTTGGTTGATGACGTTTGGTATCGTGTTCTTTAGTGGTTCTTTATATATTTTAGCAGTTACGCAAATCAAAATATTAGGTGCAATCACGCCAATCGGTGGCGTACTTTTCATCGCAAGTTGGATATTACTTGTAATAGCAGTTTGGAAGGCGTAAATCTTAAAAGTTAATCGCGTTTCACGAAAAAACATAAATTAAAGGTGGAACACATATGAGTCGTAACAAGAAAGATTTATCGAGAGGAAATTTAGATCAGAATTTATCTGAGAAATTTGTATGGGCCATTGCGTATGGTTCTAGTATTGGGTGGGGTGCGTTTATCCTACCAGGTGACTGGATAGCGCAAGCAGGTCCAATTGGTGCATCTATTGGTATATTCATTGGTGCATTACTCATGATTGTCATAGCAGTTAGTTATGGCGCTTTAGTAGAGAAGTTTCCAGTATCCGGTGGTGCTTTTGCATTTGGCTATTTAGGATTTGGTAAATATATTTCATTCTTCTCGTCATGGTTTTTAACATTTGGTTATATATGTATCGTGGCTTTAAATGCCTCTGCATTCAGTTTATTATTTAAATTTATTATGCCAGGATTTTTAGAACAAGGTAAATTATATACCATCGCAGGATGGGACGTATATATTACAGAAATTATACTGTCTTCATTAATATTATTAATATTTGCATGGATTAGTATTAAAGGATCAAGCTTTTCAGGTAGTTTACAATATGTATTCTGTCTTATTTTAGCAATAGTCGTTATTTTATTATTTGCTGGATCATTCTTTACACATGACTTTTCATTTTCAAATTTAAAGCCAGTCGTAAATAACGATGTTGGATGGTTCTCATCTATTATTGTCATCTTAGCAGTGGCACCGTGGGCATACGTTGGTTTTGACAACATCCCACAAACAGCAGAAGAATTTAATTTCGCACCAAGTAAGACATTTAAATTAATTGTATTCAGTTTAATCGCATCTGCTTTAACTTATGTCATGATGATTCTATTAACAAGCTGGTTATTTAAAGATTCTGCCGCAATCGGTGGAGACTTATGGGTATCAGGTTCAGTCGTTTTAGAAGCATTTTCATTCGTAGGTTTAGCAGTATTAGTAGTAGCCATTATGATGGGTATATTCACTGGTTTAAACGGCTTCTTTATGAGTTCAAGTAGATTACTGTTCTCAATGGGTAGAGCTTCAGTAATGCCTAGTATCTTCAAAAAGTTACATCCGAAATACAATACACCATACGTTAGTATTATATTTATTTTAATAATGGCATTAACAGCACCATGGTTAGGTAGAACAGCATTAACTTGGATTGTTGATATGTCATCAACAGGTGTATCCATTGCTTACTTTATTACATGTTTATCGGCATTTAAGCTGTTCTCATATGATAAAAGAAGCATGATGTACCAACCAAAATATAAAACATTCGCTTTACTCGGTGCAATCATTGCAGCTATATTCTTAGGTTTATTGCTGATTCCAGGTTCACCAGCTAGTTTATCATTACCTTCATATGTCGCATTACTTATTTGGTTAATAATAGGTATTGTATTCTTTATGATTAGATATCCATCACTTAAGAAAATGACAAACGATGAATTAAACTATTTAGTATTAGACAAAACAAAAGAAGAAATGATCGAGCTAGAAGCAAAAACAGATGTTAAGAAATAAATTGAAAAGACTAGAAATGCTGCGGCATTTCTAGTCTTTTTTTAGATAAGCTTAACCGATTAATAACTCCTTAGAGTATTCTAACGAGCATTTCTCAGAATTCTGCTCCTTAGAGAGTTCTAACGAGCATTTCTCGGAATTCTGCTCCTTAGAGTATTCTAACGAGCATTTCTCAGAATTCTGCTCCTTAGAGAGTTCTAACGAGCATTTCTCAGAATTCTGCTCCTTAGAGAGTTCTAACGAGCATTTCTCAGAATTCTGCTCCTTAGAGAGTTCTAACGAGCATTTCTCAGAATTCTGCTCCTTAGAGAGTTCTAACGAGCATTTCTCGGAATTCTGCTCCTTAGAGTATTCTAACGAGCATTTCTCGGAATTCTGCTCCTTAGAGAGTTCTAAGTCACCTGCTTTTTTACATTATTTTCGTTTAAGATACATGTACACCGGAACGCCTATTGCTAATATAATCAGTGAATATAATGACCCCATAAAGTCTGATATTAAAGTATTAACAATAATGAACGCGCCACCTAATAAAGCAAGTATCGGTATGAATGGATATAGTGGTACTGAATATTCTCTTTGTGTGCCTTTGTTTCTTTTTCTTAAAATGAATAAACCTACAAAAGCCATCATATAGAAAATATAAATAATAAATATCGTAACTTCTGATAAGTAATCGGCATTTACTGTTTCTGGGAACAATAATGTTAGTACGATTAAAATGAATGAAATACCAAATACGGTTGTTAACGCGCCAAGTGGTGATTTTAATTTTGGACTAATATAACCGATTAGATTATGCATTGGTAATAATCCGTCTTCAGCCATCGCAAATGGAATACGTGGGAATGTGATAATTTTACCGTTTAAGCAACCAAATATTGAAATGATGATACCGATATTTACAAATTTTGAACCGATATCTCCGAATAATGCTTTTGCTGCCTCTGCACTTGCTGTGTTTCCTAAGCCAACGAGTTCTGCTGCTGGAATAACATGAAATACAGCGATATTAATCAGTACATAGGCTAAAGTTACAACTGACAAACCTAACAACATAGCGAGTGGAAGGTTTCTTTGAGGTTTTTTCATCTCACCTGTCATGTTTGTTAACATAATCCAACCATCATAAGCAAATAACGTCGCAAGCACTGCACGACCGAAATTAATATCTCCATCATTCTTAATTAATGAAGTTACATCTTGACCGAAAATACCTTCGTTACCCCATAAAAGACCGAAGATAATAATGGCGAATACAGGAATAAGTTTAGCGATGGTTGTAATATTTTGCATTAAACCACCAAACTTAGTACCTAAAATATTTAAAATCGTTAAAAAGATTAACGCAGCAAATCCGATCCATACACTCATTTCTTTATCGATATTAAAGAAATTTGTAACTAAAATTCCGAAAAATAATACTAACGAAACAATGATAGCTGGACCGTATATAATTGTTTGAACCCATCCTGTTAAAAATCCCCAAAAAGGTCCATAAATATCACGAATATAAGCATATAAACCACCAGTTTTAGGGATTTGAGCACCAATTTCCGCGATAGTCAATCCAGCAGCCAAAGTCAAAATACCACCCACAACCCATGCAAGAATAGCCATATTACTCGTACCAGCATGAGTTAAAACGACAGCAGGTTTAACGAACACACCCGAACCAATAATCGTACCAACGACTATTGTAATAGCAGTCATTAAACCAATTGATTTCTGTAAATGTTGTTCTTGATTCACTTTCATAATCGCTCCTTATGTATATAAAAATTTAATAATATATCTATATAAACTTAATATACACGATTAAAGCGATTTTTGTATGACCAATTTGGGAGGAAAGTACCGTAAAGTGTAAAAATTCCGATTTCTAGGCTGATAATTAAACGGTATAAAATCAGTAGGGAAGAAATACGGGGCGATAAATACAGCTCGCCAAAAAAACGCCAAAGTTCTCAGGAGTTTTTTGGCGATTCTACTCAAAACGCCAAAGTTCTCGGAAGATTTTTGGCGATTCTATCCAAAACGCCAAAGTTCTCGGAAGATTTTTGGCGATTCTATCCAAAAAACGCACCATATCTTCAAGATATCGTGCGTTTGAACCAGTATCGCACCATATCTTCAAGATATCGTGCGTTTAGCCCAGTATCGCACCATATCTCCAAGATATCGTGCGTTTAGCCCATTATCGCACCATATCTCCAAGATATCGTGCGTTTCAAACCAACTCGATAAATTCATCTGATCAGAAGCACAAAATACGGTCCGATAAATAAAATTACCGGACCGAAAAACGGAAATACGGTCCGATAAAATAAATTACCGGATCGAAAACGAGAAATCCAAATAAAAACCCGGCAGAACAAGTCGTCCTGCCGGGTTTCTTCATTTATTTAATTTTAAAAAATGTATCTAGTTCATCAATGTTCAAGATATGACCTACATAGAAAGCACCGAAGTCACCGTATCTAGCTGATACTTCGTCAAAGCGCATTTCGTAAATTAATTTCTTGAATTGTAGCATGTCGTCACTGAATAATGTAACGCCCCATTCGTAGTCGTCTAAGCCAACTGAACCGGTAATGAATTGTTTTACTTTACCAGCATAGCTACGTCCGATTAAACCGTGTGAACGCATAAGGCTACGTCTATGATCCATGTCTAACATGTACCAGTTGTCTTCTCCGTCACGTCGTTTATCCATAGGGTAGAAACAAACATATTCAGAACGTGGTACTTCTGGATATAATCTTGCTCTTACGTGTGCATTTTGGTAAGGATCTTCATCAGAATCTCCAGCAAGATAATTTGATAATTCTACTATTGAAACATATGAATATGTTGGAATTAAGAAATCACTAATATCTAATTTGTTAAATTCATTTTCTAACGCATTTAATTGTTTAACGTCTGGACGTAAGAACCATAACATTAAGTCTGCTTTTTGACCTGTAATGTTATAAAAAGCGTGAGAACCTTCTTTATTGTTATGAACTGTTTCTAAACCTTCAAGGAAAGTTTTGAATTCATTAATCATCGTACTTCTATCATCTTCAGGTACTGTTTTAAGTGTAGTCCAATCAATTGCATAGAATAAATGTAAACTATACCAACCATCTAATGTTTTTGCTGCTTCATTCATTATGTTTTCGCTCCTTTTAGAATATACTATCTTCTATATAAGTTTATCATACTAGAAAAGAAGTGATTGGCTCAACTTTTTAAATTGTTGTGAATTATATTAACGTAGTGCGTCAGTATAATTCACGTAGATTTGGTTTCTAGCATTGCCTCACTTAAAATGAAAATATCAATTTTAGTTATTTTTATTTTAAGCACAAGGGGGGGCTAACCTTGATAAACTACAGACAAGAGATGTTTACTGATTTTACACAGAAAGTGAAATACGAAAGATGTAACCCTTCGAATCAAATGCAATTTATAGAAATATCTTTTAATGCCACTAAAAGCCACGTGAAAAAAGTTATGGATAAAAATATATTTTTATAAAGGGGAGATTTTATGCCAATATTAAAATCTGTATTCTATACGTTATCGAAAAATAAATCCTTGAATATATTTGCGCAAAAACATTCAGACAAATTAGGTGTGAACGCTTTTGTGGCAGGAACGAATATTAAAGAATTAGACGCTAATACAACACTTTTAAATAATAAAAATATTACTGTCACGATTGATAATTTAGGAGAATTTGTACATTCGGAAAAAGAAGCGGATGAAGCAAAAAATAATATTTTATTTATCTTAGATTATATACATGAAAATCAACTAAAAGCACATATTTCAGTGAAACTCACTCAACTTGGGTTAGACATAGACGATACGTTATGTAAAAGGAATATTACTGAAATTCTTAACAAAGCAAAGGAATATCATATATTTATAAATATCGATATGGAAGACTATAGTCACGTTCAAAGTAGCTGGAATATTATTGATGACTTAAAAGGGAAGTTTGATCATTTCGGCACTGTATTACAAGCGTGTCTCTATCGTACACAAGAAGATGTTACCAAAAATGCAGACCTCAGATTGCGTATAGTAAAAGGCGCTTATAAGGAGAATAGTAATTTATCGTATCAAAAAAAGAAAGAAATAGACGATAACTATTTATTATTAGCTAAAAGACATTTACTAAACGGTCAATTTACTTCTATAGCCACACATGATCATAAACTGATAAATGAACTTCAAAACTTCATTGTTGAACACAATATTCCGAATAGTAAATTTGAATTCCAATTTTTATACGGTTTCAGAACAGACTTACAAGACAAACTGATAAATGAAGGTTACAGCGTGTGCGTCTATATGCCATACGGTGCAGACTGGTACGGATACTTCATGAGAAGATTAGCAGAAAGACCTAAAAATATCATGCTCGTCCTTAAGCAAAATATGAATAAAAAAGCCACTTTATAATAATCGGTCATTATAAACAGCAACACGCCCACACATTTTTACATTCTGATGTGGGCGTGTTTTTTGGTTCGTTTAATTTTTAACTACCTTTATTTTACAAATTAATAAAATATTAACATTTCGTTTACGTACGGTTAACGCACTGTTGGTACACTTTTTTTGTAATGATTTAAATATTATTCATGGGAATACAGGAGGAAGGGTAAATGGGTAATCAATCAATATTTAAAAAATTTGTGTATGGCACTGCATGTGGAATGCTTTTAATGAGCGTTTCGCAAAATGTTGTAGTAAATGCGAGTGGGGCAGGGGGTGCGCCTGTTGAAAATTCAGAATCAAAAGCGAATAAGAAAAACGCTAAAATTCAATTGACTTCAAAGAAACCTACAGTAGCACCTGTACCAAAGAAAAACCAACCTAATCGTATCATTACAAACTTCAAAGGCGATACTAAAACTGAAATGGCTTTTAATTGGTATACGACTGATGAGTTTAAAGATGCGAAAGTATGGGTTTCAGAATCAGGGAATTTTGATGATGCGCAAGTTTTTGATGCAACTTCTAAAAAGGTAGATTCTAAATACCTAGAAAGAGATGAGAAGGGGCATATTATTTTTGCTGATATAGAAAAAGATGATGAAGGTAAGGCTGTTAAAGATAAAGACGGGAAAGAAAAAATTAAAGGCTATTATACAGATGAAAATGCTAATGGTCCGGAATGGACACGTGGTAATAAACGCGGTAAATCAGACTTAATTACAGTTCCAGAATATAACTATAAAGCTGAAGCGAAAAATTTAAAGCCTAATACGACTTATTATTATCGCGTAGGAAGTGCAAGTGGTCTTCAAAGTGAAGTAGGACAATTTAAAACATCGGGTAATAAAGGTGAGCATTTCCAATTTATTCAATACACAGATACACAAAACGCATACTGGAATGAACATGCTAGAAATGAAGCACAATTTGGGGCTGACACGTTGCAAAATGCAATCCAAACAGCAGGTAATGCTAGCTTTGCACTACATACAGGTGATTTTGTTGAAACAGCCGAAGTAGAAGATGAGTGGAGTGACTTATATGATCAATCACGTCCTTCATTTATGTCCCTTCCTATTGCTGCAGTGCCTGGTAACCATGATGAATATGCATTAGATAAAAAAGCATCTAAATTGCTAAATATTTACAATGAACATGTGAATGTACCAGCAGAAAATAATGCAGTAAATGGTGGTTCTTACTATTCATTTGATTATAACGGTACTCATATGGTTGTTGCTAATACAAATGATAATAAAAAGTCTGACGATAACCCTGAAGAAAAAGCAATTGGTAAAGCACAAATGGAATGGATAAAAAAAGATATCCAAAATGCACGCAAAAATGGTGCTAAATGGGTGATATTAAATCTTCATAAACCGATGTATTCTAAATCGTATCATGCATTATCAGATAAAGATGTAGCTAAAATTCGTGAGGAACTGACAAAACAAATCGATGAGTTAGATGTTGATTTAGTACTACAAGGCCATGACCATGTTCTATCAAGAACAAAACCACTTTTACACACTTCAACAAAAAATAGTTTTGTAAATGCTAAAAAAGAAGATGTTAAACAAATTCGTGGCAAAGATCATGTGAAGTATTATGACAACCCTAAAGGTGCTGTTTATGTGTTACCAAATACTGGTGGTACGAAAGCTTATGATAGTATTTATGACCGCCCGTTAGAGCATATTAAAAAAGTAAGACCAGAATTGAAAGACTTAACGCAAGAACAATTAGATCATTATAATAGTTTGTTTGCGATTGGTGAACAACCACAAAAAACAGATGCGTTTGATAAAAGTCATGAAAATAACCGTGATTCATCTGACCAAAACTTCTCAGTATATGATGTCTCAGATAACAAATTGGTAGTTAGAATATATCAATTACATGGAGATATTTCTAAAGGAGAACAAAGAGTAGTCAAATTAGTAGATGAATTTGGTATTCAGAAAAAATAAAATAATCGTTTGCGAGGCGCCTCCTTCAAAGCTATGTTACGGAGGCGCTTATTTATAAATAGAAGGAGAGATTTTTTTGCAACGGAAGTTTAAATATCTCAATTTATTTTTATGCTTTATCTTTATGTTAAGTGCTTGTAGTAATCCATCGCAAGGGACAGAAGAAACGAAAAATACTAAAACTAAACAAGTTAGCTCTGAGAAAATAATTTCTAATGATGATAAAGAAAAACTAAAAACAGAAGTCATAAAATTCTTTAGTAAATATGGTGAAGATAAAGGATTAGCAATTTCAAATCGATACATTACTAGTAGTTTCTATGAAGAAGGTGATGCGTACGCTACGACGACTGATGGTGAAATACAAATCACGAATAATGATATTCCTGGATGGAAAGCTTTTAAAGTACACAATGTTGTTGGGATTACCGCATACCATTCTAAACATCATGTTAAAGGCTATGCAGATGAAGCAAAAGAAATAACAAATATACAAGGATTTCGTGAAGTTGCAGATATGAATAAACCCATCACTAAATATTTATTTGCAGATAACGGGAAGGTGTATCAATGCCAATTCAAATCAACTGAAGATACAACTTTATCAACTGGATTTGCCGCTAAAGATTCTAATGGAAAAGATCCAAACTTAAAACCTAACGTTATATTTACTGAAGTTAAAGATAAAGAAATAGCAGGAGAATGGAAACAATTATTTAGTAAATATAAGTAAAGTTTCTTATTCTTTAAATATAAACGCCCACACATTTTACATTCTGATGTGGGCGTGTTTTTGTTGGATACTTTTACGGTTTGATAACGTGAAAATTTGTGAAAAAGTGTTATAATGATGAATGGAAAAATAATAATAATAGCAATCATATATAGGAGGCAATTATGTCTAATTTACTTAACGTTTTAAGTGACAAATTATCAGGCAAGAATGTTCGTATCGTATTACCAGAGGGTGATGATGCGCGCGTATTAACAGCAGCGGTTAAATTACAATCTACGGATTTAGTTTCTCCAATCGTTCTTGGTAATGAGGATAAAATTAAAGAAACAGCTTCGGGAGCTAATTTATCTTTAGAGGGACTTACAATTATCAATCCTGAAACAAGTGAATTAAAAGCTGGTTTAGTTGAAAAATTTGTTGAACGTCGTAAAGGTAAAGCAACACCTGAACAGGCTGAAGAGTTATTAAATAATGTTAACTATTTCGGTACAATGTTAGTTTACACTAATCAAGCTGACGGTTTAGTAAGTGGTGCTGCGCATTCTACTGCTGACACTGTTCGTCCTGCGCTACAAATCATTAAAACAAAACCTGGTGTGACGAAAACATCTGGTGTATTCTTCATGACTAAAGGTGAAGAACAATATGTATTTGGTGATTGTGCAATTAATCCTGAATTAAACGCACAAGATTTAGCAGAAATCGCAGTTGAAAGTGCTAAGACAGCTCAAGCATTCGGTATGTCTCCAAGAGTAGCGATGTTAAGCTTCTCAACTAAAGGTTCAGCTCAATCTCCTGACACTGAAAAAGTATCAGAAGCTGTAACAATTGCTCAAGATAAATTGAAAGAAACAGACTTGAAAGAAGTTGTATTAGACGGTGAATTCCAATTTGATGCAGCAATCGTACCAGAAGTGGCTGCTAAAAAAGCACCAAATTCTGAAATTCAAGGCGATGCAAATGTATTTGTATTCCCAAGTTTAGAAGCGGGTAACATTGGTTACAAAATTGCTCAACGTTTAGGTGGATTTGATGCAGTTGGTCCTGTATTACAAGGCTTAAACGCGCCAGTTAATGATTTATCTCGTGGCTGTTCAGCAGAAGACGTATACAGTCTTTCTATTATTACAGCAGCTCAAACGTTATAATTATGGATAATTTGCAAGAATATTTTACACAAGAATGGCGATACATTGACCACACTTCAGGACTGCAACCGATGCAGTCCTTTAGTTTCGATGATACATTTTGTGAACAAGTAGGTAACGATAAAAGTCCGAGTGTTGTACGAACATGGGTACACAATCATGTCGTAATTTTAGGCATACATGATTCTAGACTTCCTTTTTTAAAAGATGGCATATCTTTCTTGAATGATGTAGAAGGTTATAGTGCGATCGTTAGAAATTCAGGTGGTTTAGGTGTTGTGTTAGATAAAGGTGTACTGAATATATCTTTAATTTTTAAAGGTAAACATGATGTATCCATTGATACAGGTTACGAAGTGATGTTGCGTCTTATACGTGAAATGTTTAAAGAAGAAACAAGTGAAATCGTGAATAAAGAAATTTCAGCATCATACTGCCCAGGTAGTTATGATTTAAGTATAGATAACAAAAAATTTGCTGGTATATCACAAAGAAGAGTCCGTGGAGGTATAGCAGTTCAAATATATCTTTGCGTAGAAGGATCTGGCGCACAACGAGCAGAAATGATGAAAGCATTTTATCAACACGCACTTAAAAATGAAAAAACAAAATTCACCTATCCAACTATTCAGCCAGCGTGTATGGCATCTTTAAACGAATTATTGGATACAGAATACACAACAAACGATGTATTATTCAAACTATTAGGTAGTCTAAAAACACTTGGCGCGACACTGAATATGGATCCGGTTACGACAGAAGAATGGACGTTATACGATAAACATTTTGACCGCATGATTGAACGTAATCAAAAAATGTTGCGAAATATGGAAAAACAATAAAATGACATTCTCAAAAATCTGTTAAGGTGGTATAATAATTTATTGCTAAAATAGAAAAAGAAAGGTGGGGAAAACAATGCGAAATAAATTCCAAGTTTGTGATGACTGCCAAGCCGTGAACCTTCCATCATTGCTGAAGAAATTAAAAAAATTAGATCCAGAAGCGGAAGTAGAAGTAGCATGTCAATCATACTGTGGACCAGGACGTAGAAAGACATTCGCATTCGTTAATAACCGCCCGTGTGCTGCGTTAACAGAAGAAGAACTAATGGAAAAAATTCAGAAACAACTTCAGAAAAAACGTGATCCAGAAGAAGAAGAAAAATTACGCATAAGAAACGAAGAAAGAAAACGTCGACAAAAAGAAATAGACGAGAAACTGAATAAGAAGTTGAAGAAATAATAGAGTAGATAGAAAAAACGCAACATATCGTGAAGATATGGTGCGTTTTTAGTCTTATCGCACGATATCGCTCAAGACTTGGTGCGATAGTGGTCCGAACGCACGATATCTCCAAAATATGGTGCGATTTTTGACTGAGTATTCGCCCGAAACGCCAAAAAAAGGACAGAGAACTTTGGCGATTTCGGTCAAATCGCCAAAAATCGTCGGAGAACTTGTGCGAATCAGATGAAATCGCCAAAATCCCTCAAAGATTTTTGGCGATTTTTTTATTTCTCCATCTAATTCAATCTCCAATACCATCACTAAGGCTTTTCGGTTATAATTAAGTGTTCTGAATATTATAGTTTTTAATATATAGATGATATAATAACAAATAAAGATAGATTGATTGTGATTTGTAAGGTGAGCGTATTTGTTTTACAAATTATAAGTAATTAACGAGCTAAGATAAGCATCATTGTGTATGATTTGGTGTGGAAGGTAGACAGAGGAGAGATATTTATGGCAAATGTAAGAAGAGCAGCAATTGAGGATTATTCTGGTATTAAAAATGTAGCATCTATGGCTTGGTATGATACGTATACTAACATCTATACGGCGAGTACTGTGACGGCGTTTTTAAATGCGTCTTATTCTAAAGAAATGTTAGAGAAGCGCATTAAGGATTCTGACTTTTTTGTTGCGGAGTCGGATGGTAAGATTGTTGGTTTTGCTAATTTCATAAAAGGTACTGAGTTATATTTATCTTCTCATTATGTTCTACCTGAAGCGCAACGTGATGGCTATGGTAAGGCATTGTTATATGAGGGATTGGATCAATATAAAGATTTGTATCATGAAGTATACCTTGAAGTTGATGGTAAAAATGATATCGGAATCGCCTTTTATAAGAAAGAAGGCTTTGTTGTCATTCGTGAGTATGAAGAATTACTTTTTGGTGACACAATGCGTACAACACTTATGAAAAAGACATTCTAATAAAAATGTGCTCATAAGATTACTGTAGAATAATAACTTGAATGGAGGAAACAAAGTGACGGTAGAAGACTATGGAACGAAAAAATTACCAGAAGAAAAAGTCTTTAAAGATCCTGTACATCGCTATATACATGTTAGCGATCAATTGATTTGGGATTTAATTAAAACAAAAGAATTTCAACGCTTAAGAAGAATTAAACAACTTGGAACGTTATATTTATCTTTCCATACAGCTGAACATAGTCGCTTTGGTCATTCATTAGGTGTTTATGAAATTGTTAGAAGAATGATTGATGAAGTATTTGTCGATAGAGTGCCGTGGGATAACAATGATAGACCGCTTGCTTTATGTGCGGCGTTATTACACGATTTAGGACACGGTCCATTTTCACATTGCTTCGAAAAGATATTTTTAACAGATCACGAAGCATTCACACAAGATATTATAAAAGGTAATACAGAAGTGAATGAAGTGTTGAGTAGAGTATCACCAGAATTTCCAAATGAAGTGGCAGAGGTCATTAATAAAACACATGAAAATAAACTCGTCATTTCTATGATTTCATCTCAAATAGATGCAGATAGAATGGATTACTTACAACGTGATGCGTACTTCACTGGTGTGAGTTATGGTGAATTTGATATGGAACGCGTGCTACGTTTAATGCGTCCTTCGAAAGATGAAGTACTCATTAAAGAAAGTGGTATGCATGCTGTAGAAAATTTCTTAATGAGTCGTTATCAAATGTATTGGCAAATATATTTCCATCCGGTCAGTCGCGGTGGAGAAGTATTATTAAATAGATGTTTTAAAAGAGCGAAAGTATTATACGATAGCGGATACTCTTTCAAAGAGAAACCAAAATATTTAATTCCTTTCTTTGAAGGTAATGTATCCATTGAAGATTATATTCGACTCGATGAAACAGTCGTCATGTATTATCTAGAAGAATGGACAGAAGAAGACGATCAAATATTGAGTGATTTGAGTAAACGATTTGTGAATCGAGACTTATTTAAATATTTACCATTTGATGGTTCAATCATCACAATTGGTGAATTAACTGAGCTATTTGAAAAAGGTGGCATTGATCCTGAGTACTATTTCGTTTGTGATTCATTTTCCGATTTACCTTATGACTACGACAGACCAGGTTCCAATCGCCAACCTATTCATTTATTACAAAACACCGGCAATATTAAAGAAATCAGTAGTCAATCAGTTATCATTCATAGTATTACAGGTATAAAACGACTAGATTATAAGTTGTATTATCCTAAAGAATTAATTTTGGAAATGGAAGATGAAGATATTAAAGGCGACATTATTAATTTACTAAATGAATTAGTATAGTTTGCAAACTTGAATGTCAGCCTTAAACTCTAGTAAAATGTATACAAGAATTAAATGAGGTGAAATAATTGGCTGAAAAGAAAGGTTTTCAATTTAATATTATAAAAAATGATCCGTTAGATGGACATAAAGGAACAAATATAGGTTCTATCAGTTTAGATAATGTCGCACCAGTTTTTATTGATGTAGCAGAGAAGAAGGCTTTTATTGATATCGGTGCAATGCATGCGAGAGCTGAAGTTGAAAAACGTGTTAAATGGGTTAAAGATATAGAAGAAGTTAAAGGCGAAGAAGCGAAAGAATATTGGCTTTGTTGGGTTACGACAGAACGTGGTGAACATGGACCATTTTATGCTGGTTTGACAGGATGTTATTTAATGGTTAACAAACCTAAAAAGCGTGGCTACAAAAGTATGCCTGAACATGTGAATATGATGGATAAATCTATGAAACGTCATATTAAGATTGATCAAATAGGTGATGACAATCGAATCGTCCTTAAAAAATTCCTTCAAGAACATAGTGAAGAAATGTGGAACAACAGTAGCGATGAACTGAAAAATTCACTAGAAATCGAATAAATGTGAATATTTTGTGACTTAATTGTGAAATATAGCAATTCAATTAAATTGCTATTGTCTTTTCTGATTTTCATAAGTAAAATAGTGGTAGCTACTATAGCTAGGACACTAAAAAAAGCAGGCGCTTTTAGCCCTGCTTTTTTTATTATTAATTGTCAAATATGCTATAATGATATACGTTCTAAAATGGTGAGGTGGCCAAATATGAAAGAAAATATTAGCATCAATGTCAAACAAGTCGTGAAACAAAATGGTGAAAAGACAACTTTTCAAACGAATACGACCGGTACTTATCACAAGAAGATGAGTGATATTATTAGGTATGAAGAAACAATTGACGATAATATTGTTAAAAATATGCTTAAAATCGAAGAAGATGGCGTTAAAATTCACCGCACTGGCACTGTGAAGACAGTCTTTCATTTCATAGAAGGACAAGAAACAGTTAGTTACTATGACACAGACGCAGGACGTATGACTATGAACGTTAAAACATTATCAATTAAAAATTATATCGATGATGAAAAAGGTAAATTAAAAATACACTATCAATTAAGTGACCAATCTGGTTTGCTCGGTACATATCAATTTCAAATTAATTATAAGGAGACAAATGAATGAATATAATTGATCAAGTTAAAGAGACATTAATAGAAGAAATTAAAGCAAGTATATTAAAAGCTGAACTCGTAGAATCTGTTCCAGAAATTAAAATTGAAACACCTAAAGACCCTACAAATGGAGATTACTCTTCCAATATTGCGATGGTGTTAACAAAGCTTGCACGTAAAAATCCTCGTGACATCGCAAATCAAATTGTTGAAAATTTAGATACAACTAAAGCTAACGTTAAGAAAGTGGATATAGCTGGACCAGGTTTTATTAACTTTTATTTAGATCAACAATATTTAACAAACATCATTGGAACAGCATTAACAAAAGGTGAAAACTTCGGGAAAGCTGACGAACGTAAAAACGAAAGTATTGTCGTTGAATATGTATCAGCAAATCCAACAGGTGACTTACACATCGGACATGCACGTAATGCTGCAGTAGGTGACACGTTATCTAACATTTTAAATGCTGCTGGATATGATGTAACACGTGAATATTATATAAATGATGCGGGTAAACAAATTGAAAATTTAGCGCATTCTATAGAAGCAAGATTTAATCAAGCGTTAGGATTAGAGACAGAATTACCTGAAGATGGTTATTACGGTAAAGACATCATTGCGATTGGTAAAGATTTAGCAGAAAAGCAACCTGAAATTAAAGACCAATCTGAAGAAGAACGTATTAAAACATTCCGTAAATTAGGGTTAGACTACGAGATGGCTAAATTGAAACAAGATTTAGCAGATTTCAATATTCATTTTGATAATTGGTTTAGTGAAACGTCATTATATGAATCAAATAAAATTTCAGCAGTGTTAGATAAAATGACTGAATTAGGATATACATTTGAAGAAGACGGCGCAACTTGGTTAAGAACGACTGAATTTGGTGACGACAAAGACCGTGTATTAATTAAACAAGACGGTACGTACACTTATTTCTTACCAGATATCGCTTATCATTACGATAAAGTGGAACGTGGCTATGATAAATTAATCAATTTATTTGGTGCAGATCACCACGGTTATATTAACCGTATTAAAGCTTCATTAGAAACTTTCGGCGTAGATTCAAAACGTCTTGAAATTCAAATTATGCAAATGGTAAGATTATTACAAGATGGTGTTGAAGTGAAGATGAGTAAGCGTACAGGTAACGCGATCACTTTACGCGACATTATGGATGAAGTGGGCATTGATGCAGCACGTTACTTCTTAACGATGCGTAGTCCAGATACACACTTTGACTTTGATATGGAACTTGCGAAGAAAGAATCTCAAGATAATCCAGTGTATTATGCACAATATGCACATGCGAGAATTTCATCTATTATTCGCCAAGCAAAAGAAAAAGGCATAACAATCGATAAAGATGTGGATTTATCATCAATTACACATGATAAAGCGTATGATTTATTAAAAAAAATCGCTGAGTTTGAACCAACAATCGTATCAGCGGCTGAATCACGCAGTCCACATCGTATTACAAATTATATTCAAGATTTAGCAGCACAATTCCATAAATTCTATAATGCTGAAAAAGTTTTAACAGATGATATAGACAAAACAAAAGCACACCTAGCATTAATCGAAGCAGCACGTATTACATTACGTAACGCACTTTCATTAATCGGTGTATCTGCTCCAGAATCAATGTAATTAAATATATTGTTTTAATTGAGGTGCAGCTCAATCTTATTTGAGCTGTGCCTTTTTGTGTACCATTTTTTAATCATAATAAGTTAGGAGAGATTTGATGAAATATTTTAAAGTTTTTTATTTATTGTTAGCAGCAATGGTTGTACTAACAGCATGTCAAAGTAGTAAAGAAACGAAACAAAATTCAACAGAGAAGCATGAATATAAACGAATCGTTTCACTTATCCCGAGTAACACGGAAATTTTATATGAATTAGGACTTGGAGACAAAGTTGTCGGCGTTTCAACAGTTGACGATTACCCGAAAGAAGTTAAAAACAAAAAGAAATTTGATGCATTTAAATTAGATACAGAAGCATTAATGAAAGCAAAACCAGACTTAATATTGGCACATGAATCCAATAAGGCAACACAAGAAAAAGATTTAAAAAAATTGAGTGATGCAGGTGTTAAAGTTGTTTACATAAAAGACGCACATTCAATTGATGAAATGTATCAAACTTTTAAACAAGTAGGAAAAATTACAAGTAAAGAATCCAAGGCAAATAAACTTGTTGAAAAAGTAAAACATGATATTGAAGATGTTAAAAAAGCGATACCTAAAGACCAAGAGGGTAAAAAAGTATTTATGGAAATTTCCTCACAACCAGATATTTATACAGCAGGTTCGCATACATTTTATAACGATATGTTGAAAACGATAAAAGCTAAAAATGTCTATGAAGATCAAAAGGGTTGGTTAAAAACAGATAAAGAAAATATTTTAAAACGGAACCCAGATGTTATGATTACGACGAGTGGACAAAGTGAAACAGAATATCAACAATTAAATAACAATAGAGAAGGCTTTGATCAAGTCAATGCAATAAAAGAAAACCATATTCATTCATTAAATGCAGATACAATTTCTAGACCTGGACCGAGATTAGCGAAAGGGTTAAAAGAACTTGCGAACAAAGTATACGACAAATAATCAACATATTATTAAACTGATCGTCATATGGTTTCTTGTTCTATTGTGTTCAATTGCGATTTCATTATTTGTTGGGTCGACAGGGATTACTTGGAAATTTGATACTGAGCTAGATTGGACAATCTTTTATAAATTAAGAGTACCAAGAACACTACTCGCATTGATTGCTGGTATGGGGTTAGTGTTAAGTGGTCATATTTATCAAACGATATTAAATAATCCACTAGCAGATAGTTTTACGTTAGGATTAGCAAGTGGCGCTACGTTCGGTAGTGCGCTTGCTGTATTTTTAAGTGTTTCGATTTGGTTTGTTCCTGTATTTTCTATATTTTTTAGCATGTTAACGTTAATCGTCGTTGTATTCGTTACAGAAACAATGGTAAAGACTTTCCATGTTGCTACTATGATATTATCCGGCATATTTATAGGTGCTTTTTTTAATGCAGCACTTTATATACTGTTATTATTAAAGCCAGACAAGATGAATAATATGGTTTCATACATGTTTGGAAGTGTATCAGCAGCTGAAAATATAACAGTTCAAATTACAGGTGCCGTTACAGTTATTTGTATACTCATATTGTTTAGTATGAGTCACTTTATTAAAGTTATACAGTTAGGTGAAGATAAAGCTGTAACGTTAGGCGTAAATGTGAGATTGATATCATGGTGCTGTTTACTCATAGCGGCGGTCATGACTGCTGTAATTATAAGCTTTACAGGTATTATCGGATTTATAGGTATGATTGTCCCACAAGTAGTTAGAAGAGTTTATAAGGTACCTATACTTATTCAAATGATACTGAATATATTAATAGGTGGTTCTTTATTATTAGTAGCTGATACAATCGGAAGAATCATCATACACCCAGTGCAAATCCCGGTTGGTATTGTACTATCTATCATAGCGATTCCTGTTATGATGTATTTAATGATTACTGAACAGCGAAAAAAGGAAAATTCATAAAATTTTGCCTTTAAAATTGTTATTGCTTTCTCTATGAAATAGTTTAAAATATTTCTATGAAAGGGATGATGACATGAGTTCGTGTGACATTCAAGCGATCATTTTTGATTTAGAGGATACGCTTGTGGATCGCGAGAAATCGCGAATGAAGTTTTTGGAAGAACAATTTGAAAGATTTCACGAGTTAATGGTTACAGTCCAAAGACGTGATTTTGAAAAGGTATATTTTTCATTGAATCCCTATGGTTTAGAAGATATGGAATGGGTATATCAAGAATTAGTGAAACGATTAAATATAGAACGCATTTCTTGGAAGACATTTTATAACGACTATCATATGCATCATTATAGATATCATTTTTCATTCCATGATACGCTTTTTACATTAGATAAGTTGAGACAAATGGGTTATAAACTAGGTGTAATTGCTAATGGAAAGACTGATGAAATTGCTCATGTGCTTAATGCTATAGGTGTTGATCCATATATTCATTATGTTTCAACGTCTGAAGAAGTTGGCGCTAAAAAGCCAGATCCAAAAATATTCGAAGATAATATGAAGCATCTAGGTGTAACTGCAGAACATGTTTTATATGTAGGGGACTGTCCTTTAAACGATGTCGCAGCAGCTCACGCAATGGGTATGACAAGCGTTTGGATAGCAAATGCTGTAATAGGAACACCTGAAGATGATGAACTTGATTATACAATTGAAAGTTTAAGTGATTTAATAGAGATATGTAAAAAAATCAAAAGAGGTGAAGCACAATGAATTTATTCTTAACTAAAGAGAATGTAGCAATCCATTATGAAACAACAGGAACAGGGGTTCCTATTGTACTTTTACATGGTGCTTTTCAAGATATGGGCGTTTTTCAACCTCTTGTAAAAAAACTGAGTAAACAATATCAAGTTATTACAATAGACTTAAGAGGACATGGTTTAAGTGACTCTACTTTAGAAATGAGAGTCGACAACTACGTATCAGATGTTCAGCAATTACTTAAAGCTTTATATATTAATAACGCATATATCATTGGTTTAGAATTGGGCTCTACAGTAGCAACAGGATTAACTTATAAAAATCCAGAACATATCAATGGTATGGTGTTGATTAATCCAACAGACGATCATCGTACTTTCCCTGAAAACCGTATTTATGATAGACATGCGGACGAAATCAGAATCATGACACCTGAAGAAAGAGAAAAATACTTACTACGTTTTAGATATAAAAATATTAAACAAGCTAAGAAATTTATGAAAGCACACAGTCCATCTAATGATTTATTAACAATGGAAGAAGACATTGCTATTAAACGTTCGTTCAAAAATTTTGATATTTTATCGTTATTACCAGAGATTAAAGCAAGAACTCTTGTCATTTCTGGAGCTTATGACGGCAAGATCCTATATAGCGAAGGTCAAAAAATAAGCGAGTTATTACCTGAAGGAGAATTTAAATTATTCGAGAACTCAGGAGAACTACCATTTGTTGAAGAAGAAGAAAAATTCTTTAAAGAAATCAATCGATTTTTAAGCGAAGCTTCTGTTGAAAAGTAACTTTGTTACATGATTGTAATAAAAGTGGTCATTTTGTAATCTTTGTGATACAATATTAATAAGCTCAATGCATAACGTATTATAAGACACAAAAATGAAGGAGAACCTCTTATGAAAAAATTTCTCTTAACACTTGCGATGTTACTTATGGTATTACCATTTTCACCGTTAGCTGAGGCTAATGCAGCTACGGGCAATCAATTGGATATTAACGCTCATAACGCACAATCATATAAAGATGGAACAGTAGCAATAGAGAATATTAAAATTGGTGACAAGATTTCAAAAATCAAAGCTAAATATCCAAATTTAATGTACTCATACTCTGATGATAGTAATGGCAAAGAAAACTATTACGAGTTTGATACAAAAAATGGTCATATGATCATTACTTCTAAAGGTAGTGGCCATAAAGAGACTGTTAAACGTATTACAATGATTTATGATAACTTAACAAATGTAAACTTAGATTCACTTGTTAAAGCGCTTGGACACAACACAACTAAACGTGTACAAGATAACAAATACTCAGGCGGTTACGCTTATGTGAATAACAATAAAGCACATTTCCAATTATCAAAATCTACACCAAATAGTAAACAATTCAAAGTTTACCGTATTGATTTAGGTCAATATTAATTAAATGACACACTTAATCCCTCATTATGCTATCTATATATTGCATAATGGGGGATTAATTTATACAATATGGTAGTGAAGGTGGTGTATAAAAGTGCGTCCGAACGATAACGTATTGTTAGAAAATGTAAATGACTATTTACAACATATTGGCGTTTTACCTAAACAAATAGATAAAGTGCAGAGTTCATTGAAAAAAGAAATGAAAAAATCTGAAGAAAAAAATGAAGATTATGCTGAGTATCGAAATAAATCTCATGCAGAAATTCTTCAAATTATTGAACGAAATTTGACTATAGTAAATTATAATCCGATTATTTTTTATACACTTAACTTCTTCTTATTTGCTTATTTATTTGATAAAAAGTTAATTCCATTTAGCGCTGTTACAGGACTATACGTAATTTATTTCATATTTATTTTATGTATATCCGTTGCTATATATGGTGTTATTAAGAAAAATAGCTATTTATACCCCAATAGAAAACTCATGATGACGAACGTCACCTTATTTAGTATAGGTATTTTACTATGTATTTTGAAAATATTTAACATCATGTTAGGTATTTATGTAATTCCAATAGAAATATTCCAAATTGTATTTGGTATAGGTATTTTATTATTAATTATTGCAGCTATACTTAAAAAATTAGAAGTAGCAGCAATGGGTTTTGTAGTGATACAAAAAGCCATTTCATCCGTAACAGAACATGAAGCAACCATTTCAATTGTTACATTTGGAAGTTGGTTAATCATATTGCTCATTACTTTATTCTTTGTAATGCAATATTCAACAAGAAAATACGTTTAATGTTTAAACAGGAAAAAGCATATTGCGCACAAGCAATATTTTTTTCCTGTTTTTTAATTTGCCTTTTAATGACTATATTTAATTTATGATAAAAAGTGTGAAATTTTGTTAATGGGGTATATTATTACTGTAAAGTTGGGAGGTACAAATCATGGGAGTATTGATTACGAGGGACAGTAAGCATTTAGTCTATGAAAAGCATGGGAACGGCTCTCCATTAATTATGTTGCATGGACTGAATATGAATTTAGCTACTTTTAAAACAACTGTTGAAAAATTAAAAGATGATTATACAATATATACGATAGATTCAAGAGGACACGGTAAATCAGATAAACCTCTTGAGTTTTCTATCCAACAACATATAAATGACATTATGGATTTAATGGAACTAGAACAAATAGAATCAGCAAACATATTAGGTCACGATATGGGTGGACTCATCGCTCAAGAACTTGCCATTCAACAACCTGAAAAAGTTAGGAAATTAGTTTTAGTATCTACAATTTCCAACCAAGGAAAACAACCATTAATCAGATTAATAGCCAAACATAGAGATAAAGTAGCTGGATTTAGTAAAGAAGAAGCCATGTTAATTTTATTTAACGAAATATTTTATGATGTAGATTCAACATTTAAATGGTATCAAGAAGTAAAAAAATATCACAGAATGACAGTCGAAGAAGACGCAATTTCAGTTCGCTCAATAAACGGTATAAACATACGAGCTGAAAATGTAAATTTACCAACACTTATAATAAAAGGGAAGCATGATCCATTTACAGTAGATGACGATACAGAAGCAATAAAAGACGCCCAACTAGAGATTTTTGAACACTCCGGACATGCACCGTTCATCGAAGAAGAAGAAAAATTTATAAATGTCGTGACAACTTTTTTAAAAGAGCCAATAATGAATAAAGAATCAATCAGTTAAGAAAGTAGTATTGTATAGAAAAAGCACGCCAATATCACTATTGGCGTGCTTTTTCTATCTATTTATTAATCAGTTATTTCAGTTTTCGCTATTTCTTTATCAATTTTATTAAGTACTTCTGAGATAGATTTACGTTGTTTTTTATTTACTAAAATCAAAACAGTACGCTCATCATATTCGTTTCTTCTCTTAGTGAAGTAATCTTGTTGTGATAAGTTTTTAACAGCTTTAACGATTTGAGGTTGTTTGTAGTTTAATTTATTAATGATGTTTTTTAAATGATATTCTTCTTCAACTGTTTCATTAATATAAGTTAATACTGCAAACTCTTCAAAACTTAGTGAAAAGTCCTTTTTAATAATAGACTTTAATTTGTCTACATATGTTACAAGTGATAGTAAATCTGCACAATTTTCTATTTTAGAAATTGCCATTATGAATCCCCCTATATGACTAGTATTTTTTTGATTTTAAAAGTATTACAAAGTACTGTACCCCTTAAATTGTCCAACTGAAAATTATTTTAATGGTTAGTACATAACAAAGTTAATCAATTATTTTCTTATTTTAGCCTAAAAACTGGTATATGTAAACTAATAAGAGTGGGATTTAATTAAATAATAATAAAATTAATATAACTGTCACAATCGAAAAATACATATAATGAAATTGGAAGATATATAACTGTCTGATTATTATTATTTCTACTAATAAAATAAATCGCGAATTACGAATTCAGGTCATATTAAATGAGTTAGTTATAAGTTAAATGGAACTAAAGAAGGGAGTGAGACAGAAATCTAATATGTCCCAGGCTCCCTTTAAATACTATTTTTTAATAGAAGTATACTGGATAATAACTTCTTCAATAATATCTGTTTCTAGCTCTGCATATTTGTTTAAAAATTCTGCTACACTATGTTCGTTGATATAACTGTCTTTTTCGACTGTTTCTTTATCATTTTCATCTTTGTATTCTAATAGGTAACATAATGCTTTAATGAGTTCTGAATGTTTTTTGTTATATTTTGATAATGCTTTTAACGGTTTAACGATACGGTCATTTGGTCCAACTTTACGAAGTACGCCACGACCGACTCTTGTAACGTCATCTGATAAGTATGCATTGTTAAAACGCGCGATTATTTTTTCGACATAATAGCCTTGATCTTCTTTAGTGAATTCATCAAAGTTAGAAATAAGGTATTCGCTTGTTTCGTTTAATATTTCATGCAAACCGTCGTTAATTTCTTTATCTTGAATTGCTTCAAGAATAGTATTGTAACCTTTGTATTGACCAAAATAAGCTAAGTAAGCGTGGCCAGTATTAACGGTTAAAAGCTTTCTTTCGATATAAGGTGTTAAATCTTCAACGTAATGTACATCTTCTAATTGAGTACCTTGCCATTTTTTAGCTTCAACAACCCATTCGAAAAATGGTTCAACTAATACATCTAAAGAACCTTCTTTTTGGCCTTGTGGCACGATGCGGTCTACAGCTGAATTCGGGAATGAAATGGCATCAGGTAGTGGACCAGTGATGTCTAAAATTGCATTTTTAAGTTGATCCGTTGCCATAATCGCGTTCTCACAAGCAACGACGTTTAAAGGTTGAGCTTGGTTGCGTTCTTTTAAATAACTTGCGAATGATTTAGCGATAATAGGTAGAATGTTAACACCTACAGCAGTTGTGATAACATCTGCTTCAAGTATTGCTGCTTTTAAATCTTCAGGTTGAGTCATGCTATTGATGCCTGCAACACCTGAAACATGTTCTTTAGTATTTTCTTCGTTTGCAATGACAACGTTATATGCTTTTTCTTTATTAATATGGTCGATAACGTCAGCGTTAACGTCAACAAAAGTTACGTCATAACCATTGTCACTTAATACTTTGCCTATAAATCCTCGACCGATATTACCAGCACCAAAATGAACAGCTTTCATTATAGTTCAACCTCCTCGAAGATTGCTAGAATTTCGTCTTTAGATTCAGCTTTAATTACACGATCTACGTTTTCTTCTTCACTGAATACAATCGCAATTTGTGAAAGAATATCTAAATGTTCGCCATCTTTACCAGCAATACCTACAACGACTTTCGTTTCATTACCATCCCAATCAACACCTTCTGGAATATGAAGTAATACGAGACCTGATTTTAATACTTCAGTCTTTGCGTCATCCGTACCGTGTGGAATAGCTAAATAATTCCCCATATAAGTTGTTACAATTTGCTCACGATCTTTCATTGCTGAAATATATTTTTCAGTAACTGCACCGTCATCAACTAATGCTTGGCCAGCTTTTTCAATTGCTTCCTCTTGTGAATTTACTGATAAGTTCATGAATATGTTTTCTGGATTAAATAATTTTGTCATTTTAAGTCACTCCGTTTTCGTTAGTTTTTGTTTTAATTTATTTAAGAAAAATGTTTTGAGTGTATTTTCAATTCTCACTTGATCTTTTAACAACTGATTAATATCTTCTAAATGTTCTGTGATTAAAGATGATACTTCACTCATAAGCTGACCTTGCTCTGAATTTTCAGGGATAAACATAGATACAAGCCAGCTCACTTCTTGATCTTTGTTCTCTATCGTTTTGAGTACTAAAGGTTTTGTTAATTCTGTTATGATCAGTTGCGGTTTTTTGATTAAATCGTCGGATAGGTGTGGAATAGCAACTGGGTATCCGGTTAATGCGAAACCTTGCAGTTCAATTCTTTGATTTAATTTTTCACTGAACGCCTCAGCATTGGTTATGACATTTTGTTTTGTTAAAGTTTGTACTAAATATCGATTAAGGTTTGTTACTTTTTTCTGTTCAACAACCATATTTTGAATTAACGTCACGCTGTCTTCTATAAAAGAAACTGTGTGATCATAGTCTTTATATGATAGGGGCGCTTCTTTTACGTCGGTGTCTGTAGATTCATAAGAAATGGATTGTTTTAACTTTAAAAAATACTTTACGCTTTCTACATCGTGATCTGGTAAGAGCGGATTAACTGTAATGTGCGGATATTTTGTATCAACGGAAACGGTTGAAATCATGCCATCATACTTTGAGTAATCAATTGATTTTAAATCACTGACTGAGACTTCTGTCGTTTGAGTAATTTCAGAAAAATGTTGCTTCAATCGGTTTGCTAGAATTCTACTTGTGCCAATACCACTGCTACAAACGACTAATACGTGTAGAGAACGGGTTTCTTTAGCTTCTAACATGCCTCCAAAGTGTAGTGCGATATATGCAACTTCACTTTTTGGGAAATGATAATCACTGAGTGCAATCTTTAACCCTGATGAAACGGCTTCAAACAACTGTTCATCATACGTTTCTATCATTTCGGTAAGCGGATTGTAGGTTTCAATGTTTGATTCTAATCTATTAATAGCAGGTTCTAAATGTAAGTTCAGGCCATTAAATAATGCTGCTTCATCTTTGAAAGAAAAGCCTTGAGCTTTCACAAATTCAATTAATTTGGATACACGTTGCTCATGCAATTCACTATTTTCATAAGTGGTTTCATGGCGTCTTCTTGCACCTCTTAAATGCATCGTAATAAAAGCAATTTCTGAGTCTTTAAATTGGACGTCATAAATATTACTTAAAACATTTGTAAGCCGTTTAGATACTTTAAATTCTTCAGTTGAAATGAGGTCATCTAAAATACTTTGTTCAATTTCAACATGACCATCTTGTTTGATACGTTCAATGGCGAGCACGATATGAATCGTTAACGTTAAATAACTCGCTTCTGTAAGTGTGTAGGGGAGAATACCAAGTTCATCCATTAATAACCGTTCTACGTTAAACAATCTGTCGATATCAACAATGCCTTGTAAATGCTTTTCATTTAAAGTGTGATATACGAAGTGATCTTCAACGACAGAATAGACGCTATCACTATCAAGTTTTTCTAACATAATTCTAGCGAGCAATTGTCTTTTGTTTGCTTCATCACCGTTAAGTATTAAACCTTCACCGCGTTTACGTTCCAGTGATAATTCAAACAATTCTAATTCTGGTTCTAATTGTTCGATGATTTTGTTTAACGTATGTGTCGAAGCACCGATTTCATTTGCTAAACTATACAATTTAACTGGATCTTTAGATTGAATTAAGTTGTATAGAATAATAACTTTTCGTTCTTCATCAGATAAATCAATCGTATCTTGTTCGTTTAAAGATTGAATAAATTGGTCTATATGTTCTGGTTCGCCTTCAATGCGTAAACCTAACTTCGGCACTCTTGCTAAAGTTAATTGATAATCTTTAAGTGTATCTTCAACGCTTTTCATTTCTCTATGAACGGTTCTTGAAGATATGCCTAGTGATTGCGCTATATCATGAATTGTTAAAAAGGAGTGAAGGCGCTCAGATAGTAATTTGAGAACACTTTTTTCCCTGTTACTGATCATCATTTGCCTTCACCCCCTTGTTTAAAATTATTTTTTTAATTCGTTAATGAGCTCTTCATATCTTGGTGAATTTAAGAAATTATCAACAGAAATATGAATGGCTTTCGGATTTTTCTTGATTGCTCTATCTGTTAAAGTTTTTTGTGTAATAACAACATCTGCATCGTCTGGTAATTGATTGATGGCAGTGTTTGTTACTTCAATGTCTGTTAAATCAGCTTTTTTGAATTTATTTCTTAACATACCTGCACCCATAGCACTTGAACCCATACCAGCGTCACAAGCGAAGATGACTTTTTGTACATTAGAATAATCATGAGCTGTAACATTTTCAGTATCATATTTATCTAATAATTCTTCGGATTCGTCTTCAGTATCTTCATTTTCAGATGTTTCACCTTGTTGAGATTTACCTTTGCTGTCTGAACCAGTTAATGCACCGCTGACTGAAGATTTTTTACCTTTACGCTGTTCCATTTCTGCAGTTGCAGCTTCTAAATCACCATCAGGATCTTTAGTGAATTTTAAAATGATAGAAGCGATAACAAATGAAACTAAAGTTGCTAAGAAGATACCGAGTAACATAACTAAATAACTACCTTTTGGCGTTATAACAAAGTACGAAATGATGGAACCTGGAGATGCCGGACCAGTTGTACCGAAGTTAAATAAACTAAATGTAGCGACACCAGTCATACCACCAAAAATAACAGCTACTAATAATAACGGACGCATTAACACATATGGGAAGTAAATTTCGTGGATACCACCGAAGAAGTGGATAATACCAGCACCATATGAAGTTGCTTTAGCTGTACCTTTACCGAAAACCATGTAAGCAAGTAAGATACCTAAACCAGGACCAGGGTTTGATTCTAAAGTATAAAGAATCGATTTCCCTGCTTGAGATACTTGCTCAGTCGCTAACGGTGTAAGTACGCCGTGGTTAATCGCGTTGTTTAAGAACACTGTTTTAGCAGGTTCAATAATAATACTTACTAGAGGTAATAAATGATGAGATACTAAGAAATCAACGCCCCATCCAAGTACTTTCATTAATCCTTCAACTAATGGCGCTAAACCTTTGAAACCAACGATTGCCATTATGAAAGCTAGAATACCAGCTGAGAAATTATTGAATAACATTTCAAAACCTTGAGGCGTTCTAGGAACTAAGAAATCATCCACTTTTTTCATTAACCAACCAAGAAGTGGACCCATAATCATTGCACCAATTAACATTGGCGTATCAGGGAATGCTGCAATAACCCCCATTGTTGCAGTCGCACCAACAACACCACCGCGTAGGCCATGTACTAAACGACCACCGCTAAATGCAATTAATAACGGAATTAAATATTTGATCATTGGATCTACCATTGTAGAAAGTTCTTTATTTGGTAGCCAACCATCTTCTATAAATAATGCTGTAATAAGCCCCCATGCAATAAATGCACCAATGTTAGGCATAATCATACTACTTAAAAATGAACCAAAAGCTTGAACCTTAGGACCAATGCCTTTTTTCTTTTCTGCCTGTTCTGCCATATTAAACACACCTTCCTTTACATAAAAAGTATTTGTAACTTAATCATACGAAGATGTAAGCCTATTCACAATGAATAGTAAAAGTAACTTTGTCACAAGAACTGTGACATGTGTGACATATCCTGAGTAAATGGAGAGAGTGTTACTTAAAACGCTTTCAGAGTAAGTATACACTTTTGGAGTAGTAGGTCATAATGATACGAAAGAAGCGGGAGATTGAGAGATAGGTGTGGGAGCAAGGACCGCACCATATCTTGGAGATATCGTGCGTTTGAGCCAGTATCGCACCATATCTTGGAGATATCGTGCGTTTGCCCCAGTATCGCACCATATCTTGGAGATATCGTGCGTTTAACCCAATATCGCACCATATCTTGGAGATATCGTGCGTTTAACCCAATATCGCACCATATCTTGGAGATATCGTGCGTTTGAGCCAGTATCGCACCATATCTTGGAGATATCGTGCGTTTAAGCCAGTATCGCACCATATCTTGGAGATATCGTGCGATGGGAAACAAGTTGAAACAGAAATCGCCAAAGTTCTCCAGTGATTTTTGGCGATTTCCCTCAAAACGCCAAAGTTCTCCGACGATTTTTGGCGATTTCCCCGGATTTCCCTGGATATCTGCAAATGACTATGTTTGACTTTGAGTTCACTCGAGGGTGTAACATGTAATCTAAAGGAGAGATTTTTAAATATAATCTTTTAAAAGGAGGAATGAATGATGGATAAACCATTTGTATTTTGTCATATGTTAATGTCTTTAGATGGTAAGATTATTGGTAATTTTATGCAAACAGAAGAGTCTAAAAAAAGTGGTGAAACATTTTTTAATTTGGCTTTTACAGAAGATGGGTACTATCAACACCAAGGCTGGTTGTCAGGCAGAGCAACTACGGATGACAATTTTACACATTATAAAAAACCAGATTTGGATATTGGCGTAGAAGAGATACCAGAAGGAGACTACTTGTTCCAAACAGATTTAGACAAATATTATATTTCTGTAGATCCTTCAGGTAAATTAGGTTGGCAAGAAAACTTCATAGATTATCAAGGGGTAAAGGCACAAGTGTTAGAAGTATTAACCGACCAAGCAACGATTCAATATAGAGCTTATTTAAGAAAGTTAAATATTCCTTATATTATTGCGGGAACATCAGAACTAGATTTCAATTTAGTTGTACAAAAACTTAAACAAAACTTTAATATCGAAACAATGATGTTAGGTGGTGGAGGTAAACTCAATTGGTCATTTATTCAAGCAGGTTTATGTGATGAAGTAAGTATCGTTATCGCACCAGCAGCAGACGGTTCATCACAATCTCCAGCAATATTTGATACGAAAGAGCACCTATCAGATGATTCAGCTGTAGCCTTCGAATTAGCACAAGCAGAAGTGTTGGATGGTCAAACAGTATGGCTACGTTATAAAGTGAAAAATAAATAGTGTATTAAAACAAAAAACGACCCGATAAAATAACTTTATCGAGTCGTTTTTTTTACGCGTTTCTATGTTTTGCTTTTGTTTCTTTTAAACCATGTATGAAGAAATAAATGACACCAGTTATAAGAATAATAATGGCCATTAATCCGAACATATTAGCATAGCCTGTTAGTGGCGTTATATAACCTAATAGGTAAGGGGATAGTCCTAAACCTGCATCAAAGAAAATAAAGTAAGTCGAAGTTGCGATACTGATGCGCGATTTAGTCGTTGATTTTACTGCGATTACTTGTGTAGCAGATTGTAAATTACCAAATCCTAGACCCATAATGCCACCAATAATCAATAGTATTAATCCGTTTTGAACAGTACTCAGCATAAACATACTCAATGCATATAAAATAAAAGCTGGGTACATGACAATATTATGACCTCTATAGTCCATAATTTTTCCAGTTATAGGTCGAGATATGAATACCATAATGGAATACATTATAAAGAAGAAACTCGCAATATTAGTTAAATTGATTTGTGATGCATATAAATTAAGATACGTGAGAACACCTGAATAGGCAAAGCTCAATAGTAAAATGATAAAACCAATCGGAATGGTATTTGGTTCTATAGAATTCTTCAAAACATCCTTGAATGTAGGACTTTTAGCGGTATCTTTTGATTGGTTTTCAGAAATGGCTTTAATAGAAAAACTAATCACGAGCGTGGATACCATTAAAATTAAACAAAATAGGAATAATATTGGAAATGTTGTATGTTGAGTCATAAAAATCCCTAAAAATGGACCAAAAGCAGTAGCTAAAGTAGTACTCATACTATAATAATTAATACCTTCTGATTTTCTAGATTCAGGAATTTTTTGAGCAACAATTGAACTGATTGCTGTTAAAGCCATGCCATGCGGAACGCCGTGTAAAAAGCGAAGAATAATTAAAAAGGCAATGCCGAAATCACAATAATAAAGGCCAACAAGTACAATACAGATAGCGATCGTTATAATAAGTAAACGATTCGGCCCAAGTTTATTAATTAAAGAACCACTGATTAAACGACCCGTTAAACCACCTATAACAAACAAACCACTAACTAGACCAGACGTACTGATAGAAGCATGATATTGTTCGATAGCATATGTCGCCATAGTAACGATAAGTAAATAGAATACTAAAGTTAGGAAAAAATTAATGACAAAAGAACCTATAAAGTCCTTTGTCCAAAGTTTATTAGACTGCATGAAAACCCTCTTTTCTAAATTGTTAATAAAAAATACATAAAAAAAGACAACTTGAGAGACCAAGTTGTCTGTGACATCTAATATATAAGATAAACCATGATATACGAATATATTAAATATTCATTAAATAGTTAACTGAGATAAAAGATTCTGGTCGCTGGAAATAATATAAAATGGATTAAAAATAGATAGACTTCTCCCGTAGCAACGAATCTTTTCATGTCTTAAATAATTTTTTAATCGAATTGGTTTAATATATATCGCGACCATAACCTTTACCTCCTTATTTTTTTGCAACGTTATTCATAATACTATTACATTGTCCAAAATACAATAGAAAATTTAATTCACGAAAATTTTTGTGAATTCAGTTTTTTGCAGTAATCGAAATGGTGGGGGCAGATTAGTGATCTGGGAAATGAGGGCTACAGGACATAAGGGCGGATTAGAGGTCTGGGCAATGAGGGATACAAGGGCATAAGGGCGGATTAGTGGGGGTCTATGTTGCTAAACTAGTGAATCTAGCAACATAGGGGTGTTCTAAATTGCTAAACTGATGAATTTAGCAATATAGCGGCGTTCTAAGTTGCTAAACTGGCGAATCTAGCAATATAGGGATGTTCTAAGTTGCAAGTGGAGCCTGACATGCAATATAGTAAGCCTCTAAGTTGCAAGTGAAGTCTGACAAGCAATATAGCAAGCCTCTAAGTTGCAAGTGGAGCCTGACATGCAATATAGCGAGCCCCTAAGTTGCAAGTGAAGCCCGACAAGCAATATAGCAAGCCTCTAAGTTGCAAGTGGAGCCCGACATGCAATATAGCAAGCCTCTAAGTTGCAAGTGGAGTCTGACATGCAATATAGGGCATCTCTAGAGTGACCGAAAAACAGAAATACAGTCCGATAAATAAAATTACCGGACCGAAAAACGGAGATACAGTCCGATAAATAAAATTACCGGACCGAAAAACGGAAATACAGTCCGATAAATAAAATTACCGGACCGAAAACGAGAAATACAGTCCGATAAATAAAATTACCGGACCGAAAAATGAAAATACAGTCCGATAAATAAAATTACCGGACCGAAAAACGGAAATACAGTCCGATAAATAAAATTACCGGACCGAAAACGAGAAATACAGTCCGATAAATAAAATTACCGGACCGAAAAACGGAAATACGGTCCGATAAATAAAATTATCGGACCGAAAAACAGAAATACAGTCCGATAAAAATAATTACCGGACCGTAAAACGCTATTCCAGCTGTTTCCTTCTATTTCTTCTATTACTCTACCATCTTCTCATTGTGTAAATTAATATAGTAGATTTCGTTGTCTGTCCATTCTCCAAATTCGTATATAAAGTTTTTTCGTGTGCATTCGTATTCGAAGTCTAATTTTTTAATGAGTTTTTTTGAAGGTTCGTTGTCTAAGTTTATTTGTGCTTCTATGCGATGGAGTTTAAGTGTTTCGTGACATTGTTCTATTAGTTTACGCATTGCTTCGTATGCATAGCCTTGCCCCCAGAATTGGTTATGCAAAAAATAACCGCATTCTCCCCATTGAAAGTCTGAACGGCTCAATACTTTAATGTCCGCCATGCCAACGTGATCTCCATTTTTTAAAAAGATACCAAATATGTATGTATCGTCATTCTTAATAAGTTCTTGTTGTTTATTTACCAAATCTTTAAACCATGCTGCGTCACAGTCACTCATATCTATTTTTCCATTGTCATGACGGTATTGCGCGGGGTAGCGATTGTTAAAGCCTGTTAACCAATCTGTATGATCTTCATATTCTAATGGTCGAATAACTAATCTGTCTGTTTCAAAAGTTAATGTTTTATTTGTATGCATGGAGTCCTCCTAAATGTGTAATTACACCCATTATACAACTCGTTACTAAATAAGTGTATGTTTAATAAGATAATGAAACCCTTGAAATTAAATTTTACTATAGTAGGATGAGGGTGTATCACAATCTGTAATATAAAGGAGCGTATCAAATGAACAAATTTACGAAAGTTTTTGTTTCAGGCGGTTTGACAGCAGTGGCGTTATTTACAGTAGGTGCAGCAGGCAATGGGAACACAGCGGATGCAGCAGGCGAAAGTAATATGACAAATCAAGCAACTCAACCTTACACTTCTTATTACAATGGGTACACGAGTTATGACCCTGGATTTTTTGTAACAGATACATTTAAAAATGGTTATGCTTCAGGGAATTTTAAATTAAATGGATATGAAACACCTGCATATATTTCATATGCTGAAGAACATCAAGATGATGCAGTGAACAAAAAAGTATATGACCAGAACATAAATGCTTATGACGGATACGGAATTGATGCTAATGCAAAATCGGCTAATAATAAGTATAACTTATCAATGGACCAAGTAATCAATTCTTATGGTACCGATTATGTTAAAACGATTAACGTAAATGCTATTAAATATGAATATAATTTAAATGGATATAAAATTGCATTTACAGCAGATTCTTCAGGAACTGTAACGAGACTTGATTTTTATTCTTTAGATCAATAATTAAATCATAAATTTTACGGACAAACCTGATCTGATATTCGGTCAGTTTTGTCCTTGTTTATTTTAAATACATATTCAAATCATGTAACATAGTTTATAAGAGGTGATAGGATGAATCGTTCAGAAGATATTCAAATTCGAACTTTAACATTTGAAGATGATGGTAAAATACCAAACAACCAAGATTGCGCATTACTTATATATAAAAATGCATTTACAACAAAGGACCAACCACGAGCAATATTAAAAGAAAATAATTGGTCCAATGCTTGGAGAGGTGGCGTATTTTCATATCATCACTATCATAGTAATTCACACGAAGTATTAGTAGTAGACGGTGGAAGCGGAGAACTTCATATGGGTGGAGAATCAGGCTCTAAAATAAAAATAGAATTTGGAGATGTGCTCATAATACCAGCTGGCGTAGGTCATAAATTATTAAACTCAAGCAGAGACTTCGCTGTTATAGGTGCATATCCAAACGGTAAGTCATATGACCTTTGCACTGAAAATGAATCCAATAGAGAACATTTACGAGATAATATTAAAAACGTCTCTTTACCAGATTTCGATCCAGTATACGGTGAAAACGGACCACTATTTGAGTATTGGGAAGAAGCATAATAAAAAAGCAATGAATAAAATCAGCTGATTTTATTCATTGCTTTTTTCATCTTGTTTATGTTCTATCACTTCTGTATCGCGGTTTTCAGCGATATTTCGAGCCCGTTTCATAGCGTCTTCTTTTTTATCGAAAGTATCACTTGCTTGTTTAGCACCGTCAGATTTAATTTTCCATTGTTTTTCTTCATAATATACATGAACGTCTTTTTCATTTAATTTAGGATTTGCTGAGTCATCTTGTTGGTGTTGTGTAATTTTTTTGTTTTTAAGTTCATCTAATTCTGATTGTGAAGCGTTTTTATACCATGATTCAGCTTGTTTAGTTGCGATAGGGATTGCATTTTCTTCTTTATAGCCATCTTTAAGCATAGCGTTACCGATATCAATTGCTTTTTTACGTTCTAATTTGTCGAAGTTCTTCCAACTTTGAGGATAATCTTCCATAGTCCAAGGCATAGTCGTTCATCCTTTCAATTTTGATTTATTAATCCATACCACTAAAGCGTATGTTAAAACAAATCGCATACCGTTATTTACGATGTTGATCGATGAATGCTCGTGTTTTACCTGTCATTAAAGGTCCGCCTGAGTAAAGATGTCTTGTTGATTGTTTTTTCATATGCATTTCTGGACGGATACCGTGTGTATGAACACCGATAACTTGATTCTGTTTATTCAATACAGGTGATCCTGAAAATCCAACTCTTCTGTTTATATGAGCCATATATTCAATATCTTCACGTGTTGATTTTAAGAAGTATCCTTTCGATTCGTACATGAGTTCACCAGTAAAAGGACCCTCGTGTGGATAACCTAACATTCGGATAGGTGATTTCGGTTGTAGGTTTTTAATGGTATGTTCTCGTGCGATTTGAAGCGGTTTAATATGTTTTTCTAAATTTTGATTTGTCGTCAACACAGCAACATCTCTATTTGGAACTTTGTAGAATTTAGTGATTTTATATTTTAAAGGTACGTCATGATTTGATTTTGAAGGATAAAAATAAAATGGTTTGTTCGTTTCCTTATTTCCGGCTTTATCACTTACAGCATGTGAAGCGGTGATAATGGTATGTTTATCAATCACGAAACCAGTAGAGCCTTGACCAGATTTCCCTGTAGCATCTGAACTCACTTTACCTATCGGCGAAATATGACGACCATGATTGATACGATACGGCTTAAGCGTTAAAAGTTTATTCGGAATTTGAGAACCAATTTTGAAAGATTGTTCATAGTCGGATTTTGTTGCTTGTGTAAATGTATCTTTGTACGTCGCTGGTACATCGTTTGGAACGAAAAAATAATTAAACATTGAAATGATTGCGACTAACAATAATTTAAGGTATAACATCATATTACTCACATACTCTCTAAAATAGAATAATATACCTATACCCTTTTATGCTTTTTATAAAATATTCGCTACTAAAAAAGTCATAACAGATAGAACGACAGATGTTATAGCCATTACAATCATCGGTTTAAAAGCTTTATTTCTAATATCATTAAATGACACGTTTAACCCTAAACCAACCATTGCCATTATTAATAAAATATTCGTCAATGTGCTCATAACCGTCATCACACCTTCTGGAATTGTCACGAACGTATTAACCGCACTCATCATTAAAAAGCCTATTAAGAAATACGGGAATTCTATTTTTTGTGCTACTTTTTTTGAACTTTTATTATTAACAATAATTAAGAAAATAATGCTTAACGGAATAAGTAAGAACACTCTACCTAATTTAGTTAATAAACCGATAGATAACGCATCAGGACCTCCAGCGTCTGCAGCTAAAATGACATGTGCAATTTCATGTAAACTTGAACCTGACCAAATGCCGTAAACTTCTGGACTCATTGGAAATAACGCATACAACAATGTATAAGTTAATGAAAAAACAGTTCCCATAATTGCTACTAACCCAACACTCATACCGACATCGGACTCTTTTGATTTTAAAATAGGAGATATCGCTGCAATCGCTGCAGCACCACAAACCCCCGTTCCAACGCCAAGCAATAAGACTAAATTTTTATCCCCTTTGATTAATTTATTAAGAAAAAGTATAAAAATAATAGTAAAAGCAACGACACCGACATCTAATAATAAAATTGTGCCACCTTGATTAATAATCGTAGATAAATTTAACTTCAAACCATATAAAATAATCGCCAATCGTAACAATTTTTTTGAAGAAAATGATATGCCAGATTCATATCGAGTAGGGTAACCTTTAAAATGTCTATAAAGAATGGCAGTTATAATCGCAATCGCCAAAGCACCAACCTTATTTAAAACAGGCAAGTTAGATAATAAAATGCTGGCTATCGCTACCAATAACGTAAAACCAATCCCCAATACAAATGCTTTATTCAACTTCATTCCCATTTCCTTCACCTCATATCCAGTGTAAAAGTAGAACTAATATTTGTGAAATGCTATTTTTGGATATATAATATAACAAAAATGTTATGAAGGTGTAATTGTGGAAGATAAATTAAATATACTCAAAGTAATCGTAGAAGAAGACGGCTTTACTAACGCTGCAGAAAAACTATACAAATCCCAACCATCTATAAGCCGAGATATCAAAAACTTAGAAGAAAAATATCAAATTAAAATATTCGAACATACTAGAAAACAAATTATACTCACAGAAGAAGGGCGAGAACTGTATAACTACGCCTGCCAATTATCCATCTTAGACGAACAATTACAATCAAGAATCAATCAACATAAAGAAGAAGTGAAAGGTAAATTTATAATCGGCACTAGCCACACTTTTGGCCAATCCATGCTCTTAGACTTAACAATCTACTTACAAACCAAATACCCAGACTTAAACATACACATATATATTTACAACTCAGCAGACATTATTAGTCACTTAAAAGACTACTCAATCGACCTTGGCATTATCGAAAAGCCAGTCAATGACGATAAAATTCATAGCGAAGTCCTAACAAAAGACAAACTACTCATCGTCAAAAATAAAAATATAACAGAAAACCTAAACGACCTCAGATGCTACGTCAGAGAAACAGGATCAGGCATAAGATACTACCAAGACTTAGTATTACAACAACTGAACCTCACATCCAGAAAAGTCATGATAAACGACAACCAACTCATATTAGAACTCGTTAAACAAAATATGGGATTTACCATACTATCAAACTTCTCAATCAAAACATCCGACGAACAATACATCACAACAAGCGACTTAGACTTAAATCGAAACTTCTTCATCGTATCTAACAAATCAAGATACAAAACAAACAAGTACAATACGATAGTAGACGAGATAAAAGCGTATGAGTTTGGGTAGAAGATAAAAACAAACATAAAAATACCATTCCTCCTTAGAATATTTGTAGTTTTTAAGAGGAATGGTATTTTGTGTTTTATAAGTGCGTTAAATTTAATTTTTTTCGTAGAATTTAAATGTTTTTATAGTGATAAAAATTAAAACTAAAATAGATATTAAAATGATAGACATAGACTTAAGATAACTATACTCATTAACATAATTATCATACAATGCGCTTCTTAGTAAATCTCCCATATAGGCAAAAGGGAATATTTGAGCAATATACTTAAAGTTCATTGGAAATATGTCTAAAGGCAACATAACGTTACTTAACATTAAAATAGGACCACTTAAACCCGCTAAAAGGCCAATAGCTAGATCACTTGAATTAAATATTCCACCGAAAAATATACCGATCATAATCATAATAATAAGTATAAGGCTAGAAACTAAAAGTGTACTTATTAAATTTGATAAATTGACGTACCCTAAGAATGCACCAATAATTAAATATAAAGATATTTGGCATATACCTATTATTAAACGTACGCTTAACTGCGAAAGTATAAAAATAGGTTTACTGATGGTTGTAGTCTCCAATATTTTGAAAGTATTATTTTTTCTATAATCAACAAGAGGAGATGTTGTACCATAAAGTCCAATTCCTAGTAATGCGAATATTAATATTCCTGGAAACATAAATTCATCAAAATGGATTGTCATTTGACTCGGCATTTTTAACATTTTACCTAAACTTACGAACATGGCTAAAAACATCAAAGGGAATATTAAAATAAAGAAAAAAAGTTTTTTATCTCTTACAATTTCGCGAATTCCTACTCTAATTAGATTAAAATATATTTGTTGCATGATTAGTCTTCCTCTCGTAGATTTTCTCCAGTAATTTCAATAAACACATCTTCAAAGTTTTTCTTGTTGTACTTTATCAATAAGGATTTTGGTGAAGCATTTTCAACAATCTTTCCATCTTTTAATATTATTACTCTGTCACTATAAGAATGTGCTTCATTCATATTATGAGTAGTAAATAACACAGACTTTTCATTTTTCTTTAAATCTAAGACATTACTCCATATTTTCTTTCTAATTTGTGGATCAATACCAGAAGTAGGTTCATCTAAGACGACTAAAGAAGGATTTCCTAGAAAAGCTAGGCAAACCTTAAGCCTTTGTTTTTGACCAACGGAAAGAGACTTTATATTTTTATCAGTAATATTATCTAACTCAAATTTATGAATTATTTCTTGCATATTATCTGTATTTCCTTTTATTAAGTTAAAAGTTTCTAATATTTCATTTACAGTTTGGTTAGTAAATAATTCAGATACTTGTAGCTGTATTCCGATTCTTTTTTTAATTTCATTGTTATAAACATTAATAGGAAAATCGAAAAACGTAATATCTCCACTACGTTTAATTTTCAAATCAAAAATAGATTCAATTAAAGTGGTCTTACCAGATCCGTTCCTTCCTAAAATAGAAACAATCTCATTTTTAGCAAGAGAGAAAGAAATATCGTTTAAGATATGATTATTGCCATAATACTTGTTTAAATTATTAACTAATAAAACATTATTCACTAAATGCACACTCCTTGAAATGATGTATTAAAGTCATAAATAAGTCTCTTCAATAGAATGTATAAGACTCAATTTTAATATAGCACAATTATAAATAAGTGCTAATATTTTTTACATTAATTGTAAAAATAATAGTTGGAATAGAGGTTATAAATAATTAAGAGTGATGTAAATGAAAAAACAGCCTTAAAGCGGGAATATAAAATCCGTTTGAGGGCTGTTTTTTCTAAATATTATTCTAATACTTCATTATAGATACTGATTTAACTTAAGCGTATGAATCTATATTTATTTCTGTGGTGATACCATTTTTTATATTAGCGATAGAGTTGGCAAGTCGTTCAGCATTTGCTGGTGATTGTAGCAAATAAAGGGTCTCCATCATTGAATTGTAATCACCTTCAGATATAAGTACAGCATTGTGTTTCTTAGTAGTGATGACTATATGTTCAGAATCGTTGTTAACTTGATCAATTAAAGTCCTTAAGTTTGATTTGGCATTAGAAAATGTTGTTGCAATCATTTAAATCATCTCCTTAGATATAGTTTTACAAGGTGTTGAATATAATGTGAATTTTAATGAGCCACTGTGCCTTACATATATAATAAGATTTTTACAATCTCGAATTTCATATGGAACTTTAATTCCATTTCGTATTTTATATTTATTATCGATGTGAAAATAGTATAATTTAATTATAGAATTTTGTAAAATTGGAGTGAGTTTTTTATGAAATTGAGAATTTTGTGTTTATTAAGCATTTGCTTTTTAGGAGTATTTGTTTTAACAGGGTGCGGTGGCGCTGAAGGTAAGTTAAAGGGTAAGACCTTCTCACTTGAAGTAAATGGACAAATACCTGGGCAAATAACATTTAAAGAAAATGGTGTGTTAGATATAAAAGATACTGGTTTAGGGAAGACAGGATCAGCTAGTTATGAAATTGTGAAAGAGGATGGGAAAGAGTATGTTTTAATATCTAATAGACCTAAGGGAGAAAACATTTTAGGACAAACATCTGGATGGGATAATAAGGATGGTGTGAGTATTTATTGTTGGAGATTTAATGATGAGAAAATGGAGTTAGAATCTATAATGTGGAAAAAATCTGAAGATTTGAGTATTACAGATTTTAAAGATAAAAAGCCTGAGTTATCAAAATTAAATGAAGTAGATAAGGAGTATACTATGAGATTAATTGAGGAGAAGTAGTTAGAAAATACTGAATATTCCTTGACTTTATAAATTGGAGTGAGTTTTTTATGAAATTGAGAATTTTGTGTTTATTAAGCATTTGCTTTTTAGGTATATTTGTTTTAACAGGGTGCGGTGGCGCTGAAGGAAAGTTAAAGGGTAAGACCTTCTCAGTTGAAGCCAACGGCCATATACCTGGGCAAATAACATTTAAAGAAAATGGTGTATTAGAGATAAAGGGGAATGGTCCTGGTCAAGTAGGATCAGCTAGTTATGAAATTGTGAAAGAAGATGGTCAGGAGTATGTTTTAATCTCTAATAGACCTGAAGGAGAGAATCTTTTAACGAGTACAGGTTCTTGGGTAAATAAAGATAAAGTCAGAGTTTATGTACGTAGATTTAATGAAAAAGAAATGAAATTGGAAGAAATGACTTTAAAAAAAGGTGACGATAGTATTTCAGATTTTGAAGATAAAAAGCCAAAGTTATCCAAATTAGAAGAATCAGATAAAGAAAGTACAATAAAGTTAATTGAGGAGAAGTAGTTAGAAAAATGGAGTGAGTTTTTTTATGAAATTGAGAATTTTGTGTTTATTAAGCATTTGCTTTTTAGGTATATTTGTTTTAACAGGGTGCGGTGGCGCTGAAGGCAAGTTAAAGGGTAAGACTTTTTCGGCTGAAATGAATGGAGAAATATTAGGTCAACTTACATTTAAAGAAAATGGTGTTATAGATGTAAAAGGTAATAATAGTGAAACAGGATCTGTTAGTTATGAAATTATAGATGAGGGGAAAGTAGAGTATCTTAAAATTTTAGATACTGTTAATAAGGCTAGTGTGTCAGATTTTTTAAGTGGAGATACAGCACATTTTAGAAGTGAAAAAGATAAGTATATTTTTTATTGGAAATTTAATGAAAAAGAAATGAAATTAGAGTCTTTAGCTTTGGAAGAAGGTAATAATGTTATTAGGGATTTCGAGGGTAAAAAGCCAGATTTATCAAAATTAAAGGAAGTAAAGAAAGAAGATACAATAAAGTTAATTGAGGAGAAGTAGTTAGAAAATACTGAATATTTCTTGACTTTATAAAATGGAGTGATTTTTTTATGAAATTGAGAATTTTGTGTTTATTAAGCATTTGCTTTTTAGGTATATTTGTTTTAACAGGGTGCGGTGGCGCTGAAGGCAAGTTAAAGGGTAAGACTTTTTCGGCTGAAATGAATGGAGAAATATTAGGTCAACTTACATTTAAAGAAAATGGTGTTATAGATGTAAAAGGTAATAATAGTGAAACAGGATCTGTTAGTTATGAAATTATAGATGAGGATGGCGAGGAGTTTATTAAAATTTTTAATAGACCTAGTACAGTTAATATATCAGATTTTTTAGGTAATACTGCAGAGTTTGAGAGTGAAAAAGATAAGTATATTTATTATTGGAAATTTAATGAAAAAGAAATGAAATTAGAGTCTTTAGCTTTAAAAAAGGATGATGATTCTATTAGATATTTTAAAGATAAAAAGCCAGAGTTATCTAAATTAGAGGAATTAGATAAAGAAAGAACAATAAAGCTAATTGAGGAGAAGTAGTTAGAAAATATAATTCATTTTGTTTAAGGTTATAGAAATAACTAATATTGTCAAAAAGTCCCGATAACAACTAACTGTTATCGGAACTTTTTAAATTCAATCTAGAGATATTAGTCTATTTATTTTTCGTTTTTCGATAGTTAAATAGACCCATAAGTACACCGTATATTAAAGAAATAACAAGAATTTCTATTATTGAATAGTTTCGATCTAAGAAATATGTAAGTCCTGTGAATATAAGGAAAAATCCTATAAAATTAATCAAAAATGGTTTGAACATTAAGAATTGTGCCTCCAAGAAGTATGTCTTTATATGCATCTTAACATTCATTATACAGTAGTCTTAGTAGGTATGATACACGAAGAAAAGCTAGAATTTATTTTGCAAAATTTTGGAATATGATTTATAATAATTGTAATAAAATATCTAACAATGTTACACCAAACCCCTCACTATTGCAGTAGTGAGGGGTTCTTTTTAGGTGTGGTTAAGCCGCCTATATTATTTATCGCTGCGTTTACGTAACCAATGCGCAAATAGTGCAACGGTACAACCACTTATTATTGTGGCTGTAATATGAAATAAAACATCTAACAATTGAAACACCTCCCCTCAACGCAAATTGCACGTCTGAGAGATAGACGACAGTATTATTATATAATTGTTAAGCCAAATAAAAATACATGAATTATGTATTATTTATACTGAAAAACTGAAAATTTTATGTTGAATAGCTATAAAAATCCTTAGAAAATATGTCATACTTATACAATGATAAAATATAATGAATACAATTAATTTAGGAGGATTTTTATGCCAGTACATATAGAGCATTTAGACAAAGAGAAGAAGATTGATTTAATTACAGTTTATGATGAACATTCTGAGATTAAATTTTTGAATTTTGGCATGAGAATTGTAAGTTGGAAGATTGGTAATAGAGAGATCGTGTTAGGTCCTAACGATTCTGATAATATGGTTCAATATTATGAAGAAAATCCGTATTGCTTCGGTGCCACGATTGGAAGATATGGCGGTAGAATTGCTAATGGTGCGTTTGAATTAAACGGAACTTCATATCAATTGGAGCAAAATGATAATACACATAATTTACACGGTGGTCAAAATGGCTTACAATCAAAAGTTTGTGATTATGAAATAGTGGATAATGGTAATATTGTGGACGTCGTTTATTCAACTGAATTAAAATCTGAAGATGATCATTTCCCTGGAAATATTGATTTAAAAGTTATTCATCAATATGACTTAGCTAAGTTGAAATGGACAATCACTTATGAAGCAGAAAGTACAGAAGATACTTTGTTTAATCCTATGAATCATGTTTACTTTAATTTGAATGAATCAAACGAATCGATTGATAATCATGTCATTCAGAATGATCATTTTGAAATTTATCCATTAAAAGATAATCAAATTGTAAGTACTTTAGAAACGATTAATATAAATGAAGAAACTGGCAAAAACTTACTAACTTTTAAAGATATTTTCGAAAGTGGATTGAGCCAAGTGGAGAAATATAATGGGCTTGATCATCCAGCAAAATTGAATGAAAAAACATTCAAAGTATCTAATGAAGATTTAGAAGTAAGTATGGAAACAGACCAAGAATTTGTCGTAGTATTTACTTTAAATGATGTAGACTGGAACGATAAAGAACATTCTATTACGGAGCATAGCGGATTTACATTAGAAGCACAATCCATACCAGACGATATACATTTATACGGCGATAACGCACCTTCTATATTGAAAAAAGGCGAACAATTTGAGAGTGTAACGAGTTATCAAATCAATCAAATTAAATAATATATAAAGAACCCTAGGAAAATCACTTTGAAATGATTTTCCTAGGGTTTTGTAATGAGGTAGTTGATATTTTGAAATTTCGATTAACCACGCTCTAATATAATTTCTTTCAATTTGATAACTGCGGCTTCGATATCATCTAGATTAATTTTAGCGAATCCGATTATTAGTGTTTTGATATCTGAATCTACTGGTTCTTCGACCATAAATCTTCGTAATGTGTATAGTTCGATATTATTTTTGTACGTTTCATGTTCTATTTCGGCGTAGCTCATGGGTGTCTTAATATTTAATAGAAAATGCAATCCTGCTTTCATATCGTAAATCGTAATATGGTCTCCGAATTCGCGATTTAATATTTTTATGAATAATTTTCTTTTTTGACTGTAGACGTGGTGCATTTTTCGTATGTATTTTTCATAGTTACCTGACTTTATAAACAAATGTAATGCATAGGCGTTGATAGAACTTAAGTCTGTAATGCCAGTTTGTGTAGCTTGGTCGAATTTGTTTAACAGTGGATAAGGTAAGACCATATAACTCACTCTTAAACTTGGCATTAATGTTTTTGAAAAGGTGCCAAGATAAATGACACGGTCATTTTTATCTAGACTATATAATGATGGAATGTTATCAGTACCGTATTTATATTCGCTATCATAATCATCTTCAATGATGTATTTATTTTGTTCCGTAACCCAGTTGAGCAACTCAATTCTTCTAGATATTGGCATAATTGTGCCTGTTGGAAATTGATGTGATGGCGTTGTTACAACAAAATCTGGATGTTCGGTTTTAACATGATTGACGGATAAACCTTTTCGATCGAGCGGAATATTAACAACTTCTTGACCTAAATCTTTAAATAATGTTCTCATACGAGAATAACCTGGATTTTCAATTGCAATTTTTTGATTGTTTAAAAATGTATTAAATAATGTTCTTAATAAGTTCGCTGTTCCAGAGCTTACAATAATTTGTTCTGGGTAACATGAAACGCCACGTTTATACGATATGAGTTGAGCGATAGACTGTCTTAATTCAAGTGGTCCTTTATATGATGGAATTTCAGACATTTCATTTAGATATAATTGATACGCTTCTTTTACGTGCTTAGACCATAATTCTATTGGGAACTGTGATATGTCTGTCGTCATGTGAGAAAATGAATATTTAAATGATGATTTTATGTTAGGTTGATTATTTAACGATTGTGAAATGGTATTATCTTGAATAATTAATTTATTTAATGCTTCTACAAAATATCCTTGTCGTTCTTTAGTGTAAATGTAGCCTTCAGCGAAAAGTTGTTCATACGCATTTTTAACAGTGTTGATACTGACATTTTGGTCATCTGCTAATTGTCTCTTTGATGGTAATTTTTCATGACTTTTATATTGTTGAGAGAGAATATCTTGTTTTAATTTAAGATAAATTTCACGATATTTGTAAGTTTCAGTCATTATGTCACTCCTCTGGTACCATTAAAAGTTGATATCTGGTACTTTTCATTGTACCAATATTTTTCTAATATGTATTCAATAAACATAGGAGGGATTGTAGATGGGTAAAACACAAGAACAATTAGAATCTTTACGAAATGAATATGTAGCAAGAGGCGTTGGTAATGGTAATTTACATATTGCAGAATATGCAAAAGGGGCAACAGTAACAGATAACGAAGGTGGAGAATGGATAGACTTTGCAGGTGCAATTGGTACCTTAAACGTTGGTCATTCACATCCTAAAATAACTGAACATTTAAAAAATAAACTAGAAAACTTTATTTTACCTGGGTTTAACGTCATTATGTATGAAAGCTATATTAAATTAGCTGAGAAATTAGCAGAAATTACACCAGGTGATCATAAAAAGAAAACAGTATTACTAAACTCTGGAGCTGAAGCTGTAGAGAATGCTGTGAAAATCGCACGTAAATATACTGGAAGACAACAAGTTGTATCTTTCATTAGAGGTTTCCACGGAAGAACAAACTTAACAATGTCTATGACAAGTAAAGTGAAACCTTATAAAATTGGGTTTGGGCCTTTCGCACCAGAAGTTTATCAAGCACCTTATCCTTATTTAGGTGAAAAACCTGAAGGAATCAGTGATGAAGCCTATGTAGATATGGTTATAAAAGATTTAAAAAACTTTTTCATAGCTACAGTCGATCCTTCAGAAGTTGCTTGTATTGTAATGGAACCTGTTCAAGGTGAAGGCGGATTTATTATACCGGATAAAAAATTCGTTCAAGCAGTAAAATCAATTTGTGAAGAAAATGGCATCGTCTTTATAGCAGATGAAATTCAAACTGGATTTGCACGTACAGGAAAGACTTTTGCTATAGAACACTTTGATGTTGTACCAGATTTGATGACTGTTTCTAAATCACTTGCAGCCGGATTCCCATTAAGTGGCGTTGTTGGTAGAAGTGAAATTATTGATAGTCCGAATCCTGGAGAAATAGGCGGAACTTATGCAGGTAATCCACTTGCATGTGAAGCTGCATTAAAAGTAATAGAAATTATAGAAGAAGAGAACTTGAATGCTAAAGCTGAACAATTAGGTGTAGATTTAGAAAAAGCTTTAGAATCGTATAAATTAGAACATGCTTTTATAGGAGATATTCGTCGTTTAGGTGCAATGGTAGCAATGGAAATTGTTAATCCAGAAACAAATGCACCAGATAAACAAAAAACAGCACAAATCGTTAAAGCAGCTAATGACAATGGATTATTGTTATTATCAGCTGGTATTAATGGAAATGTTATTCGATTTTTAGCACCTTTAGTTATTACTGAAGATGAGTTGAATAAAGGTTTATCTATTTTAGAGGCAAGTCTTAAAGCATAATTTGACTAACGAAAAGGGGTACGAATATGGGTTCTCAATTTAACAAATCAATGAACATAGTTGATGTACTATTCTTAGCGATAGGGGCCATGCTTGGATGGGGCTGGGTTGTACTATCAGGAGAATGGATTTCAGAAGCAGGATTTTTAGGTAGTGTTATCGCATTTATAATTGGTGGGTTATTAGTAATCTTTATTGGCTTAACATATGCTGAACTTGCAGCAGCAATACCTGAAACAGGTGGTGGATTTGTTTTCGTTAAGAAAGCATATTCTCCAGGCATAGCATTTTTCTCAGGTTGGTCAGTATTGTTTGGTTACGTTTCAGTTATCGCATTTGAAGCGGTGGCATTACCAACAGTAATTGATTATGTGATTCCGTTTAAACATCAAGGGTTTATGTGGAATATAGCAGGTTGGGACGTTTACTTAACTTGGGTACTCATCGGTTCAATCGGTAGTATTGTGTTAACTTCATTGAACTATTTCGGAGTTAAACCGGCAGCAATTATGCAAACAGTATTTACGATCTTCATCGTAGGTGTTGGTTTATTATTAGTATTTGGAGCAGGATTTAACGGAGACTTCACACACTTGAAACCATTGTTTAATCATGGTGTAGGTGGCACGATGTCAGTATTGATTATGATACCTTTCCTATTTGTTGGATTTGATGTTATTCCACAAATTGCTGAAGAAGTTAAAGCACCTTCTAAAAAAATCGGTGGCATACTCGTCGTTTCAATTATAGCTTCAGTTATATTCTATTTACTTATTGTATTTGGTGTAGCAACAGGACTTTCACCAAGTCAATTAAAAAATAGTAACTTAGCTACTGCAGATGCAATGGCCAATTTATTCGGAGGTAGCGGATTTGGTATTCTACTCGTATTAGGTGGCGTTGCCGGAATTATTACAAGTTGGAACGCATTTATTATTGGTGGTAGCCGTATTTTATACGCTATGGCCAAAAATAATATGATTCCAAAATGGTTTAGCTACATTCATCCAAAATATAAAACACCGACACATGGTATTTTATTCTTAGGTGCGTTAGCATTTGTTGCACCGTTACTTGGTCGACCAGCACTTGTTTGGATTGTTGACGCTGGTGGAGTGGGCGTAGTATTAGGTTATTTATTTGTTGCATTTTCATTCTTAAAATTAAGAAGAACTGAACCAAATTTAGAAAGACCATATCGTATTAAAAGCGGTAAAGCTGTAGGTTGGATTGCTGTTATTTTAAGTCTTGCATTTGTAGCAATCTATCTTCCAGGTATGCCGTCATCACTTGTATGGCCACATGAATGGATTATCGTATTCGTTTGGTATGGTATCGCAGCAGTGTTATACATTACAAAACCTAAAGGAGAACTCACATATGAAAAACCACAAAGTGTACAACCCGGCGACAAATGATTTAATTAAAACAATCGACTTTACGACTGAAGAAGAAACGATTCAACAAATTGATAAGGCACAAGAAGCTTTTCTATCATGGAGTGAAAAAGATGCACATGAACGTTCTGCATTATTAACAAAATGGTACCAATTAATTGATGAACATAAAGAAGAACTTGCTGAATTGATAACGTTAGAAAACGGCAAACCTTATAAAGAAGCTTTAGGCGAAGTCGCTTATGCGAATAGTTATATACAATGGTATCAAGAAGAAGCTAAACGTATATATGGTAGAACAATACCTGCTAACCAAAGCAGCAAAAAAATTATTACAGATCAATTTCCTGTAGGTGTCGTTGGCGCAATTACACCTTGGAATTTCCCAGCAGCAATGATAGCTAGAAAAATGGCACCAGCACTAGCAGCAGGATGTACAATAATTTGTAAACCTGCATTAGAAACACCGCTAACAACAATTAGAATGGTAGAATTAGCACATGAAGCGGGTATACCTGAAGATGCTATACAATATGTCATTTTATCAGGTAGAGATGCTGGAAGAATTTTTACAGAAAGTCCAATCATTCAAAAAATTACGTTTACAGGATCAACACCAGTTGGTAAGACGCTTATCAAAGCATCAGCAGATACAGTTAAGAACGCAACGATGGAGCTAGGCGGTTTAGCACCAGTTATCGTTCATAAAGATGCTGACATTGAACTTGCAGTAGACCAAACGATTGCAACTAAATTTAGAAACTCAGGTCAAACATGTATTAGCGCAAACAGAATTTTTGTACATCAAGATATAGAAGCAGCATATACAGACTTACTTACTCAAAAAGTAAATGCTTTAAAAGTTGGTAACGGACTTGATGAAGGTGTAGAAATGGGACCTTTAATCAATGAAAAAGCAGTCGACAAAGTATTAGATCATATTGAAGATGCAGTTGAAAATGGTGGCGAACTTTCACAACAAATAGCAGACATTAAGCTAGGCGGAAACTTCTTAAAACCAGTTGTTATTAAAAAAGCTAATCTCAATATGAAAGTGATGCACGAAGAAACATTCGGGCCAATCGCTGCAGTTATGAGCTATGATGACTTAGACGAAATCATTAAAGTAGCAAATGATACAGAATTTGGATTGGCAGCTTATTTCTTCACAAATGACTATAAAACCGGATTCCATATTTATAACAAACTAGATTACGGTGTAATAGGTTGGAACGACGGCGCACCATCAGCAGCACACGCACCATTCGGAGGATTTAAAGAAAGTGGATACGGTAGAGAAGGCGGTATCGAAGGCATCGAACCATACTTAGAAACAAAATACTTATCTATCGGAAACGCTTCGTTATAATACGTGAAGCCAAACCCAATGAATCATGTAGATTCATTGGGTTTGGCTTTTTTTGTATTAATTTTGGTGTTAGAGCTAATGCTATACAGTTTGTATAATTGTCTATCCTTAGTGATTTTTCAAGTTACTTCCCTCTCCTAAATAATTTGAAAATCTGGGAAGTCATAATTATTAAACCTATTATAAAAGAAATTCCCATGACAATATAAAATATCTTTTCATCAGATGACGAGAAATAATTAATGCGTATATAATCTATAGTCACTAATATTCCAGTCAGTAATATAAAGTTTCCTACTATTTTCCCTAGTGCTTTAGACTGATCATTTGTTAAAGATACCTGGTTATATCCAGCGATTAAAAACATTAGCTTATGCTTTATTAGACAGCATCCGATTACTATAAATGTGACGCCTAAAATAAGTAGAAGAATATTTTCCATAATACCCTCTCCTAACCTAAAATGAGTTTAGTTGTGTTTATTAAATTATACGAAAATGTCTTATTTTTTGTACTAATAATTCGATTTTGTAACGATTTTGTAAAGTGCTGACGCCCGGGGGAATAGATAGCGGACACAAGTGGAGAGAAGAGTAAATAAGAGTATCGTTATTAACAGAAGTAGGGAGAAGAGTAAATAAGAGCCGCGTTATTAACAAGATTCAGCAAAACTGTAAATAAACTCATTATCTCCAACGTAAAGTAAGGACAAGTCCCGCATCAACGGGACTTGTCCTTCTACTTAATTATCCATTTCTAATATCTTTTACGAATTTACCATCTATAGATACGACTTTAATTTTGTTTGGGTCTCTTAATGTAGAGATATCTTCTAATGGGTTTTGTTCGAGTATAATAAAGTCTGCTTTTTTACCGACTTCGATTGTTCCAATTTCTTTATCGTAACCTAAGCATTCTGCCGCGGTTTTAGTAGATGCTATGATTGCTTCCATTTCTGTCATTCCGTGTTCGACCATTAGTTCTAATTCTCTTAAGTTTGTGCCGTGTTTAAATACACCGGCGTCTGTACCCATCGCGATTTTAACACCGTGTTGTTGTGCTTTTTTGAAGCTATCAATATGGTCTTGCATAACTTGTTTTGATTTGTTGATGGAATTTGTGCTCATTCCTAACTCAGTAGCGAATTCGATAACGGAAAGTGGTGCGAGTAATGTTGGAACGAGATACATATCGTTTTCTTTCATGAGTTTAACTGCTTCGTCGTCTAAATAAATACCATGTTCGATGGAATGGATACCGGCTTCGATACATTGTTTGACGCCTTGTAATCCTTGGGCATGTGCCATAACTTTCCGATTGTTTCTAAATTGTGCTTCTTCGACGATGACTTTTAATTCTTCTAATGAAAATTGTGTATAGTCTGGGTGATCTGTTGCGCTTGTAACACCACCAGTAGCATGAACTTTAAGTACGTCAGCGCCTGCTCTTAACATTTCGCGTGATTTCTTTCTAACTTCTTCGACACCGTCACAAATTCCATTTGGCATTCCTGGATAGCCGTCTTGAAGTACTGGGAATAATATACCTGATTTTGTATAACTATCGCCATGACCACCAGTTATCGTTAATGCGTTAACACTAATTTGTAGCTTAGGGCCTAATATAAGACCGTCATTGATCGCTTCTTTTAAACCTAAATCTGCACCTAAAGCATCACGAACAGTTGTAACGCCAGCATTTACTGTTCTTTTTAAATGATCGATTGCTTTATAAAAGTTATACGAAAATGGGGTAGATAGTTTATTTTCAATAGGTTCCATTTCCAGCATGACGTGAACGTGACTATCTATCATGCCTGGTAATAAGTATTGACCTTTACCATCAACTACTTCTTCGCCTTGAATGTTTTGACCGATTTCTGTAATGACACCGTATTCTATTTTAATATCTATTTCTTTTTGAATATCATTTCCTGTACCATCTATTAGATTTATATTTTTAATAATCATCAAAAATCTCCTTCGTTATTTAATAAAATTCATCAATATAGACGTCAAGATAACTGAAGCTACTGTAACAGTAGTAAAGCCACCTATAATCATTGGGCTAAGTAATTCGTTAAATACATCTTCTCGTTCTTCATCGTCGTCTGTAACAGAACGACTTACTTCTTCACATAATATAAAATCGCCTGGGAAACCGTATAGAGCAGTTAGTGCAACTGGTAAAGCTTTTGAAGGTCTCCAACCGATGAGTTTCGCCCCGATAAAGCCACCGACTAAAATGCCAATCGTACCAATGATAAGGATTGATAAAATGGCCGGTAAAAATGTTAATAAGTCTTGAGGTTTAATACCTCCCATTGAACCAATAACGATGAGGATGATCATAACCATCATAATCGTGAATGACTGGTTACGTTCCATTTCTTTTTGTTCGAATAAGCCGATTTTTAAACCAACAACACCGAATAATAAGCTGATTAATGAAAAGTGAATGCCAGTTAATTCACCAATTATAAAAGCAATGCTCGCTAAGAAGAACATGATAAATAATCGAATAACATTATTTTGTAATAAAGGATGTTGATTAAACAAATTTGGTTTTTTGTTTTCTGCTTTATTAGAAATTGTTGCGACATTTTTATCATTTTTTCTGTTTTCAAGATAGTAACGTGAATATCTTTTCATTAAAAATGCACTAAGTGGCATACCAATTACGCCTTGAAGGGCTTGGACTATAGCAGGTAATACGATTAAGTTTGATAAACCTAAATCTTGTAATTTTTCGACAGTTATAAGTAAGGCCACAATACCGCCTGCTATCGGACCTACACCAGAAGCGGCTGTTCGAAAATCAAACATAAGCGTAACGAAGACTAAAATTAAAGTAGTAGAACCAATGATCCCGAATATTGAAATGACAACAGCTTTCCATTGAGACTTAAGGATATGTAATGGCATCATCGTTCCCATATGCATAATGACTGGAGCCATGACGAGCGCACCAAGGGAAGGTAAAATTGCGTTATCTAATATTTTAGCGGGTAAAACACCAGCCCAACTTAATAGTAAATAACTGATCATTGCTGTGAGTAACATAGGAACACGCGCTTTTGTATAATAAGAAATGACTTCCCCAAGTACAATTAACGCAAATAGTATGGTTGCTGAAATAAGCGGTTCACTTACCATAAACCTTCACATCCTTTCAAAGTGTTAATTGTATCGATTTTAGCATATTTATATTAATTAGTTAATAGTATATTCTGAATATTTGGAAAATAATATATTTTATTCAACAAAAAAACAAACTTGAAATCAAAAGATTTCAAGTTTGCCTAATTACTAGTTTTTAGCTTTTTTACGATTTTTATTAATATAATAAGCGACGAGCAATAATATAATCCATAATGGTGAATATAATAATGCTGTTCTTGTATCGTCGGCGAAGAATAAAATAACCAATACAAATACGAAGAATGCGATTGATAAATAAGCACCTATCACACCGAATGGATTTTTAAATATTGATTTTTCGTGTAATGCAGCATCTTCTTTTCTAAATTTGATATAACAAATTAATATAATCGACCATATAAATATAAAGAAAATAGTAGCTAATGTTGTAACTAATGTAAATACGTCATCTGGTATAAAGTAATTTAAAATAGCTGCGAAGAATAACACAACTCCTGAGAATATTAATGCAGGATATGGTACGCCACGTTTATTTGTCTTACTTAATTTTTCTGGAGCATGGCCAGTCTGACCTAGTCCATATACCATTCTACTATTACTAAATAATCCACTATTAGCCGCACTTGCAGCTGAAGTTAATACGACAAAATTCACAATACCTGCAGCGGCTGGTATGCCGGCAAGTACAAATAAATTAACAAAAGGACTTTCTGATGGTGATATTTTATTCCAAGGTGTAATACTCATAATGATTAATAAACTTAATACATAGAATATCAATATACGAATACCGAGAGAATTCACAGCTTTTGGTAAATTCTTTTCAGGATTTTTCGTTTCACGAGCAGTAACACCAACAAGTTCTATCCCAACAAAACTAAATACTGCCATTTGAAAGGCTAATAAAAAGCCCATTGGACCATTCGGGAAGAAACCACCGTGTGAATATAAATTTTGAAATCCGGATTGAATACCAGTGCTTGATTTAAATCCATTAAGAATTAACCATAAACCAATTACAATCAGTAAAACAATCGCGATAATTTTAATTAAAGCAAACCAAAACTCTATTTCACCAAACAATTTAACAGTCATTAAATTTAAACCTAACAAAATAACAACAGTCGCAATTGCAGATACATAAGAAGGGACATCAGGATACCAAAATTGAATGTACTTCGCTACAGCAGTAATATCCGCTATACCAGTAGCAACCCAACAAAACCAATACGTCCATCCCGTTAAAAATCCAAATAAATGACCTAAATAATGTTCAGCAATATCAGTGAAAGAATTATAATCGCTATTCGATAGTAACAATTCTCCCAATGCTCTCATCATAACAAATAGGAAAAATCCTATAATAATATAAACAAGCAAAATCGATGGGCCAGCCAATGAAATACTCTTACCAGCACCTAAAAATAAGCCAGTCCCAATTGCCCCACCAATCGCAATCAATTGAATGTGACGATTTGACATACTACGTTGTAACTCGTGATCTTCCATTTCTTTCGCTCTCCTTAGATTCAATAAAACATATGTAAAACATTCATATGAAAAACAACATAAAAAGCATTATACTACTATTTTTTCAATAATGCATAATAATTAATTTTTCTATTCACCTTCCACTAGTAGAGGAAAATGATTATATCGATATGTAAGCGTATACAAAATATAATGAAGATAATTCGAAAGGGGAAATCAAAATGAAAAATATTTTATTAGCATGTTCAGCAGGGATGTCTACAAGTCTTTTAGTATCAAAAATGGAAGAGGCAGCCGAAACAAAAGACATACAAGTTAATATTAAAGCTTTGTCGAGTGACAATGCGTTTCATGCTTTAGGTGAATACGATGTGTTGCTAATAGGGCCACAAATGAGATTTATGAAGAAAAAATTTGTAAAAGCAGCAGAAGAACAAGGGCTTCAAATACCAATTGAAACAATCGACTCAGTGAGTTATGGAAGAATCGATGGCGATGGTGTATTAAAACAAGCTTTATCATTACTCGGGGAATAGGTGATAAAAATGCAAAGTACTTTTATGGATAAGTTAGAAGATGTATTACTGCCAATAGCGGATAAATTAAATAACAATAAATATTTAGCTTCATTACGTGACGGCTTTATGATTGCATTACCATTAATTATATTTGGTTCTATTTTTGTAGTAATAGCAAACTTTCCTTTTTTAGATAAATTGCTATCTGAAAGTCAGTTTACGGCATGGCAAAATGCTGTAGGTCCTGCTTCTGCAGCGACACTCTCTATTATGGGGCTATTCGTCATTATTGGAATAGGATATAAATTGACTGAACGGAATGGTTTAGAAGGTATTTATGGAGCTGTGACTGCTTTAAGTGCCGTCCTGATTCTAACACCACAAGTAGTAGGGAAAACTGAAGGTGTGATACCGACAGAAATATTAGGTGCTAAAGGTATGTTCTTAGGTATTATCGTATCTATTATTACTTCTGAGTTATATAGTTTCTTCACGAAAAAAGATATTACGATAAAAATGCCTAAAGGCGTACCTGATCAAGTTTCTAAATCTTTTAGTGCATTACTGCCAGTAGCTTTTACATTAACAATATTTCTAGTCGTTAGAATATTAATTGCATTTACACCTTTTGATACATTGCAAAATTTAATATATACGATTGTTCAAGAACCTTTGACGGCTTTAGGTAAAGGTTTACCAGCTACAATTGTAGCAGTCTTATTTATTCAAATATTCTGGTTCTTTGGACTACATGGACAAATTATTGTGAATACTGTATTTGATCCTATTTGGTATTCACTTAATAATGAAAACTTTGAGGCATTCCAAAAAGGATTGGAGTTGCCAAATATTATAACTAAACAATTTATAGATACATTTTTAGTAGGAATGGGCGGTACTGGTGGAACGCTAGCTGTTGTTATTGGAATTTACTTAATTTGTAGAAGTAAACAGAATAAAGAAATCGCAAAACTTGGAACGCCAGCATCAATATTTAATGTAAATGAACCTATTTTATTTGGTTTACCAATTATTATGAATCCATTAGTTATAATTCCATGGATTATATCTCCCGTTGTTATCACAATCGTTAGTTATTCAGCTATGTATATTGGTGTAGTACCGAAACCTTCAGGCGTCATCGTACCATGGACCACACCGATATTTATAAGCGGTTATTTAGCGACAGGAAATGCTTGGCAAGGAGCGGCGCTACAGTTAGTTAATTTATTCATTACATTTATTATTTGGTGGCCATTTTTAAAACTATTAGATAAAAACTATTTAAGACAAGAAAAAGAAAAATAATATAGAGCGGAGGAAATGATGATGGCAACCACAATTAACGAGAAAGCATTTCAAATAATATTATATGGTGGCAATGGTCGCTCAAGTGCTATGGAAGCAATACAATGTGCAAAAGAAAGGAATTTTGAAGAAGCAGAAGCACTTATTAAAGAAGCAGAACAAGAAATCAATAAAGCTCATAAATATCAGACTGAGTTACTTCAAAATGAAGCAAAGGGTACAGAAAGTGAATTGAATTTATTACTTATACATTCTCAAGATCATTTGATGAATGCAATAACGGTTAAGGATTTAGCTAACGAAATGATAGATTTATATAAGGAGATGAAGTCATGACGAAATATGTATTTCCAAAAGACTTTTGGTGGGGAAGTGCAGCTAGTGCGACACAAACTGAAGGTACAGAAACTATGAAAGACCAAACGATTTGGGATAAATGGTTTGAAGAACAACCTAATCGATTTTTTGACGGAGTGGGTTCTCTTCAGACATCTGATTTTTATCATAAATTTAAAGAAGATATTAAATTAATGAAAGAAACTGGTCATAATTCATTTCGCTTTTCTATATCTTGGACGAGACTGATCAATCAAGATACGAATACCATTAATGAAGAAGCGGTTCAATTTTACAATGATGTGATAAATGAATTGAAAGAAAATCATATCGAACCTTTTGTGAATTTGTATCACTTTGACATGCCTTATAAAAAGCAACAACAAGGCGGTTTTGAATCTTTAGAAGTAGTAGATCATTATGTTGATTACGCAAAGAAATGTTTCGAATTATTTGGTGATCGAGTTAAGTATTGGTTCACTTTCAACGAACCAATTGTACCAGTTGAAGGTGGCTACTTGTATGATTTTCATTATCCTAACATTATTGATGCTAAAAGAGGATTTCAAGTAGCTTTTAATACGGTACTTGCCAATGCAAAAGCCATTCAAGCATACAAAGAAAATGGTCATGACGGAAAAATAGGTATAGTATTAAACTTAACGCCATCTTATCCTAGAAGCCAAAATGAAGCTGATCTCAAAGCTGCTGAAGTAGCAGATTTATTCTTTAATAGAAGTTTCTTGGATCCAGTTACAAAAGGGGTATATCCTAAAGCATTAGTAGATATTTTAAAATCACATGAATTGTTACCAAAATATTCGGAAGACGATTTAAAGATAATAAATCAATATACGGTGGATTTACTAGGCGTGAATTATTATCAACCAAGACGTGTTAAAGCAAGAGACACGGTTCCTAATCCAAATTCTCCATTCTTCCCAGAGTACTATTTTGATAATTACGAAATGCCAGGCCGTAAAATGAATCCGTATCGTGGTTGGGAAATTTACCCTAAAGGTATATACGATATTATGATTAACTTAAAAGACAACTATGACAATATAGAAAGTTTCATTTCTGAAAATGGCATGGGTGTAGAAAATGAATCACGTTTCATAGAAGATGGACAGATTAATGACACTTACAGAATTGATTTTGTGAAATCTCATTTAGTCTGGTTGAATAGAGCCATAAGTGAAGGTGCAAATTGTAAGGGATATCATATGTGGACATTCATGGATAATTGGTCTTGGATGAATGCCTATAAGAATAGATATGGATTTGTTTCTGTAGATATTAATACTATGGAAAGAACAATTAAACAAAGTGGAAAATGGTTTAAAGAAGTTGCTTCAAGTAATACTTTGTACGACTAATATGAAATTAAAAAGCGAAATATTAGGAGAGAGCGTGATGGAAACCAGACACCTCAACATTGTCAAAATATTATATGAACACCAACATGAATATATGAATAGTGATGCAATAGCAAAGTTATTGGGCTTATCTTCAAAGACAATCCGTTCACATATTAAAGTTATTAATGAGACGAGTAATGAGTATGGATTCTCAATCATAATTAAAAAGTCAAAAGGATATCAGCTTTATATTATGGAAGAAGGTTTGTTTAATTATTTTTTAAATGAACGATTTTTGAAAGATGAAAATTTAAATTTTAATAATCAAGACAGCAGAATTCGATATATTATGAAAAAATTATTGCTTGATAATCATTATACAAAACTCGAATCTTTAAGTGAGAGCATGTTTGTTAGTGTTGGAACTTTGAAAAATGACATGAATGAAATTAGAAAAATACTATCTCAATATGAAATAGAAGTTGTAAGTCGCCCAAACTATGGTATGAAAATAATAGGCAAAGAATTTCAAATAAGGTATGCGATTGCACAGTTTTTATTAAATAATCAACATGTGAACATAGGGTTTACAGAGGCGGATATAAAGAGTGTTAAATTATATCTTATAAACCTACTAAGCAAGTATAAAATTGAAATTCCAGAAGTTAAACTGGATAATCTTGTGACACATATCAACATAGCAATTGTAAGAATAAGAAACGAACTTATGATAGAACAGCAATTTCAAATTGATGATCAACTTTTACCAGAAGAGTTAAGTAAGTTTTTTGAAGATATGATACATTTTATTGAGGAACGATTTGATTTATCTTTACCAGATAAAGAAATGGATTATTTGTATATTCATTTCGTTACGACAGGTATTATGAATGAAGTAACGAATATTCCTGAAAACAAAATGATTCAGACTATGATCAGACATATGTTAAATCATATTCAGCGCATTTTCTATTTAGATTTAACTACAGATACAGCACTCGAGAAAAACTTGTATTTGCATTTATGTACATCTATTAATAGGTACAAATATAAAATGAATATAAGAAATCCGATGCTAAACGAGATAAAGCAAAATTATCCATTTGCTTTTGATATAGGACTAGTAGCGAGTAAAATGATAGAAAAAGATTTAAAAGTACAAATATCAGAAAGTGAGATAGGGTATTTGGCACTTCATTTCGAAATGGCTTTAAATCGTATTGAAACAGATAAAGGGAAATTGAATGTTATACTCGTATGCAACTCAGGGTTAACAAGTTCCCAACTGATCAAATATAAACTGATGCAGAATTTTGGCAATCAAATTCAAATAACGGAAATAATAGAACTATATAATATTGATAAAGCAAATATTGAACAATCTGATTTGATTATTTCAACCGTACCAATTAATGATACGGTGGATCTACCTGTGTTATACGTCAATCCTATCGTATCGCAACAAGACTCTGATAAGATACAAAGGTATATAGATTTAAAAGATTCCAATCATTCAAATGAAATGATCGAAATAATAGAACTGAAAACACAAATAAATAATAAAGAAGATTTATTAAACCATTTAAAAATACAATTACAAAAACGTGATTTAATTCATGAAGGATTTTTAGAAAGTGTTGTAGAAAGAGAAAAACACGCTTCAACAGCTTATGGGAATTTAGTAGCCATACCTCACCCAGTGTTGCCTTTAGCAAAACAAACATTCATATTTATAATTAGTATGGAAAAACCAATTGCATGGGATGAAAAAGAAGTCCAAATTGTATTTTGCCTAGGTTTAAAAAAGAATACAACAATCAATTTAGAAAAAATGTATCAAAACTTAACTGATATCATTAATGACTATAATAAAGTACTAAAGTTGATAGAAGCGGGAACAGAAGAAGCATTTCATAAAGTCTTTTCACTATAAAAATGTACATTATACTCAAAATGAGTGAACTAACATGACATCTTAAGTCATATAAGTTCACTCATTTTTTGAATTAACAATTATTCGATATAAAATAAGACTATGTTACATAAAAGGAGGAGATTTTCATGTTAACTGGTATATTACAACCATTAGTAGATTTAGTTACAGCTTTAGGACTCTAATCACAAGTTTTTGTCCAAGAAACTTTGTCCGAGAACAAATGAAAATCATTCCTATTCAGAATCAGAAAGCAACATTAAGTCTTAATCCATACCAACAAGCCCCACTTACTATGCAAAAGCATACGAAGTGGGGCTTGGTATATCTTTATCAAATATTGAAAAATATCCATTAGACAAAAAATGGCAAATCATGTTATTATATATGTAAAATAAGGGTAACATGTTGTAGCATGTTACCCGGTAAGCCCGTTAAAAAGACGGTGACTTTCAATAGTGCATAAATAATAGACTATCTACTGATCAAAGTTGAGATGGTCTATTTTTTTTGACTCAAATTTATAAGAGAAATGACTACGCTTATAAAGGTTAGTGTAAAAACACCGAACCCAATCATTATTTGTAGCATATAATATGAAATGAAGTTTCAATAAAAAATGTATAGAAATTTAAATAGACATACTTTTCTAAATCATGTTATAATTTAAATGAAATAAGGGTAACATGTTGGAGCATGTTACCCAGTAAGCCCGTTAAAAAGACGGTGACTTAGGTTTATTAATTAAAAAATAACCATTAACCTGTCAAAGTTGGATGGTTATTTTTTTTGACTCAAATTTATAATAGAAATGACTACGCTTATAAAGGTTAGTATAAAAATACCGAAACCAATCATGATTTGTAGCATTTCAAAAAATGAAATCAAAAAAGGCGTCTCCTTTCTAAAGATTTGAATGATCCAAACATGGACATCACACTCCTTATACTGAGATTAGCCACCATCATATCCAACTTGCTCACTGTAATATTATACCATATTTTAAAGTGGACTATATAATATGAAATGCAGTTTCAATGAAAAATATATAGAAATATAAATAGACATACTTTTCTAAATCATGTTATAATTTAAATGAAATAAGGGTAACATGTTGGAGCATGTTACCCAGTAAGCCCGTTAAAAAGACGGTAGCTTTTGATATTTTTATATAATAGACTATCTAGTTGCTAAAGTTGAGATGGTCTATTATTCTTATTAGTATCTGTCTGGTTCTTTTGGAAATATAGATATTTCAAGAAAGAAAAAGATGATAATGATTAGGTTATAAATATGTTGAGCCAACAGAGTAGGTCAAAAATTGATTTCAAAGAAGGTGGTGATTCTATGAATAATGAAGAATTAGAATCGAGACTTTTATTAATTAAGCAATCAATTGATGTGTTGCAGGAAGAGTTAGCTCCTGATTTAAAGACTAAGGATTTAGTTTTGTTGCGTTATGGATATTTTGTTGATGAAATTAACAAGTTGAATGATTATTTTTATAAGTTAACTATTAATAAGCAAACTGTAACTAAAAAACAATTTAAGGAAAAACTTTGTGAAATAAGAGGGATACCTGAAATACCGAATCGACAAGTTGATGATTTGTTAGAGGGGTATAAAAATAGTGAGTTATATGTTGAGTTAATAGACGAAATATTAAAAAATGAAAAATAGAAATAAAGGGCTGGGACACAATTGTCTCAGTCCTTTATTATTGAGAAAGATTTAAAATAGAAATTTTCGGTCCGATAAATAAAATTACCGGACCGAAAAACGAAAATACAGGCCGATAAATAAAATTACCGGACCGAAAAACAGAAATACAGGCCGATAAATAAAATTACCGGACCGAAAAACGAAAATACAGGCCGATAAATAAAATTACCGGACCGAAAACGAGAAATACAGGCCGATAAATAAAATTACCGGACTGAAAAACGAAAATACAGGCCGATAAATAAAATTACCGGACCGAAAACGAGAAATACAGGCCGATAAAATAAATTATCGGCCTGTATTTTTACATGTATTATATTGTCCCATCTCGTCTTAGTTTATATCCTTTGTCTACATATATTTATAGCTTATCTGTCCCAATATCTTGGTTTGTCAAAGGCTTGTACTATTGTTTTTGGATCGTTGGAAGTGAATACGCCTGGTGCTTCTAGGTTCAGTTTCGAATTTTTCAGTGCTTTTGCTGCGTTTTCGCTTATAACTAATGGTTTGTTGTGTTTATAACTGAGCTCTGCGAATTCTTCTATTGCTGGGTTAAGGTCACTTCCGTCTGATAATACGATTAAACTATCGAAAAGTGTTGGGTGTGCTGTATTGAATGTTTCTGTAATACCGAAGTCTTCTGATAGACTTTCTGGATATTGTCCAACAAATACATAGTTTAATTTATTTTGATTGAATGTTTTGGCATATGATTTTAAAGTTTCTACATCAATATTGCCGTTTACTAATACTGCTACAGAATGTCCTGGTAGTGGGTTATCAAATCTCTGCATTGTTAATTGACTATCTTTAGCGTCAGATTGCACTTCTTCGTTTTTTTCTGGAACTTCCACACCGACATTTTTAGCGACTGCTTCAGCTAATTTACGATCAACTTTATTTAATTGATTGACGGCATTTTGTTTAACCATAATTGAGTTGCACATACCGATTTCGAATGAAAAACCAGCAACGGTATGATTATATTCATCTTCAGTTAAACTGTTTAAATAAAGTTTTGGCTGACTATAATAGTCTTTGAAACTTTCGCTACGTTTTCTAACTTTCTTACCTTCAACTTTTTCTTGATAATGTTCATATCCGCCTTCTTCTTTTGGTGTAGGGTGTGGGTCGTTATTGTTGAGGGCATTTTTATGATATGAAACTTGTCCTTCATTGACGTTCATTTGATGCATCGCGTCTCTTTGGTTATTGTGTACTTCGTTAACAGGGCGATTAATTGGGATTTGATTAAAGTTTGGTCCGCCTAATCTAGAAATTTGCGTATCTGTATATGAGAATAAACGACCTTGTAACAATGGGTCATTTGAAAAGTCTAAACCAGGTACGATGTGTCCAGGATGGAAAGCAGCTTGTTCTGTTTCATCAAATACATTACTTACATTTTGATTAAGCGTCATTTTACCAACTTTTTGTACAGGAATTTGATCTTCTGGCCAAATTTTAGTTGGATCTAATATATCAAAATCAAAATCGAATTCTTGTTCAGGTTTAATGATTTGTAAACCTAATTCCCATTCAGGATAGTCGCCTTTTTCAATAGATTCATAAAGGTCTTTACGATGGAAATCGATGTCTTTACCAGATAAGATTTGTGCTTCATCCCATACAAATGATTCTAAACCTTGTAGTGGTTTCCAGTGGAATTTAACAAAATAAGAATCTCCATCTTTATTAACGAGACGGAATGTGTGTACACCAAAGCCTTCAATTTGTCTGAAGTTTTTAGGTATACCACGGTCACTCATTGCCCAAGTAGCAGTATGTGTTGATTCCGGATTTTGTGCGAAGAAATCCCAGAAAGTATCATGAGCACTACCACCTTGAGGCGCTTCGTTATGAGGTTCGGGTTTTACTGCGTGAATTAAATCAGGGAATTTTATAGCATCTTGTATGAAGAATACTGGAATGTCGTTACCAACTAAATCAAAAATACCTTCATCTGTATAAAATTTTGTAGCAAAGCCACGCACATCTCTTACAGTGTCAGGAGAACCTTTAGAACCTTGTACAGTAGAAAATCTTACGAAAACAGGAGTCGTTTTTTCAGGGTGAGTTAGAAAGTCTGCATAAGTATACTCAGATAAATCTTTATAAACTTGGAATTCACCATGTGCACCAAAACCTCTCGCATGTACAATACGTTCAGGTATACGCTCATGGTCAAAGTGCATTATTTTTTCTCTAAAATGAAAATCTTCTAATAAACTAGGGCCACGTTCACCCACAGTTAAAGTATTCTCGTCTTCACTAACCTTAACGCCGTTATTCGTTGTCATCGCTTTACCATCATTGTTCTTTTTCGCTTCGTTCAATTGATCTTGTTTTTTATTACTCAACATTATTCCCTCCTTAATGTATCGTATTGTATTTATTCCCTTTTGTTGTTATAAGAAACATTTTACAAAATTAGAAATTGCAAAACTAGAAGCATTTTTGGGGTGGTGGTAGTGAAAATATTAGGTGTACTAAAAAGGAATATTCTAAGTTGCAAGTGGAGGTCGACATGCAATATAGGGAGGTCGTAAGTTGCAAGTGAGGGTCGACATGCAATATAGAGAGGTTGTAAGTTGCAAGTGAGGGTCGACATGCAATATAAAGTGGTTGTAAGTTGCAAGTGGAGGCCGACATGCAATATAGAGAGGTTGTAAGTTGCAAGTGAAGGTCGACATGCAATATAGAGAGGTCCTAAGTTGCAAGTGGAGGTCGACATGCAATATAGAGAGGTCGTAAGTTGCAAGTGGAGGCCGACATGCAATATAGAGAGGTTGTAAGTTGCAAGTGAGGGTCGACATGCAATATAGAGAGGTCCTAAGTTGCAAGTGAAGGCCGACATGCAATATAGAGAGGTCGTAAGTTGCAAGTGTAGGCCGACATGCAATATAGGGAGGTCGTAAGTTGCAAGTGAAGGCTGACATGCAATATAGAGAGGTTGTAAATTGCTAAACTGATGAATCTAGCAACATAGAGCGCCTCTCGCTTCAAATATGTTAAAAGCCTCGCATTACGCGAGGCTTTCAGATTTTTTAAATTCTTTTATTCTTTCTCCGATTTCGTCTCTAACTCTCTGGAATTCTGACCATTCTTTACCGGCTGGATCGTCAAATCCCCAATGTTCTTTTTTTACTGTTGGTGGCAGGATTGGACAGTTGTTGTCTGCATGGCTACATAATGTTACGACTAAGTCTGATTGGTTAACAATATTTGAATCTATTAAGTCTGATGTATGATTAGAGATATCAATATCTACTTCTTTCATAGCTTCTATTGCTTTAGGATTCACTCCATGTGTTTCAATGCCTGCTGAATATACTTGCCATTCTTCGCCAAGTATTTGTTTTCCCCATCCTTCAGCCATCTGACTTCTACAAGAGTTACCTGTACATATAAAATAAATTGTTTTCATTATTTATTTACCTCATTTTTAGTTATAATTAATGGTAAGTATAAACTAAACGAAATTTTAAAGCTAAAAACTTGTCTAATATTTTAAAAGTATTGTATTGCGCATAAAATATGATCAATAGGAGATGTATTCTAATGACAGAATTACCCAAAATCGGGAAACCTGCAACACGTGCTTTAAACAGCATTAATGTTACAACGTTAGAAGACGTATCTAAATATGACGAAAAGTATTTATCTGAATTACATGGAGTAGGTCCTAAAGCGATTCGGATTTTGAAAGAGTCTCTAGAAGAAAAGGGATTATCTTTTAGTGAAGTGGATGAGAAATAAAAATCTTTGAATTAAATACCCAATAATAATGAAATTATGGTAAATTATAGAGGATATTATTAATTCTTGGAGGTAAAGAAATGACATCTACATTACCAAATTGCCCACAATGTGACTCGGAGTATACTTACGAGGATGGCGTTATGCTCGTTTGCCCAATGTGTGCGCACGAATGGACGGCTAATTCTGAGGATTCAACAGAAGAAGAAGCGGTTATTAAAGATGTGAACGGCGTTGTATTAAATGATGGTGACACTGTTACAGTTGTTAAAGATTTAAAAGTAAAAGGATCTTCAAACTCTATTAAGCAAGGTACTAAAGTAAAAGGTATTCGATTAGTTGACCCAGAAGACGGACACGATATCGATTGTAAAATACCAGGCTTTGGACAAATTGGATTGAAATCGTCAGTAGTTAAAAAAGTAAATAAATAATTAAAGCGTGAACTTTTCATTTGTTGAAAAGTTCATTTTTTATTTTAAAAAAGAAAACTTTTTGCATTATTTGAATTATTTAGATAATTAATAATTATATATACATATATTTAAATTTATGGTAAATATATTATAGAGAATTACAAATTTATACATAGATAATTAAGGAGATCATTTCATGAAGGAGTATATGCAAAAGTTTGCGCAATCACTCATGTTGCCGATTTCAATTTTGCCGGTTGCAGGATTGTTATTAGGTATTGCATCATTTATTGATTCAGGTGCAATTAATGGGAAAGGAAATAGTGTTGCGAACTTTTTAGCAAATGGTGGATTAGCAGTAATTGATAATTTACCTATATTATTTGCAGTCGGTTTGGCTTTCGGGATGTCAAAAGACAAAAATGGAGCAGCAGCATTAAGTGGACTTGTTTCATTTTTAGTTGTAACAAACGTTTTAAGCCCTGAATCAATGGGGAAGATTCTACATATTGCAGAAAAGAAAGTTGATTTAGCATTTACGGGAATAAGTAATGTATTTATAGGGATTATTTGTGGATTAGTAACGGCAGCAATATACAATAGATTTAAAGATACTAAATTACCAACAGCATTTGCATTCTTTAGTGGTAAACGTTTAGTACCCATTTTATCTGCAGCAACGATGCTCGTTATTTCATTAGCACTTATGTTCATTTGGCCACCAGTTTATAACGGATTAGTAGTCTTTGGTGAATTTATTTCTCAACTTGGGCCAGTCGGTGCTGGTTTATATGGACTATTTAACCGTTTATTATTACCATTCGGCTTACATCACGCATTAAACCAAGTATTCTGGTTTGATATTGCAGGTATTAATGACATCGCAAACTTCTGGTCTAGTAACGGTGAAAAAGGTATTACTGGTCGATATCAAGCAGGTCTATTCCCAATTATGATGTTTGGATTACCTGCAGCAGCATTAGCAATTTGGAAAAATGCTGAAAAACGTAATAAAAAAGTAGTCGGTTCTTTAATGTTAACAGCAGCAATTGCTTCATTTGTTACAGGTATTACAGAACCACTTGAATTTTCATTTTTAGTAGCAGCGCCAATGTTATTTGTCATTCACGCTGTGTTAACAGGTATTTCATTATTTATAGCAGCAACGTTCCACTGGACTTCAGGATTTACTTTTAGTGCAGGATTGATAGATTACTTATTGAGTTTAAGTATTCCAATTGCTAATAAACCTTTAATGTTATTAGTATTAGGTGTCATCATGGGAATTGCTTACTTCTTCATCTTTGACTTTGCGATTAGAAAGTTCAATTTAAAAACACCTGGTAGAGATGGATTAATGCCAGAAGCGGCTAAACAAGATCCAAGTCTTGAAGATGACAGCAATGATGCTACTGATTCTGGAAATACGAAAGGTGTTTCTAATAAAACAAAATTAATTTATGAAGCAATCGGCGGAAATGACAATATTCAAGTTATTGACCATTGTGCAACAAGACTTCGTTTAACATTGAATGATACAAACATTGTCGATCAAGAAAAAATTAAACAATCTGGAGCTTTAGGTAATAAAGTAATTAGTGATAAAAATATCCAAATTATTATAGGTCCAGATGTTCAATTTACAGCTGATGAATTAATGAAAATGCAACAAAATAATAATTAAATTAATTGCATCCTTTTATTATAAAAGGGTGCTTTTTTGTTTTTTAAGTAGTAATATGAAACTATTGTGACGTATAAGGGGGAACAATTTAATGAATATTAAAAAGGCAATATTACTAGGTGCTGGTGACAGAGGTGGTAAAGTTTATGCTAACTTAATTAAATCTTTACCACATGAAATTAAACTAATAGGGGTAGCTGAACCAGTACTTGAAAGACGGGAAAAAATTAAAAAAGAACATAACTTAGATGAACAATATGTACATACTTCATGGGTAGACTTACTGAATAAAAAGCCTGAAGCTGAAATCGCGATTATTTGTACACAAGATAAAGAGCATTTTGAACCTACAATGTTAGCACTCGACTTAGGATATCATGTATTACTTGAAAAACCGATGTCACCAAGTCCGGAAGAATGTGTGAAAATGGTCGAAAAATCAAAAGAAATGGACAGAACGTTAACGATTTGTCACGTTTTAAGATATACACCATTTTGGAATAGAATTAAAACAATCGTAGAAAGTGGAGAAATCGGCGAAATAGCATCTATTCAATTGAATGAAAATGTTGAATATATGCATATGTCACATAGCTTTGTACGCGGTAATTGGAAAAGTAAAGAAACTTCAAGTCCAATGATATTAGCGAAATCTTGTCACGATATGGATATTATTAGTTATATTATGGACAAAGACTGTAAGAGGATTAATTCATTCGGATCATTAATGTATTTTAATGAAGATAACAAACCTGAAGGCGCACCATTACGATGCTTAGATGGATGTCCAGCTGAAAATGAATGTGCATTCCACGCTGGAAGATATTACTTAGGCAGAGGTAGAGGTTGGGCAATGAAATTTACTGAAGCTAACACTAACGAAGCAATAATAGAAAGTTTAAATAAAACGGACTACGGTAAATGTGTTTTCCAATCAGATAACGATGTAGTAGATCACCAAGTTGTAAATATGGAATTTGAAAATGGTGCTACAGCTACTTTTAGTATGAGTGCATTTACGAGAGAACAAACGAGAATAGTACAAATTATGGGTACTAAAGGTGAAATTAGAGGAAATATGGAAAATAACGAAATTAGCATTTATGACTTCTTAACTAGAGAAGAAAAAATCGTTAAATTCCCAGAAGTAAACAGTGGACACGGTGGTGGAGACGAAGGCATTATACGAGACTTCATCAACTCAATAAACGCATCAGACGGTAAAGCCTCTAAATCAGTAGCAAGCAAATCATTAATAAGTCACTTAATGGCATTTGCTGCAGAAGAATCAAGACTAAACCAAGGTCAGTCTATTAGTATCGATGAATATTACGACGAACTTTCATCATAAAAAAACCCCCTCGCTCAAAATAATGGGCGAGGGGTTTTTATTCAAATTAATTCACAATATAGTCTGGTTGTTCACCTTTAAGTTTCTTAATCGTGTTATTTGCGACGATTTCAGCCATCATGTCTCTTGCTTCAAATGTTGCGTTACCTATATGTGGTGTGAGGACGACGTTATCCATAGACTTCAGTTCTTCCGTAATTTCTGGTTCAAATTCAAATACATCTAGAGCTGCACCTTCAATTTCTTTATTGTTCAATGCATCTACTAATGCTTTTTCATCCACAATTGGACCGCGAGATGCATTAATAATATAAGCAGTGTCTTTCATTTTTTCAAAAGCTTCTTTATTAAATAGGTGATGCAGTTGATCTGAGTAAGCAGCATTGATTGTAATGAAATCAGCTTGTTCTAACATTTCATCTAGACTGACATAAGACGCCCCGATACTTGCTTCTTGTTCTGGTTTTCTATTAGGTCCAGTATAAAGGATGTTCATGTCAAACCCCTTGGCACGTCTAGCTACAGCAGAACCAATTTCGCCAAGTCCAACTATGCCGACAGTCTTGCCGGAGACTTCCCGACCTCTAAAGAATAACGGCGCCCAACCATTGAAACCAGTTGTTCTACAAAGTTTGTCACCTTCTGCGATTCTTCTAGAAGCTGCAAGTAGAATGCCAATCGTTAAATCCGCCGTAGCATTTGTAGAAGCTTTCGGAGTATTCGTTACATCGATGCCTTTTTCTCTAGCATACTTTACATCAATGTTATTAAACCCAGCACCATAATTAGCGATGAATTTTAAATTTGGTGCTGCATCTATTATTTCTTTATCTATATTTGTAGAAAGAGGACTAATAATTGCGTCCACATCTTGAACTTTTTGAAGTATTTCATCCTTAGTAATTAACTTCTCCCCTTTAAAGACCTCAACTTCAAAATGCTCTTTCAGTAAATCCAAACCTCTAGCAGGTATCTCTCCTGTAATAAAAACTTTTGCCATGATGTATGCCTCCTTAAATTCGATATACTTATATTATATTACCTTATGTTAATTGTTTCCATTCACTGTGTTTAAAGTTAAAAATTTAAAAGATATGTAAGAAAATGTGCTTAGTAAAGTATTTAAAATCATTTTCGGTTAAAATAGTAAAGAATATAGAATTATGTAAAATAAAAGAAATGAGTTAAAGTTAGGAGAATTATCTATTATGACGAATGAAAATATCTTTATAAATCTTAAAGAAAAAATAAAAGATCTAACTAATTCTGAAAGAAAAGTAGCAAATTATATTATAAAAGAGCCTACAGAAGTCATGTTTTATACTATTAATGAATTGTCTAAAAAAGTGGGTACAAGTACAACGACAGTGATGAGGTTAGCTAATAAATTAGGTTATTCAGGTTATACAGAGTTACAAAGAGATATACAAGAATTTATTAAAGATGGGAATGCTCCACAATCACGATTATCATCTAATTTAAAAAATATTGAAAAAGAAAATCTTTGGACAGAAACGATAAACCATTATGTTACACAATTAACGCAATTCTCTAGCGAAATAAATGAAAGTACGTTAGATAATGCAGTGGAATTAATTGAAGAATCTAGAAATATTTATTGTACATGTGTTAGAAGTGGACTTCCGGCAGGTCAATATTTCTCACAAAATATAAACAGAATTAATGGAAATTGTAAGCTCATAGTTGCAGATGTATCAGATTGGGTCGATGAGGTCGTATCGATGGATTCAAATGATGTGTTAGTAGCTATTAGTTACCCGAGATATGCTAAACGAATTAGTGATTTTGTGAAGATAGCTAAAGAACAAGATGTTAAAATCGTTATAATAACGGATACTTATTCATCTCCATTAGTAGATTATGCTGATGTCATTATTCCATGTGACTCTAATAGTTTAGCATTTCATAATTCCCCTATAGTATCAATGATAGCGATTGACTATATTATTAATTCATTGGCAGTTAAAGAATCTAAAAATAATTCTAATCGATTAGATGCTATAGATCGTACGTTAAAACGAATTAATTATCACATAAATAAATGATGAAAAAACAAACCATTTCTTTTAAAAGAAGAGTGGTTTATTTTTTTTGCATAAATGTAAGGGTTTACATATATAGTTATTAGTGTTACTTTGTAAATAATATTACAAGTTATATTTAAAATGTAATAAACATTACTTAATAGGGGTGAGGAATTGTGAAGGATAGTATCGAAAACATTATAGAAAGACTGGAGAAGTTAAGTTCTACGCTTCTAGCAGATGCTATGAATTATGAAAATGTTATGGATTATGATATTAAACCTGTTAATTTTAGAAAAACATTAGTTGGTCAAGCAAGGACAATAGCTGTTTTTCCTGGAGATAATCTCTATTTACATTATGGGATTTATGAAGCAAAGGCTGGTGAAATTTTGGTCGTTGATGGAAAAGGATCGAATATTTCAGCTTATATGGGAGGTTTGATGGCATCAGCTGCAGAAAAAATTGGTATAAAAGGGATTATTATTGATGGATTAGTTAGAGATAAAAAAGAATTAGAAAATATGGATATACAAATTTATTCAAAAGGATTTATACCTAAAGGACCAAGGAAAAATGGGCCAGGAGCCTTTGATGTAACTATACAAAGTGGTGGCGTAATTATAAATCCTTATGATTTTATAATAGGTGATGAAGATGGAATTACAGTAGTTCCTTTTGAAAATGCTGAAAAATATATAGAAAAAGCAGAAGAAAAATTGATATATGAAGAAGAAAGATTAAAAAAGATTAATGAAATTGATTTACGTAATGAATCTGATAAAAGAGCGATGGAACCTGCATGGTTACGAGAAAGTATAAATGAATAGAGGTGAAAACAATGAATATTGGATTTATAGGATATGGTGAAGTAGGTAGTGAGATGTCAAAAGGCTTTAGTGAATATGAAGTTGATAATATTTTTGCATATGATCCACTTCTTATTAATAAAAGTTCAGAAAAAATATCAGACAATACAAAACTCACGTATTTTCCAAATACTAAAGAATTATCAAAACAAAAAATGTCTATCTTATTTGTAGCTGTTCCTGCTTCAAAAGCAATAGAAGCATGGTTAGAAATAAGAGACACGATTGATAAAGAAACAATTTTAGTTGATTTAACTACAGCTAACGCAAAAGAAAAGAATATGGTAAATGAAATAATGAATGAAAATGGTCTACATATACTTGATGCAGCAATACTAGGTGCGCTTAAAGTATATCAAAATACAGTACCAATTTTAGTGAGTGGTAGCCAATCTGAAAAGTTCGTAGAGATAGGTCAAAACATTGGAATGAAGATTACTAAATTAAATGAAAATGTCGGTGACGCTACAAACTTTAAATATATAAGAAGTATTTTTACAAAAGGATTATCAACATTATTGTATGAAGTTATGGAAGCGGCTGAAAAATTACAGATTGAACAAGAGATTTATAATTCTATTTCGAATACGATGGATAAAGATGATTTTGGCGAAATAATTAATAGATATATAAAAAGTAACGTAAAACATTCTAAACGTAGAGAAACAGAAATGGAAAATGTTAGTAACTTTATGAAAGATAATAATTTAGAAACTTATATGACTGAAGCTACAATTAGCAAACTGAAAGATATTTCAAATGCAGAATTAGAAAATGAATTACAAGATGAAAACTATAACTGGATTGATGTTATAAAAACCATGAATCAAAAATAAAATTTCATTAACAAGGGGGGAGTACTATGGGGATTTTAGCTTTGTTAATTTTTGTTGTGATATTAATAATATGGAGTGTCATATTAAAACGAAACTTAGGTGAGGCTTCTTTGGTTGGATTTATTGCGACGAGTCTTTTAGGTGGATCAGAAGCAATAAAATTATTTGTAAATGGATTTTCTTTCGCATCAACTTTTTCAGTGCTATACGCAGCACTTGCGTTCGTATTTATGGCATATCTTATTGATAAATTAGGTATTGTTGCGAAATTATTAGCAATTTTAAATTCAATGGTGGGTAAAATACCTGGCGCACCAGCATATATGGACGCTATGGGTTCAGTTGCATTAGGAACATTATCAGGTGGTGATTCTGGTAACACTGCTGCCACTGGTTCAATTACTGGTCCATGGATGTTAAAGAATAAATGGAATAAAGAGATTGCGGCATCTGTGATGGTTGGTAATGGTGGTATGGCGTCTGTATTTCCACCAACAACTTCTATGTTCATCATACTTGGGTTCGCTCCAGTAGCTGCAGCAGTTGGTGTTGGTGAATTTTATATTGCATTATTTGTTGCATCAATTTATCAACTCGCTCATAGATTAATAATGATTTGGATTTTTGTAAAAAAACAAAATATAAAAGCTTTTTCTATAGAAGAGTTAGAACCATTGAGCAGTTCATTTAAAAGAGGTTGGACTTCAATCTTGTTATACGTTGGAGCCATTATTCCACTAGTTCTTACAATAGGTCCTCTAGGGAAAAAGCTAGCTAGTATTCCATCAATAGGAGAAGAATCTCTAGAAAGTATTGATATCGTAGTTTGGATACCGACTTTAATGATTACTATAGCAGTTATTTTAGGTAGAAAAAAATTACCTAAATCTATACCTGAATTAATGAAATTCACACAAGTTGCTATTCCAAGATTTACAACTATTGGCGCACTAATATTCTTTGCTGTGGCAGCAAGTGAAGTATTAACGAAATTGGGTTTGTCTGATAATATAGCATCTCTTATAGAGGCTGCAAATGCACCAGCGTGGTTAACTTTATTGTTAATAGGTATTGGTATAACAGTTATTGCTGGTCCGTTAACTTCTACTGGAACACTTACTGCAGTAGGTCTTGTTTCCTATGAAATCTTAATTTCAAGTGGTTTCTCACCTCTAATTTCAGCTGTAGTTGTGATGACATTTGCATCTACATCAGCTCAAATGCCACCAGCATCCGGTTCAATTTATATAGCATCTGGTATCGTTGGTGCGAAACCTGAAAAGACTTTCGGTATGCTGATTGTACTTTACGCAATTCCTGTTGTCGTAATTGGTTGGCTTATTGGTATGGGAATACTACCTATATGGGGAGGATAAATATATGGAGAAATTTTTAGAAAAAGCTTTTGTGATATTCTTGTTTTTATCGATTTTAACAGCTTTAATTATGGTCTTAGCACAAATGGTTGGTTTAATTATAGGAAACGGATCATTTATTATAAACGTAAGCGATACATTGTTAACACCTTCGATTGTATTTGCAGCAATCTTTGGGGGTATAGCGTTTATATTAAATTATTTCCCAAAATATAAAGATAAAAACTAATAAAATTGGTTAGCTATGCAATTGAATTAACACTTAATGCGTATTATACACTTATAGGGAGGAGACATTTATGTCTCCTCCCTATAAGTGTATAATAATGTATCAAATATCCATCATCTCATTACTCGCATTCTAAATTTTGTTCTTTCATAAAATCATAAAATGCTCTAACGACGTTATTAGACAAGTATTGTTTTTTTAATATCATATCTGTGTTTCTTATAATGTCATTGCCGTTTTGGTCTAGGCAAGGTATTTTATATAAGTCTTTATTTTTATTAAGTAATATATCTGGCAAAATAGAAAATCCTAGGCCGTGTTGTACGAATTCTTTGCTTGTTTCCATATTGTCTACTTTTATCGCAATTGAAGATGGTTCGACAAATCTTCCTATCCACCAATCGTCGATCAATTTGTTGAGTGAAGTGTCTGTATTATAATAAATTCTTGGTAAATGTGGTAAGTCGTCTATTGAAATTGGATTTTTAGATACGACATAAATCTTTTCTGACATGAGTCGTATTTTTTCTGATGAAAAGCTATAATCTCCTCTTAAAATACCTACTTGCGAGTAATCGTTATGAACTGATTTGAATACTTCTTCGCTCCAACCTGTATTAACATCAAATTCTACTAAAGGATATTTTTGACTGAATTCTGAAAGTATTTTCGGTAATTGATATCTTGAAAATATGCTAGATGCGCTTAATCTTAGCGTACCTTGAACTTTATCTTCTTGATTGATCAGCTCTTCTTTAAGTTTTTGACTGTCTTTTATCATTGAAAGTGCATATTTTACAATGATTTCACCTGGCGAAGTGAAGACTACGCCTTTTTTATTTCTACTAATAATTTCTACATTGAATTCTTCTTCTAGTTTATTGATTCTATAGGTTACTGCTGGTTGTGATATTCTCAAAATTTTACTCGTTTGTGTAATGTTTTTATATTTAAATAACGCTCTCAATATTTCCCAGTCCATACTATCCATATAAATGTCCCCTTATTCATTTTTGATTGTCCATAAAAGATTTTTATGTTCAAACATAAAAAAGTAATATTTTATTTATCGTTTATCCACTTATATACTTTAAATAAGTTAACTGAATATTTCAACAAAATTAGGGGGTCATAACGTGGATATACGAAGTTTAAAAGTTCCTTGCGTATTAATGAGAGGGGGAACAAGTAGAGGATTAGTTTTTAAAGATAGCGATTTACCCCTAGACCATAATGCAAGAGAAAGAGTGATTTTGAAAATTTATGGTAGCTCTCCAAATGGTCAAATTGATGGTATTGGAGGCGGAACGTCTGTTACGAGTAAAGTAGCAATCGTTGGTATATCAAGTGAAGAAGGCAGTGATATTTACTATACTTTTGGTCAAGTTGGGATAAATAAAAGAAGTATAGATTATAATGTGACATGTGGCAATATGGCGTCAGCTGTAGGACTATATGCGGTTGAAGAAGGATTAGTTCCGAGAGTCGAAGGTGAAACGAAAGTTAAAATATTAAACACGAATACGAATAAAGTAATGGAAGTTGTCGTTCCTGTTGAAAAAGGATCTGTTGGAAATAAAGGTGATTTTTCAATATCAGGCGTAGAAGGTACTGGTGCAAAAATAACGGTAAACTTTATGAATCCGGCCGGTGCTTTTACTGGTAAACTTTTTCCGACAGGTAACTTAGTGGATAATATACAAGTTGGTGAAAAAACTTTTGAAGTAAGTATTTTAGACACTGGTAATATAGTTGCTTTTGTAAAAGCTAATAATTTTTCACTTGAAGGATACGAATTATCAGAAACGATTGATGAGCCTGATGTTTCTGATAAAATTGAGAAGTTACGTGTAGAAATCGGTATTTTATTAGGTATATTTAACAAACATCAAAAAATCAATCCAGAAATAGATGCATTACCTAAAATAACATTAGTGAGTGAGCCTCAAGATTATTTAACCGAACTAGGTGTGCTTAACAAAAAAGAAAATAACGATATCATAGGAAGATATATTTCTATGGGCAAGTTACATCCAGCATTTGCTGTTAGTGGTTCAATTTGTTTAGCAACAGCATGCCTCATACCAGGGACAGTTCCTTATTCAGTTTGTGAAAGTAATTCTGAAAATATGATCAATATTGGACATCCTAATGGAACAATTTCTGCGGAAGTTTCTTTACAGAAAAATGAAAGCGATTACAAACTATTAAAAGGTGGTACCGGACGTACGGCTAGAAGGATTATGGAAGGCACTGCCATCGTTCCTAAATATTTAATAGATAAGGAGGAAAATCATGGTTAAAAAGAAATCGATAATCATCATTATGTTAACGGTATTGTTAGCTAGTTGTAGCGCTAAAGGTGATACGAAAAGTAATGAGGAGAAGAATGAAGTAGAAAACTTTCCCAAAAAAACGGTTAATGTCGTTATACCATTTGGGGAAGGAAGTGCAAGTGATGCTTTTGTAAGGCAGTTTTCTCAAATATTAAGTAAAAACTCAAATGCAAATTTTCAACCTGTTAATAAAGATGGTAGTGGTGGATTAATCGGTATGTTACATGCGTATCAACAAAAAAATGATGGCTATAACATTTTAGAAATCACACCATCACAAGTTATTTCCGATAATTTAAATAAAAGTAAAGAAGTTAAACTTTTAGATGATTTTGAACCACTGGCACAAATCCAAAGTGACATTTATGTATTATCCGTTCCGAAAGATAGTCCGATTAAAGATTATGACGACTTAATTGAAAAAGGTAAAAAAGATAACGTTACGGTTGGTGGAGCAGGTTCAACAGGGTTAGATGACTTTGCGACAAATGATTTTGCTAAAGAAGCGGGTATAGATATGAGATTTACACCATACACTTCAGGATCAGAAGTGAAAGCAGCGGCACTTGGTGGTGAAGTAGACGTTTACTTAGACAAAGTTGTTAATGTTGTTGATTATGCAAAATCTAAAAAAGTTAGACCAATCGTTATTTTTAATGATGAAAGAATCGATAAAATACCTGAATTTAAAAATGTACCGACTACAAAAGAAAAAGGTTTAAATGTCGATATAGGATCTTGGAGAGGTTTCGTCATTAAAAAAGGTGCGCCAGAAGGTGTGAAAAAACGATTAAATAAAAAAATAAAAGACGCATATGAAACAGAAGAATATAAAAAGTATGCATCTGATAATTTAGTAGACATAGGTGAAGGATACCTTGGACCAGATGAATTTGATAAAAAACTAAATAAAGAGTACGAAAAATTTGATGAAATCGCAAAAGATTTAGATATCAAATAATGAGATTAGAGGGGGGATTTTCATGGGGAGTATCATATTTAGTTTCATATTGTTCGTTATATTTGTATATTTTCTAATAAATTCATTAAACATGGAAAATTTAAGAGAGGTTGATCCAATAGGTCCTTCTGGTATACCTAGTTTTGCTTTATTCTTCCTTGTAGTACTTCTTTTTTATACATTAGTTAAAGAAATATTGAAATATAAACGAGACAAACAAAACAACCAAGAAGTTAAGCAGACATCGGTATTTAATAAATCTTTACTAATTATAATGTGCTTAACCATTTCGATAACTATATTTATACTACTTATCAATAAAATAGGCTTTTTACTATCCTGTTTATTTTTGACACCATTATTATTAATACTTTTAGGAGCCAAAAGTAAAACTCAAATTATCATCTTTTCCATTGGCATACCAGTATTGTTTTCGTTTCTTTTTGGAAATGTGCTGAATATACCTTTGCCGAGAGGAATTGGATTCTTTTCTGATATTAGTAGTTTCCTATATTAAATAATGGAGGTGTGAAAAATGAATACAACAATTTTAAAAGATTCCTTTTTAACTATATTAGAACCTACAACTTTAATGTTAGTCATTTTAGGGCTAGTAGTAGGTATACTTTTAGGGGCGTTACCAGGTATAGGCTCTTCAATGGCGATAGTCTTAGTATTACCGTTCACATATTTTTTAGATGTCGTGCCAGCAATTGCCTTTTTATCTACAATTTATGTAGGGTCTGCTTATGGCGGTTCAATAACAGCAATTTTATTTAATACACCAGGAACGCCAGAAGCTGTAGCCACTACTTTTGACGGTTATCCAATGTCCAAAAAAGGACATTCAAAAAAGGCATTAGGTTTAGCAATCAGTAGTTCAGCTTTCGGTGGGGTATTCGCTGTATTTTTAATGATATTTTTATCACCATTACTATCTCAATTAGCATTTAAAATACATTCCTCAGAATATTTCGCTTTAGCAGTTTTAGGGATGACTGTTATTTCATCTCTTGGTACAAACAATATGGTAAAAGCCATTATATCAGGATTGATTGGGATTTTTATTTCAACTATAGGGATTGATCCTTTAACAGCAACAGATAGATTTACATTTAATACGATAGAGTTAATGAATGGAATTGATTATATACCTATTATGATTGGTGCGTTTGCTTTAGGGGAAGTATTTTCCCAAATTACGAGTAAGGATACGAATACTTTAAACACATCAACAAAAAATTCTAACGGAACATTCAAATTCAAAGACTTTTTTGTATATAAATGGACAGCATTAAAATCAGCTATAATCGGTAGTGTTATTGGGATATTACCAGGTACAGGCGGTTCAATTGCATCCTTTGTAAGTTATGGCGTTGCAATGAAAACAGATAAAAATCCTGAAGAATTTGGTAAAGGTAAAGAAGAAGGGGTAGTAGCACCAGAGACAGCTAACAATGCAGCTGCAGGCGGTTCGATGATTCCAACGCTTATCTTAGGAATACCAGGGAGCCCAACAACTGCCATTATATTAGCTGCATTAATACTACACGGCGTACAACCAGGACCACAATTAATTGCAGACCAACCAATATTATTATATTCAATCTTTTTAGCTATGCTGTTTGCGAGTATTATGACTTTAATTGCAGGACGAGCAGGCGTGCAAGTATTTACATTATTACTAACAGCACCATATAGTATCATAGCAACGTTTATAATTGTCCTTTCATTGCTAGGAGCTTATGCAACAAATAATGATTTATTAAACGTTTGGATTATGCTTCTATTTGGAGTAATAGGCTATTTAATGAAAGTATTTAATTTCTCAATAGCTTCATTAATATTAGGTATTGTATTAGGTCCATTAATGGAAACATCGTTAAGAAGACATCTATTACTTAATAACGGAGATTATTTCTCATTATTACATTCTCCAATTACAGCTATTTTGCTAACAATTAGTGTGTTAATCATAGTAGTACCAATGTTTATGAAAAAAAGAAAAGCGTGATAAGTTAGGTTGAGTGGAATATTGTAAGGGGCTGAGGCATAAATGTCTCAGCTCTTTTCTTTATCCAAGTATTTCAAAACGTTTTCGGTTAAAATAATAATAAATATAAAGATAGGGAATGGAGTGGTTTTAATGGATAAGCATCCTAAGGTTGAGGCTTTTATGGAAAGGGAGAAGAAGTGGAAGGATGAGTTTGTTTTATTAAGAGAAATCATTCGTGAGTGTGATTTGGAAGAGGAATATAAATGGATGAAACCTTGTTACACACTAAATGGTAAAAATGTTGTGCTTATTCATGGTTTTAAGGAATATTGTGCGATTTTATTTTATAAAGGTGCTTTGTTAAAGGATCCTAATAAGTTGTTGATTCAGCAAACTGAAAATGTTCAGGCAGGGCGACAACTAAGGTTTATGTATATCGATCAGATTAAGGAACAAAGGGATATTATTAAGAATTATGTCGTAGAAGCGGTGGAGCTTGAGAAGTCAGGTGCTAAAGTTGAGTTTAAAAAGACTGAAGAATACGACATACCTGCAGAGCTTCAAGCAGAATTTGATCATAATCCGAATTTTAAAGATGCATTTTATAATTTAACGCCTGGTAGACAACGTCAATATATTTATTTTATAAATCAAGCAAAGCGTGAAGCAACTCGTACTTCTCGTGTTGAAAAGTATATTGATCATATTCTTGATGGTAAAGGTTTAAACGATAAATAAAACGAAATCTTCATAAGATACTTTTATTTAGGAGAATGATATCATAATAGTATAGATAAAAAAGGGGGATTTATAGTGGCGGATTCAGTAAAGTTATTAAAAACGTTAACAGATGTAAATGGGATTTCAGGATTTGAGTACAATGTTAAATCCGAAATGCGTAAACTTTTACAACCAGTCAGTGATGAAATTATTGAGGACAATTTAGGAGGCATTTTCGGGAAAAAGAATGCTAAAAATGGTTCTAAAACACTTATGATTGCTGGTCATTTAGATGAAATCGGATTTATGGTCACAAAAATTGATGAAGATGGATATATTAAATTCACGCCAATCGGTGGCTGGTGGAATCAAGTTATGCTTTCACAAAAAGTTACGATTACAACTGACAGCGGTCAAGAATATAGAGGTATTATCGGTTCAAAACCACCTCATGTGTTAAGTCCAGAAGAACGTAAAAAGCCTGTAGATATGAAAGAAATGTTTATAGACCTTGGTGTTAAAGACAAAAATGCTGTAGAAAAACTTGGTATCGAAGTAGGTAACATGGTAACACCTTATTCTGAATTTGAAGAATTAGGTGATGGTAATTACTTAACAGCAAAAGCTTTTGATAATAGATTCGGTTGCGCATTAAGCGTCGACGTTTTAAATAAAGTGAAAAATGAAGACCTTGGTATTAATTTAGTATCAGGTGCAACAGTACAAGAAGAAGTTGGACTACGCGGTGCGAAAGTTGCAGCAAATAAAATTAAACCTGACTTAGCAATCGCAGTAGACGTAGGTATCGCTTATGATACACCGGGAATGAAAGGCCAAGACCATGATACTAAATTAGGCGACGGACCACTTGTATTATTATTAGACGGTACGAATATTGGACATGTTGGATTTAGAAAATTCATTAAAAAAGTCGCAAAAGAGAAAAATATCGATGTACAATGGGACAATATTACAGGCGGTGGAACAGACGCAGGTAGTATTCACGTAGCAAACGAAGGAACACCAACCATTTCAATCGGTGTACCATTACGTTACATGCATTCAAACGTGTCAGTCCTTCATAAAGAAGACTACTTAAATGCAGTAAAACTCGTATCAGAAATCGTTAAAGCGCTAAACGACGATACAATTAGAGATATAATGTGGTAAAGATAGTTGAAAACATTCAATAACTGCTATAATACGAGCGCTAACTAGCTTGTTTTCAAATTCTTGCAAGTTATAGATTCTAACTAGCATGTTTTATATTTCTTGCTAGTTAGAGCTAAAAAAGTCGTGATTTTGGTGTTTATTTACACTATTTTGTAACTAAAACAGCGATAACTAGCTTGTTTTCAAACTCTTGCAAGTTACATATTCTAACTAGCTTGTTTTATATTTCTTGCTAGTTAGAGCTAAAAAAGTCATGATTCTAGTGTTTATTTACACTTTTTTGCAACCAAAACAGCGCTAACTAGCTTGTTTTCAAATTCTTGCAAGTTACAAATTCTAACTAGCATGTTTTATATTTCTTGCTAGTTAGAGCAACAAAACCGTTTAAAAACGAAGACGCCAAAGCGTTTAGTACGAGTCGAAGACTACAGGCTGAGACTGTACCCTAGGCAAGCGAGTTTTTAATCGGGTTAAGTTTATCAACAAACTGAAACACTCCAAATCGAGAAATTTGGAGTGTTTTTTTTATTAAAATTATCGTTGTATAAAGAAGCGGAATTTTAGTCAGATCCCACCAAAAGCACTTGTATGGCTCATATTATGACTAAGTACTAATTTATTATTAAAATCAAACAAATATGAACAATAATTTTTTTGTTGTGTTAAATGGTTATTGATTGTAAATGCTAGTATAATGCTATATTATTAGTAATAGAGATGGAAGTGCTTGGTTCATTCAAGTACTTCCTTTTCTTATATTTATTGAATAAAGGAAGTGGAAAATTATCGAAAAAGAGAAGAAGAAATTGCTCCGAAAAATGGTGAAACCATTTGAAAATAACAATCTAAAGAAAAGTACAATACAAATAATAAATACATTAATTCCATTGGTTTTACTTGTAGCAGGTGGATTTTTAAGCTATCAATTACATTGGTCATTATCTATATTATGTGGCGTATTAGCATCTGGATTTTTAGTTAGAACATTTATTATCTTCCACGATTGCTGTCACGGATCATTTTTAAGTAAGAAAAAGAATAACGATTTACTAGGAAATATCACAGGACTTTTAACATTGTTCCCATATGAAAAATGGCGTAGAGAACATATCATTCATCACGCTGGAAGTGGTAACTTAGAAAAACGTGGTATTGGCGATATTTGGGTGATGACAATTGAAGAGTATCATGATTCATCATCATTCACACAATTTAAATATCGTTTGTATAGACACCCATTTGTAATGTTTATACTAGGTCCTATATTCTTGTTATTTATTTCTAACAGAATGAACGCAAAAGACGCTAGAAAAAAAGAAAAAAGAAATACATGGATGAACAATATCGTATTGTTATTATTCTATGTAGGCATGTTCTTCTTAGTTGGAGCAGTACCATTTATGCTCGTATTTTTACCAATGATGTTTATCGCTGGAATGATGGGCATTTGGTTATTCTACATCCAACATACATTTGAAGACGCATATTTTGAAGAATCATCAGAATGGGATTATGTAAAAGCTGCAATAGAAGGCAGTTCTTATTACAAATTACCTAAGATTGTTCAATGGATGACAGGTAACATTGGTTATCACCATGTTCATCACTTAAGTCCAAGAATTCCAAATTACCAATTAGAACAAGCACATGAAAAGACACCACCATTACATCATGCTACTACAATTACAATCAAAGAGAGTTTAGAATCTTTAAAATATAAATTATATGATGAGAAGAACAAATGTTTCATCACATTTAAAGAATACACACGTAGATTTAATAGAAAACACGCATAAAAAGGATCGCTATGACAGATGTCATAGCGATTTTCTTTGTTTATAGTGTTGTAAGAACGGATTTATCGCACCATATCTTGGAGATATGGTGCGATATGGGTCTAAACGCACGATATCGCTGACGACTTGGTGCGATAATGGGCTAAACGCACGATATCTTGATATGCTCCCTTCAAAGTAGACAGTAAAAAAACAAACTTTGAAGGGGGGTTTTATATATGAAGAGAAAAAGGATAGAAAATAATTTGTATAATAAACACTTCTGTCTTAATATTCTTTACTAAAATTTAATAATACTTTAATATTATTCATAATATCAGTAAGGAGTGCTTTAATTGACAGAAACTTTAAAAATTTATTTTAAAAACAAACAATATAAAGGTACCATGAACAGAGCAGATGTACACAAATATTCGGAATGGCATCAAACATTTCAATGTATTTTTACTACTAAAGAATATATTTTATTACAAGAAAGAAGTGCTTTATTAAGTGATTATCCTGGTCTGCTAGATGTCACTGTGGGAGGACATATACAATCTAATGAGGATATATCAGATGGTATTCGAGAAATAAAAGAAGAAATGGGTCTAAATATAGACTTCAATAGACTTGAATTTCTTTGTACCATTCCAGAGAGCATTAATGATAAATTCATTGACAACGAATTTATTAATATATATACATTAGAGTTAGAAGATGCAGAATTAAATAATATTCGATTTAATGATGGTGAAGTACAAGAATTATATAAAATTAAAAAAACTGATTTTTTTCTATTTTCAACTAAGTCGATAGTAAATGTAAAAGGAACTGGTTTATTTAATAAAAAGAATAAATTTTTCTCTATAGATAACTTCCTTCCCTATTCACCAACTTATTTTGTTTGTATTTCATCACTATTACAACGTAATCTCATTTCAAAAAATGTAACATAATGCCACTTATGTTACATGACAAACCCCGACACAAAAGGGGTTTATTTTTATGGATTGAGTAATGTATCATAATGATATTAATAAGTACATTATAAGTATCATATAGGAGTTATTTTAATGAGCAGTTTCTTATAGATTTAGGTATTAGATAAAAAAACAAACTTTGTATCCTAATATTTCAAAAATTTTTAAGAGTGAATCGCTGTAGAAGTCATACTCATTGTCATGATGTAATATAATACTATCTATATTAAGAGAATCTCTCAAGAATCTAATATTATGTGATTTGTTTGAAGAAAATGCTATTTTTGTTTTAAAAATAACTATATTATATACATATAAACTCTCAAAAAGGATGTTGATAATAATATGATATTATTTTTCACTAGTTTATTAAATTTATTAATCATCATTTTAGTTTCTCGTTCAAAAATTGTCGAAGATAGAAATATTATGGTTGGCTATAGATCCAGACAATCTTTAAAAAGCCCTAGACATTGGTCTGCTGCTCAAGAATATTCAAATAATCTAGCAAAAAAAATTTTTTCGCTTTTAATAATTTTAGGAATTTTTTTTCAGTTTATGAATTAATTAAAGGGATAAGTTTATATAGCGTGACTATTCAAACGATTTTATTTATCTTAGGATGTATTTGGCTCATTATTTCTACTGAAAAGTATTTAAAGTCGGTAAAGTAAATGAATAGATTAACTAATAATTCTTATAAATTAATAATAGCTACAATATTGGGATTTTCTATACTTTTTTTAAGTATAAGTGCCATTATTCCAAATAACCCAATAAATCCTATCCTCCGAACCTAACCAAACAGGTCCTGCACAATCTCTTATTTATTTTTCTTAAATATGCTTTTGTTCAATAATACATAGAATAAAATAAATGCGATTGTTAAGAAGATATGTCCTAATCCAGACATGCCAGAGATTGCAGGGCTTACTTCTATACCTTTGATTGTCATAATTCCGTTTGTCATTTGCATTGCGACAGTTAGTAATAGTCCCACGTGATATGTGATGAAGAACCAATTAAATAGTTTGCGATTTCTTGTAATAGAAAAGTTTTTCTCAATAAGTAAAAATACTAAAAACATAATTGTTCCTAATACAAGCATATGCGTGTGTGTGACATTCAGTTGTGAATAGCCTTCGAAATCATTGGCTTTACTCATTTCTCTATAAAAGAGACCACTTAATAACCCTAATGCAGTGTAAATTGCTGAACTGTAAAATAATCTTTTCATTTTTTCTTTCTCCTTTAGTAATGATTTTCTAACAGAACAAATAATAAAATATGAATATGAACTGAATATGAACAATAACAAATGTATTTAAGATTTTGAGAAAATTGATATAATCATTATTAAAGGGAAAAATTTTTGAATTACCGGTGCATTTATTAAGAAGGGTGAATGTCATGAAAATAACAAAAATATTAAACAACAATGTCGTGATTTCAAAGATTAATAATGAAGAACGCATTGTTATGGGTGCGGGAATTGCTTTTGGGAAGAAGAATGGTCAAGCACTAGAAAAAGATAAAATTGATAAAGTGTTTAGAATGACGAATGAAGAGCAAGAACGGATGCTTGTTTTAATTAAGGAACTAGATGATGATGTATTGCTTGTATCTCGAGAAATTATTGTTGAAGCGAATAAATTATATAGTAAACCTTTATCAGAATCGCTTTATATCGCGTTAACGGATCATATTAACTATGCAATTAAGAGATTCAAAGAAGGTACATTGATTAATAATCCGTTGCTATATGAAATCGGTCGTTTATATCCTGAAGAATATAAACTTGGGCTTTTTGGCATTGAAAAAGTGAAAGCGCATTTTGATTTAGAATTGCCGAAAGATGAAGCGGGATTTATTGCAATGCATATAGTGAATGCGAATATGAATGAATCGATTTCAAATGTTTATGAAATAACTAAAATTACGCAAAGTATAGTGAACCTTGTTCGATATCATTTTAATTTAGATTTATCTGAAGAAGAATTGAATTATGCACGTTTCATAACGCATTTAAAATTTTTCAGTCAACGGTTAATCAACTTTGAAAAATTAGATGAAGTGATGGATGTGTCATTATTATCTTCACTTCAAAAGAAATATAGTGAATCAAATCGATGTGTCGATAAAATTGGAGATCTTCTAAAAAGAAATTATAATCATGACTTATCAAATGACGAAAGGGTTTATTTGATTCTTCATATTGCAAGATTATTGAAATCCTCATGTAAGCGTTGACATTTAAAATGTAAGCGTTATAATAAAATTAAATTAATAAACAATTACTTTAAACGGCAACTAGCTGTTTGGGATTGTAACTTTAAGTAGGCAAAACCCAGAGTAATGCATGACGAACGTAGGGTTCGTATGTATTATTCTGGGTTTTTTCTATGGAAAAATGGAGGGATTTAAATGAAATATGAAGGGTTAGCAAAGGTTATTGTTGAGAAAGTCGGCGGGGAAGAGAATATCAATTCTTTAACACATTGTATTACGAGATTAAGATTTCAGTTGAAAGATTCGAAAAAAGCAAATACTGAATATCTTAAAAATATGGACGAGATCGTAACTGTAATGGAATCTGGAGGACAATATCAAGTCGTTATAGGAAACCATGTTCCGGATGTTTACGATGCAGTTAGAAAAGAAGCACACATGAGTGATGATTCACCTAGTAGTGGTCAAAGTTCTAGTGGATCATTATTTAATCGATTTATAGATTTAATTTCAGGTATTTTCCAACCGATATTAGGCGTGTTGGCAGCAGCTGGTATGATCAAAGGTTTCGCTGCATTATTTATGGCGTTAGGTTGGATCACTGAACAATCAGGTACTTATCAAATTATGCATGCTATTGGGGATTCATTATTTTACTTCTTCCCAATATTCTTAGGACTTACAGCAGCTAAAAAGTTTGGTTCCAACCAATTTATTGGAATGGCGTTAGGAGCTGCACTTGTTTATCCAACAATCGTAGCAGCGATGGCATTAGGAAATGAAAATGCAACGATGTTATTCAGTGGGACATTCTTTGAAGCTGAAACAGCATTAACGTTCTTAGGTATTCCAGTCATCTCAATGACATATACATCAAGTGTTATTCCAATTGTATTCTCAGTATTTTTTGCATCTAAATTAGAAAAATTCTTGAAAAAAGTAATACCAGATGTTGTTAAAACATTTTTAGTTCCATTCTTTACATTGTTAATTATCGTACCTTTAACATTTCTTATTATTGGTCCAATTTCATCATGGATTGCAAATTTAATTGGAGCTGGTGCATTAGGTCTTTATAGCTTTAGTCCAATAGTAGCTGGATTATTATTAGGTGCATTTTGGCAAGTGTTTGTTATATTCGGTCTACATTGGGGCTTAGTAGCGATTGCAATTAATAATATTTCAACAGCAGGATCTGATATTATCATTCCTCTAACATTCACAGCTTCATTTGCTCAGACAGGTATTGTGTTAGGTATATTCTTTAAAACAAAAAACAAAAAATTAAAATCTTTAAGTATTCCAGCATTTGTTTCAGGTTTGTTCGGCGTTACAGAACCAGCTATTTACGGTATTACATTACCTAGAAAAAAACCATTTATTTATAGTTGTATAGTGTCGGGTGTAACAGCTGCATTATTAGGACTTGCTGGAACAAAACTGTACATGATGGGTGGTCTAGGAATATTCGGTTATACAGCATTTATCGGAAAAGGCGGCTTGGATACAGCGTTTTGGATGTCACTTATCGGTACAGGGTTAGCCGTAGTCATCGGTTTAATCGTTGGTTATTTAACACATAGTGATAAAAAAGAAGCAAACATTGAAAAAGCGACAAACGCAGGAGAAACATCACCTGAAGAAGTAGTAAATGATGTATTAGTTGAAGCGCCAGTAACAGGTAAGGTTGTAGACTTAACAACAATTAGTGATCCAGTATTTTCTTCATTAGCAATGGGTAAAGGTATTGCTATAAAACCAGATAGTGATGTTGTTGTTGCACCATTCAATGGCGTAGTAGAAAGTTTATTCCCAACAGGACATGCAATAGGATTAAAATCTGAGAGCGGTGCTGAAGTACTTATTCATATCGGTATAGATACAGTCAAATTAGAAGGGAAGTATTTTAAACCGTTAGTATCTCAAGGTGAAACAGTCGAAATAGGACAACCTTTAATTGAATTTGATAGAGAGGCAATTGCTAAAGAAGGATTTGATAACATCATTCCAGTTGTCGTAACAAATACAAATTTAGCAAAAGACGTCATACTTGAAGATAAAGAAACTATAGACCAAGGGAATCATATTTTAACAGTTATATTTTAAGGAGGAAGTTATAAATGAGTTTAAGTAAAGATTTTTTATGGGGTGGCGCAATTGCACAAAATCAATGTGAAGGTGCATATAATGTTGATGGTAAAGGTTTAAGTTTAGTAGATGTACTGCCAGCAGGTGAAGAAAGACATATACCATTATTTGATCCGGCTAAAGGGTTAAAAGAAACGTTTGATTATTATCCAAGTCATGAGTCTATCGATTTTTATCATCGTTATGAAGAGGATATTAAATTATTCGCAGAAATGGGATTCAAAGTATTGAGAATGTCTATTTCATGGCCAAGAATTTTTCCTAAAGGCGATGAATCAGAACCTAATGAACAAGGCTTAGCGTTCTATGATAAAGTCTTTGATACGTTGGCAGCATATAATATAGAACCGTTAGTGACATTGAATCATTTTGATACACCACTACATTTAGCAAAAGAATATGGCGGCTGGTATAACAGAAAAACGGTAGACTTTTTCGTGAACTATAGTCGTGTTGTATTTGATCGCTATAAAGATAAAGTGAAATATTGGTTAACGCATAACGAAATTAATATGATTTTACACATCCCATATATTGGTGGTGGGTTAATTATTGAAGATGAGTCCAAAGCAGAACAAATTAAATATCAAGCAGCACATCATTTATTAGTTGGCTCGAGTTTAGCAACTAAAGTTGGGAAAGAGATTAACCCTAATTTCCAAATTGGTTGTATGTTGGCAGCAGGTGAGGTTTATCCGAACACTTGTCATCCGAACGATATGTTAGCTGCACTTCAAAAGAACAGAGAACAATATATTTTTATAGACGTTCAATCTCGTGGTGAATATCCAAGTTATAGTAAACGTATGTTTAAAGAATTAGGCGTTGAAATTCATCAAGAGCCTGGAGATAAAGACATTCTAAAAGAAAATACAGTTGATTTTATTTCATTCTCTTATTATTCAAGCAGACTAGAAAGTGGCGACGAAGAAATAAATAAAGAAAAGGGTGCTGGTAATGCTTTTGCTTCATTAAAGAATCCATATTTAGAAGCATCAGATTGGGGTTGGCAAATCGATCCAGTTGGTTTACGCGTAACGATGAACCAAATTTATGATAGATATCAAAAGCCACTTTTCATTGTAGAAAACGGATTAGGTGCGAAAGACGAAGTGACAGAAGACGGGAAAATTCATGACGAATATCGCATTCAGTACTTAAGTGAACATTTAGATCAAATGATTGAAGCGGTAGACGACGGTGTTGAACTGTTAGGATACACATCTTGGGGTTGTATTGATCTCGTTTCTGCTGGAAGTGGCGAAATGAAAAAACGTTATGGCTTCATCTATGTAGATCGTGATAATAGGGGGAACGGTACATTAAATCGTACACCAAAAGATTCGTTTTATTGGTATAAAAAAGTGATTCAAACAAATGGTGAAGACTTAAGTTATTAATAAAATAGGAGGAAATTAAGATGCAAACAAATAATGGATTTAAAGATCATTTTTTATGGGGTGGCGCAACAGCTGCTAACCAAATAGAAGGTGCTTTTGATGTAGATGGCAAAGGGCTTTCAAGTGCTGACTTTGTAGAATATATTCCGAAAGATCAAAGAAAGAAAGATAATCATATGGAAGTGACGACTGAACATATTCAAAAAGTACTTAGTGGTGAACATACAGGTAGATTCCCTAAACGTGAAGGAATTGATTTTTATCACAATTATGAAGAAGATATAAAATTATTAGCAGGAATGGGATTCAAAGCATTTAGACTTTCTATTCATTGGTCTAGAATTTTCCCGAAAGGCTATGAAGAAGAGCCGAACGAAGCAGGTTTGAAATTTTACGAAAATGTATTTAAAACTTTAAAGTCTTATAATATTGAACCCGTTGTAACATTAAGTCATTACGAAACGCCATATGGTTTAACAGAAAAATATAACGGCTGGGTTGATAGAGCGGTCGTTCAACACTTTGAACATTACGCAAAAACAGTTTTCAAACATTATAAAGGCTTAGTAAAATATTGGATAACATTTAATGAAATCAATATCATTAACATTTCACCATTTACAGGTGGTGGTATTATCTCAGATCAATTAGATAATCCTAAAGCTGCCTCATATCAAGCGTTGCATCATCAACTTTTAGCTTCAAGTTTAGCAACAAAAGCACTTAGAGAAATAGATGGAGACGCACAAATTGGTTGTATGTTAGCACGTATGAAGCACTATCCATACACATGTAACCCTGAAGACGTATTAAAAGCAATGCAAGACGACCAAATGAACTTACTATATACAGACGTTCATGCGTTAGGTGAATATCCAAATTATTATAAACAATTTTTAAAAGAAAATAATATAGAACTAAAAATCCAAGACGGCGATTTAGACACACTTAAAAAATATACAGTAGATTACATTTCATTTAGCTATTACATGTCACTACTTTCTGCAAACAGTGAAGAAGGTGAAGTAACAGAAGGAAACTTAATGAATAGTTTGAAAAACCCATACTTAGAAGCTTCAGACTGGGGATGGCAAATTGACCCAATAGGTATACGCGTTGTGTTGAACGAATTCTGGGACAGATACCACAAACCATTATTTATAGTAGAAAACGGATTAGGCGCAAAAGATGAAGTAGAAGCAGACGGAAGTATAAAAGACACATACCGTATCGACTATTTAGAAAAACATATTAAAGAAATAAAGAACGCAATAAATGACGGTGTAGATGTAATCGGCTACTTAGCATGGGGACCAATCGATTTAGTATCAATGTCAACAAGTGAAATGAGTAAACGATACGGATTTATATACGTAGACAAAGACGACGACGGAAACGGAACAGGCAAACGCTCTAAAAAAGAATCATACAACTGGTACAAACAAGTCATAGCAACAAACGGTAGAGAGTTATAAGAGTGGTAAGGTTTATGGACCGATAATTTTTATTATCGGTCCATATTTTTGATTTCTGGACCTATAATTTTATTTATCGGTCCATATTTCTGATTTCTGGACCTATAATTTTTATTATCGGTCCATATTTCTTGTTTTCGGTCCGGTAATTTTATTTATCGGCCTGTATTTCTTATTTTCGGTCCGGTAATTTTATTTATCGGCCTGTATTTCTTATTTTCGGTCCGGTAATTTTATTTATCGGCCTGTATTTCCGTTTTTCGGTCCGGTAATTTATTTTATCGGCCTGTATTTCCGTTTTTCGGTCCGGTAATTTTTATTATCGGCCTGTATTTTTGTTTTTCGGTCCGGTAATTTTTATTATCGGACTGTATTTCTGTTTTTCGGTCCGGTAATTTATTTTATCGGTCCATATTTCTGTTTTTCAGTCCGGTAATTTTATTTATCGGCCTGTATTTCTGTTTTTCGGTCCGGTAATTTTATTTATCGGCCTGTATTTCTCGTTTTCAGTCCGGTAATTTATTTTATCGGCCTGTATTTCTCGTTTTCGGTCCGGTAATTTTATTTATCGGCCTGTATTTCTTGTTTTCGGTCCGGTAATTTTATTTATCGGCCTGTATTTTGTGCTTCTGATCAAATGATTTTAATGAGTTAGTTGGTATCGCACGATATCTTGAAAATATGGTGCGATAATGGGTTAAACGCACGATATCGCTGACGACTTGGTGCGATATGGGTCCAAACGCACGATATCTTGGAGATATGGTGCGTTTTTTAGGTAGAATCGCCAAAAAAATCCTGAGAACTTTGGCGTTTGATTCTCCACTTACAATAAAAGGAAATAAAGCTAGTTCCACACAAGCTATTGTCGTATAATAATAAAAAAGAAAATTAGGTCTGAAAGGTCTGGAATCTCATGAAGAATAGCACAAAGTATTAACAGGCAACAAAAGACTTTATCATAGGTGGGTTGAAAGAATGAAAGATATGAATTTGGTAATGGAAGATTTATCATATTACAAGAAAAATGTTATAATCTATTCACAGAAAAGTTTATTTCAAGAGTTAACTGATCATGCAATTAAATGGTCAAAAAAGTTAAGTGATGAAGAAATCACTGATATAGCAAGGTATGCATTACATGATTATAAAATAATAAATCAATATTTATATAACGAAAATATTAATATGAGTAATTCTGAAAAATTTAAATTACAAGGAAGAATTAGTAATATTTATAATGCACTCTCAAAATTTAATTTTTATTTACCTCTCAAGTTATATAGAGGAATCAATAGATTTGAATATCTAAATCTAATTAATAATACAAAATTTTGTGTTTTTAAATCCTTTAAAAGTACATCAATAGAAGAAGATATTGCTTTGGAATTTATAAATGATTATAGTTGTGGCTATGTCATTATAGTTAATGTTCCGCCATATACAAATGGGGCATTTATAGCACCTTTAGTAGACTTACAGGATGAAAAAGAATATTTAATAAATATAGGAACAGAATATAAAATTCTTCAAGAATACTTAAAAAATGGAATAAAATATATAGAAATCGAGGTGAAGTCATATGATAACTGAAAAAGAACGACAAGAATTTAAGAACCGTATAATTGCGATAAATAATCGTCTGAAAGATGAAGCTAAAGAAGAAGGCATAGAGATTAAATCTTCAATTTCTGACCGTTGGAAATATGATGAAGAGCTTGAAAGAATAAGTAGAAGACCTAAAGATATGAGAAGAATAAAAAAGACTAATTTTGTTAATGGTACTAAAATTGTGAACAGAGAAAAAATAAAATATAAATAATATGGCAGTCTTTCCTATAAGGCAAAATGTCGTAATCTCAAAAAACGTAAATCAATTAGATTTACGTTTTTTTACATTTACACACCGCATCTTCCAACTACTACCTAACATTTGTTTTGCAAAAGTATATACTAGAACTAATTTGACGCTTCGACATACAGGATTTACATTGATGTGAAATGTTTCGGATTATAAAACGAAGTAGATTACACATCTACTTCTTATAGTAAACGCTTACAATATATATCAGGGAGGTTATTTGATTGCTGAGCAAACGTCAGAGAAATATCTTGTCCTATTTATCATCTGAGAAAGACTACATTACCATTTCTAAATTAGCTTCATATTTTCATGTTTCAGAGCGTACGATTCAATATGATTTAGAGTTTATTGAATCTTTTAAAAATCAATTGAATATTGACGTTGATCGTAATAAAAGTTTAGGCGTCAAAATAATCTATCAAGAAGATGCTATACAGGAATCTAATGTTGAAATGGATATTCATTATTCAAAAGTTGAAAGAAAAGAACAGATTATTTTAAGGTTATTTGAATCTTCGAAACCGATTAGTTCTCAAAGTTTAGCGGATACATTAAATGTTTCTCGTAGAACCGTTGTAGATGATTTGAAATCTGTTCAGCTTTGGTTAGAGGATTACGCGCTTGTTCTTGAATATAAAAAGAACAAAGGTTTTGTCATTGAAGGTAATGAAAAAGATTTGAGAGAAGCTTATGCAAATGTTGTTCAAGAATACTTCCGTAAATCTACACCACAAATTGGCATTGAAATATTTTCTAAAGAAGAGCTTGAAAAAATAAGACGTGCTGTCGTTTCGACTTTAAGTGATCAAGATTTTCAGCTCGTACAAGTTGGGATAGATGGATTAATTTATCATATTATTATTGCGATTCACCGTGCTAAAGAAAAATTCGTTTTTGATATTCCTGATGAAGAGTATCAAAGGTTAAGCGAGACGGATGCTTTTCAAATCGCGACTAAAATTACGAGCCAACTTGAAGATTTATTTCAAATTGAATTTCCAAAAAGTGAAGCGGCTTTTATAACGCTACATTTATTAGGTGCAAAAGTTACTAAATTTCATAAAGAACAACCAAATTTATCTCATTTAACAAGTTTATTTATTCAAAAAGTAAGTGCACAAGTAGGAGTTCCGTTGATACATGATCATAAACTGTTAACAGGACTTGTTACACATTTACAACCTGCAATTCATAGAATGACTTTTAATATGGAACATTCTAATCCTTTAAAGGAAGAAATATTGAAAGAATATTACGAGCTCATACACGCAATAAAGCAACAAGTTTCGATTTTAGAAGAATCTTTTAAAGTTGAATTTAATGAAGACGAAATTGCATATTTAGCTTTGCATTTCGCTTCTTCGATAGAAAGGTTATCGTCTGAAGAAACGACACACATTAAAGTGATTTTACTATGTGGTTCAGGTGTCGGCACGTCACAGTTGTTGAAAAGTCGTATTAAAAATATTTATCCAGAATTAGAAATACTTGATGCCTTTTCAATATACGACATTTCTGAAAGCTTTTTAAAATCTCACGGTGTGGATTATATACTATCGACGGTACCGGTAGATGGATTTTCAGTTCCTACTATTGAAGTTTCACCATTTTTAAATAAAGAGGATAGAAATAAAATCAATCAAATGATTAATGATTATAGAGAAAGATTTATTACAAGTTATGAAATCGTGGGACCTAGTCTAGCAGATGTCATTCCTCGACATCATATTAAAACACAAGTTGTAGCAAAGAATAGAAACGAAGCGATTAAAGAAAGTGTACAAACGTTAGTAGATTCAAAGCATGTTAATGAACAATACGGTCAGGACATCATTCATCATTTAGATAAATTTGGACCATATATGGTAATCGGCCCGAATATTGCATTGCTTCATTCAAACTTTGAAAATGTCAACGTACCAGTAAGTATGGCGATTGTTCATTTTGAAAATGGCATTCAATTTGGTCATGAAAGATTTGATCCAGTCAAAGTCGTTGTATTACTCGCGACTAGCCAACCGCAAATTCATTTAAATGCGCTAGGTCAATTAAGTCAGTTGATTATGGATGATACAAATAGAAATCAATTGCTTGAAGGTGACAAAGAAACCATTTTAGAACTGATTAATTTAGTGAGTGAAAGTAAGGAGGGGATCTAAAGGTGACAGAAATCATTAAAGAAGAACATATCCAATTAAAAGATAAAGTGGCGAGTTGGGAAGAAAGTATTCAAATTGCTTCGAGACCACTACTGCAAGAAGATTATTTTAATCAACAATATGTCGATTCAATGATTGAGAGTGTCAATGAACTGGGACCTTACATTGTGATTGCCCCAGAAATTGCAATCGCGCATGCAAGGCCGAATGACAATGTTAATAAAATTGGATTGAGTCTTTTAAAGTTAGAAGAACATATTAACTTTTCAAAAGATGGTCACTACGCTTCATTAATATTTGTCCTAAGTGCAGTAGATAACGAAGGGCATCTTGAAATTTTAAGACAACTCGCAACAAAATTAAGCGATAAAGAAACAGTCAATGCATTACTTTCAGCAAAAAATACAAAAGAAATTAAAAATATATTTAAGGAGAATGATTAATATGAAAATTTTAGTAGTTTGTGGACACGGTTTAGGAAGTAGTTTCATGGTAGAAATGAATGCACAAGAAGGATTGAAAAATCTTCAAGCACCATCAGATATAAAAGTCGAACATAGTGACATTATGTCTGCAAGTCCTGATATGGCTGATTTATTTATTTGTGGTAGAGACTTAGAAGAAAATGCACAAAGATTAGGTGAAGTGATTGTTTTAGATAATATTCTTGATAAAGAAGAATTACAAAATAAACTTGAAGAAAAATTAAAAGCATTGAACATGATTTAAACATAAGGGGGTATTATCATTATGAATTCAATATTAGGATTTATTGTTGATGTATTAAGTCAACCAGCCATATTAGTTGCACTTATAGCGTTAATTGGTTTAGTCGTTCAGAAAAAGTCAGCAGCAGATATTACTTCCGGTACAATTAAGACAATACTAGGGTTTCTAGTCTTAAGTGCAGGGGCAGGCGTTGTAACAGATTCATTAGAGCCGTTCGGTAAGATGTTCCAAGAAGCATTTGGTGTTCAAGGCGTTGTGCCAAATAACGAAGCGATCATCTCTATCGCATTAAAAGACTATGGTACAACAGCTGCATTAATTATGATGTTTGGTATGCTTGTGAATATTTTAATCGCAAGGTTTACAAACTTAAAATATATATTTTTAACAGGACATCATACTTTTTATATGGCAGCATTTTTAGCAATATTATTAACTGTAGGTAACATTACAGGTGTATCTACTGTAGTAATTGGCTCTATTATATTAGGTTTGATTATGGCAGTATTGCCAGCACTTGGCCAATCAACAATGAAAAAAATTACAAATTCAGACCAAGTAGCAATAGGTCACTTCGGAACAGTGAGTTATTGGGCAGCAGGAGAAATTGGTAAATTATTTTCTGGGAAATCAAAATCAACAGAAGACATTAAATTCCCTAAAGGGTTAAGCTTTTTAAGAGAAAGTACAATTAGCATTTCTTTAACAATGATCGTACTTTACGTTCTTGCAGCACTATTTGCAGGTCCAAGTTATGTACACTCTGAATTAAGTGACGGAACAAACTTCTTAGTATTCTCAGTCATTCAAGGTGTTACTTTTGCAGCTGGGGTATTTATTATTTTAACAGGTGTGAGATTGATTTTAGCTGAAATTGTACCAGCGTTTAAAGGTATTTCAGAAAAACTTGTACCAAATACAAAACCAGCATTAGACTGTCCGATTGTATTCCCATACGCACAGAACGCAGTATTAATAGGCTTTTTTGTAAGTTTTGTAACAGGGGTAATCGGTATGTTAATCATGTTTATGGTAGGTGGTATCGTCATTCTACCAGGCGTAGTCGCTCACTTCTTCCTCGGCGCAACATCCGGCGTGTTTGGTAATGCAAGAGGGGGAATTAAAGGCGCAATCGCAGGTTCAGCATTGAACGGTATATTAATTACATTCTTACCATTGCTATTTTTACCATTTGTAGGTGAATTAGGCGCAGCATCCACAACATTCTCAGACACAGACTTCTTAGCTGTAGGTATCACATTCGGTTACATTTCAAAATTCTTAGGCATGGCAGGCGTTATCGCACTAGTCGTTATAATCGCAGTATTAGCCGTATTAATGCAGAAGAAATCTAACAAGAAATTAGCAGAAGAAAAATAGAATATAGGTTTGAAGTAGAGGATTTCGGCGCAATGTCGAAATCCTTTTTTAAAGTCGTTGGAATTGTATATTATTCGATACAATGCTACCGTTAATATACAAATAAAAATTACATCGTGGAGGCTGAAAATGTCTAAATATGCCATCGAAGCTAAAAATTTAACTAAGTCATTTAATAAAAATAAAATTATAGAAAATTTGTCCTTCAAAATTCCTGAATTATCAACTGTACATATTATTGGATCAAATGGATCTGGTAAAAGTGTTTTGTTAAAATTAATCGCAAATTTGTATGCGCTAGACTCTGGTGAAATTACTAGCAACGCCCAGAATATAAGTTACAGTCCTGACCATTTTCCAGAAGATATAAATGTTACGATACATACTTTTTTACAAACGATTTACTCGATAAATAAAAATAAAATTGATCTGGATAAATATAATCAATTTGTTGAAAATTTTAATTTAAAGCCTTTTTTGAATTATAAAATCAAAAATTGTTCAAAAGGTACGCAACAAAAAATCAATATTATTCAAGCTTTACTGAGTGATAATGAAATTCTTTTATTCGACGAGCCGATAAATGGATTAGATAAGGAGTCACAAGAATATTTTTTGAATCACTTACACACTTTGAAAAATCATAAAACCATTATTTTCACATCACACGAAAAAGATATTATGAAGGAAATTGCAACACATAATTTGGATTTGGAAGCAGGATTGTCTAAAAATATGATTGAGGAGAATACTTATTATTTAATAAAATTTCATAGTGACGAGAAGCTAAATTTAAATTATGACGTTGAGATTAGTGACGGTGTTTATAGTATAAAAGTTTTAGAAGAAGCGGTTAATGAAGTTTTATTGAAGCTAATCGAGAGTAACTGTAATATTCTCGAAGTTAGGAGTTTACGCGATGGGTCACTACTTTAAATATCAGTTAATAAAATATATGAACACTTATAAATTTATTCCACCTTTCACAATTTATTTAGTTATAATCGTAGCTTTGTATGCATATAAAAATTTACCTATACTTTCAAGTTTTGATACTACAATGATACTGACATTTTTAATAGCGAGTTGGATAACAGCAACTATTATTAATGCTGACACAATAAACGAAAGACACATGTTTTATATACACCTAGGAAATAAAACGAATTACTTTTTCAATAAAATGCTGTTGTCGCTTATCATTTGTTTGTTTTTAGTGATATTTAGTGTGATATATCCAGTAGTGACAGGAAGATTCGATAAACCATTAACATTCACGCACATTTTTTTAGGACTATATACTCATATTTATGCTGCTATCTTAGCAATTATCGTAACCTTTTTTATCTTATCTACTAAGTTAAGCAAGTTTAAATTTTCATGGTTATTATTAGTATTGATCCTCTTACTTTCAATTATAAGTTCTGCATTCAGCCAAAGTTTTATGTTACTAAACTATATTTTGCCACCAATATCAAAATTATCCGAAGTACTATCCCAAGGCGATGATATAGCCATTGGTAGTAGAGTGGTAATCAGTTTTATACATACAACAATTTATTCCATTATATTGTTAGTTGTGGCGGGTTATTTGAATAAGAAAAGTGAGTGATGTGAAGAATAAACCACAAAAAGAGAAGTTCAAGTCAAATTGAACTTCTCTTTTTGTTTACTTTAATTTATACATTTAATATTATTTTTATCTAGTGACTCAATTAGATCCTGGGTTAAATTGTAGTCTGTAACTAAAGTGTCTATATCACGTAATGATAGACTTTTATGAACATATTTATTGTGATACTTTTCTTCTGTGACTATTAAGACAAGATGTTTAGAATTTTTTCTAAATGCTTGTTTTATGAGTGCTTCTCCTTCTGTTGTTTCAGTTGCACCTGTTTCTAAATCAAAACCTCTACATGAAACAAAGGAAATATCTGCATTATATGTTAATGCATCATTAAAGGCTTTAGATCCATTAATTGTATTTCTTTTTTTGACTACTGTCCCACCTAAAATATTAACTTGAGCGTCTGTGAACTCTGATAAAAGTGAAGCTGTAAGAACACCATTTGTGATGATTTGTAATCCTTCAAATTTAGATAACATTTTAATAAGGTGTAATGTGGTAGTGCTTGAATCTAGAAAAATGATCATGTCATCATTGATGAGGTCTTTAGCTTTTTCTGCAAGCTTATGTTTATTATCTTGTTCATTAAAATTAATAATTTTCATTAAATAGGGTAGGTCTATTTTTTGATTATCAATAATCATAGCACCACCACGCGTTCTTCTAACGAGACCTTTCTTTTCTAGTTCGATTAAATCTCTTTTAACAGTGGCTTCACTATATTTAACGAGTTCAATCAAATCTTGAATTCTAGCAAATTGTACTATTTTCAAGTGATTAATTATTATTTGCTGACGTTCTTCTATTATTTTAAGCATGGGACAAACCACCTTTATTAATTATTGCATATATAATTTTGCTTTTCCTACAGTATTCAATAAGTTCATTTTATATTCAACTACTTCTTTTAATTTTGAGTTTGCATTAGGATAAACTTCATTAGGTTCATACATATTTTCATTCTTTATAAGTGTTTGTCTTACTTCTTCAAAAAAGACACTTTTTAAATCGGAACTTAAATTAACTTTTCCAACACCATGTTTCACTGATTCGCTTACTTCTTCGTCTGGATTGCCTGACCCACCATGTAAGACGATAGGGATAGATAATCTTGAATTAATTTCTTTTAGTAGTTCAATATTTAATTTTGGCGTTTTACCTTTTGGATATAGACCATGAGAAGTACCGATTGCAACAGCCAAAGTATCGATATTTGTCTCTTTTACAAATTGTTCAGCTTGGTCTGGGTCTGTGAAAATAATTTTATCAGTGCCACCTTCACTAGAACCGTTGTTTCCAATTGTACCTAATTCTGCTTCTACTGAAACACCGACATTGTGTGCGAATTCAACCACTTTTTTAGTTATAGAAATATTATCTTCGAATGATTTGGTTGAGGCATCAATCATGACGGAAGTATAACCGTTTCTAATTGCTCGCGTTACATCATATAATGTTCCTCCATGATCTAAATGAATAACGACTGGAATTTTATTATTAAGTGCGTATGCTCTAACAACAGAAACAAAATGATTTCCTAAATACTCAATTTCATCAGGGTGTATTTCAATAATTACTGGGGCTTCTAGTCTTTCAGCTTCTTCCATAATTGATTTTAGCATGTCAAAACTACATATATTAAATGCTGGTACTGCGAATTTATTTTCGTTTGCTACTTGAAGTAAATCTTTCATATTATATAACATTATATCTCCACCTTATTTTCTATTATTTCTTTCGATTTTGCTTTTTGTTCATGTGAGACCTTTTTCTTTAATAATCCAACTGATAATGCAGTTACAACTGTTCCGCTAATAATTGCGATAATATAAGCAAATAAATGATTGATTACGTTTGGAATAAATAAGATCCAAACACCACCATGTGGAGCTAACGATGTGACACCTGCTCCCATAGATATTGCTGCGGCAGTAGCAGAACCTAATATTAAACTTGGTATAACTCTTAGTGGATCTGCGACTGCAAATGGAATAGCTCCTTCTGTAATATATGATGCACCTAATACCCAGCAAGATTTTCCTGATGTTCTTTCTTCTTCTGTAAATTTGTTTTTAAATAATATTGTTGCTAAAGCAAGTCCAAGTGGAGGTGTCATACCTGCTACCATACAAGCAGCAATTGGCGCGTTAACACCTGCAGACATGAGTCCAATTGAAAATGTTGAAATAGATTTATTAATAGGTCCACCCATATCGGCGGCCATCATAGCCCCAATTAACAGCCCGAATAAGACGCCTGAAGACTGACCAAGACCATTCAACCAATGAGTTAAAGCATCTAGTAGCCATGATATTGGTGTATTGATTAGGAAGACCATAGCGAGACCAACAATAAAGATGGATACAAGTGGAACAACGATAAGTTGATAAAGAGCTGAAATTGATTTCGGGATTTTAACTTTGTTAGCTAATGCGTCGGTTACATAACCAGCTAATAACCCACTAATCATGCCGCCTAAAAATCCAGAACCATCAACTGTGGCTAAAGTTCCGGCTACTAAACCAGGGGCGAAACCAGCTCTACCTGCAATTGAAGATGCAATACCAGCAGCTAATGCAGGAACCATTAATTGGAATGCAGTATCGCCACCAATTTTAGAAAGTGCAGCAGCGAATTTATTGTATGAATCTGATTCAGGATCTGCTGCATTTATTCCAAAGGCAAAACTTATAGCTATTAAAATCCCTCCGGCAATAACAAATGGGAGCATATAATTTACACCATTCATGAAATGGTTATATATACCTGATTTATTAGAAGAACTATTGTTATTGTTTTTATTTTCAATAGTTAGTAAATCAATACCATTTAAACCGTCTTCTATAATTTTTTCTGGCATTTTTATTGCATGTGCTGTAGAAATTTTTTTGACCTGTTTATCTTTAAACCTACTTAAATCAATTTCCTTATCAATAGCGATAATGATTAAATCAGCTTGATTTATTTCTTCTTGTGTTAAGATATTTTCAATCTTTGAACCTTGCGTCTCTATTTTTATATTATGTCCAAGATTTTCCGCAGTCTTTGTTAGTTTTTCCGCAGCCATATAAGTATGAGCTATACCTGTTGGACAAGCAGTGATCCCTACGATATTCATAATATCCCTCCTATACAGATAAAATATTTACAATTTCATCTGCCTGTTCTGCATTCTTAATGTATTGACGAAATTCTGGATCCATTAAATGTCGAGCTAATTCACTTAATAAATCTAAATGTGCATCATGTGCGTTTTTAGGTAATGCAATGAGAAATACTGTATTAATTTGTGTGTCATCTAAAGCTTTGTAATCACTTAATTCAGAAGTCTTTGCAAAAGCAATGATAGGTTTATTTATATATTTAGTTTTTGCATGGGGTATACCAAAGCCATCTTCAATTCCCGTTGAAACAACTTCTTCCCGCTTATATAAGTCTTTTAAAAATTTTTTCTTGTTTTTTAAATAACCGTTATCGTTCAAAGTTTCAGCAAGTGAATTAAATAGGTCACTTTTTGTGGTGATTGACTGATCGAAAATAAAAGTATTTTTATCTATAAGTTCCACGATATTCATTTTGTATATCTCCTTTTCATTTAATTTAGTAAGCGCTTACTTATTGAAGTAATCATAACATAGCATTCATAGTGTTCAATACTTTGAACGATTTATGTCATTAGTTATAAATAAGTATACAAACAGTTAATTAATATGAATGAAATCGTTCATTATTAATGAAGAAAGACTGTCGATTAAGTAGAAAGCAAAAAGTTTAAGAATGTAGAGTTACAGAATCCTCCTCCAAACAATTCCTACTATAACCGTAAGCATTTAATTAGTAATGAATTTTAATATGGTGGTATAGTGTTAATTCATAAGGAGGAATTACAAAAAATGAATGAAAAATATAGACCATTATTTGAAACTTTAAAATTACCGAATGGTGTAGAATTAAGAAATAGATTTGTGTTAGCACCGTTAACACATGTGTCTTCTAATGAAGATGGTAGTATCTCAGATGTTGAGCTACCTTATATAGAAAAACGTTCTAAAGACGTTGGTATTACAATGACAGCAGCGAGTTATATTGAGCCACTTGGACAGGCTTTTCCTGGACAACCTTCAGTTTCTAAGGAAGAAGATATTGCTGGATTATCTAAACAAGCTGAAGTGATGAAGAAGAATGGTGCGAAAGCTTTAGTTCAAATTCATCATGGTGGTGCATTGTCATTACCTGGTTTAACGCCTAATGGTGATGTTGCAGCGCCGAGTGAAGTTGAAGTTAGAGGCTTTGGTCAAAAAGAAACGCATAAGGCACGCGCGCTTACTGTAGAAGAAATTGAACATTCTATTGAATCATTTGCAAGAGCTACTAAAATTGCAATTGACGCTGGATTTGATGGTATTGAAATTCATGGTGCCAATCATTATTTAGTACATCAGTTCTTTTCCCCATATTATAATAGAAGAGAAGATGAGTGGGGAGATCATTTGAAATATCCTTTAGCAGTTGTAGATGCTGTAACAAAAGTCGTACGTGAACATGGTACACCAGACTTTATCGTTGGATATCGTTTTTCTCCAGAAGAAGTAGAATCACCAGGGATTTCAATGGAATTAACTGAGAACCTCGTTAAAACATTGTCAGAAAAACCATTAGACTATTTACACGTATCATTAATGGACATCCACTCAACTACGAGAGATGGTAAATATAAAGATCAAACACGTGTGAAATTATTATTAGATTGGATAGATGGACGAGTTCCATTAATCGGTATAGGCTCAATCTTTACTGCAGACGATGCACTTGCAGCAATAGAAACAGGCGTACCATTAATCGCATTAGGTAGAGAATTGTTATTAGATCATGAATTTATCGCAAAACTTGCAGCTGGAAAAGAAGATGAAATAGTTTCAGAATTCGATCCAGATAGAGAAGACTTACATGACTTACCAGAAGCATTATGGAAACAATTTAACGCAGGATTCTATCCATTACCAAGAAAAGATGAAAAATCATCAAATATTAAATAAATAAAAAAAGGAGTCTGGGACACTAACATCCCAGACTCTTCTATTATATATTCCGATATTTTATGAATATAAATCATACCTAATCTAAATTTGAAAAAGAAAGTGATTAGTGGTTTATATCAACTACTCGTCCTTTGCGTACATATGTTTTCTTTATCATTCCAACTTTACTTGTTAATTCATTAGAAATTGTAAAATACTATTTATTCTTGTACTAGTAACTTATTGTTCTGACAGCTGCCTCCAGAACCATATCTATTAACTTTTTTGTTCCCAGGTTTAACTAATAAATATAAAATATACAATGAAACTACCCCTGCAATAACCACACCAAAAATACTAGCAATTAATGTAGATCCTAATAGACCAAATTCTTCAAACTTAATAGTCGCAAATATAACACCTAACACAAATAGAATTGCTGCGGCTTTAGTGATAAACCCACCAATATAGTATAGTATTGCAAAAACCATTGATCGATTTGAATCATGTAAGCGTCTAGTCATGACAGTAAAGTATGGTATAAGCGTTATAATCGCAAATATACTACTTAAAGTACCTACAGAAAATATCCCTAAAAGAGAAGTAATTAAAAAATTAATCCAAAATGGGTGCCAAAATTCAGAACGAGTGGACCGTCCATTAATGTCTAAGCAACGTTTCCAAAAATTAAAATAACTGCTAATAAGATTAGATGATTTATTCATATATCCTCCCAGACTATAAAATATATTTAAAAAACTATTTAATTTAAATTATAGGTATAGTTTTCTGATAAGTAAATAGAAAGTGATTTAATAATCGCAATATTTTAATTATTAAATCATTTAAAATTGCAGTCGTGATTAATTTTACCGGTTGGAAACGCACGATATCAGGATATGGTGCGATAACGCCAAAAATCTTCCAAGAACTTTGGCGTTTTGGGTGGAATCGCCAAAAAACTCCTGAGAACTTTGGCGTTTTGAGTAGAATCGCCAAAAATCGCCACAGAACTTTGGCGTTTTTTTGTGGCCTCTATTTTCCGGGCCACTAATTTTATTTTGTGGACCGTATTTCTATTTTCCGGGCCACTAATTTATTTTTGTGGCCCGTATTTTCGATTTCCGGGCCACTAATTTATTTTTGTGGACCGTATTTCTGTTTTCCGGGCCACTAATTTATTTTTGTGGACCGTATTTCTGTTTTCCGGGCCACTAATTTTATTTTGTGGACCGTATTTCTATTTTCCGGGCCACTAATTATTTTTTGTGGACCGTATTTCTGTTTTCCGGGCCACTAATTTATTTTTGTGGACCGTATTTTTTGTTCGGTGGCCCGCTTCCAATTATTTCTGGACCTATAATTTTTATTATCGGTCCATATTTCGTATTTCTGGACCTATAATTTTTATTATCGGTCCATATTTCATCATTTAACATCTTATCAGCACCGCCACCAACAAATTCCGATTTCACAAACCTGTCTTCTCTAAATTTTTCTCGAATTATGTTAAGCTAAATTTAATATATTCGAGGTGAGTTTTATGGATCAAAATCAATTAAAAGAGCGTGTGGCGCATGAAGCGGTTAATTATATTCAAGATGGTATGAAGGTTGGGCTTGGTACGGGCTCGACAATTTATTATGCTATTCAAAAGTTAAGTGAACGTATTAAAAATGGTTTGGACATCATTGCGATTCCGACTTCTACTAAAACAACTGAATGGGCTAATGAATATGGTATTCCTTTAACGGACTTTTCAAAGGTGGAGCATTTAGACATTGTTATCGATGGTGCTGATGAGGTTGATGAACATTTTCAGATGATTAAAGGTGGTGGGGGTGCGCTTTTACGTGAGAAAATTGTCGCCAATGCTACTGACGCGTTCATCGTGATTGTAGATGAATCAAAATTAGTCCATCAACTTGGAAATTTCCAAGTGCCTATAGAAGTGATTCCGTTTGGTTTTGAAGTAACAGCAAAAGCAATCGAAGCACTAGGTGGTAAGTCGACTTTAAGAACGACTGATAAAGGGCCATTTATTACAGATAATCAAAATTATATTTTAGATTGTGATTTTGGACTGATTGAACATCCTGAAAAATTCAATCATGATTTAATATCTATTATAGGCGTTGTTGAAACAGGTTTATTTATCGATATGGCTAGTAAAGTATTAGTGAGTCGTTCGGATACAGGAAAAGTTGATGAATTAAATAGATGATATGTTTGATATAATAGCGTAAATACAAACATTGTCATATAACATTTGTAAATTGAGTAAACTGGGGAATTTTTGAATGAAAGCTATAAAGGAAATGTGGATAGACGAGGATCCAATATCTAATAACAAATATAAATATGTATTTTGGCAGTCTATCTTGCTCATTATGTTATTCATGGGAACTTATTTAACTTTAGCGTTAGCTCATAGTGGCATTGTCGTCATTATAGGTGTCGTATTATTTGCGCTCTCAATATTTACATTAGAAAAGTTCAATTTCAACTTAATTAAAATTGAACGCATAAAACTGCGACACTTACTTTATGTTCTGATTGCTACAATGATCACGAACATGATTTATTGGACTACATCAGCAATCATAGGGCAACCTAGCAATCAAATGGTCGTTTATCAAGACTTGAGAGAATTTCCTCTCATGATTTCTATTATGATTTTTGTTATTTTAGGACCTATTTTTGAAGAAATTATTTTTAGAGGATTTTTATTAAAAGGGATTTTTAAAGGTCATCTATTAATTGGTTTCATTGTATCTAGTGTATTGTTTGGGTTAATACATGGACCTACGAGTGTCGGGGAATTTACAATTTATTTGAGTCTCGGTTTAATTTTTGGTGCAGTTTATTTAATCACACGACGAATTGAAGCTTCAATCTTATGTCATAGTTTAAATAATTTAATTCACATACTAATTTTTGTAAATTTTTACAAATAAAAGGGGAAACAGCTTTATATTAAGTACAATTTATAATACTATAAGCGTGTAAGATTATATTTTTTTATGTATAGGGTGGGATTACATTGAAAAAAATATTTCAAAGTATTATGTGTTTAATAGTATGCGTGTTGATGCTTACAGGGTGTCAATCTAATCAACAAAATAAAAAAACTGAAAAAGCACCTCAGAAAAAAGTTTCACAAAAGTATAATGCTAAAAATGACAAAGAAAATGAAAGTGATTTAGAAACATATAAAGGACAAATTCATCATTTGTTTTTTCATCCAAACGTTGTGTATCCTAAGAGAGCTTTTACAGGGGTACAAGCAAAAGGGTATTTTGAATGGATGACAACAACGAATGAATTTAAAGAAGCGATTAAAGAATTACATAAAAATAATTACATTCTCATTGATCCACATGATGCGTATGACTTTTCAGGGGATAAAGTGACTAAGAAGGAACTTAAATTACCTAAAGGCAAAAAAGCTTTAATTTTATCAATAGACGATATGAACTATTACGATTACATGAGGAAAAACGGTAATGTGAATAGGCTCGTATTGAATGATGAACAAGAAGTGGTCTCTGAATCAACAGATGACAACGGTAAAACGGTCAAATCGGATAAAGAAGCCATTGTACCAATACTAAATGATTACGTCGAAAAACATAAAGACTTTTCATTCAAAGGAGCAAAAGCCGTCGTCGCTTTAACAGGTTATGAAGGTGTGCTCGGTTATCGAACAAACGAATTGAACGATAAAGATTATGAAAAACGAAAAAAAGACGCACAAGATATAGTAAAAGTGATGAAACGTGACGGTTGGCTGTTTGGAAGCCATTCATATGGACATATTAATTTTTCAAACAGTAGTTATGATCGAATCGTGCAAGATACCGAAAGATGGAAAAAAGAAGTTGAACCTATAGTAGGAAAAACAGATTTATTCATTTATCCACACGGTGCGAGAGTCGCGATCGGTTCACCAGCATTTAAATATTTATCAGAACAACAAGGATTTAAACTCATTGCCTCAGTTGGTCCGATAGCATATGAAGAAATGACACCAAAAGCAGTAACACAAGACAGAATCGCGATAGACGGAATCAACTTAACAACAGGAAAATACAAACTCAAACCATATATGGACCCAGAAAAAGTATTTAACAAAGAAGAAAGAAAGTATTATATAGGTACGTGAGTATTGTGTAGTAAATATTAATAATTTCATTTGTTTTTCAATAGTATTGTGAAAATTATTGAAGTTAGAGTATAAATGATAAATGGTAATAAACAATAAAGTATTAAGCTAAAGAAATTTGAATTTATATCTAGTATGAAATAGAAGAGTATAAATAGAACTATACTAGTTATAAGTCCAGTTAGTGGTAGTTGTTGATAATATTTTTTTAAGTTATCTTTATGATTCATTTTATCACTCCTATTTACAATATATAAATAATTATACAATAAATGGAAGCGATAAATATAGTTTTAGAAATCAGATATCTACAACAAGTTTATACATTTGGGCAAAATAAAACCGTCTAGCCACCACGATGGCTAGACGGTTTTTACTTATTAGACATTTCTGTTGCTAAATCTTCTATTGTTGTCTGATTGAGTTCTTCTATAATTTTCAAATCTACATTCGTATAAATACCGTTTAATGCAGATTGTATATTTTTACCGATAACACATTCTGGATTAGTATCTTGATGAATTTTTGCGAAATGTTCTTCTTCTTGAATAAGACGATATACGTCGCCTAAAGAAATTTGATTAGCTGGAATTGAAAGTTTGTAACCGGATTTACCTTGTTGGCTTTCAATTAAATGACCATTTCTTAAATATTTACATATTTTCCTTACGAGTGTCGGGTTACTGTTAATACTACCTGCTAAAAATTTACTCGATAGGGGTTCTTCATTAATTGATAACAAAGACAGTATATGGATTGCTACCGAAATTTGTGTATTCACGATTTATCACCTCTTAGATTCATTATTTATTATAACTTTGCGAGATGATGAATGCGATAGAAGATCGGTATTATTTTGAAACAACTGAAATTCTTTCTTGTATATGATTACCTTTTGTAGCTTCATCAACTAATGCGATAGCGTAGTCAGCATAGCTTATTGTACTTTCGCCTTTACTATTTAATGTTAATACTTCACCAGCTAAAGTATATTCTCCAGTTCTTTCGCCATCAACATTAAACTCAGCTGCGGGACTAATAAATGTCCAACGTACATCATCTCTTTTACGAAGTTCAACAAGCGCTTCACCTTGAGCAGTTGAAAGAGGTTTGTACGCCTCAGGGAACGTAGGTGTGTTATAAAGTTGAGTTTCTAATTGATCATCAACATATAAACTACCAGCTCCACCGATAATAAGTAGTCTTGTATTCGTATTAGATAAAACATCACTTAAATGTTTTAAAGTGTCTTTGTGTAAATGAAGTTTATCTTCTCTAAATTCACCAAAAGCATCCACAACAACGTCAAATTGTGTTAAATCTTCTGTAGTTAACTCAAAAATATCTTTAGTAATAGATTGAGTTGCGACTGTTTTATTTTCATTACGAACGATTGCTGTTACATCTAAACCTCTGTTTACTGCTTCTTCTGTAACTAATTGACCTGCTTTACCATTCGCTGCTATTATACCTATTTTCATTTTAAAAACCTCACTTGTATTTAATTTGGATACATGTTGAGTATAATATGTATATTAGGATTTGTCAAAGCTTAAGATTTTTAGAAAATAAAAACAATCCTGAAAAAAATCAAATGATTTTTTCAGGATTGTTTGTTTTTACTTAATAAAGTATGTCAGTCTTACCACCAGTTATTAGCTTGACGGAATGCGATTGCTGCGTCTACAGAACCGTAACGTTCTTTAGCGTAGTTGATCATACCTTTAGTTTGTTCAGTAACACTTCCAGTACCCCAAGCTTCTTTAGTTTGTCCTAGACCTCTGTAGCCTAGTTCATTAACAGCGTTTGGGTTACCGCTTGATTCTGGCATTACAACAGCGTCCCAAAGTGCTTTTGTTCCACCTGCAGCGATAAATTCTTTATAAACTTCACTTGTATTTGATGAATCAGCAGATTGAGCTGATTGTGTATTTGTATAGTTATAGTTCGTTTCTTGGTTAGTATATTCACTTGCATCTGCGTTTGAGCCAAATCCAGCCGCTACTATTCCTGCTGCTGCTGTTGTTGCTACTAATAATTTTTTCATAATTAAAATTTCCTCCATATGCAATAATTAATTTTTATATTTTCGTTCTTTCAATACTTTATACACTTTAACATCAATTTTCATATCATAGGTTACAGCAAAATAAAATCCAAATGTCTTTTATTTCAATGAGATTAATAACATGAATAGAACATGACAGAAGGAAAATTTTGCATATTTACATGACTTAGTTATACTTTTTAAAAAGAGTACTTATTAAGGAGGTCATCAAATGGAAAGAATTAAATTGAAAATGCTCCGAGACAATGTGGAAAATATTCCTCAATACGAATTACCAGAAGGGTTTACAATTCGTAAGTTTAGAGACGGTGACGAACATAATTGGGCTAAAATTGAGACAAGCGCTAAAGAATTTAGTGATATTGAAAAAGCTCTGAAAAGATTTGATAAAGAGTTTGGTAATAATATAGAAGAAGTACGGAACAGATGTCTTTTTATAGAAAATAGTGAAGGGGAAGCAATAGGCACAACGACAGCTTGGTATGAAAATGTAGAAGATTCCGGTGAAACTATAGGAAGAATACATTTTGTTGCGATTAAAGAAGAATACCAAGGAAAGAAATTAGCCAAACCATTATTGAGCGCTGCGATGAACATTATAATAGAAGAAAAACATCACAAAGTATACCTAACTACCCAAACAACAAGCTATCCAGCAATCAACATGTATTTGAATTACGGATTTTTACCATATGATGTTTCCGAAGAAGAAAGAAAAGGGTGGTTGATGATGGAAGAAGTATTAGATAGAGATCTAGGGATATAGAGGAAGGTGACATTTGAGGGTGGTCGAGTTGATGAAAGTGGTGAGACGGCAAAACAATGTCAGGGTGTTAGCATTCAGAGATGACGGCAGTCTGGAATATGGAGATGCTAGAGAGGTTGTAAGTTGCAAGTTGAGGCCGACATGCAATATAGAGAGGTTCTAAGTTGCAAGTGGAGGTCGACATGCAATATAGAGAGGCTGTAAGTTGCAAGTGGAGGTCGACATGCAATATAGAGAAGTTGTAAGTTGCAAGTGAAGGCCGACATGCAACATAGAGGTGTTCTAAGTTGCAAGTGGAGGTCGACATGCAATATAGAGAAGTTGTAAGTTGCAAGTGAGGGCCGACATGCAATATAGAGAGGCTGTAAGTTGCAAGTGGAGGTCGACATGCAATATAGGGAGGCTGTAAGTTGCAAGTGGAGGTCGACATGCAATATAGGGAGGTTCTAAGTTGCAAGTGGAGGTCGACATGCAATATAGAGAGGCTGTAAGTTGCTAAACTAGTAAATCTAGCAACATAGACGGTCTCTAAATTGCTAAACTGACAAATCTAGCAACATAGGATGTCTCTAAATTGCTAAACTGGAGAATCTAGCAACATAGACGGTCTCTAAATTGCTAAACTAGTAAATCTAGCAACATAGACGGTCTCTAAATTGCTAAACTAGTAAATCTAGCAACATTGGATGTCTCTAAATTGCTAAACTAGTAAATCTAGCAACATTGGATGTGTCTAAATTGCTAAACTAGTAAATCTAGCAACATTGGATGTGTCTAAATTGCTAAACTAGTAAATCTAGCAACATAGACGGTCTCTAAATTGCTAAACTACCAAATCTAGCAACATAGGATGTCTCTAAATTGCTAAACTAGTAAATCTAGCAACATAGCGAGTGTCTAAATTGCTAAACTAGTAAATCTAGCAACATAGACGGTCTCTAAATTGCTAAACTAGTAAATCTAGCAACATTGGATGTCTCTAAATTGCTAAACTATCAAATCTAGCAACATAGACGGTCTCTAAATTGCTAAACTATCAAATCTAGCAACATAGACAGTCTCTAAATTGCTAAACTAGTAAATCTAGCAACATAGCGAGTGTCTAAATTGCTAAACTAGTAAATCTAGCAACATAGCGAGTGTCTAAATTGCTAAACTAGTAAATCTAGCAACATAGGGCGTCTCCAAATTGCTAAACTATCAAATCTAGCAACATAGGGCATCTCTAAATTGCTAAACTATCAAATCTAGCAACATAGACTAACTGGATTCGATTTTCTAACAAACAAAAAAGCCTTCCGACCACGACGATCGTGGTTCGGAAGGCTTCCTATATTCTAAAATTAATTATTTAGATTCTTTAGTCCATTTTTTTACTTTATCTTTGTTGTTATCTACCCATTTAGCTGCTGCTTTTTTAGGTGAAGTACCTTTTTGGATATCTAACATTACTGATTCCATATCTTTAGTAGTCCAATTAAATTTGTCTAAAGTTTCGTATGCTTTTGGACTATCTTTTTTCAAGTCTTTACGAGCCATTGTACTAATATGTTCTGCGTTACCAAATGATTTTTTAGGATCTTTTAAGTATTTTAGATCATATTTTTGGAACATCCAGTGTGGAGACCAACCAGTGATAACAATGTCATCGCCTTTTTTCATTGCTTGACCTAATGTAGTAGTCATAGCGCCTGATGAAGAAGTATCAACTTTCCATCCTTTTAAGTCATAGTCTTTAACTGCTTTTTCAGATGCTTTAACAACACCAGCGCCTGGTTCAATACCTATGATTTTTTTACCGTTTTGATTTTTCAAGTCAGTAATTGAATCGCCTTTGAAGTCTTTAGGTACGACTAAACCTGTTTTAGCCCCTTTAAGGTTAGGTCCTAAGTTTGTCATATCTTTTTTATTCTTTTTATATAAATCGCCGTGTGTAGATGGTAACCAAGCACTAACCATTGCGTCTGTTTCACCAGATGCTACTGATTGCCACATTACTGCGTTATCTAAAGGTGTTACTTTAACGTTATAACCTTCATCTTCTAATACTTTTTGCATAACATGAGTTGAAGCAATTTCTGAATCCCATTCAACGTAAGATAAATTGATATCTTTTTTACCTAAATCCCCTTTTTCACTTGAGCCACCATTTCCACATGCTGCTAATACTAGAGCTAAAGAAAGTGCAAGTACGAGTAGACGCCATTTGTTCTTCATAGTAATTCCTCCTAAATTATTTTGTTTTTGATGATTGAGTGAAGCGGTCAATGATGATAGCAAGGATAACGATACTTATACCTGCTACGAAACCTGTGCCGACTTCTGCACGTTGTAGTGAACTTAATACGTCTCTACCTAAACCTGGTGCACCAATCATTGATGCTATTACAACCATTGATAAAGCTAGCATGACAGTTTGGTTAACACCGGCCATGATTGATGCTTTAGCAAGAGGGAGTTGTACTTTAATTAATTTTTGCATTGAAGTAGTACCGAATGAATCACTTGCTTCGATTAATTCTGCAGATATTTGTCTAATACCTAAGTTTGTTAAACGGATAGTAGGTGGTGTTGCAAATATAATAGATGCGAATACACCTGGAACCATACCAATACCGAAAAATGCTACGGCAGGAATTAAATATACGAATGCAGGCATTGTCTGCATAAGGTCTAATATCGGTTTCATAACTGATTGGAAGCGGTCATTTTTAGACATTAAAATGCCGAGTGGTACACCGATGATGACAGATAATAAACTACTGATTAATACAAGTGTCATTGTATTTAAAAGTTCATCCCATAAGTCTTGGTTGTAAATGAAGAATAAACCAATACCTACTAAAATAGGGGCGATAATCTTCTTATTCATTACAAAGTATGCCAATATCATGATGATAATGATAAATATGAATGGATGGATTAACTCTAAAATACTAATGATGAATTGCATAAAGTCGCCTAAGACCGTTTTAATTGGATCGAAAATAAAACTAAACGTATCTGTTAACCACTGTACAAATGAATTAGCCCAATCTGATACAGGTAATATAGGTAAGATATTAAGCATGATTCATCACCTCATTTCCTTCAGCTAATACATTGAATACATCTTGGAAATTGAGTTTGCCTACTATTTTGTTGTTCTCTTTAATCCAAAGTTCATGTGTTCCGGATTTGAAGTATGGGAATGTTTGGTAAAGTAATGATTCTGAATCTATGAATGACATGCCATCTACTATCTCTACGTTTTCTACAGTGTCCATAATATGTTTCACTTTTAAAACTTTAGAGCGGTCGATGTCTTTAACGAAATCTTTAACATAGTCGTCACCAGGGTTGATGACAATTTCTTCAGGTGTTCCAACTTGTGCGATTTTACCATCTTTCATTAATGCGATCCTGTCGCCAATATGTAAAGCTTCATCTAAATCATGTGTAATAAATATGATTGTTTTTTGCATGTCTTGTTGTAGTTGTAAAAGCTCGTTTTGCATTTCTTTACGAATAAGTGGGTCTAGTGCTGAGAAGGCTTCGTCCATTAGCAAAATATCTGTATCGTTAGCTAGGGCTCTTGCTAAACCAACACGTTGTTGCATCCCGCCAGATAATTGTCTAGGAAGTTGATTTTCGTAACCACCAAGTCCTACTAACTTAAGTGATTCTTTCGCTTTTGCTAAACGTTCTTTTTTAGGTTTATTTTTAACTTCTAAACCAAAAGCGACGTTTTCTACTACAGTTTTAAAAGGGAATAATGCGAAACTTTGGAAAACCATGCTTAAGTTTTCCCTTCTGAAGTTTCTTAAATCCTCTTTATTTAAACCTGAAATGTTTTTCGAATTGATTAAAATATCTCCGTCAGTTGGATCAATTAATCGGTTAATCAAACGTATAAGTGTTGATTTACCGCTCCCGGAAAGACCCATGACAACAAATATTTCACCTTCTTCAATTGAGAAGTCTGCATTTTTGACAGCAACTGTTGAACCGGTCTCTTTTAAAATGTCGTCTTTAGACATATCTTCTTGTAGTAGAGACTTAACATGGTCATCATATTTGCCAAAAACTTTTGTTACATTTTTGATTTCTATTTTGCTCATTAATAACCAGTCCTTATCTAGTATGTTGACGTATTTAACGCTATCACAATAGAATTTATTAGTCAAACTAGTGTTGTACAATTCAATCCTTTTTAGGCTTTAATTTTTACAGAAAAAAATGACTGTTTTACATTGATTTTTTAAAATTAATTATTTTCATTTGTTGCTTTCATTACCATAAAGAAAGCGCTTTATTTTTAAAGAGAAATATTATTTCCTAAATTTAAAAATAAGCGCTTAATCATGTTATTTTTACCAAAAAAAACTTTTTTATTATTTTGTGGTAAAGTTTCAATTATTCAATTGTTAAGATGTCATAAAATCTCCACCGTTTATATGCATAATTTGTCCTGTAACGTAAGTTGAATCTTGAGAAGCTAAGTACACATATGCAGGTGCATTTTCACTTGGTTGACCACGTCTGCCTAATGGTGTTTCTGAACCAGCATTTTCGACTTTATCTTTTTCAAAAGTTGCTGGAATTAATGGTGTGTATATAGGTCCCGGGGCTACGGCGTTTACACGGATGCCTTTATCCGCTAATGATGTAGCAAGTGAACGTGTAAATGATACGATAGCACCTTTAGTAGCAGAGTAATCAATTAAATGAGCGGAACCACGATATGCGGTAACACTTGTCGTATTAATAATTGTGTCACCTTTATTTAAATGTGGTAACACCGCTTGAGATAAATAAAACATTCCGAAAAAGTTTGTTTCGAATGTTTCTTGTAATTGTTCTTTCGTAATATCTTCAAAGTTGTCTTGTGGATATTGAATGCCACCGTTGTTAACGAGAATATTGATTTTTCCAAAGTCTTGAACAACTTGATTAACGAGTTGCTCTGCATGGTTTTCTTTTTTTAAGTCGTGTGCATAAGATCTCGCTTGAACACCAATTTCTTTCAGTCTAGATAACACATTATCCGCATCTGTCGCTTCGTTATAATAGGCGATTGCAACATCAGCACCTTCCTTAGCAAAAAGTATTGCCGTTGCTTCGCCAATACCAGAATCTCCGCCAGTTATTAATGCGACTTTTCCTTTTAGTTTGCCACCTGGTTTATAATCTTCATCTTCTATAATAGGTTTCGGTTCCATTTTATGCTCTTCACCAGGTTGTAATGATTGCGTATAACCTGTTATTTCTTCATGTTTCTTTTCAAATTTATCTTTCATGGTTTTATCACCCTTTTTTAAAATGACTATGTTATCCAATACCCATACAGTGAAATCTGAAACGAAAAGCAGTTTACTTACTCAGGTTGAAATGTCTTTAAAATAGCATACGTGCTGTCTAAAAGTGGGGTGTCTAGTTTATGCTTTTGACTCATGCGATAAATGTACCCTTGTATATACTCAAGTTCTAAAGGACGACGATTCATTGTGTCGTAATACATACTCGTCCCCATATCATCAGGATATCCTCTATAAATATTCATGATGCTCTCTTCTAAATCATCTTGAAAATGAATACCTTCAGCTTGCGCCACTTTTTTACCTTCAGATAATAAGTTATAACAAAGTGCTTCGATACCGTCTGACTTTAAAACTTTTGCTGGCTGTTTTGTAATCGCCGTGATTGTATTAATACCTAAATTGACAATCAATTTATACCAAACTTGCACTCGATAATCCTCAAGACATTCAATGTTTAACAGGCTATCTTGCGTTAAATTTTGAAGTTCTAAAGTGTGTTCGTCTCTTGGTAATTTAAGTGTCCAATCTCTAAAATGCGTAACTAAATTTTTATCTTTTTGGCCGCTTATATAAACGACAGCTTGATATTTACAAAAGTGAAAAATTTTATCTAGTTGTCCGTATCCATTTTGAGTTAAAATAATCATGCTATTTGAATGAATGATATTGTTGAGGTAAGGAATGATGTCATCAAGTTGAGTCGTCTTAACTGCTATAAATAAAATGTCATGTTTTTCATGAGCAGTTTGTAATGATTGAACTGGAATTTGATGTTTGTCATCATGGTGATATTCTTGGAATTCAATTTCTTGATTTGTTTTTCCATATAATGATACATTTTGACCAGATTGAAGAAGGGCGTATGTGATAGCAGTTCCAACTGCGCCAGGACCGATTATTCCAAACTTTTTCATTTATTATTTTCCTTTCAGTGGTAGTATATACATAATAACAAAAATGATGGGGCGGTACGCGATGAAAACAATTAAAGAATTGTTGACGATGAAAGATCAAAATGAAAAAATTTCTATGATTACAGCATATGATTATCCAAGTGCTAAACAAGCAGAACAAGCAGATATTGATACGATACTTGTCGGAGATTCATTAGGTATGGTCGTATTAGGATATGAAAGTACAGTTGAAGTGACAATGGAAGATATGATTCACCACACTAAAGCTGTAAGAAGAGGCGCACCGAATACGTTTGTCATTGTTGATGTGCCTTTTGGTGCAGTAGGAATTGACGAAGCAACAGATATTAAAAATGCGATTTTGTTATACCAATCGACGAAAGCAAATGCAATTAAGATAGAAGGTACGCATACAGAATTAATTGCACGTTGCTCAAAAATCGGTATACCCGTCGTCTCACATTTAGGGTTAACACCACAAAGTGTCGGGATTACAGGTTATAAATTACAAGCAAGCTCTAAAGAAGAAGCACAACAGTTGATTGCAGATGTGAAGGCTGTTGAAGCGGCAGGTGCAGTAATGGCTGTATTAGAAGCCATACCAAGTGACTTAGCCAAAGTAATCAGTGACGAACTTACGATTCCTGTTATCGGTATCGGCGCGGGAAAAGGTACTGACGGACAAGTATTGGTATATCATGATTTGTTGAATTACGGATCAGAACACGTTGCTAAATTTGTTAAACAATACGGTGACTTTTCAAATGGTGTCGAAGCATTAAAAGCTTACAACAAAGAAGTAAAAAGCGGGGCATTCCCTTCAGAAGCGCATACTTACAAAAAGAAAGTGATGGGAGAGGACAACAAGTGACACAAGTAGTTGAAAAAATTAAAGAAATGATGGACATTTCATCAGAATATAAAGCAAGCGGCAAAACAATCGGATTAGTACCAACAATGGGCGCATTACACGACGGTCATTTAGAAATGGTGAAACAATCATTAGATAAAAATGATATAACAGTCGTAAGTATTTTCGTAAATCCATTACAATTTGGACCGAACGAAGACTTCGCGGACTATCCAAGACCATTCGAAGCAGACTTAGAAAAATTAAAACAAGTTGGCGCAGATTACGTATTTCATCCAAGCGTTGAAGAAATGTACCCAGGCGAATTAGGCATGACGATCACAGTTGGGCGCTTAGCTTCAGTATTAGAAGGCGAAAAACGACCAGGACACTTTGACGGCGTAGTAACAGTAGTAAATAAACTATTTAATATCATACAACCAACAAAAGCATACTTCGGTAAAAAAGACGCACAACAACTGGCAATAATTGAAAAAATGGTAGAAGAATTTAACCATTCCGTACAAATCATACCAATTGAAATTGTAAGAGAAGTAGACGGCTTAGCCAAAAGCTCAAGAAATATATACTTAACAGCAGAAGAAAGAGCAGAAGCCATTAACTTATCAAAAAGCTTAGGCATCGCGAAAGTATTATACGATGAAGGCGAAAGACAAAGCAGCGTCTTGATTGAAGCCATTAAAACTTACTTAGAAAAAAACGTAAGCGGAGAAATCGTAGAAGTCGCAGTATACAGCTATCCAGAACTAGTCGAACAAGAAACAATAGAAGGCCAAATCTTTATATCAATAGCAGTCAAATTCTCACAAGCAAGACTGATAGATAATATGATTATTTAAGAGGGGCAATCCTGAAAATTCTGAGCGAATTTTCAGGATTGTTTTTTTGTTTGTAATGAACGAGGGCGTAGACAAACGTGTCTACGCCCTGAACCACTTTGATAAGAATTCGGATGATTTTGTTAGTAAGATTAGTGTTGCTAACGAACACAACTGCCGAGTAATGTTCGTTAGAAAGGCGAAACCAGTCATTATAGTTGCTAGAATGGTGAGTTTAGCAATATAGAGGCTGTCTAAGTTGCTAGAATGATGAGTTTAGCAATATAGAGACGGTCTAAGTTGCTAGAATGGTGAGTTTAGCAATATAGAAACGGTCTAAGTTGCTAGAATGATGAGTTTAGCAATATAGAAGCGGTCTAAGTTGCAAGAATGGTAAGTTTAGCAATATAGAGGCGGTCTAAGTTGCAAGTCAGCCGCCACATGCAATATAGGAACGGTCTAAGTTGCAAGTCAGCCCCCACTTGCAACTTAGAATCTTCGTACCAACCGTTTCCACTAAGTTTTATTAGTATCCTTACTCTTAATGCATTTGGCTTACCACCAAAATTCCCGACACCAACTAAATTCTCCGACATACTACCTCAAAATCACAAACATACTAACCCAATTCCTTACATCATCGGACCGCCACGTTGTAATCTAATACTCCACACTTATATCGTGTTCTTCGCAATATCGACTGATTTCTTCTGGTGGCTTTTGGTTAGTAATCATCTTGTTGATGTCGACTAAATTACAGTATGTTAACAGTGTTGATTTTCCCATCTTGCTATAGTCTGCTAGTATATATGTTTCTCTGGCTTTTCTAGTAATATGTTGTTTGATTAGGTTTTCTTCCATTTCTGAGTTGGATAGTCCGTTCTGAATATTGACCCCAGTAGCTGCCATAAAGCATTTATTAATATTGAATTTATCTATCAGCATATTTGTATCGATACCGATAAATGATCTTGTTCTTGGTTTGTATTTTTCACCGATTATAAATAAGTTCACGTTTTTAAATTGTGATGCTTTATTCATTATGTCCAAACTATTCGTAATAATAGTGAATGAAAGATTTTTATCTACATAATCTAATATATGTATTGTTGTCGTTCCTGTATCGATATAAATAATATCGTTAGGATTAATTTGTTTTGCTGCGAGTTCCCCAATATATTTTTTCGCATGCAAATTTTCTACATTTCTCTCTTGATAATCGACTGCTTTATGTGCATTTTCTAAAACTTCAATGCCCCCGTACACTTTTTTTACAATATTCATTTCAACGAGTTGATTGACGTCACGTCTAATCGTATTAATGGATACATTGAACGTTTCTTTTAATTCTTCGATGGAAGCAGTCTTATTTTCTTTTATGAACGATTCGATTTCATAAATTCGTTTTGATTTCATTTGTAATTCCCCCATTTCTTACAATATACCCAAAAATATGGTAATTAACAACCTAAACAATAAAAAGTTACTCAAAAGTTGACATAGTTTTCAGTTTATTATAATATTGTGCCAACAAGTAACCAATATGTTATCAAAAAGTACTCAAATTTTTTTGACGCTTTTTGTAAGCGGTTACTTCACAAAAATAATAACTGGAGGATTTGAAAATGGTAGAAATCTTGAAGAATTATATTAACGGTGAATGGAAAGATTCGAAGAGTAATGAAACATTAGATGTCTTAAATCCAGCTACGAAAGAAGTTATTGCTAAAGTACCCGTATCAACTCGTGAAGAATTAGATGAAGCGGCAAAGTTAGCACACGTTGCTTTCCAAGAATGGAAAGAAGTTGCAGTACCTAAACGTGCAAGACTTTTATTCAAACTACAACAATTATTACAAGACAATAAAGACGAATTAGCAGAAATTATTACTAAAGAAAACGGTAAAAACACATCAGAAGCTTTAGGCGAAGTTCAAAGAGGTATCGAAAACGTTGAATTTGCTGCAGGCACACCTTCATTAATGATGGGAGATTCATTATCCAGTATCGCAACAAATATTGAAGGGACAAGCTACAAATATCCTGTAGGCGTTGTCGGAGGTATCACACCATTTAACTTCCCAATGATGGTCCCTTGTTGGATGTTCCCAATGGCGATTTCGTTAGGTAATACTTTTGTTATGAAACCTTCTGAAAAGACACCATTATTAGTAAACAAACTTGCAGAGTTAGTTGAAGAAGCAGGATTCCCTAAAGGTGTATTCAATGTTGTTCATGGTGCACACGATGTCGTAAATGGTATTTGCGAAAATGAACATATTAAAGCTGTATCTTTCGTTGGTTCTAAACCAGTTGGAGAATACGTATACAAGAAAGCGACTGAGAACTTAAAACGCGCGCAATGTTTAACAGGTGCTAAAAACCATACGATCATATTAAATGATGCAAACATTGACGGAGCAGTTAAAGATGTGATTGGTGCAGCATTCGGTTCAGCAGGTGAACGTTGTATGGCCGCTGCAGTAGTGGCCGTTCAAGAAGGTGTGTACGATGAGTTCAAAGAAAAACTTGTACAAGCTTCTAAAGATATCGTCATCGGAAACGGCTTAGAAGAAAATGTATTTTTAGGACCAGTCATTCGTGAAGAAAATAAAGAACGCACATTGAAATACGTTGATCAAGGTATTGCTGAAGGTGCCAAACTTGTTCTTGACGGTAGAGGCGACAACAAAGACGACGGATATTTCGTAAAACCGACTATTTTTGAAGATGTCACAACAGACATGAAATTATGGCAAGACGAAATTTTCGCACCAGTGTTATCGATTGTAAAAGTTAAAGATTTAAAAGAAGGCATCAAATTAGCGAATCAATCAGAGTTTGCTAATGGCGCTTGCTTATTTACAGATAGTGCATCATCTATTAGATACTTCAGAGAAAATATTGACGCTGGCATGTTAGGTATTAACTTAGGTGTACCTGCTCCAATGGCAATCTTCCCATTCTCAGGTTGGAAGTCATCGTTCTATGGTTCATTACATGCAAATGGTAAAGATAGCATTGATTTCTATACACATCGTAAAGTTGTAACAGCTCGTCATGGTGACCCACAATATTAAGGAGTGAATAGAGAAATGGCTCAATTATTAAAAAAACCTGTACATCATCCATATAGCGATGATGTACAAGTTATCCACGATTTGAAACCTAATGACATAAATTTAAATTATATCGGTTTTAAAGTTTTAGATATTAAAGCACAAGGTGTTTATGAAGAATCAACTGGTGACTTTGAACTTTGTATTGTAGCTTTAACAGGCAACATCGATGTATTTGACGGACAAGAAACATATAAAGATCTTGGTACGAGAGATTCAGTTTTTGAAAAAGTGCCAACAGATAGCATTTTTATTTCAAAAAATCACGATATCAAAATAACAGCTAACAAAAATTCAAGAGTTGTACTATGTTATTCACCAGCAGATGAAGAAAGAGCTACTCAATTGATTCCTGCTAGTGAGAATTCTGTTGAAGACAGAGGTAAATATTCTAATAAACGACACGTTCATAATATTTTGCCGGATACACATACTGCGAGTGAGAAATTGTTAGTCGTTGAAGTGTATACAGATCAAGGAAACTGGTCGAGCTATCCTCCACACAAACATGACGTGGATAATTTACCGAATGAATCTTTACTTGAAGAAACGTATTATCACGAAATGAATCCAAGTAAAGGATTTGTATTTCAACGCGTATTTACAGATGATTTGTCACTAGATGAAACGATGGCAGTAGAACATAGTGATGTTGTCGTTGTACCAAAAGGCTATCATCCAGTTGCAGTTCCAGATGGTTACGACGGTTATTATTTAAATGTTATGGCAGGACCTAAAAAAGTTTGGAAATTCTATAATCAACCAGATCACGAATGGATTATTGATCGCGAATAAAAGGAGTGCACATAAATGGCTAACAAGAAACAAATCGTAGCAATTGGTCGTGCTGCAATAGATTTAAACGCTAAAGAAATCAATAGACCAATGGAAGAAACATCAACGTTTAGTAAATATGTTGGTGGTTCCCCAGCAAATATCATGATTGGTTCAGCAAAATTAGGTCTGGATGTTGGTATGATTGCCAATGTTTCAGACGATCAACATGGTAGATTTATTACGAATTATTTTGAAGAAGTAGGCGTAGACACATCACAAATACATGTTGATGAGCATGGTCATAAAACAGGTCTCACTTTCACTGAAATCAAAAGTCCTAAAGAATCAAGCATTCTCATGTATAGAGAAGAAGTTGCGGATTTGTATCTTGCACCTGAACATGTTGATGAATCATACATTAAAGGTTCAGAATATTTGCTTATTTCAGGAACAGCTTTAGCTCAATCACCATCGAGAGAAGCGGTATTAAAAGCTTTATTATTAGCCAAAAAACATGGTGTGAAAGTTATTTTTGAATTAGATTATCGACCATATAATTGGGCGAATACTGAAGAAACATCTATCTATTTAGAATTAATTGCAGAACAAGCTGATATTGTCATCGGTACGAGAGATGAATTCGACATGGTAGAACGCTATCAATCCATTTCAGATAAAGAAATTAGTGAACTTTTATTTGAAAAAACGCCAAGTTTAGTCGTGATTAAACACGGTGTGCAAGGGTCATATGCTTTTGATAAAGAAGGTAACACTTACGAAGGTAAAGCTTTCAAAGCAAATGTTGTGAAGACGTTCGGTGCGGGTGACTCATATGCTGCTGCATTTATATACGCAATCGTAAAAGGTAAACCAGTTGAAGAAGCACTCAAATACGGTGCGGCATCTGCTGCAATTGTTGTAAGTAGTCATAGCTCATCAGAAGCGATGCCTACAGTTGAAGATATAGAAAATTTAATTAAAGAACAATCTTAAGGTGGTTTTGAATATGGTCAACACAGTGAAATTAACGACTGGTGAAGCAATCGTTAAATTTTTAACAAAACAATATATTTCAATAGATGGAGAAGAAACGAGATTTGTTGAAGGTGTCATGAACATTTTCGGCCATGGTAACGTGCTTGGAATTGGTGAAGGATTATCTCAATATCAAGATGAATTGAAAATCATTCAAGGTAAAAATGAACAAGGCATGGCACATACTGCGATTGGATTTAGTAAACAAAGTTTAAGAAAGAAAATATTTGCCGTGACATCTTCAGTTGGTCCAGGATCAGCAAACTTAGTGACTGCTGCAGGAACAGCCGCTGCGAACCATATTCCAGTATTATTTTTACCTGGTGATACATTTGCGACAAGACAACCTGACCCAGTACTACAACAAATTGAGAACCCTCAAAGTATTGGTATTACAACGAATGATGCATTGAAACCTTTATCAAGATATTTTGACCGCATCACGAGACCAGAACAAATTATGTCCGCACTGATTAGAGCGTTTGAAGTGATGACAAACCCACAAACTGCGGGGCCTGTCACAATTGCACTCAGTCAAGATGTACAAGGAGAAGCATTTGATTTTCCAGAGTCATTTTTCGAAAAACGTGTACATTACGTTGATCGAGTAGAGCCGTCTAAACGTGCGATTGAAGCAGCGACAAATATACTTAAAAACGCTAAAAAGCCACTATTAATCGTAGGTGGTGGTGCTAAATATTCAGAAGCGCAAGATGCTATTAAACAATTAATGGATCGTACCAATATACCAATGGCTGAAACACAAGCTGGTAAATCAACGATAGAAGCAACACATCCTTTAAATCTTGGTGGATTAGGTGTGACAGGAAACTTAGCAGCAAATACTTATGCAAAAGACGCTGACGTTATCGTAGGTATCGGAACGAGATATTCAGACTTTACGACAAGTTCAAAAACAGCAATCAATTTTGACTCAGCTAAAATCATTAATATTAACGTCAATCGAGTAGATGCCTACAAACTAGATGCTATCCAAGTTGTAGGTGATGCTAAAGCCTCTTTAATTGAGTTAGTCAATCAACTAGAAAATCATCAATTCGACGTTAAAGATACGGTTACTCAAATTAAACAACAATGGAACGAAGAACGCGCACGTTTATCTCGAATCAATATCCAGCAAGATCAATATGAACCAGAAATTGCCGGTCATTTTGATTCAGATCAATTAAACCAATACGTTACTACATTAAATACGGAGTTACCACAAACGAACGCTTTAATTACAGTCAATGAAACGATAGATCAAGACGCTATCATAGTTGCTGCGGCAGGCTCACTGCCAGGCGATTTAGAACGTTTATGGGAAACAGTTGTATTTAATACGTACAACATGGAATACGGTTACTCCACAATGGGCTATGAAATTGGTGCTGCAGTCGGTGCGAAAATAGCCAATCCTAACAAAGAAGTATACGCACTCGTTGGTGATGGCAGTTTCCTTATGTTGCATACAGAACTCGTAACGTCCTTACAGTACAACTATAAAATCAACATCGTTCTCTTTGATAATAGTGGCTTTGGTTGTATTAATAACTTACAAATGGGCAATGGTAGTGACAGTTTTTGTACAGAATTTAAAGATTACAACGACAACGTAATGAACATTGACTATAGAAAAATTGCTGAAGGATACGGCGCCGTTTCATATAGTGTCAATAACGTTGAAGATTTACAAGAAGCAATCAAACAATCTAAAAAAGAAACAAAATCTACATTGATTGAAATCAAAACATTACCTAAAACGATGACAGATGGCTATGAATCATTTTGGAATGTTGGTGTTTCTGAAGAAAGCGACAAACTATCTGTACAACAAGCTTTTAAAGAAAAACAACAAGCAATGAAATCAGCGAAACTTTATTAAATAGGAGGTGTAATTCATGGCAACAATTAAAATAGGACAAGTTGGATTAGGTAGGCTTGGTAAAGTCCATGCATCAAATATCGTCAATCATGTTAATGGCGCTGAACTTTATGCTGTAGCAAGCGTCGTTGAACAAGAATTAGACTACGCACGTGAAGAGCTAGGTGTGGCACATTGTTATACATCATATACAGAAATGATAGAGAACAAAGAATTAGATGCAGTCGTCATCGTATCACCGAGCGGATTCCATGCCGTTCAAATTACACAAGCATTAGATAAAGGCTTGCATGTATTTTCAGAAAAACCTATAGGACTTGAATTAGAGAATATTAAACAATTAGTTGAAAAAATTAATCAACATCCAGATCAAATATTCCAATTAGGGTTTATGCGTAGGTTTGATGAATCTTATCAATTTGCGAAAGAAGCGGTTGATAATGGTGAGTTAGGCAAAATTACGGCTATGCGCTGTTACGGCATTGATCCAAGTGCAGGGCTTGATAGCTTTATACAATTTGCTAAAAACAGTGCGAGTGGAGGCATATTTTTAGATATGTCGATTCATGATATTGATTTAGTTCGGTGGTTTACGGGGGAAGAATTTAAAACAGTTTATTCCCTAGGAAATAATATCGCAGCACCTGAATTAACTGAATGTGAAGAATTAGAAACGGGTGCTTGTTTAGCAGAGTTACAAGACGGAACGATTGCTTATTTATTAGCAGGAAGAAATGCTCAACATGGTTATCATGTTGAAACTGAAATTATAGGCACTGAAGGCATGATTAGAATTGGTAATGCCCCAGAAAAGAACTTAGTCACTTTATATGACAAAAATGGTGTTGTAAGACCGACATCAGGGCATTTTCCAGAAAGATTTAAAATAGCATTTATTAATGAATTAAACGCATTTGTATCATCTATTAAAAATAAAGAAGAATCATCAATTACAGGTTTAGACGGTCTAAAAAGTACTGAAGTCGCAATAGCGATGCAACAATCATTTGAATCAAAGAAAATTATGACATTATGAGGTGAGTAATATGACGAGAGAAATCCGTTATGCATGTGCGCCAATAGCATGGACGAATGATGATATGCCTGAATTAGGTTGTGAGAACTCATTTGAACAATGTATTAGTGAAATGGCGCTTTCTGGATATGAAGGTACAGAAATTGGTAACAAATATCCGAAAGATCCTGAAGTATTAAAGACTTTTCTTGAACCAAGAGGATTATCTGTAGCGAGCGCTTGGATTAGCTTGTATTTAACTTCAAAACCTTATGAAGAAACAGAAGCTGCATTTATAAAACATAGAGATTTCTTACATGCACTTGGTGCGAAAGTCATTGTCGTTTCTGAACAAGGCAATAGTATTCAAGGTGATTTAACAAAAGCGCTATTTAAAGAAAAACCAGTTTTTACGGATGAAGAATGGGATTTATTAGTCGAAGGTTTAGAAAAGTTAGGTCAGTTAGCCCATGAAAAAGGTATGGAAATTGTTTATCACCATCATATGGGTACTGGTGTTCAAACGACTGAAGAAATCGACATATTAATGGAAAGAACGACTAAAGAAAATGTTTCTCTATTATTTGATACAGGTCATCTCGTACTTTCAGGAGAAGATCCGTTAGATATATTTAAACGTCATGAAGATAGAATTAAACATATCCATTTCAAAGATATTAGACCAGACGTTAAAGAAGCGGTAGATAAAGATTGTAAATGTTTCTTAGATGGTGTTAAAGATGGCATGTTCACTGTACCAGGAGATGGTGTAATTGACTTTGAGCCGATATTAAATTTAATTTATGAATCAAGTTATAAAGGTTGGATTGTTGTTGAAGCTGAACAAGATCCAGCAGTTGCAAACCCGTTTATTTACGCAAAAAAAGCAAAAGAATATATCTTACAGTACCAATAAAATGAATAATGATTGGAAGGAGTATTTCATACTTCACAAGGGGGGAATTTAACATGAGTATGTTTGCAGCAATTTCATTTATTTTAATTATCTTTTTAGTAGGATTATATGCATATTTAAGAAGTAGAAAAATCGACACTCAGAATTCAGACGGATTCTTTATGGGTGGGCGAAGTTTAACCGGATTTACAATCGCTTCAACGATTATTATGACAAACCTATCAACAGAACAAATTGTTGGTCAGAACGGTCAAAGTTTCATGGCTGGTATGGAAGTTATGGCATGGGAAGTAACATCATCAGTTGCGATTGTCATCTTAGCACTTGTATTCTTGCCAAGATACTTTAGATACGGCGTAGATACGGTATCAGATTTTATTGAAATGCGATTTGATACATTCACGAAACGACTCGTATCATTACTATTTATATTTACATATGTAGTATCTTTCTTACCGGTTGTACTCTATTCAGGTGCACTTGTATTTAATAAGATATTCAACGTAAGTGAAATGTTAAATATTAGTGATATGACAGCAGTTATTCTTATATCTACAGGAATCGGTATAGTAGGTATCATTTACTTATTTATCGGTGGATTATCGTTAAGTGCACATAGTGACTCGATATACGGTCTAGGTTTAATCGTTGGTGGACTTGCAATTCCAGCATTAGGATTAATTATGTTCGGTGATGGAAATTTGTTACATGGATTTGATAAAGTTGTAAAAAATACGCCGGAAAAATTAAACTCAATTGGTGCAATTGATTCAAAAATCGTACCATGGCCAACATTATTCTTTGGTATGTTCTTTAACAATTTATTCTTCTGGTGTACAAACCAAATGATCGTACAAAAAGCATTAGCAGGTAAAAACCTTAAAGAAGCTCAAAAAGGTGCAATGTACGTTGGTACGTTCAAAATATTTGGTGCATTATTCTTAGTATTCCCAGGGGTATTAGCATTCAATATGTTAGGTGATAAAGTAACAAATCCTGATAATGCATACCCAATGTTAGTAAACGAAGTATTGCCAGGCTGGGCATACGGACTATTTGGAGCCGTTATTTTTGGAGCTATATTAAGTTCTTTCGTAGGTTCATTAAACAGTACAGCAACATTATTCTCATTAGATTTCTATAAATCAATTATGAACAAAGAAGCAAGCAACAAACAAATTTCCAGAGTAGGAAGAATTGTAACCGTACTTGTCGGTGTGATTGTTGTTATTATCGCACCAATGATTTCATTATTCCCACAAGGATTATATGCAGTCGTACAAGAGTTCAACGGAATATACAATATGCCATTATTAGTACTCGTATTAGTTGGATTCTTTGCTAAACGTACATCACAGCAAGGCGCTAAAGTGATGTTTATTTTACACATTGTTTTGTATGCGCTTTCAAAAGTGTTTATAACAGAAATTCACTTTTTATACGTATTAAGCGTATTATTCTTCATCGATTTACTAATCGTTACATTATTCAATAAATGGAAACCATCAGATGAGTTTGATTTCAGTGTAAATTACGCAAAAGTAGATATAACACCTTGGAAATATAGATATTTAGTAGGTGGAATAATCATCGTTGTCGTAATTGGTACTTACATTCTATTCTCACCAATTGGATTAGCATACTAGGAGGAAATAAATTATGACATTAACATTTGGAGTGATTGGCGCAGGACGTATCGGTCAATTACATATCAACTATTTAAGAACGCATAAAGACGTAAGAATTAAATGGATTTCAGATTTATATTGTGACAAGATGGTTGATTGGATTGAAAAAGCAGGTATAGAAAATAAAACGAAAAATCACATGGATATTATTAACGATCCAGAAGTAGATGTTGTAGTCATTTGTTCTCCAACAGACACACATGTAGATATTATTAAAGCAGCAAGCGCAAAAGGAAAACATATCTTTTGTGAAAAACCAATTAGCTTATCATTAGATCAAGCGAAAGAAGCACTTGAAGCAGTACAAAAAACAAACGTTAAATTACAAATGGGCTTTAACAGACGTTTCGATAAAAACTTTGCACAACTTCAAACAATTTTAAATAAAGGTGAGTTAGGTGAAATACAAACTTTACGCATAACATCAAGAGACCCTGAGCCACCACCGATTGAATACATTAAACGTTCAGGCGGATTATTTATGGATATGACCATTCATGACTTTGATATGGCAAGATATTTAATGCAGTCAGAAGTAACAGAAGTATACGCAACAGGAGGCGCACTTGTGAATCCTGAGATTGCAGAATACGACGATATCGATACAGCACTCGTAACATTGAAATTTGCTAACGGATCATTAGCGATTATTGAGAACTGTAGACGAAGCGTATACGGCTATGATCAACGTGTAGAAGTTTTAGGAGACAAAGGCGCGATAGACATCGGTAACGAACAAACATCAACTTTAACATTCCATAAAGAAGACGGTATTTCTAAAGAAAACCCACCATACTTCTTCTTAGAAAGATATAGCGAAGCATACAAAATAGAAATGGACGGATTTATCGAAGCTGTTTTAAACGATACAGACGTACTATGCTCAATCGAAGACGGATATAAAGCACAAGAAATTGCAATGAAATGTAAAGAATCATTAGATTCAAATCAACCTAAAACACTATAAATAAAAAAGAAAGGTGGAACGTAAATTAATGAAATCATTTATACACAAAGCAAAAAATGAACACTATGCAATCCCTCAAATTAATGTAAATGGTTTAATTTGGATTGAGAGCATATTGAAGGCAGCAGAAGAAACACGTTCCCCGATTATTTTAGGAACGACGGATAAAGTAATAGACTTTCTTGGAGGATACGACTTTATTTGCAAGACGATTAAAAACAAAATACAATCCATGAACATCACAGTACCCGTCATTATTCACCTCGATCACGGATTGAGCATAGAAGGCTGTAAAAAAGCAGTCGACGCAGGATACGACTCAGTTATGTTTGACGGATCAAAACTACCAATAGAAGAAAACATCGCACAAACAAAAGAAGTCGTACAATACGCACATAAGCACGATGTAATCGTAGAAGGAGAAGTCGGCGCTATAGGAGGAAACGAAGACGGTGTAGTAGGTAATGTCCAATATGCAAGACTAGAAGACTGCGTGAGACTCGCAAAAGAAGCGGAACTCGACACACTCGCACCAGCACTAGGATCCGTACACGGTAAATACAAAGGAGAACCAAACTTAGGCTTTAAAGAAATGCAAGAAATACAAGACGCCATCGACATTCCACTCGTCTTACACGGCGCCTCAGGTATTTCAGACGAAGACCTAGTAAAAGCAATCAAACTCGGACACGCAAAAATTAACTTCAACACAGAAATCAACATCGCATGGAGCAATCAATTAAGAAAAACACTAACCGAAGACCAAAACATATTCAATCCCCAACAAATCCTGAAACCAAGCAAAGACGCCATTACAGAAACAGTAAAAGGCATTATATACAAATGTAAAGCAAACGAGCGAGGATGATGGGAGAAGTAAATAATGATATGAGCCAAGCAACTAAGCTAAGCAAAAAACCAAGCAACTATTAGATTTGCTTGGTTTTTTGTTTTTTTAAATATAAGCGTTAAATAATTAGGATTTATTCAATTATTAAAATATTACATTTATTTGAAAAAATAATTTTAATAAGATGATTCAAGAATATTTGGGACTGTTTTCTTTGATTTATAAATAATTTACAAAATTTTAATAAAAGTTTCTGATAATTATAAATTCGTTAATATCAATGCTTAACAGAGGTTGAATAATAGTTAAATTACTTAATTTTATTTTGTCAACAAAAACGCAATTGTAATTACTGACATTTGTTGTATAATTAAAATGCATTATATTAAGTAGTAAATAGTATTAATATAGATATAAACGGAGGATATTATGGAAGAATCAATTGATTTAAGCAAAATATTTACAATTTTAAAGAAGAACTTAAAGTTACTAATTATTTTACCGATAGTTTTTCTCATCTTGAGTATGGTTATTACATTTTTCTTAATAACACCTAAATACTCAGCTTCAACACAAGTGCTTGTTAATCAAAAAGAAATGGATAGTCAAGCGATGGCTCAACAAGTGCAATCTGATTTACAACTAGTGAATACATATTCGGAAATTATAAAAAGTCCGAGAATTCTAGATAAAGTTTCTAAAAATTTAAAAGGTAAATATTCTAGTAAAGAAATATCTGGAATGCTTACTGTAAGCAATCAAGCAGAATCACAAATTTTAAACATAGCTGTTGAAAATAAAGATAGTAAAACAGCAAGTAAAGTTGCAAACGAAATTGCACAAGTGTTTAGTAAAGATGCAAGTAAAATTATGAATGTAGATAACGTTTCTGTGTTATCAGAGGCTGACGATAAAGGATCTAAAGTTTCACCAAAACCAGTTGTTAATGCAGTTATTAGTATATTCTTTGGTCTTATAATTGCGATAATCATAATTTTCTTAAAAGAAGTTTTAGACAAGAGAATTAAAACAGAAGATGAAGTAGAAGAAGTTTTAAACTTACCAGTATTAGGTACAATACAGGACTTTAATAAATAGAAGGAGGCTGAAATAATGGCGAAGAAGAAAGATAAAAATACAAACCCATTAATTACGATTGATAAACCTAAATCAGTTATTAGTGAAAAGTTTAGAGGAATACGTACGAATATTATGTTTTCTACGGCAGACAGTAATGTGAAGTCTGTAGTTTTCACTGCTGAAAAGCCTTCAGCAGGTAAATCTACAATTTCTTCAAACGTAGCTATTACTTATGCACAAGCTGGCTATAAAACATTATTAATAGACGGAGATATGAGAAAACCAACACAACATTATTTATTTAACACTACTAATGTTGATGGTTTGTCCAATTTGATAATAAACAAAACTGACCAATCTAAAGCAATACATAAAACAGATGTTGAGAATTTAGATTTGTTACCATCAGGTCCAGTTCCTCCGAATCCATCTGAGTTAATAGGATCAGAAAACTTTTTCAAAATCTTTAATGAGTTACAAGAAGAATATGATTTTGTATTAATTGATACACCACCTGTAAATACCGTTACCGATGCTCAATTATTCGCGGAAACAGCAAAATATGTTGTTTATATACTTGATGCGCAAACGAATGATCGTAACGCTGTCATTAAAGGTAAAGAATTAATTGAAAAGACTGGGGCTAAAATTCTTGGAGTAGTATTAAATAAAGCAAATGTAGATAAAAATTCTAGCTATTATTACTACTATGGGAAAGACGACGAATGATAGATATCCATAACCATGTACTAATTGGTGTAGACGATGGACCCCAAGTTGAAGAAGATGCTATTGGATTATTAAAACAAGCTAAAGAACAGGGGATTACAGGTGTGGTGGTAACACCACACCATTTACATCCAAGATACAAGAATGACTTTAAATCTGTTGAGCAAGGTATCGAAAAACTAAAAGAAATTCCTGAAATTGCTCAATTAGATATTAAATTATACCCAGGTCAAGAAATTCGTATAACTGATGAAATATTAGATGGCATAGAACAACAACAAATATTTGGAATTAATCATTCTAAATATTTATTAATAGAGTTACCTTCTAACAGTGTGCCGCATTATACAAAGAAACTTTTATATGAAATACAAACTAAAGGTTTTATCCCAGTTATCGCGCATCCAGAAAGAAATAAAGCAATCACAAATGATATTAATTTATTATACGAATTGATAAATGGAGGAGCATTAAGTCAACTTACTGCTTCTTCTTTAACTGGTGAGTTAGGTAAAAACATTCAAAAAACATCTATGAATATGATAGATCATAATTTAATACACTTTATAGCTTCAGATGTACATCATGTAGAAAAAAGACCCTTTGGATTTGGGAAGTTGTTTAACACACCAAAGTTAAAGAATTTAAATGATGATTTACAAACATTATTAAATAATAATGAAGCAATGATTCAAAATAAAGATGTAGTAAAGCAAAGACCGATTGAATTTAAGAAAAATAAATTTCTTGGTCTATTTTAATATAGAGAATTGAGGAATGAGATTTGAATTATATATCATCTAAGCAGAGACTAATGATTTTACTTATCGTAGACTCTCTTATCGTTACATTTTCAGTGTTTATAGGCTATTACATCTTAGAACCATATTTTGAAGTTTATTCAATTAGTTTATTAATATTAGCATCTATTATTTTACTATTATCACATCATGCTTTTGCTCAAATATTCGATTTATACCATAGAGCATGGGAATATGCTAGCGTAAGTGAGCTATTATTAATTGTTAAAGCAGTAACAAGTTCTATAGTTGCGACAGTTATTATTGTATCAATAATTACACATCACGCACCTTTCTTGAGATTGTATTTCATTACATGGATGATGCACCTATTATTAATAGGTGGATCAAGATTATCTTGGAGAATCTATAGAAGAGCATTTATAAGTAAGAATGTGAAAAGAAAAGCAACACTTGTTGTCGGTGGGGGTAGAGGCGGCTCATTACTCATTAGACAAATGACCACGACACCTTATATGGGAATGGAACCAGTACTCGTTGTAGACGATGATCCAAATAAGCAAAAAATGTCTATAGCATCGGGTGTTAAAGTACAAGGCTACATTTCAGATATACCTCATTTAGTAAAAAGATTTAGTATTAAAAAAATAATTATAGCAATACCTACACTTTCTCAAAATAGATTAAGAGAAATTAATAATTTGTGTGAAGGTTCAAATGTTGAAGTGTTTAAAATGCCTAATATAGAGAACGTGATGTCTGGTGAAATTGAGGTTAATCAACTTAAAAAAGTTGAAGTTGAAGATTTACTTGGCCGAGATCCAGTAGAACTAGATATGGCATCAATTTCTAAAGAGTTAACACATAAGACAATTCTTGTTACTGGAGCTGGTGGTTCTATCGGTTCTGAAATTTGTCGACAAGTATGTAAGTTCCAGCCAGAAAAAATTATTTTACTCGGACATGGAGAAAACAGTATATATCACATTCATCAAGAGTTAATTGGATTATATAAAGACCGAATTGAAGTTGTTCCGATCATCGCTGATGTGCAGGATAGACAACGTATGATAAATATTTTGGAAACTTATAAACCTTATGTAGTTTATCATGCTGCTGCGCATAAACATGTGCCATTGATGGAATATAACCCACAAGAAGCAATTAAGAATAATGTGCTTGGTACAAGAAACACGGCAGAAGCAGCTATGTTAGCTGAAGTTAATAAATTTGTAATGGTTTCAACAGATAAAGCTGTTAATCCACCGAATGTTATGGGTGCTTCTAAACGTATTGCTGAAATGATTATTCAAAGTATCAATGATAAAACTGAAAAGACTGATTTCGTTGCAGTAAGGTTTGGAAACGTTTTAGGTTCTAGAGGATCTGTGATTCCTTTATTTAAGAAACAAATTGAAGCAGGCGGCCCTGTTACAGTTACTGATCCAGAAATGACAAGATATTTCATGACTATACCTGAAGCATCTCGACTTGTACTCCAAGCTGGTGCATTAGCAACTGGTGGAGAAGTTTTTGTACTCGATATGGGTAAACCTGTAAAAATAGTGGATTTAGCTAAAAACTTAATTAGATTAAGTGGTTATAGTGAAGAAGATATTGGGATTGAATACAGCGGGATTCGCCCAGGAGAAAAATTATTTGAAGAATTATTAAATAAAAATGAAGTTCATCCAGAGCAAGTGTATGAAAAAATATATAGAGGCAAAACAAATAGTGTCAAAATTGAAGAAATTATAGAATATCTAGAAGAAATTAAAAATAATCCAGATATTATTAAAGAGAAAACTATAAAACTAGCAAATAGGAAGTTTTAAAATGACTAAAATATATAGAGTTTCGATAATTATAATAGCGATCATTAGTTCTATTTTAATAATGTTTAGTGATGCGAAAAAACCAGATAACCTTATTTTATTACCATTATTATTTGCTTTATTAATAATAATTGTTCCTTCTTTTACAAAGTATATGTTTAAGAATATTGGTATTACTATAGTTAATATATCTATGTTAATTAGATATATAATAACACCAACTTTAATATCGATATATGGCGTAGATTTAAATAGAGGACAAATTTTATTAACAAGTGTTCAAAATAAAGCAGTTTATTTAATGATGTATGAAATGATAGTAATTTTTATACTTTACGCAATATTTTATAAAAACTTTTATACAGATAATATTGTGAAAAAAGCTAAGGAAATAAAATCAAGCAGTAATATATTTGGATGGTTGTTTGTACTACTTTGTATTGCAATTTTAATATCTAATCCAGCAATACTATCTAGGTATTCTTTCGTATGGACTGCTAGTGAACTTAAAAGTAAAGTCGTTGAAGGGGTATCTGTCTCATTCTTTTTAACTGTCATCCAACTGGGACATCTTGTATTAACTGTTAATTTATTAAATATGATTCATAAATTTTATGAGAAAAAGAATAGGTTTGTATATGTAGTTATATCAATTATTGTAGTGATGATTTCTGCATCATTTATGGTCGGTACTAGTAGATTTAGTATAATCTTACCTTTAGTAACTGGATTGTTTACCATATTAAAATTGTATAGACCATATGCTAAAGTAATTGGACTCTTATCGTTTGTTGTGTCTTTTGTTTTTATAATCGTCTCAACAGCTTTAAAACAAAGTACAATTTCTGGAGAAACTGGCACGAGTTCAAATTCGTCAATCTTTGAAGGTTTAAATTCAGATTTACAAATCTACTTTTCTGGAGTTTCTAACGTAGCACACTCATTAAATACAAGATTTATTTATGAACCATTTGATTTTATGGCCATATTATCTGATTTAACAAGATCAGTTATGTATGTAAACTCATGGTTTGGAACACATATAAGTGCATTAAACCAATTTAACGTTACTTTTTATGGTGGAGGTACCTCCCAAGATCAGATTTTACCAATGATTGGGCAAGGCTATTTATATTTTGGCTTTATATTAGCACCAATTTTAACTGGGGTAACAATCATTATGGTAATGTACCTGGATAAAATTATACAAAAAAGTTCATCAGTGTTTAATGTGTATATCATTACATACTTATGTTTGAAATTTGCTTTATATAATATGGCAAATGCGACAATTTTATTATCATTTATGACAAATTTCTTTTTAATATTATTATTTATAGTTTGGTTAAACAAACTAATTAAAGTAAGGTGAGCAATATGAATATAGGTAAAAAGGACGTTGTCTGGGGTTATGTAAGTATTGGCATGGTGCAAGGTATAAATATTCTTTTATTACCTATTATATTGAAGTATTTAAATGCATCTGAACTTGGCTTGTGGTATACGTTTAGTTCTTTATATGGTTTAGCTATGTTAATTGATTTTGGATTTCAGACAATAATTGCTAGGAACATTAGTTATTTATGGGCAGGTGCGAAAAGCATAGAGAGTGATGGTTATAGTGGTAATAACAGTACAGGTGAATTTAATGAATCTTATTTTGTAAAAGTACTTTCTACAATAAAATTTATTTATTTAATGATGGGTATGATTGTTTTTAGCATTTTAGTTACTGTTGGATTAGTTTATATTATAAAAGTTTCCAATAATGAAATAGATGTTAAAATCGCAATTATTTCCTACCTTTTGTATATGTTATCTATAGTATTGAACATAACTTTTTCTTATTGGAATGCTGTGCTTAAAGGAATAGGTTCTATAAAAGCATATAATCAAATATTAATAGTGACTAAATCAGTACAATTAGTATTGTCTCTTGTTTTTCTATTATTAGGATTAGGATTGATTGGGGTATCTCTAGCTTATTTAATTTCAGTCATAGTGAACAGAGTTCTTCAGTCAATAGTGTATTATAATCATTCAAAAGCGACTAAAGATACGAAAAATAAAATTAAAATTAAATATAATAAAGATATTTATAGAGTGTTGTTACCAAATACATTAAAAACTGGCGTATTGTCGTTTTCTAATTATTTGATTGTTAACTTTCCAATTATACTTAGTTCTTATTATCTATCATTAGAAATATCTGGTCGTTTCGGTTTATTAAATCAAATATTAACACTAATTTTAACATTATCTAATTCTTACTTTAATACGTATCTTTCTAAATTTAATTACTTACGTGTTAAGAAAAATTATGATGAATTATTTAAATTATTTAGAAAATCAATAGTTACAAACTACTTTTTTAATTTAATATCGTTTGTACTTTTAGTATTTCTTGGGAACTGGATTTTAGAAATTATAGGAACTGATTATAAATTACTTGGTATTAGTACTATGGTTATTACGATAGCTTATAGGTTCCTATACAATAATCAAGTAATATTCACTTCATTCTTATCGACAAAAAACAAAATACCGCATTTTAAACAATTTTTAGTTTCTTCTATTGTAACAGTACTTTTACAACTAATTTTATTACAATTTTGGGAAGCAAATTTATATACATTACTGTTACCTTTACTAATTGTCCAACTACTATTTAATAATTGGTACTGGGTTTTATATGTAATAAAAGATATGAGGAGTGATATAAATGAAAAATCAATCATTAATGAATAGATCAATAAGGTTAATGCATTTTAGTTATAAAAGAAATATACCTATCCTCCCAAGGCTTTTACAACAAATAAACAGGTTGGTTTTTGCGTGTGATATACCAAGAAGTGTCGAAATAGGAAAAGGTACTATATTTGCACATAGTGGTTTAGGGTGTGTTATACATTCAAAAGCTAAAATAGGCAAAAATTGCAAGATACAACAAAATATCACTATCGGTGGTAGAGGTACTGCTGGAACACCAGTTATAGGAGATAATGTATTTATAGGTGCAGGAGCAACTATACTTGGAGATGTGAAAATAGAAAATAACGTCAAAATAGGGGCCATGTCTTTAGTATTAGATGACGTTGCTGAAAATACAACTGTAGTAGGTATTCCTGCAAAAGGTGTGAAGATATGAAAATTTTATTCGTAGTAAATAATTTTAATTTTGGTGGTCCTCAAAAAAGTTTGTTGAATTTACTTTATGAATTAGAAGATAAAGATGTGGAAGTAGATTTGACTATTTTAAATAATCAAGATGCTCTAGTTAAATATCTTCCTAGTTATGTCAATGTCATAAAAATTCCATCAAAATTTTCTTTATTAATGTTATCAAAAGAAAATTTGTTTAAAAACATGTTTAAGAATTTCTTGCATCCAAAATTGAATTTGAAGGTCATCTTATTCTTATTTAAAAGTATGTTGAAATTACAAAAAAATGTTCAAGCAAAACAATCTTTTTGGATTAATAATAAATGGAAAAGCGAAGGAAATAAAAAACAATATGATTATGCTATTGGTGTTTCTGGTGGCCACTCAATATATTATATTGTTGATTATATAGAAGCTAAAAAGAAAATTGGGTGGATTAGAACAGACTATAGAGTTTTGAAAAGAGATCTTAATATTGATGCAAAATATTTTGATAAAGTTGACGGAATGTTAGCTGTTTCAAACTTGTGTGCAGATATTTTTAAAAACATATTTAATATATCTCCGAAAGTTTTTTATAATAGTTTGCCAATTAAGTTGTATGAAAATTTAAATACTGAACCATTCGATTTAAATCCTAATACCGTAAATATATGTACTATATGTCGATTAGATAATGGTAAAGGTTTAGATTTGTTAATTGATGCTTCTAAAATATTAAAAGAAAAAAATGTACCAGTTACATGGTATGTAATTGGTACGGGAAAACTAAATAATTGGCTTGATCAAGAGATTAAAGATAATAAATTAGAAAGTATAGTTATTCCTGTTGGTTTTGTATTTAATACTGGGAATATTTTAGAGAAAATGGATTTCTTAGTACACCCTTCTAGATTTGAAGGCAAATCAAATACTATAGATGAAGCATTACATTATGAAAAACCTGTAATTGCAACAAATTTTGAAACTGTCTATGAACAAATTGATGATGGTGTTAATGGTTTTATCGTAGAAATGGATGGTAAGACGATTTCTCAAAAAATTGCTGAACTAGTAGAGAATCCATTATTAGTAAATTCTTTGATAAACAATATTAAGGTGAACAAACCAGTTACTGTAGATAAAGGTAATGAATTTTTAAAAACTATTATTGAAATAGGAAAGGAATAATATGAAGTTAACAATATTTACTCCAACTTATAATAGAAAAGCCACTTTGGAAAGACTATATAATTCTTTATTATCACAAACAAATAAGCAATTTGAATGGTTAATTGTTGATGATGGATCTACAGACGGCACTGAAGATTATATAAAAAATTTAGAAACAACTTCATTTGAAATTAACTATATAAAGCAAAGTAATTCAGGTAAACACGTTGCAACAAATGTTGGATTATATAAAGCTAGTGGAGAAATTTTTACATGTCTAGATAGCGATGACTGGTTTTATGATGATGCAGTTGATTTTATGATAAATCAATTTCAAAATGATGAAACTTTAAATGGATTTATAGCATTGGATACTTATCAAGATGGCACAGTTGTAGGTGAAAAATTACCTTCTCTAGATAAAGTGAACTGGGTTGATTTACGTTATAAGCATAATGTTAAAGGTGATAAATGTTATGTGTTTAAAACACAACTAATTAAAGATATGACATTTCCACAACACGGAAAATCTAGACACATGCCTCCTTCATATCAATTATTTGAATATAGTAGAAAATATAATTTTAAACTTATTAATAAACCTTTAAAATTTGTAGAATATTTATCCGATGGTCTAACAAATAGTATTAAAAAACAATATTATGTCTCATCAGAGAATTATTGTGAGTACAGAAAATTTGTACATAAGCAATTACCAAATTTTAAAGAAAAAATAAAAAATATAATGTTATATGATATTTCATGGTTACAAACAGGATTAAATAACAAACACAAATTCGACGGTATTTTTGATAGATTATTTTCTATTATATTATTACCCCCATCTACTATCTTATATTTTTATTTTAAAAGGAGGATACAATGAATAAAAAAAGCATACTAAAAAAAATGATTCGAATTTTACAATTACCTATCAACATAATTCCAAAAATTGTATTAAATATAATTTGGGATGTTACTAGTACTAGTGAAGGATTAATACCTATTTTATTCAGATATCTATATCTAAAGAAATATGCTAAATATGTTGGGCATAACGTGTTTATTGGTAAGTTCGTAACGCTGAAAAATGTTAAAAATTTATCTGTAGGTAATAATGTGAGTATTCATGCTTATAATTATATCGATGCATATGGTGAAATTACTATTGGTGACAATGTTTCAATCGCAAATCATTGTACTATTATATCTTCAGATCATACTTGGGATGATTACGATACACCAATTAAATACAACAAAGTTTCTAAAAAAAGAATCATTATAAAAGAAGATGTTTGGATAGCAGCTGGAGTAAGAGTATTAGGATCCAGTGTAATTGAAAAACGTAATGTAATTGGTGCAGGCGCCGTAGTGAATAAGAAAACAGAGGAAAATTCACTTTATGTTGGCGTACCAATAAAAAAAATAAAGGAGATATAAAAATGAAAATATTAATTACAGGTACAGCAGGTTTTATTGGATCACATTTATCAAAAAAACTAATCAGTCAAAATCATGAGGTAGTAGGAATCGATAATATTAATGATTACTATGATGTGACTATTAAAGAAGACCGTTTGAAGTCTATTGGAACTGAAAATTTCAACTTTTACAAAATTGATTTAGAAGATTATGAAAAAATGGATGAAATTTTCAAAGCAGAAAAACCTCAAGTAGTTGTTAATTTAGCAGCACAAGCGGGTGTTAGATATAGTTTAGAAAATCCTAAAGCATATATCGATTCAAATATTGTTGGTTTTACAAATATACTTGAATGTTCTAGACATCATAAAATTGAACATTTAATTTATGCATCTTCAAGTTCTGTATATGGTGCCAACACTTCAAAACCATTCTCAACATCAGATAATATAGACCATCCTTTAAGTTTGTATGCTGCTACAAAGAAATCAAATGAATTAATGGCTCACACATATAGTCATTTATATGATTTACCAACAACAGGTTTAAGATTCTTTACAGTATATGGACCATGGGGTAGACCAGATATGGCACTATTTAAATTTACAAAAGCAATTGTTAACGATGAAGCAATTGACGTATATAATCACGGAAAAATGATGAGAGATTTCACTTACGTAGACGATATTGTTGAAGCTATTAGTAGATTAGTTAAAAAACCAGCTCAACCTAATCCAGAATGGAGCGGAGATAATCCAGATCCAAGTTCTTCTTACGCACCTTATAAAATTTACAATATAGGTAATAACAATCCCGTTAGATTAATGGAATTTGTTGAAGCAATTGAAAATAAATTAGGCAAAGAAGCTAAAAAGAATTATATGGATTTACAACCAGGTGATGTACCTGAAACTTATGCTAATGTAGATGATTTATTCAATAATATTGATTTCAAACCAGAAACAACAATACAAGATGGTGTAAATAAGTTTGTTGATTGGTATTTAGATTATTATAAAAAATAAAAATAAAAACAAATTAAAAATAAAAGGGAGATTATGACATGAATAGAAAAATAGCTGTCGTAGGATTAGGTTATGTAGGTCTACCAGTTGCAGTTGCATTTGGTAAAGAACAAGAGGTAGTAGGATTTGATATTAATGAATCGAGAGTTAAAGAGTTAATAGATGGGTACGATCGTACAAATGAAGTATCTGATGAGAATTTGAAATCAAGTAAAGTAAAATTCACAAGTAACCCAGAGGAACTTAGCAAAGTAGATTTTATTATTGTTGCAGTTCCTACACCTATAAATAAGAATAATCAACCTGATCTAACTCCTTTAATTAAAGCAAGTGAAACTGTAGGTAAAGTATTAACTAAAGATACTATTGTTGTTTATGAATCAACAGTATATCCTGGTGCAACTGAAGAAGATTGTGTACCTGTACTTGAAAAGTTTTCTAATTTAAAAAATGGCGAAGATTTCTTTGTTGGGTATTCACCTGAGCGTATTAATCCTGGAGATAAAGTCCACACTTTTGAAACGATTACTAAAGTTGTTTCAGGACAAACACCAGAAGTTCTTGATGTAGTAGCAGAAGTTTATAGTTCTGTTGTTAAAGCGGGCGTTCATAAGGCGTCTTCTATTAAAGTTGCAGAAGCAGCTAAAGTTATTGAAAATACGCAACGTGATGTGAATATCGCGTTAATGAATGAAATAGCAATTATATTTGATAAAGTTGGCATTGATACAACAGAAGTATTAGAAGCATCAGGCACAAAATGGAATTTCTTAAACTTTAAACCAGGTTTAGTTGGTGGACATTGTATTGGTGTAGATCCATATTACTTAACTCATAAAGCACAAGAATTAGGACATCATCCTGAAGTTATCTTAGCTGGTAGAAGAATTAATGACAATATGTCTAAACATGTTGCTACAAATGTTATAAAAGAATTATTGAAAAAAGGTATTGAAGTACAAGGTTTGACTATTAATTTATTAGGTCTTACTTTCAAAGAAAACTGTCCTGACCTTAGAAATACTAAAGTTATAGATATAGTTCGTGAACTAGAAGAGTATGGTATAAATGTTGATGTTAATGACGTTGAAGCAGATAAAGGTACTGCTAAAAGTTTATATGATATAGATTTAAAAGATAAAAATGATTTAAATAAAACAGATGCTGTGATTTTCGGAGTATCACATAATGAATATGTAGACAATAAAAAAGACTACTTAAACTTATTAAGCGATAATGGCGTAGTAATTGATATTAAAGGAATTATTGACAATAACGATTTAAAAGCTGATCAATCAGTTTGGAGATTATAATATGAAGGTTATTCAAATTGCTGCAATAGATATGACACATGTTAAACTATTAAAAAATTTGAATCAAAAGTGTATAGAACAAGGTATAGAGGTACATTGTGTATCAACTTCAGGTCCAAATGTTCAAGAAATAAAAGACCAAGGTGTGTATTTTCATAATATACCTATAGAAAGACAAATAAACCCACTATCCAATATAAAGTCGATTTTATTAATGGCTAAACTCTTTAAGATGTTAAAACCTGATATTGTTCATGTACATACGCCAGTAGCTTCTGTTCTTGGCAGAATTGCAGCTAAATTAGCTAAAGTACCAGTAGTAATATATACTGCGCATGGGTTTTATTTCCATGAAGGTATGTCTACCAAAGCGTATAAAATATATTTTAATATTGAAAAATATATTGGAAGATTATTTACAGATTATATATTTACACAAAGTGAAGAAGATTTTGAAGTAGCTAAAAAAAATAACTTTTTATCTAAGAACAAGAAAGAAAATTATTTGCATATTAGTAATGGAATAGACGTCAATAATAAATTTAACTATAACCAAATAAATACAAATCACATAAAAGCAATAAAAGAAAAACATAATATTACAGATTCAAATATAGTTGTTTCTTTTGTAGGTAGATTAGTGAAAGAAAAAGGTATTATTGATTTATTGAATGCTTATGAAAAGGTTGTTAATAAAAATATTAAATTCATAATAATTGGTGATTTACCTGATAGTGAAAGAGATAAAGATGCTATCGATATTGTAAACAATTTTAAAAAGAATGAAAATATAATATTTACCGGCCAAATTTCGAATATAAACGAATATTTGTACTTAAGTGATATTTATTGCTTACCTTCATATAGAGAAGGAATGCCTAGATCAATTATTGAAGCAATGGCTATGAAAAATGCAATCATTGCGACAAATATCAGAGGCTCTAGGGAAGAAGTAGTATCCGGAGAAAACGGATACTTAGTAAATTTAAATTCACCAAATGAGATTGCAAAATATATCGATTCATTGGCAGCTAATCCAGAAAGATTGTCGGAGTTTAAAGAATACGGATTACAAAGAGCACTTAATCTTTATGATGAAAATTTAGTTGTTGAAAAACAAATTAATGTATTTGATAACAGTGTAAATGATTTGAAAAATAAGTAGTATAGCTTAATTCGTTTGTGAGGAGTTGAATTGGCATGTTAAAAAGACTATTAGATATTACCGTAAGTACCACTGGATTAATAGCAGCATCTCCGGTATTAATTGGCGCGTCTGTATTCATTGCAAAAAGTATGGGGAAACCTGTCATGTTTAAACAAACTAGACCAGGTAAAGATGGAAAACCTTTTGAAATAATGAAGTTTAGAACAATGACTGACGAAAGAGACAGTAATGGTGATTTGTTACCTGATGAACAGAGAATGACTAAAACAGGTACATTCATACGTCAATCAAGTATAGATGAGTTACCTCAGTTAATTAATGTCTTAAAAGGTGACATAAGCTTAGTTGGTCCTAGACCATTATTAATGGAATATCTTCCACTTTATACTGAAGAACAAAGAAAAAGACATCTTGTTAAACCTGGTATTACAGGTTGGGCACAGATTAATGGTAGAAATGCTATTTCTTGGGACGAGAAATTTAAATTAGATGTTTGGTATGTAGAAAATCAATCTTTTACTTTAGATATGTTTATCATTTATAAGACGTTTGTAAATGTTATTAAGCGTAAAGATATAAGTGCGACTGACCATGTTACGATGGAAAAATTCAGAGGTAGTGCGGAATGAAACCACTTTTATTAATTGGTAATGGTGGACATGCAAAAGTAGTGAAAGATATTGTTAATCTTAGTGACGAGTATACATTTAAAGGATATTTAGATGATAATATATCTGAACCTTATGTAGAAAATGATGTAATTTATGATAATTTGAGCAATATTCAAAAGTATCAAGAAGATTACTATTTCAACATTGCCATTGGGAGTAATGGTATCCGTGAAAAGGTATTTAACAAACTTGATATACCTATTGAAAAGTATCCAGTATTAAAGCATCCAACATCTATAATTAGTCCTTCAGTTAATATAGGATTTGGTACAGTTATCATGGCAAAATGTGTTATAAATGCTGAAACTAAAATCGGCACACATTGTATTATAAATACTGCAGCTATTGTAGAACATGATAATGTTATTAGTGACTATGCACATATATCACCCAACTCTACTTTAACTGGTGGTGTTAAAGTAGGTACTAAGTCTCAAATTGGCGCGAGTGCTACGGTTATACCAACTAAAAAAGTTGGAGATAATACAATAGTTGGTGCCGGAGCAACAGTAGTTAATGATATTGGAAATAATCAGATAGTAGTTGGATCCCCAGCTAAACCAATTAGGAGATGAATTAAAATGTCAGAAAGAATATTGTTATCTTCACCTCACATGGGCGGAAATGAACAAAAATATATAAATGAAGCTTTTGAAAAGAATTGGATTGCGCCATTAGGTGAAAATGTTACAGAATTCGAAAAAACAGTTAGAGATTATGTTCAATTAGATCATTCATTAGCTTTAGGTAGTGGTACGTTTGCCATACATTTAGCTTTAATTGAATGTGGCGTAACTGAAGGAGATATTGTATTTTGTTCTTCTTTAACATTCTGTGCTACTTCTAATCCAATTTTATACCAGAATGCTACACCTGTTTTCATTGATTCTGATAATGAGACTTGGAACATGTCTCCATATGCATTAAGAAAAGCGTTAGAAAAATATGATGAACTTGGTAAATTACCAAAAGCAGTATTAGTCGTTAATTTATATGGCCAATCAGCAAAAATGGATGAGATTGTAAGCTTATGTAAGAAATTTAACGTTAAATTAATTGAAGATGCTGCGGAATCATTAGGTTCAGAATATAAAGGTAGAAAAAGTGGTAGCTTTGGAGATTACGGTATCTTCTCATTTAATGGTAATAAAATTATTACGACAAGTGGTGGAGGAATGTTGGTTTCTAACAATAAAGAAAATATAGATCATGCTTTATTCCTATCTACACAAGCTCGCGATCAAGCAATTCATTATCAACATAGTGAACTTGGATTTAATTATCGTTTAAGTAATATTTCTGCTGGTATCGGAAGAGGACAGATGGAAGTTTTAGAAGACAGAGTAAATAAAAGAAGAGAAATCTTTAATACTTACCAAAGTGAATTAGGTAATATTGAAGGATTTAATTTTCAACCTGAATTAACAGATACTAAATCAAATAGATGGTTAACTGCATTGACAATCGATTCTAAAAAAGTAGGGTTTACATCTTCAGATTTAATTGCCTATTTACAAGAGAATAATATAGAAGCTAGACCTGTATGGAAACCAATGCATATGCAACCTTTGTATGATAAATATGATTACATTCTTGAAAACGAAGATAATGCTAAAGATTTATTTGAAAATGGTTTATGTATACCATCAGGCTCTAACATGTTAGATGAAGAATTGAATAAAGTTATAAGTAAGATAAAAGAGTTTGTATCAAGCAAATCTTAATATAAATTATTTAAAATCCCCCAAACCACCAACCATCCAAGGTTGGTGGTTTTTGCACGTTATATATAACATCATATCTATGTTATACTACCCAAATGATAATGTTTCTTTATTGTTACTGAATAGAGAAAGCGGGAGTGAACTGTAATGCAAGAGGTACAAAAAATATTATGGAATAATCGCTTATTAACAATTGCGTTTCCAACTAATTATAATGAAGAAAATCCTAAGCCTTTTACAACTGTGATTGTTCAAGATGGGGATTACATTTTTAGCGAATTGATCAAAAAAGATCCTAAAAATATCATGTTCGTTGGTTTAGAGCCTGAAGATAGAAATAGTGAATATACGCCATGGGAAGCGGATGTCGAAGGATTACATTTTGACGGTAAGGTTGACGAGTATTTAGATTTAGTGGAATACGAGTTAATACCGTTTCTTAAGGAGAATTATCATATATTTGATGAAGCGGAGTATTTAACTATCGGTGGTGCATCGTTTGGTGCGTTAACGTCATTGTATGCTTTATTAACGAGACCACATTTGTTTGGTCATTATTTATTAATATCTGTTTCTATGTGGTATCCGGATTTTGTTGAATTGATTGCGCGTGCTAAGGATATTGAATATCCACGTCATATTTATTGGTATGTAGGCGAGCAGGAAGGTGTAGGGTATCATAATGTTATAAGTGATATGGTTCCTTATACGTATAAAGGTGTCGAGTTGCTAAAGGGTAAACTTATTAATCCAGATTCTACTTTTATATTTGAGACTAATCCTGAAGGTACGCATACACCAGAATATTTTGAAGCGTATTTTGAAGAAGGTATTCAGCAGTTATTTTAATAGTAAGAATTAGGACTTAGACGATTATGTCTGAGTCCTTTTTTTGTGTCTAAACCCCATGTGACAGTCGATGTGACAATAATGTTCGTTGTATTTTCCGGTGTACGTGATAAATTATAACAAGACATTAAAGAGGAGGTATAAGTGGTGAATCCAACTTCAACTAAAGAGAGAATTCATGAGCTAGATTATATAAGAGGTTTTGCGTTAATGGGCATTATATTTTTGAATATTCCAGTTTTACTACATTCTACATATGATTTTTCTATGAATGATTTAGCGTATAGAAAATTTTTAGATTTATTTGTAGAATCTAAGTTCTTTTCAATTTTTTCATTTTTATTCGGTATCGGTTTTTATATTTTTATGGATAGAGCAAAAGATAAAGCTGAAAATCAATATGTATTATATTTAAGAAGAATTGTTGTACTTGCGATATTTGGTTTCTTACATATGCAATTACAACCAGGAGAGGCGTTGTTTATTTATGCGATATTTGGACTGTTTTTATTACCTGTATTTAAAATGAACAAATGGATTAATTTAATCATTGGATTGATATTGTTGCTCTTAGTCATTTCGGTAGATGTTAAAACAGTGATGCCTTTACCATTATTTATATTAGGGTTAACGTTTGCTCAGTTTGATTTGCATAATAAGTTTAATCAACATAGAATGTATTACGCTATTATTATGGTGATTTCATTACTTATATCGATAGTAGGCATATATTTTATGAGTCAAACATATGTAGGGCCGTCTTATGAGGCGATTCAACATACAGGTTTGTCTGTAGGTGAGTACAATAATCGTTATGATGAAACAGGAAATAATATTATTCGCCTGAGCCCAGTTATTTCAGTCTTTTATTTTACTTTTCTTGTGACAATTTTACAGTTTAAAGTCGTACAAAAATTATTAATACCTTTAAGATTTTACGGTCGAATGGCACTTTCTAATTATATTGGACAGACATTATTGATATTGTTATTCGGATATTTATTAAACATGTACGAAGCGCATCTTACTGTAACAGGTCAACTTGCGATTATGATTGTTGTGGTACAGTTGTTTATTTCTAGTATATGGCTAACTTATTTCAAATATGGACCGCTCGAATACATTTGGAAAGTATGTACGTATTTTAAAAAGTTTGCGATAAAATGAAAGGCAGTACGCTAAGCAAAAAGAGAACAATCCTGAAAAAATATTTTGATTTTTTTCAGGATTGTTTTTTTGTACGAAATCTAAACGCTTTTGTCTTAACCTTTTTCTATTTCTATCATTATCTTCGTTATATATTCATTCTCATTGTTTTTTATAACAGAATCGAATACATATTCTTCGTAAACGTATTGTCCGATCGTTAAATTGAGTCGTTCGATTTCTTTTAACATTTTTTTATATGATTTTTTAATGCCATTGTCTTTACCGACGTGATATCCAACTAAAAATGATCCTTTAAGTGTGATGGCGTTTTCGAAGTGGCGATATTTGTTTGGAATTTTAACGTATAGATATGTGTAGTTATTAAATTCATGTTTTAAAATTTCTCTTCTATTCGTGATAACGCCAATTGGTTGGCTAGAGTAGAGTGCATGGGATTTCAGTTCTTCTACAAAATGATTAATTGATATTAAAAAGTCGAGTTCTGATACGTTACTAATATTATCACTAATATAAAATGTCGTTTCTTCTAAGTGATGCATAGTAATGGTTTCGAAATCTGTTTGTATGGCTTCTCTAATAGACTGTATCTTTTCATCTATAACCATTTCGTTATGATTAAGCTTTTCTTTTTGTTGTTGGATAGTCTTTTTTTGTTGATGCATTAAATTCAAAAAGTATTCGGGCGATTTGTCTTGTGTATATTGTTTAATTTCTTTTAATGACATGCCTAAATCTTTAAGTAATGTGATGACATTAATGAATTCAATTTGTTTAACTGAATAATAACGATAGCCAATTTCGTTCTTATAATCTGGCTTGAAAAGGTCGATTTTATCGTAATAAATAAGCGTCTGACGGCTTATATTTGTAAGGCTAGCAAATTCGCTAATAGGTATGTGATTAATATTTTTCATATTTTGAATTCCTCCGCTTGACTATATAGTTACTATACACTTTAAATTAGATATATTAAAGTTTGTATTTATATTTACGAACTAAAATAAATACTTTAGGGTATAGTAGGAAATATATATAATTTGTAAAAAGTAACAAGTTAGGGGGGCTAACATGAACAAAAAGTTAAATGTTTTATATTTTAATTTATTCCTAATGTTTTTAGGAATTAGTATCGTTATACCGGTATTACCAACTTTACTACATGATTTAGATTTAAATGGTAGTGATTTAGGCATTCTTGTTGCAGTTTTTGCG